>JADEXA010000128.1 GCA_015207365.1 Vacuolonema iberomarrocanum LEGE 07170
GCTTGCCTAGGTTCAGACGGAAAATTCGCGCCCCGTTTCAGCTCTCGCTGTCCCGTGCGCTCGTTCACCGCTTTACTAACATAGCCACTCCCGCCTCTCCCTGTCAACTCCTTTCTCATGGGTTTTTCTAAAATTTCTTGAAAAAGGCTGCACATAGGGTTTTGCATCGGTTTTGAGCGATGATGAGTGGGTGCTGCTTTATGGATGGAGGGTCTTTGGCTGTGAATTTTCAGGATGTGATTGCAACACTGCATCGGTTTTGGGGCGATCGCAACTGCCTTATTGTTCAACCCTATGACACAGAAAAGGGAGCTGGGACAAAAAGCCCTCACACATTTTTGCGAGCGATTGGCCCGGAGCCTTGGTCTGTTGCTTATGTAGAACCTTGTCGGCGTCCAGCTGATGGTCGCTATGGAGAGAACCCCAACCGGGTACAGCATTATTACCAGTACCAGGTTTTGATTAAGCCTTCGCCTGAAAATATTCAAGACATTTATTTGGATTCTCTTAAAGCGCTTGGGATTAGGCCCGAGGATCACGATATTCGTTTTGTAGAAGATAACTGGGAAGATGCTGCCGTTGGAGCCTGGGGAGTGGGTTGGGAAGTTTGGCTCGATGGTATGGAAATAACGCAGTTTACCTATTTTCAGCAATGTGGAGGGATTGATTGTCGTCCGGTATCGATTGAGCTGACCTATGGGTTAGAAAGGTTGACCATGTATTTGCAGGAGGTCGACAATATTTTTAGTCTGCGCTGGAATGATTCTCTGACTTATGGGGATGTGTATTTGCAGGGAGAGATTGAAAACTCCACCTACAACTTTGAGGCATCGGATGCGGAGAAGTTGTTTACATTATTTGAGTTGTATGAGCAGGAAGCTAAGCGCCTGATGGAGCTGGCGCTAGTACTGCCGGGTTACGATTATGTGTTGAAGTGTTCCCATACGTTCAATTTGTTGGATGCGCGGGGCGTTATCTCAGTGACCGAAAGAACACGATATATCGGTAGGGTGCGAAGTTTGGCTCGGCAGGTTGCCCAGCTTTACTTACAACAACGAGAGCAACTAGGATTTCCACTCCTAAAACAGAATTCGGCTGAAGCAGCGTAACCCAGATATGAGGCAGATTTTGTGATGTAAACCGTCTGATGGAATGGCATTATAAAGATACGTAAAGCCGTTGCTTTTGATGGGGAAACAACATATGTCAGAGAGCCTGAGTCAGCTTCTAGAGCCAATCGCGGACTGGTTTCGTAGTTTGGGTGTTCCCGAACCCATTGTGCATTGGGGACATCCGGTGATGATGGGAATTGTGGTCGGAGTGATGGGATCCTTCGTTGTTTTGACGGGCTGGCAGGGGCGTCTGATGATAGCTACGGATGATGCGGCAGCAGCGGAGAAGCGCACAGAACATGCAAAAATTGCCCCGCTCATGTTTTTGTTCATTGCGTTGGGCTACACAGGCGGAGTTTTGTCTCTGGTGATGCAGAACCAACCTATCTTGCAAAGCCCTCACTTTTGGACGGGTACATTGGTTATTGGCATGTTGGGTGTGAATGGGGCGATCGCCGCCTTTGGCTTTTCGCAAGGTAAAGGATTTCGTTCTATCCATGCCTATTTAGGCAGCGTGGCTATGGCTGTGTTATTGATTCATGCAGTACTCGGACTGAAACTGGGACTGTCGATTTAGGTTTGCAAATTGAGTATTTGGGAATCTATCCAGTGGCTTGGCTAAGTTGCAAAAGTAAGATTTTGAAGGAAGTCGAATATGCCTCCTAGCTAGAAACTTAGCCAGCCATAATCGTTCAATTTGGGATCGACTTTTTTATATAAGACTGAATGGCATAGAGCAACATTCTTATCATTTAACTGAGATATAGCGTTTCCTATTCTAGTGAGGTACACTTAGAATAGAATGTTTATTTCCTAGGGGACGACTTGAGGTGCAACCCTATTCGCTTGACTTCCGTAAAAAGATTATCGATATCTACGTTAAAGA
>JADEXA010000129.1 GCA_015207365.1 Vacuolonema iberomarrocanum LEGE 07170
CCAGGAGTTATCCAAATTTAGATAAAGCCATTGAAGAAGCCTTCGACCAGGTAACGTTAGACGACATCAAGGGATGGTTTACGCATTGCTGTTACTGTACCTCACTAGATTGAGAAACGCTATATGTCGAAGTAAAACTGAATGGCAACAGGGGCAAGTTTGTCGAGCGGCCATACACTGCGCAGCTAAAGATTTGCTTTGTAATGATTGCGAATTTTTTCTTATTGCGAGAAAACTCTGTTGCAAAAAACCGTGGTTTGGCCTTATGGCAGTAGAAGTTGGCATTTAATGAGTATCTAAGTTGTGTTTAAATGGATAGGCATGTTTTGGTGCATGCCTGTCGGCGAGCAGCTTGTGATGAGTTTAGAACCTAGGATCAAGCCTCTTATTTGGCTGTAGGACTATCATGTCTTTTGGGATCTTTTTTTTCTTCTTTGGTTCTCTTAAAAGGCTGTTTGGATTCCCGGCTATTTCTTTTTTTGTCACTCATGATTCGACCTGGCAAAGTTGTTTGGTTAGAACCTAGAGAATTGAATCGCCTGAAAGTAATTTTCAGTCCCCAAAAACTCAAATAAGGGGTAATTTCGTAGGACTCAGGTAATTCACTTTAAAGATGAAATATGTCCTTTATTGAGAGAAAAGCGTATGACAAACATCTCGCAAACATCTTGAGGTTAAATCTCTCATCCAAAAGAGAAACCAATAGCTGCGTTATTACTCCGCAGTGACTCTCATGCAGCTATGTCAAAAGCGCGATATCGAATCGCTTTAAACAACCTCATCTTCTATTGCTTAGAGCCAAGGTAAAGCATCTAGAGTCTTAGCTCTAAGTGTCACTTTAGGAGAAATTATTGAATTGTTTGAAAACTGTATCACTTGTATTCTAACGCAATAAAATCATAGGTTTCAGCCGAGTGTGATATGTTCATTATTCTTGTGGTAAGTAGTTCGACATGATAAAAAACCAGATCCTAAAAACCTGCACCGCCCGCAGCGCGGGCGGTGCAGGTTTTTAGGATTTTCGGTTTAATCGCACCTACCGACTTACAAAGCAGCGGGCAAAAACAACAAACAATGGTTGGGTTTTACGGTGATTTAACCGGATTTGATAGTATGCGATGCTAGATGCTAATTATGGAAACTCTGTTTTGTGCCGAACCCATTCCCAGGGCATGAGTAGCAGGGTCATCTCTAACCAGGCCAAGGCTACCATCGCCCCAACTCGCCAAGGCCAAGGACCTAGCCAACCAATTAATGAGGGCTGACCGGGATCTAAACTGCCAAGATAGCCATAGTTGAAGCCAAAAGCCGCATTAATGGGAAAGATACACGCTACGTAAAATAGGCCAGCTCTCACCGCCAAGTTATAATCTCTGCGGGTAGGCCGAAATTGATGTACCACCAACATGTAAATCGCAGCGCCCACAATGGTTGCATGATGAAGCCAAAAGAGCCAAAACAGAGGACTTAGCAACCCCACATGTAAATCAGGTGTTAATAGCCCCCAAAGACTAAATCCAATACCCCAAAAATAGAGCAAGGCAATCAGATATCGCTTTCGCCAAATGAAAGCCAACGGTACTAGCAGCGCCATAATGTCACAAATATGAATCGGGAGCGATTGTCCTGGATCAAAATTAGCCGGGATTAACCCCCAGCCATGAAACGCGATCCACAGCAACAGGTAAATTGCAGCAAACTGTTTCTTTGATTTTGGACAAACAGAGTCGTGCCTGTGTTGAGAACGCAGGCGTAGAGTGCTTCAACACAGAGGGTCAGGCCGACTTTTGAGAGTCTTTGCAAGGGCACAGCTTTTGGGATGGGTGAAACTT
>JADEXA010000130.1 GCA_015207365.1 Vacuolonema iberomarrocanum LEGE 07170
TTTAACGTAGATATCGATAATCTTTTTACGGAAGTCAAGCGAATAGGGTTGCACCTCAAGTCGTCCCCTAGGAAATAAACATTCTATTCTAAGTGTACCTCACTAGAATAGGAAACGCTATATCTCATCTGACATATATCTTTTTGAAGAGAAGCACCGTTCCTCACGACTTCTTTAGACTTCTGTTATAGACTCACAGTATAGGGGTTAGCCAGCTCATCACTTGTCCACTGAAAGGGCAAGGAGAGGGTCATGAAAGTTTTGTTCTATGGTGCTGGAGTCATTGGCAGTTTATACGCTGCGCGATTGCAAGAGGCGGGGTGCGATGTCTCGATTCTGGCCAGGGGGCAGCGCTTAAAAGACCTTAGAAAGTACGGCATTGGTTTAGAACAGGCGCTGACGGGTAAACAAACAATCGTTCATGTCAACGTTGTGGAGCAATTATCCCCAGAAGATGCCTACGACCTGATTGTTGTGGCGATGCGTAAAAATCAGGTTTCAGCGATATTGCCTATTTTGTCAGCCCATCAACGCACCCCAAATGTGCTGTTTATGGTCAACAATCCTTCTGGCTATGAGGAGTGGTTGCAAGCGGTGAGGCGAGAGCGCCTCTTGCTTGGATTTCCAGGTGCAGGCGGAACGTTAGAGGGGCATATCGTCCGCTATCTTGTTTCGAGTCGGATTCAACCCACAATTTTGGGTGAACCGAATGGACAAGTGACTCCCCGCCTGAGAGAAATTGCCCGTACGTTTAAACGGGCCGGTTTTCCAGTAGCTATCAGCCGCAACATAGACGCTTGGCAGAAAACCCATGTGGCATTGGTGACACCTATTGCCAATGCGTTGTATATGGCAGGGGGCGATCGCTATCGATTGGTCCAAATGCCGGAAGCGTTGCATCTCATGGTTCGCGCAATGCGTGAAGGCTTCCAGGTGTTGCAGGCACTTGATATCCCGATTACACCGGCCAAATTGAGGCTTTGGGAGTGGCTGCCGGAGCCAATGCTTGTTGCCCTCTTGAAAGGGTGGGCCAATACTCAACACTTTGAAATCATTGCTGCTCGCCATGCCAAGGCTGCGCGGGACGAGATGCAAAAACTCACAACCGAATTCCAGGCATTGGCTCGCCAAACATCAGTGGCGACGCCTGCGATCGATGAGCTTGAGACCTATATTGACTTACTTGTTCCAGGAAGAGTTTTGGGATAGCTCACGCTTGAGACTTTGTCAGCCGTTTTCCTGATTCATCGGTTCCCATCAATGCGCTGAATTGGGTTCACGCTCTATTAAATGGAGAAGACCATGAATTTGAAACGAACGTCCGTGAAAACTTTAGAAGACGTGAAAATCAAACTCGCAGCATTATGGGCAGCTACGATGTTCTGCTATTTATATGCAGATATTCTATCGCTATTTAGGGCAGGGATGATCGAGCAAATAATAGCTGGAGAGGTATCCGGTTTTGAAATCAATCGAGCATTTTTATTGGGAAGTGCAATATTAATGTCAATCCCAACGATGATGGTTGTCTTGTCTCTGATATTGAATCCTGTAGCCAATCGCTATACGAACATCATATTAGGGGGCGTTCATATTTGTATTGCGATCGCTACGACGCTGATGCCAGGAACAGGAGCTTACTATAGGAATCCTATTTGATTTCTGAGAACTCTCCGTACAGGTGAAGTTTGGGGAAATCAAAGGTCGTGTTTTGCACAAACCACTCAAATAGCCACTTGAGCCGAGTAAACGACTGGGCTAAGCCGCA
>JADEXA010000013.1 GCA_015207365.1 Vacuolonema iberomarrocanum LEGE 07170
CACAAGGGGACAACACGGTATCAATCGGTGGATGGGGTAACGTTCCGCCTAAACCCTATAAGCCCACTATCTGTTTGCGCATCCTTCTCGCGTTAGAAAACGAAGACCCGACGCTAAACAAATACGGGTGCAGCGCACCCTTCTCGGAAAAAATTCATACTTGGTTCCTGCCTCACCGTGCATTCTCATTCTATGGATGCGGTGGAAACAACCGGAACCCTTTTCTTCGTCGTGGAAAGAAGCAACAAAATCTGCTGTACGCTTTTGAGAGGCAATGCAACGAGGGGAAGTCTAAAACCGAATCTCCTTGTTCAAGGCTGTGCCCTGAGCGCAAAGGGTACGGAACGGATAGCTGGCTGAGCCCCGTCGAAATCAAGCCTTCATCCGAGGTTCAGCTTTAATCTACCCTTTGTACCTGGGTGACTTTGTGGTTCAACAATCCAACTTGAGAATGGTGATGATACAACGGGCAACACATGGCAAGTCGTCTGGCAACCCGGTAAGGCGCTGGGTACGGGTGATGGCGATCGCCCTCCCACTCATCAGTTGCCTACTCATATCTCCCGTTCTCGCCCAGGAAGACGATGAAGAAGACGAATTTGAGCCAAATCCTCTGGAATTGACTGAACCGGATCCGTTATTGCCTGAGCCTATCGTCGATCGTCCCCTCAGCCCACTGGAACGCTATGAACTCCGGCTGGCTCTCAATCGGCTGAATCGAGAAGCACAGATTGCCTTCGCGGCTGGGCAAACGAATCGGTCATTTGAGATCTGGAATCGAGAGCTGCGGTTGCGGCGAGCGCTGGGCTACGAAGAAGAAGTCCCCGCTCTGGCTCGCGTTGGGACGCGTGCCTGGGAAGAGAATGTGCCCCGCCAAGTGCAGATTATTACCGAGCGTCTGCTGATTATCGAACAGGACTTGCAGCTGCAACAACCCCTCGACTTTGGTCTGTTGCTGACCATCGCCGATAGCTATCAGGTGATGCGAGCCTATGATCCTGCCGTGCGACTGTATGGACAAATTCTGGAGCAGGCACGGGCCGAAGGAGACTTGGCCACGGAGGAATCCACCATGATTTCTCTGGCGGATTTGCATTTGGGGTGGTTTGCCTATCCAGAAGCCGCTGAAATTTATGAGGAATTGCTACGACGGGCACGGCAACGGAGCGATCGCGTCCAGGAAGAGAACTACCTGAATTTACTGGGCTATGCCTATCAACAGGGCGATCAGCACGAAGAAGCCGTAGACATCTTGCTGCAACTGGTGGAGTGGTATCGAGAACTCGACCCCATGCGCATCCCCATGCTACGGATCGACATCGGCAACAGCTATAAGGAATTGGGGCAAAATGCCCAAGCCGCTACCAGCTACCAAGAAGCCTATGTGACGGCTCTGGCGCAGGAGCAATATGGCTATGCCACCGATGCATTGACGCAGTTAGCGAATTTGTATATGTCCCTCGATCGCCCCGATGATGCACTGGTGGTCTATCAGCTTCGCATTCTGGTCGAGGCAGAAGCCTACGATCGCCTGGGAACGATGGAAACCCTGGCCAGCATTGGTGAAATTTATCGCGATCGCGGCGATATCCAACGTTCCATCGTCCATTTCCGGCAAGCCCTCGTCCTCGCCCAGGAACTCGGCTACCCCGCCCGTATCGACTACTTCACGGAGCAAATCATTGCGCAGCAACAGGGAAACATTGATAGTCTTGAGGAAGATGTTGTGGAACAGCCGCTAGGGAAGTTTGCCCAACTGCTCTATGGCCAACCCACAGAAGAGGAAACACTCCTAGAAGAAGTAGACACAAATCCCAGATTCTAAAGGGGCTCATTGTTGACCTCGCGCTCAAGTTGGTTCGGACGTAAGCTCAACACACGAAGAATCGACGACAGCTCATTTTTTGAATCCCTCACACTGTAAGGGATTCAAAAAATGAACTGATTCTAGATCTCATGGAATTGGTATGATTTCCGTTTCCCGTATGATACGGAATGGAGCTCTCTGACTAAGGAGATTCGCACTGAGACCGCAGAGGTACGAAGGGTAAAAAAGAAGAGGCTCTAAAATCTAAAATCCAAAATTTTTCGGGGTGTGGATATGGTGGAACGGCTGCAGAATTACATCGACGGTCGGTGGCAAGATTCAACAGCGGCAGAATGGTTGGATGTGGAGAACCCGGCCACCCAAGAGGTGCTGGCACAGGTGCCCCTTTCCGCTGCTGGTGATGTAGAGCAGGCCGCACAGGCGGCAGCGGTAGCATTCCAGTCCTGGCGGCGGGTACCACCCAATGACCGAGTGCAGTACCTCTTTCACCTCAAGCGCTTGCTAGACGAGAACCTAGAGGATTTGGCACAAACCATTACCCTGGAATGTGGCAAGACGCTGGGGGAATCGCGGGGTGAGCTGCGACGGGCGATCGAGAATGTGGAAGTGGCCTGTGGTATTCCCATGCTGATGCAGGGGGATGTGCTGGAGGATGTAGCCCGAGGCATTGATGAGATGATGATTCGCCAGCCGTTAGGCGTGGCAGCAGCGATCGCCCCGTTTAACTTTCCGGGTATGATTCCCTTCTGGTTTTTCCCCTATGCGATCGCCTGTGGCAACACCTACCTGCTCAAGCCGTCGGAAAAAGTGCCGCTGACGATGTACAAGGTGATGCGGCTGATTGAGCAAACGGGAATCCCGGCAGGTGTGGTGAATCTGGTCAATGGCGGCAAAGAAGCCGTGGATGCAATTCTGGAACATCCGGCCATCCGCGCCATCAGCTTTGTGGGATCGAGTCCGGTTGCGAAGTACGTTTACCAGCAGGCCGCTGCCCATGGAAAGCGGGTGCAGTGCCAGGGTGGAGCCAAAAATCCCATCATCATTCTCCCGGATGCCGATGTGGAGATGACCACCAAGATTACCCTGGACAGCGCCTTTGGTTGTGCCGGACAGCGCTGTTTGGCCGCATCGCTGATGGTCACGGTGGGGCAGGCCAAGCAGCCGTTTACGGAGGCGATCGCTGATGGGGCAAAGTCTCGGGTCGTCGGCTCTGGGTTGGAGTCTGGGGTACAGATGGGACCTGTCATCAACCATGCTAGTCGAGAGCGCATTGAGGGCTTGGTTGATCAAGGTCTTGAAGAAGGGGCAAACGTATTGGTGGATGGGCGTCAGCCCAACATCAGCGGCTATGAGCAAGGGAGCTTTGTCCGCCCCACACTGTTGCAAGATGTGCGCCCCGATAGCCGCATTGCCCAGACAGAAATCTTTGGCCCTGTGCTGGGGATGCTCCATGTCGAGACCATTGAAGAGGCGATCGCCCTCGTCAACAGCGGCCACTGGGGCAACATGGCCTGCCTCTTTACGAGCAGTGGTGCCGCCGCTCGCAAATTCCGCTACGACGCCGAAGCCGGAAATATTGGCATTAATATTGGGGTGGCAGCTCCAATGGCGTTTTTCCCGTTTAGCGGCTGGAAAGAGAGCTTTTTTGGCGATCTACACGGTCAGGGGCGTCATGCCGTTGAATTTTTCACCCAGACGAAGGTTGTCGTAGAGCGATGGTTCCAGGATTGGACACGACAATTTTAAGCAGCCGACACATGAGCGCCATCTCCGCTGCCTATGATTCAAACCATCACACGTTTCCCTCTCAAGTTCGCACTCCTCGCTCTTTCAACTCCGCACTCCTCTTTACTTATTTTTAGGAGGTCACCGCTATGAAATCCGTCTTCACACTCGGTTTGCTGGCTATTCTGGCCGTTGGCTGCGGCACCAGCCCAACGGATCCACCTGCCGTAGAAACTGAGCCTGAGGCTGAAACCTCAGACGTGGCACCCGATGCCGAAACCAGCGCTCCGACTGCAGAAGGAGTACCCGACGCCGAAACCGATATGCCCGAGCTGGGTGATGACCCTGCCGATGTGGCGCAGACCGACCCTAGTGTTTTGCGGACAGGGATGTTTGTGGATGGTGAACACCCAACCCAAGGGAGCGTTCAGATTGTGGAGCGGGATGGTGAGCGCGTCCTGGAATTTGGTGAAGACTTCCAAACCGATGCAGGACCCGACCTAGTGGTTGTCCTCCATCGTTCTGCGGATGTGATCGGCGAATCGACACCCCCAGCCTTCCCCATCAATGAAGCGGATTACGTGGTACTGGAACCGCTGCAGATGGTTGATGGTACCCAACAATATGTCATTCCTGCCGATGTTAATCTCGAAGATTACCAATCTGCCGCCATCTGGTGCCGTGAGTTCAATGCCACCTTTGGCTCTGCGTCCTTACAAAGCTAAGGCATTGGGCTTTTAGGGTTTAGATTTTGGCATGACGCTTCTGCACCTTTGGGGCTGACGATTAGGCATCCACCATAATCTGAGTGCCCTGGGGGTCAATACTCAATACCTTGACGATGGATTGAATCGACAACTTGTCCCAGGTCGCTTCCATGACCTGGGCAATTTTTTGGGTTTGGTTGGGATGGGCGATCGCCAGCAACGTCGGCCCGGCTCCGCTGACTACAACCCCGTAGGCTCCAGCGGCGATCGCCTCCCGCTGCACCGCTTCAAATCCGTGCATCAAGGACGTGCGGTAGGGCTGATGGATGCGATCTTTGAGTGCCATCTGCAGCCACTCGGGATTCCCCATCTCCAGCCCCCGCAGCAACAAACCCAAGTGCGCCACATTGAAAATTGCATCGGCGCGGCTATATTCCGATGGCAAGACCCGTCGCGCTTCAGCGGTAGATACCTCAAAATCGGGAATACCCATTACCATCGCCACATCCGGGTGGCAGGGGACATCGCAAATCGTCCATTGCCCGTGGTCAGCCGCTGCCAGACGACATCCTCCCAAAAACGCAGGCACTACATTGTCAGGGTGACCTTCCATGCCAATGGCGATCGCCATCACTTGTTCTTGGCTCAGCGGCGAGCCCGCCAGCACATTGGCTCCCACCAACCCGGCGACAATAGCCGTTGCTGAGCTACCTAACCCCCGCGCCAACGGTACCTCTAACTCAATCATCAGATGCAGCGGCAGCACGGGCTGATCGACATGTTGAAAAAATTTTGTGAAGGCTTGATAGGCCAAGTTGGAGCGATCGCACACTACCCGACTTGCTTCCGCCCCGGACACCTCAATCGTCACATCGGGAGCCGTCTCCGCCACCCGCGTAAACCGAAACCGATTGTGGAGCGTTAATGCTGCTCCCAGGCAGTCAAATCCAGGCCCCAAGTTGGACGTTGTACCAGGAACAGTGACGAGAACAGAGTCGGGCATAGCCTTTTAGACAAATAGACGGAGCACAAGCAACACGCTTGCCCTCAATAGCGTATCAGCGAATCGCCGCGTCTCGCCCCTTGTTATCGTGAGGAGTCCGCATCTGGAGATTCAAAATCTTTGCATAATGCTTCAGCCCAAACGCGATCGCTTTCTGATAGTGGAGGTTGGGGCGGTTGCTGGTAATCGATTGCCAGATAATACCGACCCTTTTCATACACGCGCTGGAGGAGTGGTTGCAGATGGAGCAAAGGTTCTGGCTCTTCGGGTAGCAATGGAATTGGGATAGCCGGAATGGGTTCTTTTAGGCTAAAAGCATAGATTTGTGCGGTGGGGCGGCGATCGCTGCGACTGACCAAGATGCGATAATCCTGCCGTTGTTGCTCGATGGGGGAAAAGGGTTGCCCGCTGCGAAGTAAGTCGATTTCAACCAAATGGGTCAAACTTGCGAAAATCTGGTTGCGTTTGCGTTCATATACGCGGCGTCCTTCTCCAGGGCGTTTATTGCTTGGGGATAGGATCTCAATTGCGGTTACAACCGTCCCAGTGGCCACCTCTCGAATTTCCAAATACCATTCCCGCACTGCTTCGACCATAGGCAGCGTAACGGTTTCTGGAGGAGATGATGGTTGCGTTGTCACGAGGCTCTCGGTCATAGTTTGTGCTGAGCGTGTCACAACTGCCACATCAGGCAAGCCAACCAAAATGCTCCCTTCATCCGTTTCAAGATAGGTTCGCGTCTCAATTTCCACCCGATAGGCAAGGCTCAGATGTTCGACTAACTCATCAGCGATCGCCGCGATCAGGCGATTGTGAACCGCCGACCATAGAGCCGCCGTCTCCAGATAGGGATTCATGCCGGGAAAGGGCGATCGCATCCCGTTTTATCTCCTACATATGAATGATTCAACTGTAACTGAATCCGCAGATGGGCAGGTTCATCGCGCCTGCAACCTATTGAAAACGGCCTATGGCGCTTCCTCGGCGGTGGCAATCCGTTGATCGGCTTCCTTTTTGAACCATGCCACCACCTGTGGAATGGTCAGCGACTCAATGGGCGTGTCAAACTCTGTGGACATGGCGCGCAGGGGTCGCAGCGACGCGATAACCAGTTGCAGGAAAAAGCCTTTGAAGCTGCCGTCAAATCCCTTTTCTGCCGTGAGGTTGGGATCTCGGCTGATCCAGCTACCAATTTGTTGGGCATTGAGGTTTTCGATCGCCACCCCCTCTTCGGCGGAAACTTGCTTGAGCGATCGCATGGCATAGACCGCTACTCTTGCAGAGAAGCGATCGCGAGCGGGCAACATCGATTTGTCAATTTCCAGGCATTCTTCCTGGGTCAAAAATTCTGGTGTCGCAGATTCAGCATCCATCCCATTCGCTCCACGATCAACGGTTCTCGCATCAATGCCTCTTTGGCCACACTTTACTTTACAGGTGGGATTTTATAGATGTGGAATTTTATAGATGGGCGATACGCCCTCTTTTTTTTACTAACAGGGACTAATAGGGACTAATAGGGACTAAGTAGGGTTAATTGGCCAAAGGGTTAATTGGAGGAATTCGCCTGAATCAGATACCCGCAGCGGTGTTCGCCGCTAGCCAGCCAGTGGGTGCGCTCGACCTTGCAGTCATGTAGTGCCATTTGGAACATTTCGAGTTCATGCCCACACACACTGGGAAAGGATTCGGCAATTTGGGAAATGGCGCAGTTGTATTCCGTGATGATGAAGGCGGGTGTGATCAGCGTGTTGGGTTCCTCGGATTCGACCCGATGCCACTCTGCCATGTAGCCTTCAGCCCGCCGCAGATCGACCAGGTGTGCCACCCGATCTTCTAAAGCGGCAGACCCGAGGCGATCGCGATATTCGAGCGCCTTCCGCTGCCATTGCTTTTTCAAGATGGTCTTCATCTGTTCCTTCCCGACGGTTTCGGCCAGGGTATCGAGGAGCGACAGGGCAAAGTCATCGTATTGGTCAGGCAGGCGATCGCGCCCTTTCTTGCTGAGTTGATAGACGTAGTTGGGACGCCCCATCCCAGTTTGCACCGCCTCGTGTTCGACCAATCCCTCTTCTGTCAAGTCTTTGAGGTGTCGACGTACCGCTTGAGGGCTGATTTCAAAATGTTCGGCAACTTCTTGAGAGCTTGCCTGTCCCCGTTTCGCGAGATAATGCAGGATATCCTGCTTTGTGGAAGGATGCTGGGTCGCTGTCATTGTTATTACCAGAGGCGTATCTTCAAGCCGACAAAAGCAAAGAATGAACGAATCATCTGTAAAAGAACTCGCAGGTTCCTTTTATAGTCCCGTCTTTGGGGTGAAACGATCAGACAAGCAACTTCCGAAGTGATAGCGGAAAAACTTAACTCAAATTATCACTTTGACAACAGTCTTGTTGCTAAAGTACCCTACAATTGAGTTAAGCAACAAGCAGGTTGTTTTAATTATAGAATCTTGAATGACCGATTTGTCGCCCGATCCTGAGCAATAAAACCAATGACTACACAAACCAATCCAAATCAAGCAACGGACAAAAGCCTGGAAGCCATGCGGCACTTCTCTGAGCAGTATGCTAAGCGGACAGGTACATATTTTTGTGTTGATCCCGGCGTCACGGCTGTGGTGATCGAAGGATTGGCCAAGCATAAGGATGAGCTGGGTGCGCCCCTCTGCCCTTGTCGTCACTACGAAGACAAGGAAGCCGAAGCGGCGGCAGCCTATTGGAATTGCCCCTGTGTTCCCATGCGAGAGCGCAAAGAATGCCATTGCATGCTGTTTCTCACCGAAGAAAATGACTTCGCTGGGGAAAAGCAGGACATTACCTTCGAGGAGATTCGTACCGTTACCAACCAGGGGTAAGCGTTGCGCTAGCGAATAGCGCCCTGCGGGGTGTAGAGCGCAACGGTTTCCCTCGCTTCTGTCAGGATTTTTAGCGATCGCGCTAGCCTTGATCCCCAACGCCTTTGAGAGCAAACATTGAACCCATGACTACATCCGTCAAGACTCTAGTTAACCAACCCTACAAGTACGGCTTTGTCACAGATATTGAGTCCGATGTCATTCCAGCGGGCTTAAACGAAGATGTGATTCGGCTCATTTCTTCCAAGAAGAATGAACCTGAGTTCATGCTGGACTTCCGTCTCAATGCCTATCGTCAGTGGCTCAAAATGGAAGAGCCCGACTGGGCGGCTGTGGGCTATCCTCCCATCGATTACCAGTCCATCATTTATTATTCAGCACCTAAGAAGAAGGACAAGCTGGAGAGCCTTGACGATGTTGACCCAGAGTTGCTGGACACCTTTGAGAAGCTGGGGATTCCCCTGTCGGAGCAAAAGCGGTTGTCGAACGTGGCAGTGGATGCCATCTTCGATAGCGTTTCCGTAGCGACGACGTTCCGGGAGAAGCTCGCGGAAGAAGGCGTCATTTTCTGCTCGATCTCCGAGGCACTGCATGACTACCCTGAGTTGGTGCAAAAGTACTTGGGCAGTGTTGTCCCGGTAGGCGACAACTACTTCGCGGCACTGAACTCGGCGGTGTTCTCCGACGGCTCTTTCGTCTATATTCCCAAGAACACGAAGTGTCCGATGGAGCTATCAACCTACTTCCGAATCAACAATGGGGATTCAGGGCAGTTTGAGCGGACGCTGATTGTGGCCGAGGAAGGTAGCTCGGTTAGCTATCTGGAAGGTTGCACCGCGCCCATGTTCGACACCAATCAGTTGCACGCTGCGGTAGTGGAACTGGTGGCACTGGACAATGCCGACATCAAATACTCCACTGTTCAGAACTGGTACGCCGGGGATGAAAACGGGAAAGGCGGCATCTATAACTTTGTGACCAAGCGAGGCTTGTGCAAAGGGGTTAATTCCAAGATTTCCTGGACTCAGGTAGAGACTGGGTCTGCGATTACCTGGAAGTATCCCAGTTGTGTGCTGGTGGGCGACAACTCCGTAGGCGAGTTTTACTCTGTGGCGCTGACCAACAACATGCAGCAGGCTGATACTGGAACCAAAATGGTGCATATCGGCAAAAATACCCGCAGCACTATCATTTCCAAGGGAATTTCCGCTGGCAAGTCGCAGAACAGCTATCGCGGCTTGGTAAAAGTTGGTCCCAATGCGGGAAATGCCCGCAACTATTCCCAGTGTGACTCCATGCTGATTGGCGACACCGCTGGCGCGAACACCTTTCCCTACATCCAGGTGCAAAACAATACCGGACGGGTCGAGCATGAAGCCTCGACCTCCAAGATTGGGGAAGACCAGTTGTTCTACTTCCAGCAACGGGGCATTTCAGCAGAAGATGCGATCTCCATGATGATCAGCGGCTTCTGCAAGGATGTCTTCAACCAACTGCCGATGGAGTTCGCGGTGGAAGCCGATCGCCTCCTCGCCCTCAAGCTCGAAGGTAGCGTTGGGTAATGGCCAATGGTTCAGACCCTCCTGACGAGTCCTGTAACGTTGCGAGATCTGCGGCAGCAGGTTGGTTTACAGCCTACCGCTACTCCAAACGATTTCTCGAAATGGAGGGCTGAACGGCCTATAGATTTCGACCTTGAGATGCAAAAGCTAGCTCGAAACCAGCAAGGGGTTTCGCTCTTGCGGAAGGTTTATCGCTTTTGGCAACGACCTTCCAGTGAACCATTTACGTTTGTCAAGCTGATGGGCGATCGCGCTCCACAGTACGCCGTTTCCTGTGAGTTTGCCTTACGAAATCCAGACAACGAGCTTTACACCGTTCTTCAAATTCTTAAAAAATTGCAGCGCTAGTCGTCACCTGTTGCTGCGCTTGAAATCGATAAATGGACAGTACAAATCCCTAGCACAGGAGTTGAGACGTGATTCGTGAGAACAGTGATGTGATTTTGTCGGTCAAAGACCTAACCGCCACCGTGGATGGGAACTCCATCCTGAAAGGGGTCGATTTGGAGGTCAAGGCAGGCGAAATCCACGCCATCATGGGCTTAAACGGCTCTGGCAAAAGTACTTTTTCTAAAGTGCTGGCGGGACATCCAGACTACAAAGTGACCGGAGGCTCGGTAAGCTATCTTGGCCAAGATTTGCTGGAGTTGGAACCAGAAGATCGTTCGCGCAATGGAATTTTCTTGGCCTTCCAATACCCGCTGGAAATTCCGGGTGTGAGCAATCTCGACTTCCTGCGGGTGGCCTACAACGCCAAGCGCAAGCAGGCGGGTGAAGAGGAGCTGGATGCCTTTGATTTTGATGAGCTGGTACGGGAAAAGCTCGACATTGTGAAGATGGATGCAGCTTTCCTCAACCGCAGCGTCAACGAAGGCTTCTCCGGTGGCGAGAAAAAACGTAACGAGATTCTGCAAATGGCTTTGCTAGAACCGCGTCTAGCAATTCTCGATGAAACCGATTCGGGTCTGGATATCGACGCATTGAAGACGGTGGCCGAAGGGGTGAACACGCTGGCCAATGCCGACAATGCCATGTTGGTGATTACCCACTACCAGCGCTTGCTCAACTACATCGTGCCGGACTACGTGCATGTGATGGCCAATGGCCGCATCATTCGCACGGGCACCAAAGAGCTAGCCATGGAATTGGAGGAACGCGGCTACGACTGGCTCATGGTCGAAGAGACCGCAGCCGTCTAGGGCAGAAGTAGGATGCGTTGAGCGCGAGCGGTAACGCATCGATCAATCGCAAGGAATTGAGCAAATGGACAGGGATTTAGAGGAGCCGGTGAGATGACGATTCAAGTGTCGCCCGTAAAAGAAACAACGAAGGTCACGGCTGCAAGCCAGCGGGCGGCGTATTGGGCAACGTTGCTGGAGCTAGCACAGGCGTCGGCATCTCCTGTGAAGGGTTTGGAGACACTGCGGGAAGGGGCGATCGCCCCTTCCCAGTCTCAATCCTTTCCCACCACACGCAATGAAGAGTGGCGCTTTACCGATCTGTCGGCTCTGCTGGATGTTGCTCTGAGCCAGCCCGATAGTACGGTCGCTCCCAGCGCAGCGGATTTGGATGCCTATGCGCTGCCAGAAGCGGCTGGCAGCCGTGTCGTATTTGTAAACGGCCAGTTCTCTGCTGCACTCTCCGATCGCACGGCCATTCCTCAATCAGTATTTGTCGGAGCGTTGTCTGATGCACCCGATGCCCTGGTTGCCCAAATTGGCCAGATTTCCGGTGCCGAGGAAGAGTTCACCGCTCTCAACAGCGCTGGCTTCCAGGATGCAGTCTTGATTCATTTGCCCAAGAATGCGGTGGTCGACGCGCCGATTCACCTGCTGTTTGTGACCGTGGGCGATCGCCCTTCGCTTGTTCAACCCCGTTGCCTGCTGGTGGCCGAACCCAACAGCGCTGTGACTCTGGTTGAGGAATATGTCTCTCTGGGCACAACGCCTCACCTCACTAACGCTGTCACCGAGTTCATCCTGGCGGAGAACGCTCAGGTGAAGCACACCCGCATCCAGGGAGACACCACCACTGCCTTTCACATTGGCAAAACGGCAATTTCTCAAGAACGCACCTCTCGGTATGTCGGTCTGACGGTGGATTACGGCAGTCAGGTGTCGCGACACAATCTTCATGTGCATCAGGTCGGTGAGCAAACCGAGACGGTGTTGAATGGTCTGGCTTATCTACGGGGCGAACAAACAAGCGATACTCATAGTGCGATCGCCCTGACACAACCCCATGCCCAGACCCGTCAACTTCACAAAACCATCATTGACGATCGCGCCCATGCCATCTTCAATGGCAAAGTTTTCGTACCGCAAGCCGCTCAGATGACCGATGCTGGGCAGTTGAACCGCAACCTGTTGCTATCGCCCAAGGCGCGGGTGGATACGAAGCCGCAGCTCGAAATTGTGGCAGACAACGTGAAATGCACCCACGGAGCGGCGATCGGCCAACTAGAAGCCGACGAAGTATTTTATCTGCAAAGCCGGGGTATCGATTCTGATAGCGCCCGTAAGCTGCTGATCTACGCCTTTGCCTACGAAATTCTTGATGACC
Source organism: Vacuolonema iberomarrocanum LEGE 07170 (assembly GCA_015207365.1). Classification (GTDB taxonomy): domain Bacteria; phylum Cyanobacteriota; class Cyanobacteriia; order Elainellales; family Elainellaceae; genus Vacuolonema; species Vacuolonema iberomarrocanum. Next base: position 12,245 of record JADEXA010000013.1, read on the forward strand.
TTCCGGTTCCTTCCCTCAAACAACGGCTGTTAAACCAACTCCAAATCGCTCGCTAAACCCCTCTGCTCATCCATTCCCTCACCGCTCTAGCCACCCATTCACCCATCCATCCATCCACACCTCTACCATGACACTCGCCCAAGAACGCACCCTCGCCTCCCGCCTCCGCGCCGACTTTCCCATCCTGGCGCAGGACGTCCATGGCAAACCCCTGGTCTACCTCGACAATGCCGCTACGTCTCAGAAACCCAAGGCGGTACTGGAGGCGTTGCAGCACTATTACGAATGCGACAACTCCAACGTGCATCGTGGGGTGCATACCCTGAGTGCCCGTGCAACGGATGCGTACGAAGGGGCACGCGATAAAGTGGCTGCGTTTATTAATGCCCAGTATCGCGAGGAAATTATCTACACCCGCAACGCCAGTGAAGCCATCAACTTGGTGGCCTACGCTTGGGGGCTGAACACCCTGCAACCGGGAGATGAAATCATCCTCACGGTCATGGAGCACCACAGCAATCTGATCCCATGGCAACTGGTTGCCCAAAAGACTGGGGCGGTGCTGAAGTTTGTGGAATTGGATGCCAACCAAGCCTTTGACTTAGAACATTACAAATCATTGCTGTCGGATAAGACGAAGCTCGTCGCCGTAGTGCATGTATCCAACACGCTGGGATGTCTCAACCCAGTGAACGAAATTACAAACCTGGCGCACCAGTACGATGCGAAGGTTCTGCTTGATGCCTGCCAGAGCTTGCCCCATATGCCTGTAGATGTGCAGGATATTGACTGCGATTGGTTGGTGGGCTCTGGGCACAAAATGTGTGCGCCCACGGGCATTGGTTTCTTGTATGGCAAGCGCGATCTCCTCCGTTCAATGCCGCCTTTCCTCGGCGGTGGCGAAATGATTGCGGATGTGTTCCTCGACCATTCCACCTATGCCGATGTGCCCCACAAGTTTGAGGCCGGAACCCCTGCCATTGCGGAGGCGATCGCCCTCGGAGCTGCGGTGGATTATCTCTCTGGCATTGGCATGGAGACGATTCACAGGTACGAGCAAGAACTGACGCTTTACCTGTTTGAAAAACTCAACCAGATTCCTGAAGTCACGGTGTATGGCCCTCAACCTAATGCGGATGCCAGTAACCGTGCAGCCCTGGTCTCTTTCACCACAGGAGCGGTGCATCCCCATGACCTATCGACGATTCTCGACCAATCGGGAATTGCCATTCGTGCCGGACACCATTGCACCCAGCCGCTGCACCGTGCTATCAATGCCCAATCCACAGCTCGCGCGAGCCTCTATTTCTACAACACTGCCGACGAAATCGACACCTTCATTCAGTCGTTGAAAGAGGCGATCGAATTCTTTAGCAGTATCTTCGGCTAGTTAGCTCAGCCTTTGGGTCAACCGACTTGGAGAATGGTTGAAGAATAGCAAAAATGGCAAAATTACTGATGGCATGTGGGATCGGTGGTAATCGAGATGCTATCATTTGCATCTCACATCCTTCAAAGTATATAGGCTCAGTTTACGGCGAAGCTTTTGATGTTGGGCTTGCTCAAAAATTTATCTGGTACCCTGAGTTTGTTATCTATCTCCCACCTGGACGCTCAGGAAGCTACTGGGCTGAAATTTACGTTTCAGATACTCTAGAACTTCAGCCCGAAACCATTCGAGCGATCGCTGTTCCCTTTACTGTGGCCTCAGATTGGGAAACGCTTCTTGTATCTAACAAATTTGATGAAGGGTCATTGTTTTGTCTTGGTAAACAAGGGAATTACCAACTATTGTTTGAAGCGCGCTATTTGGCAGTTAATGAAGCCGATAAGTTAGCTGGTTTCGACTGGTACACATCCGAACTGAGTAACACTTCCCAGACATCTGCTCCAGAACTGATTCGATTTACATTTGTGCCTACGGTTGAGTTCTCCGAGCCTCAAATTCTAAGAGCAGAGGCAGGTTTTAATCCTCCTCAAAACCTCTCTCTCAATCCTCCTTATGAAGAACCTCCTCTTCATCGAACGGATATTCCACTGATCCTCTCATCCCATGTAACTCCACAAACCTTTGAGTTTGTAAGTATTTGTGAACGAGCGTTACAGGAGTTCTACCATGCTGAGCGTCCTCGTGCCCATATACATCGCGGATCAGCATTTGGTGAACCAGAAGATCCTATGTGGGTTGATTTTTCTAATATTCCTTCAGTGCACCCCTTTTCTATCAGTATCAAGCGTGATGGTAGCCTTACCTTAGGAGAGGTTGCGCGGGGCGAGTTTGGGCAAATTGATCGTATTATCTGGCAGCTAAAACATGCAAGTGAGGAAGGTTTTATATGGGAAGCCTATCATCCCTCGCTAATTCGCCGTGATGCTGAAGAACTTCAGCAGTTGTTGCTTTTGCTAAAAGAAAGAGCTAGGAATCTATTTTCAAGCTAAACGGGATATCTGGTAGGCCGTCAATAAAGCCTTGATTCAGAACGATGTACGTTTTGCATCCGGCCTATTCGTCTCAGGTGAAGCTCTGGTAAAAGGGACGATCGCCCTTCGATCGCCCCTCTTTGCACTTATGCTGTTTTTCGCTGGGGAATGTTGTAGTAATCGCAGTACCAGGCGGCAAATTTTGCTAATCCTTCCTGAATTGTGGTTTTGGGTTGAAACCCGACCGCATCGACCAAAGCGTCAATATCGGCATAGGTTTCCAACACATCTCCTGGTTGCAGGGGTAGAAAATTCTTCTCAGCTTTCACTCCGAGGCTATCTTCAAGCACCTCGATGAACTCCAGCAGTTTTATCGGCTGGTTGTTGCCAATGTTGTAGATGCGGTAGGGGGCGTAGCTAGTCCCAGGGGAGAGCTGGACTTGAGCGGCTTCCTCATCCGTCATGGGCATTTTTTGTGCCGAAGGGACGTGATCGATGAGGCGGATAACCCCTTCCACAATGTCGTCGATATAGGTGAAGTCTCGTCGCATATCGCCGTAGTTGTAGACATCTATGGGGCGTCCTTCGAGGATGGCCTTAGTAAATTTGAAGGTGGCCATATCGGGCCGTCCCCAGGGGCCATAGACCGTGAAAAACCGGAGCCCACTCACCGGAATGCCGTAGAGGTGGCTATAGGAATGGGCCATCAACTCGTTGGCTTTTTTGGTCGCCGCATAGAGGCTGATGGGATGATCGACGCTGTGATGCACGGAGAAGGGCTTGGTGCGGTTGTTGCCGTAGACCGAACTGGATGATGCAAAAACGAGGTGCTTTACCTGGTGGTGGCGACAGCCTTCGAGAATGTTGATAAACCCAACCAGGTTGCTATCCACATAGGAGTGCGGATTTTCCAGTGAGTAGCGTACCCCGGCCTGAGCCGCCAGGTTGATCACAGCCTCGGGCATAGTGTCGGCAAAAAGCTGTTCCATGCGGGGGCGATCGCTCAAATCCATCTCAAAAAACTTGAAGTTGGGATGATCCTGGATCTGAGCCAGGCGATCGCGCTTCAACTGCACGCTGTAGTAGGGATTGAGATTGTCGATGCCGATGACTGTTTTGCCCTGGTTGAGCAGCAATTCTGCCAAACGATGCCCAATAAAACCAGCGGCTCCAGTAATAAGAATCCGATCCATGTCTCTATCCAAATAATAGTTTTTTAGGTAGTTGATGGTTAACGTCTCGTTTGGGACGGCTGCAATTCGCACGAGAGAGTAACCAGAAGTGTTTAGCCAAGGTGCTTGGGGGCGATACCTTATCCCCAATTACACAAGTCTCCAGGGGTTGGGTACAGAGCATTCATGACACCAAGGGAGCAAAAATACAGGTCTAAGAAGGTCTAGCTCAACTGGCTTCCTCAGAATGCCTTACTTTTTTGGGAACGGGGTTGATTGAATCAGCAAATTATCGTCAGGTTTATGGTTGCGTTCACTTTTGCAAGGTTGTGATGTGTCTCATCATTCTCAATGCGTTTTTTCGTAAACGGGGAAGCGGTTGTATCTTCCCTTCGAGGCTCGGCACAGGGGGCTGCGACCGAAGTACGATAGGCTAAAAATGCTAGCGATGTTGGGCAAATCTCGTATTTGCCATTCTGTAAATCACCCTTCCACGATGACAAGACTCTGGTTTAGCGCTCATTCTGTTTTATCCTGCGATCGCCGTTGGTGGCGAGTCTTCTTGCTCATGTTTTGCTGCATTACCCTCCTGACGGGGTGTAGCTTGCCCCAGGTATCTGCCGAGGAGCGCCTGTTTCTGCCCTTGTCGGTTGAGTTTTTGGATGAGTATGTGCTGCCGTCGCAGGAATTTGAAGGGACAAGAGTGGGCGGGCTGTCGGCGATCGCCTATGAGCGCCAGAGCGATCGCTTCTTTGTTCTTTCCGATGACCGCAGCAATTTTGCACCCGCCCGGTTTTATACGCTGGCTATGCAAATCGATACGACAAATCCTGAAGCGGCGCAGATTGCGGATGTCACGCTGGAGCAAACGACGGCGCTGCAAAACCCCGAAGGAGAACCCTACGCTTCTGGCAGCGTTGATCCGGAAGCCCTTGTTTTATCGCCTCGACAGAGCATTTTTGTGGCCAGTGAAGGGGACACGAGCCAGGGAATTCCGCCGTTTATTGACGAATTTGACCGCACTACAGGGGAATGGCTGAACGCGCTGCCTATTCCACGGCGCTACATACCGGGAGAGCAGGACGGGGAACCCTTGGGGGTGCAGAACAACCTCAGCTTCGAGTCCTTGGCCATCAACCCAGGTGGCTTTACGACCCAGAGTGGCTATGTCGAGCCGTTTCGCTTGTTTGCTGCAACCGAATCATCCCTGGCCCAAGATGCATCGACCGATGCAACGGTCGGTGAACCCATTCGTCTGCTGCACTATTTAGTCGGGGAAGATTTGCCCTCACTGCTGGCGGAACACCTCTATCCCTTGGAGCCAACGCCCGACGGTGTCATTTCTAACGGCTTGACCGAATTGTTGGTGCTAGATCAGGCGGGACATTTCCTCAGCCTAGAGCGCACCTTTGGGGTTATGGGAGCAGGGGCCAAGCTGTTCCAGTTGGCGATCGCCGATGCGACTGATACCTCCGGCATTCCCCGGTTCGGCGGCGACCTGCGCACCATTCAACCTATCCGCAAGCAACTGCTGCTGGATTTGCGGGAGCTGGGCATTACCCTCGATAACCTGGAAGCCATGACCCTGGGGCCGCGTCTTCCGGACGGTAGCCAAAGCTTGATTCTGCTCAGTGACGACAACTTTAGCGAAAACCAGAAAACCCAGTTTCTCCTCTTTCGGCTCACTGGGCTGTAATAGTGATAGGGCGCTACGCGCTTGAGTACAAACCCGATTATTGTTTGACAGCCACGCAGCGCGTGGCTGTCAAACAATAATCGGGCTTTGGCGCGCCATCAGCCAATCCTACTGCTGTTGTAGCCAGTCGCTGCCGATTTGGATCGTGATGTCTGAGTCTAGGTTGCCTGTGCTTTGTACCAGGACTTCACCAACGCCGAGGGCTTGCTGAACTGCGATCGCTTCATTGCGGTTGCCGCGCTGGGCAATGATGCGAGTCGTGCCTATGGGCTCGGTGATGGATATGTCGGGATAAGACTGGTAGAAGCCTTGCAGATCGAGTTGGTTGAGCAGGGTGGTCATTGCCCCGTCATCCCCGGTGCTGTCTTGCACGGCAATGGTGACGTAAGACGGATCAACATACTCCCCAAAGTCCGATACATCCAATTGTGAAGCGTCGGCTACTACCGCTGAATCGCTTCCGGATTCCAGGAAGTACTGGGCCATCATCTCGTCGATGGACGAAAGGTGAGGCAACCAATAGCTCGTTTCGTATTGTCCATTGCCGCTAAACTCTCCCGGCAGCATCAGCATCTGCACCTCAGAGCGATCGATCTGCGATGCAAAGGATGTGAGGGCGACCAGCTCCTCGACGGTCAGGTTTGTATCAACATTCTCTTGAATGACGGACAGAATCTGTGGGATCCGGGTCAAGGTGTTGGGGCTTAGTGCCTGCTCGACCATTGCCCGCATAAACGTTTGTTGGCGTTGCACCCGACCGATATCGCCATAGGCGTCGTAGCGGAAACGCAGGAATTGTAGGGCTTCGTTTCCGTCGAGATGCTGTTCACCTTCTTGCAGGTCGATATAGAGGTGCTGGCTTTCGTCGGTGTATTCCATGTCCTGGGGAACATAGAGATTCACACCACCCAAGGCATCCACCATCTTTTCGACCCCCTGCACATTGATCCGCACATAGCGATCGATGGGAACCCCACCCAGGAGCTCCTGAATTGCTGTGGCTGATAGGGCTGCGCCCCCATACAGATTGGCCTCATTCAGCTTGGCTGTCCCTAGTCCTTCGACATAAGTACGGGTATCGCGGGGTAAGGAGAGGACAGAGAGCGATTGATCTGCCGGGTCGAAGCGAACGAGGAGCATGGTGTCGGATAGCCCCTCGAAGGAGTTGACCAGCGCGTGGTAGCCCAGGTCTTGCACCTCTGGTGGTGGGTTACTGACATCCGAACTCAGTACCTTGACCCCCAGCACCAAAATATTGACGGGCCGTGTTACTTGGGGCAGCCGGAACATCCCCGCAGCAATATCATCTTGGCCAAATACAGCAGCTTCTTCTGGGCTGAGCTGGCTCTGCAGCAGCGGGGTACTGGCGAGGGAGAGCGCAAGCACAGCTCCGGCGATCGCCGATGTCATGCCGACAGTGAATAATCCCAGAAAAAACCATGCACGATTCGCACGTTTCGGTCGTGCCGTTCTTTTCGGGGACGCAAGCCAGTTGTGAACTTTTGGACGAACCACAGATTTTCTCAACAGGAATACGACATAAGACCCAATGTTGACGCGCCTACGGTGGATTCACCTCAGCCCAGCCTCATTCCTGATGAGGGGAACGAGAAAGCTGAAGATCAGCCAAGGTGGTCTGAAGGGAAAAATCGCGACAAACGTTTGATAAAAACGGGGGGCGTTTCCGATTGCTGCGATCGCCAAGCGAATATCCTGGGCATTGCATTCAACCTTCTAAGCTAGGGTATAGCAGTCCGGGATAATCGGAACAATTTGTCGAGCTAGCCCGCTGTAGAAGGGTATCAGCCAGGAATACGTTGCTGATCCATGCTGCATAGTAGCAAGGTTTTGGAAAATTGGAGTGACTTTTGTGTCAGGGCTTACTGTCAGGGCAAGCGATCGCTCAACTCGCTAATCCCTGGCAAATGGAGCGATCGCCGCTGCCACAGACGATACATCAGCCACAGATTCACGCCAAAGTAGGTTGAGGTGGCGGTGGCGTTGAGCACCCACAGCGGCAGCGAATGGGCCGTTTGCGCCCCGACGCCAGAGAGCAAGTAGCTCAGCATCCACACCATTCCCAGGGTGACGGCTGTGCGGCACACCGTTCGCTCTTTGCGATCGCCCTTGCGCTGCGCCAGTTTCCAGCCTGCCGGAAAGACCCCGATCACTGGAATCAGGTAAATAAATAGCCGCAGCCGTTTCATGGCGTGCGGATCGAAGGGATCGTCGTAGCGAGACATAGCAGAGGGTGTGTAGATGAGTGGGATGGGTGAGCCATGCCCACCCACTTTAACCGAATGGCTTCTGGCTGAAGAATTTAAGATGCGGGATTCATCACCGTTCCCATAAATAGGATAGCCCCTGTTTCATTGTCCTGAATGGCGTAGAAGAAGGGGCGATCGCACACCATCTGAAAGGGCGGATCCATCGGAGCAGAAGTAATACCTACGCCCACTGAAGTGGATGCGGCGGCTTCGGTGCCTGCTTCATCAACTTTGATAAAGGTACGGTGTTGCACATCGCTGATATAGAGCGCTTCTTCGCGGCTCATCCCTGCGAATTCTGCAACGCTGGGGTCAAATGCCCGATCCATCCCCAACGCCTTGAGCGCATCGTTGAGCTGGGTGCCATACTCGCTCTCGAAGCGCGGCAATTGCACCATCCCTTCTCGGCTACCGGCGGAATTTTCCCATGCCTCCCAGTTCTCGGGGGTCAGGGTTTGCTGAACGTCGCTGAGGTTCACCCCTTCCTGTGGCAGCACGACCACCATGCTGAGGCGGCGATCGCCATAGGGCAGGTGAACCGCTTGGAATTGGTCATTTTCGGTGTAGCGGAACCGCCCCGCTTGCCGCATCATCGGCACCATCTGGGATGAGCCATCGGCCAGGGTAAAGGACTGGTCTTGCGTGAGTTCGGGATCAAAGGGATTGCTCCAGGTGCCATTGAAGTAGACGGCGTTGATCAAAAACAGCACCTGTTCTGGCTCGATTTGCTGAATGATTTGAGGAATGCGGCCTTCGGTGCTGTCGCTGACCCATTCATTGATCACGTCGGTGGCCGCCGCATCAGCAAAGTCGAGCCGCTGCACCTCAGCGTTGTAGTAGGTCTGATTGCGCTGCAAAAAGCTTTCGTCAAACGATACCCCTTCTCGACCCCACAGGGAGTTAGCGATGCCAATTTTTACTTGTGGATCGGCCTGCTCTAGGATGGTCTCTAGAGCCGCATTGGATTGGTTAATCTCATCCAAACTCATGCCCTGCAATTCCAGCGCCTGTGCCATCGCCTCTTGGGTTTCGCCGCTGGCTCCGTTGTAGGTCATGGCTAGGGCGATCGCCACACTAGAGGGCGAAATCATCACGTTCTCATCGCTCGCCGACTGCATGACTTGGGAAAACAGATTAAACCCAAAGGCATTTTGTGCCGTCACAAGGCGATCGTCCAATTCGGGCAAGGCTTCTGGTGGCATTGCGTCCCCCGGTTCCTGTGCAACATCCGTGGGCGTGTCGCGCTCAGTGCGTGAGGCATCGTTTGCCCAGGTGTCATGCACCGCACAACCTAATACGCCCAATACCAACAGACTACTGGCAATGGCCAGAGGGAGGCGGTAATGTCCGATGCGTGTGTGCTTCTCAAACCCGTTCTTAGCCATAGTCCCATCTCCAGCAACTGAGCATGTTGTAACGAAAATGCTGTCATCCAACAGCCTCAAAACCCGTCTCAAACCATCCATTCAATCGGTGGTTCAACCTTGGGTGACGATGCATAATCTTCACAGTTTCTACGATGCCATCCGGGGCAAAAAAGTTTGGCGGCGTTGCGCATTTCGTAACGCCTGTCATCCCAATTCGCTAAGAATCCACTACAGATAATTTTTTGAAAGACCCGCAGCGCGGGTCTTTCAAAAAATTATCTGGTTTTGGTTTTTGTAGAATTGGTATCACTCCATGTTTGGAAGTGGCACGCTAGGACTTTAGCTGGAATGTTGATTTTTGTGTGCCCCATGCCTGAGAAATCCAACACATCCCCAAACTTTTTGAACGGCTCCTAAGACTTTGGCGTATTTTCAGAGGCATCGGGCATGTTTCGGCATAGTGCAGATTTATTTAGAGGAATGATGCAGATATTCGCTGCATACATTTAGTACTGAGTTAGACTGAAAGCCAGAATTCGGGTGAGACGATCGCCACATTTAGGGGCTTCTGTTAAAACGAGTTTCCAGTTTACCCCCAAGAGTGGGAGCGTCTGTTGGAATCTCGTTTTTTGAACAGGTTATAATCTCTCACCCGCTACAAAAATTTCCAATCCATTTTCTAAACAGTAAGTTTGGAGCATTCAGGAAATTGATGGATCCGGGAAATCGACGGTCGAGTAACGCAAGCATGCGAAGGGGATAGGCTGATGGAATTCTGGGAATTTCTCATCCAACGGGAGGGCGATCGCTCCTGGTTACCGCTAGAGTCGCCCGATGTGGAGGTGCTCGAAGGGCGCTATCGCATGGTGGCGCGATCGAGTCGCTCCAGAGTCCCCGTAGAAGTGGCGATCGCCCATACCCTCCTCGACGAACATCCGCCCCGCCGCCGGTTTAAAAAGCGCCAAGGCTTTACCAACCCCGATGGTGTGATGGTGGTATTTCCCTACACCTGGCTGCAGCCCGGGTTGTGGGAATTCCAATGTTCGGGCGAGCAAATCACGTCCGCAGGCCGCGACACCTGGCAGCAAGCGGTGCAACTGCATGTCATTGCGCAGGAGTCTGAGGTCGCCGATGACTGGGTGCCAGAGTTGCCCGGCGATCGCTCGGCGTTCTCCTTCACCAGCGTTGAGCCGTCCCAGTCTGCCGCTTTCCAGCCTGATGGGGGTGCTCAGAACAATCCTGGTCGCGATGAAGACTGTCGCAGCGGCGCTAACCCCTCTGTCGCCGATCGCGATAAAGATGCGGTAGCCTCAACCCATCCTAGCGCAGCCGATCTTCCCGTCGCAGGAGAACCAGATCTCAATCCCTTTGGCTCCTTCGCGCAACCGCACCCCCACCTCGAAGAGACAGCGGCAACCGCGCTGTCGGATACGTCAGCGCCCGCTCCTGTCGCTTCCGCGAACTTAAATCCTGCAACCTCAAAGCCTTCAGATGATGATCTGACCGATCCCCTCGAACCGGAAGCCCCATCTCTGCTCTCGGCTGAAGCCGCCCTGCGTCAACAGGCAGAAGCCGACTCCGATGCAGTCATGGCCTCGCTGATGGCAGGGCTGGAACTGGATGATCTGGATGATGCCGAAACGCCTGCGGCTGAGGACAATGACGCAGCGGCCGTGGAATCGGAAGAAGAAATCGTCCCCTCCATGCCGACGCTCGACCCGAACTCTGTGCGGCTGGTGTTGAATGAAACCAACCTGGTGGTGCAGCCCAATACGCCGATCACCCTGAACGGCGCTGTCGAAGCGGTGGGAGAGCCAACCACGCCCTATCTGCCCCCGGTAGCTTTACAAATTACCCTGCGCGATCCGCAGACCGCATCCGTTGTCTTGGAGACGCGGCGATCGCTCACCTCACGATTGCTTCCCTGCTCCTTTTCTTGTCAGGTGGCGCTCCCCAACAATTCGCATACCCGCATGCTGATAGGCAAACTGGCGCTGATCACACTGGCAACCCCTGATGATGATCCCGTCATTTTGGTGAGCGAAGACTTCTCGGTTACCGCCAGCCTAGATGAGTTGCTACAGGCGATCGCCAGCAATGTCTCGGCTGACCTGAAAGCGGCGTTTGGCGATGAGGCCCCGCCCGCCGCCCTCGACCTCAGCTTACTGAATGTCGTACAGCCGCTGAACGATCGCCCAGCCACGATGCCCAAATCGGTGCCCATGCCCAAGCCATCGGAGCCGCAAATCTTACCGCCCAAGCTCAACGTCGAAGCCACGCCTCGCCCCAAACCGTCTGCTCCTTCACCCATTGACTTGCCGCAAATGCAGTCGGCTGTCGAGCGAGCAGAAGCGAAGATGGAGCCGCAGCCGACTGCACCCGATCCCTTTGTCCCCACCGAAAGTGACCCCCTGGAGGAAGCGGATGATGTACTGAAGGGCTTAGAGTCCGTAGACTTTGAGTCCATAGAACAGTCTGAGCCGATTGAAACCGATGCCAACGAACAGCCCGAGCCAGCGGCCTCGGCAGAAGAATTGGCTTTTCGTTCCCTGGATTTGCAAAATCGCTTTTTTGAACGGCTCAATTCCCTGGCAACGGATGCAGAACTGTCGAACTTTTTGGGCGATCGCCCGCTGTCGGGCACTAACAACCCAGCGGCGGCGCGTGAGGTCGTCATCGAAGACGATGCCCCTATTCCCCCTCGGCGATCGCTCTCCTTCCAGACATCGCCTCGGGTAACGCAGCCTGACCCCGATACTGCCCTCAACACTGAACCGCCCCCCACCCCTCAAATCTTCATCAAAACGGGCGAATTGGTCTCTGGGGAAACGGTCGATGTTACCGTCACGATGCCCCAGACGCCCCATCCCATCGGCGTCAAGCTCTGGCTGCAGGATTTGCAAAACCGCGCCCTACTGGATGGTCCCCGTTGGTTGATGAACTTTGTGCCCAACAGCAATGGCGATCGCGAAGCCTGGGCCTCTCTCACCGTTCCCCACGGGTGCCTGGAGGTACAGCTAGAGGCGATCGCCATCGAACTCGCCACCCAGCGTGAAAGCCACAAAGTGACCTGCGATCGCCCTGTCATTCCGCCCGATCTCCCCTCCCTTTCCCTGGATGAGCTAGAGATCTAATTCACTCAGGACGGACGCATTTGATGATTTTGTGGCCGCAGCGCGGCCACAAAATCATCAAATTTACTCAGGATTACGCAAGTTTTGCGTACTATCAAATCCGGCTGAAGAACTCAACTATCGTTTGTGCCCGCCGCATTGCAGCGGGCACAAACGATAGTTGAGTCTTACGGCTATCTAACCGGATTTGATATAAGTCCTACCAAGTAAAGATTTGTAACTCGTTCTCTTTTGTTAAAAATTCTTAGCGTAACGCCAATCCTTTTCACATTGGCAGTAAATTCTGTACGTAATACCGTTCGGTTCATATCAGGACATTAGGAAAGAACTATGGCAGCGTCATACTTACCGTCAATTTTTGTTCCCATCGTCGGTTGGGTTTTCCCGGCTGTTGTGATGGCCTTCTTGTTCATTTACATCGAGAGCGACAATCCCCCTAGCCTCTAGCTCTAGACTTTCATTCTTTTGTAAAAACCCTCGTAGTATTAACACGTAACCGTCATGGAAGATTTTGTTAAGCCAGCTGGGGATCCCCAGATCGGTAACCTTGCCACTCCTATCAATTCCTCCGGCTTCACCAAAGCCCTGATCAACAACCTACCTGCTTATCGGGCTGGGCTATCGCCCCAACGTCGGGGTTTGGAAGTGGGCATGGCGCATGGATACCTGCTCTTTGGACCCTTCGCCCTCACCAGCCAGTTCCGCAACACGCCTCTTTCCAGCGAAGTCGGGCTGACCGAAGCGGTCATTCTGGTGGTGATCCTCACGCTTTGCCTCTCGGTGTACAGCAGCGTTGGCGTCAGCAAGCCGATTTCCACCATTACCACTCCCAATCCTCCCGAAGCCCTCAGCACCTCTGAAGGCTGGAGCGAATTTGCGAGTTCCTTCCTAGTGGGTGGCATCGGTGGGGCCGCCTTCGCTTACCTCATTTTCAAGATTGTTGAGTCCGGCATTTTCGAAACCTTCGGAAATCTGCTGGGCTAAGGGTGCGATCGCGATCGGGTCGATTCAACCGATTGCGCGGCCTCTCGCTGTTCTATCAGCCATTGGTCTATAGACCCCGTCCAGAGGCGTGTTATCACGCCTCTGTTTTTTTGCCCCTTTAGGACGGACGCAAAACTTGCGTAATCCTGTAGCGGTGTGCAACCGCATTAAGCACAGCAACGGTTGTGTGGGGCGCGCCGCGCCCCACACAACCGTACTTAACTAACGCGCACAGCGCTATGAGTGATTTCGTTAATTTTGTGGCCGCGTCGAGACCACAAAATTAACGAAATGCATAAGTGTTGCCTTTGTCGGATCAAGAAAGCTTGCCCATCGCCTATCCACTCGCTGCTGTTATGAAACCGACTCGCAACCGCCGGGGATACTTCGCCAATGACGATGGCGTCCGCTTCCCCAGCGTCACGACAGTGCTCAATGCCACCCGCCCCCCAGAAGCGCGGGAAGCGCTGGCACGGTGGCGCGATCGCCTGGGAGCTGAGGAAGCAGGCCGAGTGGCGATCGCCGCTAGCCGACGCGGCACCCTTACCCACAAACATATCCGCCAGTACCTTCAAGGAGAGGCACCTCCAACTCCGCCCGAGCTGGTGCTGCCCTACTGGAAAAGCCTCCAACCGATTCTCACGAAGGTTCAGAATGTGCATCTGGTCGAGCAAGTGGTATTCCACCACGACCTGGGCTATGCGGGCAAGGTGGACTGCGTGGTGGATTATGACGGCGTGCCCTGCCTGTTCGACTGGAAGACGGGCGATCGCCCCAAAGGTAGTATTGAACGCTTGTATGATGGCCCCCTACAACTGGCCGCCTACTGCGGTGCCGTCAACCAGGAGTGGCAGGCGCAGGACGCAGACTCTCCGCAAGAACTCCGCCACGCCCGTCTCGTCGTCGCCCTTCCCGACCAACCCGCCGAGGTCTTTACCTTTGACCTGGCAGAGCTTCAGCCCTACTGGGAGCAGTGGCAGGAACGGCTGGCGATCTTTCAACGCCGCCAAGGAAATTTTAGATTTTAGACGTTTGATTTAGATTTTTGATGTTGGCGACTTTCTAGTGCTTTGAAGCGACGGCCTTTTCTTTGGAGCAAACACCCACAAATAAATTGCGGGCTATCGGGCCAAGTCCACCTGCTTGGACTCAGGCTGTTTCTAATATGGCTCAGTTCGTTTTAACGAACTTGCTGCTTGTAGCCCGCAATTTATTTGCGGGGCTACAAACCGGGATGACGTGGCAAGGCTATTTGTGCCAATCCATCGCTCGAATTCGCTCCACCACCTCATCGGGCATCGTTACAACCTGCACCTGGCCTGGAGCCAATTGCTTAAAAAACGCCTCGCTAACGCTATCCGAGCGCACTAAGATGACAGGTTTTCCGTTCTTCAGCGCCAGCGCTACTTCCGAAGCGGTGCCACAGCCCATGCCGCAGGCGACGACGACATCGCTGGACAGCACATTGATGGCGTTGCGGGCATGCCCCATCCCTGTGAAAATGGGCAGATCAACAGCAGGTGAGAGGTGCGTGTCGTCCATGCCGGGGAGGATGCCGAGGGTAAGGCCATTGGCGGCTTTTGCGCCCCGGCAGGCGGCATCCATAACCCCGGTGTTGCGTCCGCCCGTCAGCACAACCCAGCCTGCAGTAGCGATGTGGTAGCCGAGGTCGTAGGCGATCGCACACAGATCCGCAGACGCCTGTTCACCAGGACCCATAATGCCGATAATCAACCGTCGCATTGGGCTAGCCCTCGATCAGGCCAGGGGGTGGGGTGATTGCGACGAAGCCGTTTTCCAGATCAACCACGGGGACGATTTCGGGGACGAAGGGGATGAGGACGTTAGGATTTTTGGGGTTTTGGGGTGCGTCCAAGGTGACTTGGAGTAGATCGTTTCCGGCGGGGAGGACATCGGAGACAACGCCAATTGCCTCACCCGTTTCCTGATCCACTACTTGTAAGCCAATGAGATCGGCGACATGGTACTCGTTCTCTTCCAGCGGCGGGCGATCGCTCTCGGGAACAATCAAACGCCAGCGGCGCAGGGCTTCGGCCTGGTCGCGATAGTCTACCTTCCCCAGCTTGATGATGAATAAGCCCTTACCGTGCTGGAAGCGTCCCCGCACCAGTTGAGTGGATTGGGGCGTATCGCCGTCGGGAGCCAGCAGCCAGCGCTCCCCCGGCTGCTCAAACCGCTCTGGAAAGTCGGAAGCGGGATACACCCGCAGTTCTCCCTGCAAGCCATGAGCGCCGACAATAGTGCCAATTTCTAGCCAACCATCAGGGATGGGGGTGGGTTTATCCGACTGTGGTGATTTCTTCGTAGAAGTCGTCATCCTCGTCCAGGCAATCGTTCATGAGGTCGTTAATAGTAATGGGTTCTTCGCCCAGCAAGTCATACAGGTCTAAGCTATGGATGGGGCCGGCCAGGAGCTGGCTGAGGGTGTCCTGGTACAGGCGCTCCTCGGTTTCGTGGACTTTGAAGAAGCCATCGAAGTCGCGATCGCGCGAAATCGATGCGGTGACGTAGAGGTTGCTGCCAACAAATCCTTGGAAACACATCTGCCCCTCCCGCTCGACGAGCAGAAACGAGCGTGTCCCGTTGCTGTAGCGTCCAGACTGGAGGGGAAAGGCCACGGCAAGCTGCGGGGTCAGTACCGCTAAAGCTGTGGCAATGGCGATCGCACACCGTTGAATCATAACGTCACTCCACACAAAACCTTGTTATCAACAATATCCTGAACACAGAAATTCTCGACACCGTATTGCCTGATGCCGTCAGCCATCTATAGCGCTACGCGCTTGAGGAAAACCCCATATTTTTTGAAAGCTGCGCACTGGTCGGCTTTCAAAAAATATTGATCCTAATCTCAATGCGCAAGGCTATGTATGGCAAATTGCTAAAAAAAGGGAGCCGAAGCTCCCTGATTGGTATCTATGTGAGACTTTTCTCCGGACGGTTTGAGCCAAACGCAACGGCAATCTAGACGGCTGCAAAGAATTCCTTGGACTTCACCGGATCCGGATTCATGGTCTTGTCGCCAGGCTGCCAACCCGCAGGGCAAACTTCGTCGGGGTTTGCCTGTACATATTGAATAGCCTGCAGTACCCGTAGGGCTTCATCTACGTTGCGACCAAAGGCCAGATTGTTGATGGTTGCGTGCTGCACGATACCATCTTTGTCGATGATGAACAGACCCCGTAGCGCAACGCCACCATCTGGGTCAAGGACGTTGTACGCTTCGCTAATGTCTTTCTTGATGTCAGACACCAAAGGATAGGTCAGGTCGCCAACCCCACCGCTCTTGCGATCGGTCTGGATCCAGGCGAGGTGAGAGAATTCGCTATCTACGGATACGCCCAAAACTTCGGTGTTGATGGTTTTGAACTCTTCGTAGCGATCGCTAAATGCGGTAATTTCCGTGGGGCAAACAAATGTAAAGTCCAGAGGATAGAAGAACAGAACCACATATTTGCCGCGATAATCTGACAGCTTGATGGTCTTGAACTCCTGGTCTACAACGGCTGTGGCGGTAAAGTCAGGAGCCGCCTGCCCAACCCGTAGGCACTCGTGATGAGTCATGAATCTACACTCCTAAATTGTCTGCGATTAGTTGTTTGCAAGTCAGCATCTGCCATTCAGCGTCTGCCATGCATCAGTTGCAATAACAAGTTCTGGCAACAACAGCCATCTACGAAAACAGGCTCATCATTCCATATAAATCTACCTAACGCTCATCGAGCTAATCTAACTCAAAGACAGGCAGAATCAAGGTGATAGGGCTTTAACCTCTGTTTACGAACTGTTACGACTATATCATCATAGCGATAATCATAGTCATAACGATTCTGACTAAAGGTTCTCCTACATGCTTGTCAGTTTTCTGCCTCTTTCCTGCCAGATTCTTACACTGAAGCCTTGGCAGTTGGGCCACATTTATAACCTGGGAAGCGACTTCGTTATGCTTGCTGCCCAATCATTTCAGTCATTGGGTAGAAATTAAAGCGGCAAACTTTGTGATGCATCGCGCCGCATCAAACCCTATGTTTCCTCCAGTCAAGCAAAAATCATCCTTGGCTGCGGCAACTTCAAAAAATCCAATCCTTACAGGAACTGCACTCTCTGCTGAGCCAATGTAATCCTCGCGATTGCCGACATTTGGACGACCCCACACAATAAGGATGTCGTGTCGGCAATACGAGGTTCTTGATGACGGTTCAAACTCCAGACTGGGTCAAGCACGCTGTGTTCTACCAAATTTTCCCCGATCGCTTTGCTCGGGTGGTTCCCCCTACAGCTTCCCCCGCTGAGCATGTACCCCTAGAACCGTGGGATGCATTGCCAACATTTGATGGCTACAAAGGTGGCAATCTTTGGGGTGTCATCGATCGCCTAGATTATCTGCAAGACCTGGGCATCAACGCGATTTACTTCACCCCAATCTTCCAGTCCACATCCAACCACCGCTATCACACCCACGATTACTACCTCGTCGACCCATTGCTCGGAGGGAACGCCGCCTTTGATGCCTTACTCGACGCAGCCCATGCGCGCCAAATCCGGATCGTCCTTGATGGCGTGTTTAACCACACCGGGCGAGGATTTTTCTACTTCAACGACATTCTAGAGAATGGCCCGCAATCTCCCTGGGTGGACTGGTTTCGGATCGAAGGATGGCCGCTCTCCGCTTACGATGGCAGCCTCCCTGCTAACTACGAGGGCTGGGCCGGAAACCGAGCGCTTCCTGCGTTCAATCACGACAATCCCCAGACACGGGAATATATTATGCAGGTTGGCGAATATTGGGTGCAAAAGGGCATTGATGGGTGGCGCTTGGATGTGCCTTACGAGGTGAAAGCGGAGGGCTTCTGGCAGGAATTTCGTCAGCGCATCAAGGCGATCAATCCCGAGGCTTACATTGTGGGCGAGGTTTGGAGCGATGCGACGGAATGGCTGGATGGCACTCAGTTTGATGGGGTGATGAACTATCCGCTGACCGCCGCCACGATCGCCTTCACGGGAGGCGATCGCGTCCTTATGGATCAGGTCAGAGATCGGGCCTACGAACCCTACCCCGCCTTGAATGCTCAGAACTATGCCCAGCGGGTCAAAGCTCTGGTGCATCAGCATGACTGGCAGATTCAACTGACCCAACTCAATTTGCTGGATAGTCACGACACAGCCCGGTTGCTGTCGATTGTGGGGAGCGATCGCGCCACCGTTCAACTAGCCACCCTACTGATGTTTGCCCTACCTGGCCCGCCCTGCATTTACTATGGCGACGAAGTTGGCATGAAGGGCGGTGTGGATCCAGACTGTCGCAGTGGCTTCGTCCCCGAAGACCAATGGGAACGAGATGTCCTCGACTATCATCGCCGCCTCATCGCCCTGCGGCACCAATACCCTGCCCTCCGCATCGGCGCTTATGAAGCGCTGGGGGCAATGGGAGATCTCGTTGCCTTTGCACGGCAGTTAGAAGCTGGCGATGGTGGCACACCCGAAACGCTCGTCATTGCAGTCAATGCAGGCGAAACCCCCGTTGAGACGTCAATACCTGTGGATGGGTTGAAGGTTTATCCTGCGAAGAGGGTCTACGGAGCCGGTCAGGCAGCTTGGGAAGACGGGGCGCTGCACTTATCTCTCCCCGCCCGCCAGGGAATTGTTCTAGCGGAGTGAACCCTACGCTCTTATCGTTTGCGCCCGCTGCAAAACAGCGGGCGCAAACGATAGTTAGAGTTTTCGTCCATAGCTGTGACTTGAGTTGCCAGGACTTGACTTCTATCAATTCGCTAAGAATCCACTACAGATAATTTTTTGAAAGCCCCGCATTGCGGGGCTTTCAAAAAATTATCTGGTTTTGGTTTTCGTAGAATTGGTCTTACTGATCCAACGCAGAACGCCCTTCGCGGCCCAAACGGACGACAACAAAATAGGCGAAGTAAAGCGTATAGATGATGACTCCGACAATGCCCCAGAAGGCGAGAAAGCCGGACGTGTAGTTGGCGTGGAGGACATCCTGGTAAATCAGCGGAGCTTCGCGCCAAACTTGGCAGAAGGGGGTTTCATAAATGCCGCGGTCAAACGCACAGCGCAAAAAGGGAAGGGTTGCGATCGCCCCCAACCCGCAGTAGACACTTACCGCCCAGCGCCATGCCGTGAGGCAAAGCTTTAGCAGAGAATCCATCTGGTCGTCGATTTCCTCATTAATATCAGTCCAAAACCACAGCCCCGTCGGAATCAGCACCCGCGCCAGAAAGCCAGTGAGGAACGCAATCGGCAAATTGCCAATCATCAGATACACCGTAATCGCCAGCAAACTAGCAACACGCCAATAGATGATGAGCAGTCGCTGCATCGCTTCCTTCCGCTTCACCGTTGCCCACAACAGCAACACCAGCGGCAGCAGCACAGCAAACAAGACAGCGAGCCGGTAATCCGTCCAAACGAGCGATCGCAATAATTCCTGAGACATAAATTTCTAGCGCGAGAAGTAAAGTGGATAGACCCAAACCAACGGACATAAAGCAAGCTTTATCCTAGCAAGCCATTTGGTCAGGTTTGCAAACAAATAGTAGAAGAGAAGACTTCACCGCAACCGGATGCTGCCTACCGATGCGAAGCGGCTGAACGCACCTCATGCAAAGCCCCTTGCGGAAGGGGGTCTGGGGGAACGTGCTTCGTTCCCCCAGTCAGGGGGTTTGGGGGGCGACGCGCCCCCAAGTCCAATTCATAGTAGCCATCAGATTTCTCCGCCAGCTTCGCCCCCAAGCCTTATAGACAGCCTGCCAATCACCTTAAAGCCCTTGAATTCGCCCATACCAACGGAGAAGAACGCGAGCCAGGCGATCGCTATCGTGGCGCACATAGCCCGTTGCCGCATCTTCCTCCATCACATTGGCAAGAATTGCGCGTCGCCCCTGCCGCATCACGGCCTCTCGGTCAAAGTAAACAGGATGAGAATTTTCTTGAGAATACTTGATCAGTGTACTGGCGGAGGGCACATGCCGTTGCATCAGCACCACATCGAAGATAGGACGCCCTCCCGTTGCCGCATCGATCGCCCGGATATGGTCGGACACCGTGTAGCCCTGCGTTTCCCCCGGTTGCGTCATGATGTTGCAAACATAGACCGAGGGCACTTTAGAGCGGGCGATCGCCTCCACAATTTCGGGCACGAGCAGGTTGGGAATGATGCTGGTGTAGAGGCTACCGGGGCCAATAATGATCAAATCTGCCTTTTCGATCGCCTCTAACACGCGAGGTAAGGCTGGAGGATGCGACGGTGTACAACCAATGTTGACGATTTTGCCGTTCGCTTCGGTGATGTTGGACTCACCCTTAATCAGACGGCCATCTTCCAATTCGGCCCACAGTTGAATATCGCTGAGGGTCGAAGGCAACACTTGCCCTTGCACCGCGAGGACTTTAGAAATGGCAGCGATCGCCCGCTCCAGATCCCCCGTCACCTCTGTCATCACCGTCAAGAACAGGTTGCCAAAGCTGTGCCCACTCAGGCCATTCCCTGCCTGAAAGCGATACTGAAATAGCTCTGTTAGTAGCTTTTCTTCGTTTGCCAAGGCGGCTAGACAGTTGCGAATATCCCCCGGTGGCAAGACGCCAATTTCTCGCCGCAACCGCCCCGACGATCCCCCGTCATCCGCCACCGTCACGATCGCCGTGATATTCGTGCTGTATTGCTTCAAGCCCCGCAGTAAGGTCGACAGCCCTGTCCCCCCACCAATCGCTACAATTCGAGGCCCACGATTCAGCCGCCGATGGGTCATCAACCGATCTACCAGCTCCTCATCACCCTCTGGCATCAGCACATCCGTCAGCGTGTTGAGGCTGCGAGTGTGTCCCCACAACACCAGCAGCAACCCCACAAGCGCCACAAGCGGCCCACTCACATAGTTGGGGATAAGTTGTGTGACTAAGCTCAGGGTTTCGCTGATAAACTGCCCGAGGCGAAAGACGGGCGTTTGCCGCGACCAGATAGCAATGCCCAGGCCACATAACAACACCCCCGCCGCACTGACAAACAGCCAACGCTTCACCGAAAGCCCCGGTGACAGCCATTTAAACCATTGGCCAAAGCGACGGTTGGACATGCGCACTTGGGGAAGAGGGCGGGCGGGTTCCGAACGTAAGGCTCGGAGGGCATATTTCAATAATCCGTTCGACATGGTGGGGTATCCGTGTCAATTCAAATTTAAATAAGAGCGAGCTAGGGCAAGCTGAGGCAAGAGAACCACACAATGAACCAGTGGGTTTTCGATAAACTCGAAGAGTACCCAGCACATTTAAGTTGTTGCTAGCGCCAATGTAGGTCAGTCATGCCGCCCATACCTGTTGCAAAGAATACCAGTCCATTCGGCAATCGGTGGCAAAACCTACCCAGTTCCGATTATTTTTGCACCTTCTCTCGCAATTCCGTTGCCCGACTATGCCGCCTCACGTAATCACCCAGGGGGAGGGTCGACTTTGTTGCTTTTTGCGACAGAATGAATAGATGGTCGGTGGGATTCAGGGTGATCGGATTGGCATGAAACTAATCTATGCAAAAGGGAAAGACCTGGGTTAAAAATGCTCTTAAACGAGTTTGGAGTTATTTGTGTCTGAGCACCATGCGGCCCTTCCAACTGCTATGTCACCCTCACAAGATGCACCATTGATTGAACTCAAAGGTATCCGTAAAGCCTTTGGGCAAAACGTCATTTTAGATGGCTTGGATTTATCGATTCGAAAGGGTGAAGCCCTTGCCATCATTGGACCGTCGGGGACAGGAAAGTCGACCATCCTGCGGATTATTGCAGGACTGCTGGCTCCCGATGAAGGAGAAATTTATATCCAGGGACAAAAGCGCGAGGGGCTGGTCGAAGATGCTCCAGACCCGGTGGGCATTGGCATGGTATTTCAGCAGGCTGCCCTGTTCGATTCGCTGAATGTCTATGAGAATGTAGGGTTTTCCTTGTTTCAGCACACGCATCTGTCGTCGGAGGATATTCAAAATCTGGTCGATCGCAAGCTGGACATGGTTGGCTTGCCGGGAATTGGCGATCGCTTTCCGGCTCAGCTCTCCGGCGGGATGCGCAAGCGTGTCAGCTTTGCCCGCGCCATCATGGAAAATCCAGAAGATGTCCATTCTCGTCCCGAAGTGTTACTCTACGACGAGCCCACTGCGGGGCTGGATCCCATTGCCTCAACCGTGATCGAAGACCTCATTCGCAACCTGCAATGCAACGAAGTAGGGTGTAGCACCTATGTTATGGTGACGCACCAGGACAGCACCATTCGTCGCACCGCCGACCGCATCATCTTTTTGTATCAAGGCAAGGTGCAATGGGAAGGGCAGGTGAAAGATATCGACACCATTGATCACCCGATGGTGCGTCAGTTTTTCAATGGACAAGTAGAAGGGCCAATTCAGGTCGCAAAATAGGCACGCTCTGTTTCAACCGCGAAAAATTCTTGCAGGAACTGAGGGCTAACGCCCCTTTGCGCTGCGGGCGACTTGTAGGTGGATGTTGTAGACAGCGCCAGTCAGCGTCACACTTCACCCACTTGCGGCATTTGAAACAGGCGATAACCTGATTTAATCGGTTGGGATACGAATCGGCTCAAACAGGATTTGCATGGTTGCTGGAGGGGAGTGGGATGCGATCGCGTACATTTCGAGAAGGATCCGTTGGTCTACTCATATTGTTAGGTTTAATCACCATCGGAGCGCTGGTCATCTGGATCCGAGGCTTTCGCTTAGGCTCTCGCAGCTACGAGTTCACGGCCACCTTTGAAGATGCAGGGGGGGTTCAGGTTGGTTCGGCTGTGCGCTATCGCGGGGTTGTCGTCGGACGTGTGTCGTCGGTCTCCGCGACGGGGAGTGCGGCAGAGGTCGAAATTGAAATTCGTCCGGCAACCCTGGAGATTCCAATGAACTCCGTTATCCTCACGAACCAAACGGGGCTGATTGGAGAAGCCACGATTGATATTATTCCACCGCCCGGTGAGGGCGTTAACGTGGCGACCAATCCATTGGCGGATGACTGTGAAAGCAGCGGCATTATCTGCAACGGCGATCGCGTTTCGGGGCAAGTTGGGGCGACCTTTAACGAGCTAATTGCTGCAACCATCACCCTGGCCGATCTATTTGCGGATCAAGAACTGTTCGACAACATCGTTGCGCTGACGGGTAATACTTCCGAGGCGGCGGAAGAAGTGGCTCGGCTGGCTGATTCAGTCACCGTTATCGCCGAATCGGTGCAAGACGAAGTGGAGCCGCTGCTCCAAAATCTGAACGTGACGACGACACGAATCGGACAAGCCGCGACCCAGGCTGGGGTGACGGCGAATGAGCTAAACCGATTGCTGGAATCTAACCGAGGGGCGATCGTGGCAACTCTGGATAATTTGAATCGCACCACTGGGGAAATTAGCTATATCGTCGGAGAGATTACGCCGCTAGTTGAAGATGATGGCCTCGTGGACGACCTCGAACTCCTCGTTGCCAATGCCTCCGATGCTGCTGCTAGTGCCGCTGAAGCCTCGGCTAGTTTGAGCACCCTCTCCACCTCCATTGCGACCGACGAAAATATTTTGCTCTTGCAGGAAACCCTGGATTCGGCCCGTGCCACCTTCCAGAATGTGCAGAAAATTACTGCCGATTTGGATGAGCTAACGGGAGACCCAGAGTTACGGGATAGCTTGCGCGAACTCATCCGGAGCTTGAGCGATTTGGTGTCTTCGACCGAGGATTTACAAAACCGGGCGGCGATCGCCCAAACTCTGGCTCCCGCTGAGCATGCCCTCCGCACGGCAGAAGACCGTCTCCGCTATGCCGAAATTGCCCGTCGCAGCGCCGAATCGACCCAGACGACCAACACAACGACCCAGGAACCCGCTGCGGCTGAACCGCGTCTCCGCTAATACTTGGTTGAACAGGGGATCTGAGGGCGATCGCTTCGCCTTCTTCCCTGCTATCTCGGTGCTACCAGATGTAACTCTATGCATTTGGGCTCTATAGCATTCAGATGAGGGCAGATGTTTTTGAAAACCGTACATCGCATGACTTTCAAAAACATCTTGGGTTTATCTCAGCATGTAATGCCATAAAGGTTTAAAGAAGTCTCTGAAAAAAATTGCGAAACATCTGGACATTCCTGTATTACGCGTGTAGCATTAGGGTGTCTTCACTAAAGTTTTTTCTAAACCAATACCTTCGATGTTATCCCGATCTCTACATACAGCTCTCCGTGCGATGCAGCACCGCGCCCAAGGTGGGTTTGCGGCAAGCGTGGCACGGTTTGTCGTAGGCAGATCGGGTGTTGTCGTTGTGCCCGTTGGTTTCCCCATAGTTGGCATGCACCGCACAGGCAAGTCCTTGGGTATGGCACTGGGTGAATCCCTGGGCATGGCCGCCTCTAATACTGTTCTCTTTGGCGGCTCACACGTTATTCGCTTTAGTAGCAATCGGCTTCGCTCTGGCAACCTCGTCGGCCTCAAATCTATTACAGGAACCGTAATTGAACGGTTTGAACTATGTTTGCCCACCCCAGTCCAGCAATGGCTGAATCCTGATTACGTACAACCCAAGAGCGGGAGGTTTAGGACGAGTCCGACCTCACCCTGATGTCGCTTAATGCGTTCTTTCGGCCCCCGCTCCTGATGGATTCAGTAGCGGGGGTTGTTTTTTGGAGGATTTCTATTCAATGAAACCGCAGCAACTTACCCAAACAGCGTCGGCACAGAACCCCGTGGTTCGCGATGCCGTGTTGCAGCATTCCGTCGTCGTGTTCTCCAAGAACTATCTGCCTGTATCCCGCATCAACATCAAACGCGCTGTCGTGTTGTTGGTAAACGGGCAGGCCGAGGCCCTCGGCTTTGGCACTGGACAGCAGTGGGAAGTGCGATCGCCCAATTTGGTGCTGGTCGTCCCCGAGCATATTCGACTGATTCACACCAACCCCGAACGGTTCTGGAAGGTGCCAGCGGTGACGCGACGCGAAGTCCTCCGACGCGACCACCATGCTTGCCAATACTGCGGCAGCACCCGGCATCTCACGCTGGATCACGTCATCCCCCGCTCGAAGGGCGGTTCTCATACCTGGGATAACGTCGTGACCGCCTGTGAATCATGCAACGGCCAGAAAGGCGCTCGCCTCCCCCACGAGGTTGGCATGACCCTTTCCCATCGGCCAAAAGCTCCGATTCATCCGGCGCTCCAGTTTGCCGAACAGTTCTGGCAAACCCAGACCCTGCCCTGAGGGAGCGATCGCAACCAATTTTGCGCCTCCCCTCGGCAGCCCCAGAGATCGTTTGTTTTGACCGTGTTTGTGTTCACCTTTGTCAAACCCTCATCGAGAGAGGCGTCAACGTCATGTTGAAACTGACTTATACCGCAGACGGATTGTTTATGGAGCAAATTGCGGCTCCCCTAGAGGTGCTCGTTGCTCAGCGGGTCATGCTGGCATTGCGAACCGGGCAAACCCTTTATGTGGAACCCGGTCGGGCATCGTTCCTGATCGCCAAAGCAATGCGCGGACTGGCACACTTGCAGACCGAGTTGCAGGTGGCAGGTATCCCCGATGTCGATCTGACCATTGTGGATGAGGACTTCATCGAAGTCAGCCTGTACGGTAGCTGGATCGCCGAAAGCACTCAGGCAGAGGAAGGCATGTTCATTGTGGCATTGCCCAATCGGTTAGAGTTCTTTGTCTACAAACTGTGGCAAATGACCCAGGAACAGGCGATCTCGGCTCGTTAGCCAGAGGTCTGAAGGATAACGCAGGGGCTTGATCGGTGGCACTAACCACTGATTGCCCCTGCCTCTAACCCCTTCCCAGACGCAACATACTACAGCGGCATACTACGCAAACGGAAGCGTGAGCGATCGCGCTACTGGAGTTGTGTGGGCAAATTTCCCGCATGCAAAC
This sequence comes from Vacuolonema iberomarrocanum LEGE 07170, assembly GCA_015207365.1. Lineage (GTDB taxonomy): Bacteria > Cyanobacteriota > Cyanobacteriia > Elainellales > Elainellaceae > Vacuolonema > Vacuolonema iberomarrocanum. The sequence goes on from JADEXA010000013.1 coordinate 38,215, forward strand.
TTCGTAATTTCAAGTAATTCAACACAAAGTCGTGTCTGAAAAAGCTTGAAGTGCAGGTTGGTTTGAGAACAACGATTTCTGACGTTTACACGCATATCTGCCAAAAAATCAGGAAAAAGTTTCTAAAACCCCCTTGACATCTGTAGTATTTATGTAGCATAACTGTAGTATGACAACAGAACGCTCACCGCAGAGAGCCAACTGTTTTCTTCCACCTTGAACTGAACCTTGACAACTAAATAGGTATCACCCAAATTCATCCAAAAATCGTTGCAACAATGCAACCTGCAGGGTGTTGTTCTCTTCCATACAGGCGATGTCGAGCCTGGGGGGATGAGTGACAACGTTTCCAACCCTGCATTTCTGGGGGTGTAGCTTAGTCTGGCTCAAAGCAGTCGCCTGTCGAGCGAAAGATCGTGGGTTCAAATCCCATCTCCCCCGTTGGCGACATATCTCCATGTCATACAGGTAGAGGTTTGGATTTTCACTTGGCTCGAAAATCTGGTGTTGGCGATCGCTTACCCTGCTTCCTCGTCGCCAACTGTCATCTATCCAACATGGTTATATGTCGCCCCCCTCTTGGAGTCTTTGTGAGATGCGAGGCTATCAACTCTCACAACTCCAACACAGCCTCGTGGACGAATAGATAAGTCGCTCTGATTCTCAGTCAGAGAGAAGCGGGTGCAACTCCCGTCGAGGCTTCCAACCGATACGTGAAGGGTGTGAGTGGTGCGTGACAAGCGCTGCGCTATCTCTATCTCTATCTCTATCGCATTTTCAATACCCATAGCCTCGTGGGCAAATAGACAAGTCGCTCTGGTTTTCACCCAGAGAGAAGCGGGTGCAACTCCCGTCGAGGCTCCCAAGTAGTGGCGTGGATGAATAACAGGGGCATTGAGTGGATGCGGAAAACCTTAGCTTCAATGCAAGCGTCCCAACCCATCTGCTCATCCACCCATCCACCCAACCCGGCTCGGTAGCTTTAATTGGTCAGAGCGATCGCCTGTTAAGCGAGGGGTTACAGGTTCAAGTCCTGTCCGAGCCTTGTGACGGAAGCCAAAGCGATCGCGGCGCTGGTCTGTGACACCAGCCTTAACGGGTTAGAGTCCCGTCCGTCACCCCAAATCTTGGGTTATCGCGCTGCGTGTTTAAGTCGGATGAATACCTTTCGAAAGTACTGCACTGCGGTGCTTTCGAAAACCATCTGGCCTCATTCAAATGTAGAAAACCCGATCAACTCCAGGTCGCCAAGTGGGAAGGCATCGGTCTGCAACACCGACATCGAGAGTATCTCCTGCGGAGACGCTACGCGAACGATTCTCTCCCTGGAGTCTCGCGAGATGGCAACGGTTCTCGCTTTTTTCAAACCCAATGCAGAGATGGTGTAACGGCAGCACAGGGGTCTCCAAAGCCTTTAGTCTGGGTTCAAATCCTAGTCTCTGCGTTCCATTGCGTGTCCCTATTCGAACAGCTTACATACTGGCTGTACTCGCCTTAAAAGCGATGGGTTCGATTCCCAAAACGCTGCTCAAACTTACATGCAATGGATGCCCTTTGTTGATAGTGCCCACACCATCAACAAAATATGTTTCAAGGTCGGCTCGCCTACGGGTGTGGGCAACGGTCTGTAAAACCGCCGCTTTTATGCATTGCTGGTTCAAGTCCAGCCCGGCCTATGGGTTCGTGTTTCAGTGCATCACAGCTCACAAGGAGAGGTGGCTGAGCGGGTTAAAGCGCCTTCCTGCTAAGAAGGAGCGGTGGGTTCACCGCCGCCGAGGGTTCGAATCCCTCCCTCTCCGTTGGGTGCGATCGCACCCAAATCTGGCTCATATTGTCTGGACTGACGTATTTTGTTGATTTTGTGGCCGCGACGCGGCCACAAAATCAACGAATTTACTCAGGATGACGCAAGTTTTGCGTAAGTCCTGATTGTTACTAAATTCTGGGTGACTAAATTTTGGAAGGCACCGCTGAATGGTCGGCAACTGGTCTTGAAAACCAGGGCGGTGTAACAAGCCGGGGGTTCGATTCCTCTGCCTTCCGCTTTGCAACTTCGGATACGGGAATGTAGCTGAGACGGTTGTAGCACCAGCTTGAAGCTCTGGAGACGCAGGTTCGAATCCTGCCATTCCCATCCCCTAACCGCATTTAGTTGGGGCATTGTTTGGATGAAAACAGATGCAACCACTGCCGAGTGGACGAATCGGTAAAGTCGCCTGACTCTGAATCAGGAGGTTGCAGGTTCGAGACCTGCCTCGGCATTAAGGATCTTGAATTAAATAAAATCCAAAACCTATTTTTGAAAGCGCGGCTGAGCCGCGCTTTCAAAAATAAAATTCTGGTTTTAACGTGAGTTCGGGATAAGAAAATCTGGCGGTTGAAACCGCGACTAGCGGAGCGAAACCCGCCTTCGCGGGTTCTCAAACTACGAATTTTCATAGTCCGCAACGGCGGACTTTGTTCTGATAGCCGCGACTTTAGTCGCCAAGGCGTTATCCCGAACTGACGTGGTTTTAATTTATTCGCGATCCCGAGTAGATCTAGCCCTGTGGTGTAAATGGCAACATGCCTCACTTTGAATGAGGAGAGTCCAGGTTCGACCCCTGGCGGGGCTTTGGGGAGGAGAAAGGAAACACTGCCAATCCCCGCAGATGCCCTTTCCTCATGCGCCTGGGTTATTCGCCATCCTCCCTTTCCTTACTCCTGTAGCCCAATTGGTAGAGGCGGCTGTCTCAGAAACAGTCCGGGTGTGGGTTCGACTCCCACCAGGAGTACCTTTCCTTACTGCTGTGGCCCAACTGGCAGAGGCATCGGTCTTAAGAACCGACAGGTGTGGGTTCAAGTCCCACCAGCAGTACCACGGGATGTAAGTCAGTGGTCAGACGGCTTGTTTTGGGGACAAGCAGCCGCTGGTTCGAATCCAGCCATCCCGACCATGTCCCAAAGACCATGAATCGAGCAGTGCTGCGAAGTTTCACAGCTCTTTTCCACATGCGTTTGAGTTATTTGCCATCCTCCCTTTCCTTACTCCTGTAGCCCAATTGGTAGAGGCGGCTGTCTTAGAAACAGTCCGGGTGTGGGTTCGACTCCCACCAGGAGTACCTTTCCTTACTGCTGTGGCCCAATTGGTAGAGGCATCGGTTTCAAAAACCGACAGGTGTGGGTTCGACTCCCACCAGCAGTACCACTTGCCGGGATGTAAGTCAGTGGTCAGACGGCTTGTTTTGGGGACAAGCAGCCGCTGGTTCGAATCCAGCCATCCCGACCAATAAAAGCTTTTTGGGTTTACAGCGCAACGCGCTGTAAACCCAAAAAATCCTGGCCCGCACCGGAGGCGGAAGTGGTGGACGCCCACGCCCGATAAGCGTGTTATTAGCAGGTTCGACTCCTGCCCGGTGTACCAAATTTTGTAGCGCGATCGCCATCAGGGTCGTTGGCAGAACGGTTATGCAGCCGCCTTTTAAGCGGAACGATCCAGGTTCGACCCCTGGGCGACCCATTGGGTTGTTAGCTCAGTCGGTAGAGCAGCCGCCTCTTAAGCGGAAGCGCGTAGGTTCGATCCCTACACAGCCCATTGATGGATTGGGGGCAATCGCACTCTTTTGTCCCTATACATTTCGCGGGGATGGAGCAAGAGCGGCTCGACGGTCTCATAAGCCGTACATCGGTGAGTGCAACTCTCACCTCCGCGACCAATTCGTATGGGCGATATAGCAGAAGTAATTGTTTAGAGGTGCGTCTAAACACCATGACCCTTCAAAGACGACCCAATTCTTCTGGACTTACGCATTTCATTGAGTTTGTGGCCGCGTCGCGGCTACAAAATCAACGAATTTACTCAGGATGACGCAAAACTTGCGTCAGTCCTATTCTTTTGTGCTGGTGTAGCTCAATAGGAAGAGCGACTGTCTTGTAAACAGTCGGTTGCAGGTTCAACTCCTGTCACCAGCTTGGGCTGGCTGCTTGCCAGCCGATGAATGCTTGGGGATTGCGACATCGAAGGGTGACGCAATCCCAAACTCGCGAATGTGGTGTAATTGGGAACACCGGAGTCTACCAAACTTCAGTTATGAGTTCGAGTCTCATCATTCGCTTGGGCATGGCACATCAAATGATTACTTGGTGTGCTGTGCTGCCAACCAAAGGAGCGTAGTTCAACGGATAGAGCAGCGGTCTTCGAAACCGAAGGTTACAGGTTCGAGCCCTGTCGCTCCTGCCATTTGGGTCTGTAGCTCTAACGGTAGAGCCCCCAGACAACCCGTGCCCCCACCCACGAAGCTTACATACTTTCTCTGTTAAAGAAACGAAAACCGCTTTGTAAACTTGCACGGGATGCAGGTGAAACTCCTGCGGGGTAGGTGTCGGTTCGATCCCGACCAGATCCATTTTGCCTACAATTTTTGGTGAACCTTTGGTGATACAGTAAAGGAGACATTTTTACAGTATGTTAATTCTGTCTCTTGTTTCTCCACATACCAAAAAGTAGTTAGGCGTTAGGCATGGTCACCACAGCAGAAAAAACCAACGTTGGTTATATCACACAGGTTATCGGTCCCGTTGTGGATGTGAAGTTCCCCGGCGGTCAAATGCCAAAGATTTACAATGCGCTCCGAGTGAGCGGTCAGAATTCCGCTGGAGACGACGTAGCGGTTACGTGCGAAGTGCAACAGCTTTTGGGTGACAACCAAATTCGTGCCGTTTCGATGGGTTCCACCGATGGGCTGGTGCGCGGCATGGAAGCATTAGATTTGGGTTCGCCCATTAGCGTTCCTGTCGGCAAAGTTACCCTGGGGCGGATCTTCAACGTCCTGGGTGAGCCTGTAGATGAAAAGGGTGATGTGACTGCTGAGGAAACCATGCCCATCCATCGGGAAGCGCCTAAACTAACCGAGCTGGAAACAAAGCCCTCTGTATTTGAAACGGGGGTCAAGGTGGTTGACCTGCTGACGCCCTACCGTCGTGGCGGAAAGATTGGTTTGTTTGGTGGGGCTGGCGTTGGCAAGACGGTGATCATGATGGAATTGATCAACAATATTGCAACCCAGCATGGTGGTGTTTCGGTATTTGCGGGTGTGGGCGAACGAACCCGTGAAGGAAACGACCTCTACAACGAAATGATTGAATCTGGGGTAATCAACCCAGAAAACTTGAATGAGTCGAAGATTGCTCTGGTTTATGGTCAGATGAACGAGCCCCCCGGTGCACGGATGCGAGTGGGTCTGTCCGGTCTGACGATGGCAGAATATTTCCGGGATGTGAACAAGCAGGACGTATTGCTGTTTGTCGACAACATCTTCCGGTTTGTACAGGCGGGTTCTGAAGTATCTGCACTACTCGGTCGGATGCCTTCTGCGGTAGGTTATCAGCCTACTTTGGGTACGGACGTTGGTGGCCTGCAAGAGCGGATTACTTCGACTACGGAAGGTTCGATCACATCAATTCAGGCGGTTTATGTTCCTGCTGATGACTTGACTGACCCTGCGCCGGCAACGACGTTTGCTCACTTGGATGGAACCACAGTGTTGTCTCGTGGTCTGGCTTCGAAAGGGATCTACCCTGCGGTTGATCCACTGAACTCTACCTCTACGATGCTGCAACCCGCGATCGTTGGAGACGAGCACTATGACACCGCACGAGCCGTTCAGTCCACCCTCCAGCGTTACAAGGAATTGCAAGACATCATTGCTATTCTGGGCTTGGATGAATTGTCGGAAGACGATCGCCTGACCGTTGCACGGGCGCGGAAGATTGAACGCTTCCTATCTCAACCCTTCTTCGTGGCCGAGGTGTTCACTGGCGCACCCGGCAAATATGTGAAGCTGGATGACACCATCAAGGGCTTCAATATGATCTTGAATGGTGAGCTGGATGAGTTGCCTGAGCAAGCCTTCTACATGGTGGGCAGCATTGATGAGGCAAGGGCCAAAGCCGAAAAAATGAAGGAAGAAGGCAAGTAACCTTCTCTGGGTTGGAGTAAAGCTTTACTCCAACCCATCCTCCTTTGCAGGACAGCTTGAGGAATGCTGTAATTTTCCTTCGACTAGTTGATTCCATTAACCTATCTAACGACATTACTGTTATGGCACTCGCAGTACGGGTCATCGCACCGGACAAAACGGTTTGGGATGAAGCCTCAGATGAAGTCATCTTGCCTAGTACGACCGGGCAATTGGGTATTCTGACTGGGCACGCTCCGTTGCTAACGGCTCTGGATACCGGAGTTATGCGGGTTCGTGCTGGCAAAGACTGGGTGACGATCGCCCTTATGGGAGGCTTTGCGGAAGTCGAGAATGACGAAGTGACGGTTCTGGTCAATGCTGCCGAACGAGGTAGCGGCATTGACATGGAAGAAGCGCGAGCCACTTTCTCTGAAGCGGAAAGCAAGCTGAGCGGTGTTCGGACGGCTGGAACACGGCAGGAGTTGATTCAGGCGACCCTAGCCTATAAGCGTGCACGGGCACGTTTGCAGGCCGCAGGCGGAATGTCATAGTCAGCCCAATCTTGCTTTTTTGATAGAAGTTAGGCGCGATCGCCTAGAACAGCTTGGTTTTAGGGCGTTAATAAAGACTGGCTCACTGTTTTTTGGTATGAGAACTGGTTACAGTCCTAGCGTCTCTCCGTGAGCTGTCAGTTCTTTTGTCCTATAGCGGTGTGCAACCGCATTAAGCACAGCAACGGTTGTGTGTGGCGCGGCGCGCCACACACAACCGTACTTAACTAACGCGCATAGCGCTATAAATTCAGGTCTAAGCATCCAAATTAGATCGTTTCCGTCAGGACTTCTATCTTCTGATTGAAGAACCCAGATATTGTTTGTGCCCGCTGCAACGCAGCGGGCACAAACAATATCTGGATTTTATGGCTACTTAACCGGATTTGATATCAATCCTTATCCGGAAACTGTTTGTAATTTTTTGGAGACATCTGTGAAGATTCTGTGTATGCTAAGCATAGGGATGAGAAGGCTAACCCCAATTATCTGAATCAGGCTGAATTGAGGGGTTTGCGGGATTGCGAAGAAGCCATTCGATCGAAATTTTGGTTTCTTTTTTGTCTCCTTAACAGCTTTTGCATCTACCAGATTTCCGCATCTACCAAAAACGAGGGGCAAAGACCCCTCGTTTTTTAATGGCGGTTCAATTTTTAGAACTCAATAGCCCGCCCTCAAGTTGGGGCAACGCTTCAGCATCGGCACGCGATACCTTAAATCACGCCCACTGTTGCAGGCGACGCACAAAAAAAGTGAAGGCCATGCGCTCTTGCCTAGTTGCTACCTGTAAAGGTCACTTCCGGGAAACGCTCCTGCGCCTGGGTGATGGACTTACGCTTGCCTTCTTCCTGCCAGTAGTTGATGACTTCGGTGGCTTTGTTCAGCAACTCGACCCGCTCGGCGTCAGAAATCCAAGTTTTCCCTTGCAATTCTTTGTTCAGTTCTTCCCAGGCATCGTTACGCGGCCAGAAAAAGTACGAGGTTAGAGGACTCGTACCTTTGCCGACCACCTGATCAACGGCCAGGGCGACGTTCTCTTCTAACCACAACACTTTTAAAATAAATCGTGAGGTGGGTGCTTCTATTTCGCTCAATGCGACCTCCTTAGTTCCAATTGCCATGCTTACAAGCCTTACAACCCTCTATGCTATCCTAACCTTTGCTAGGATGGCTAGGGCAGTCCTTAAGTTTACCTGCACATCAGAGGTTGACGCTTGAAATCAAAGGCGATCGCAATTGTAGTTTTCGATATTGATGGGGTTGTGCGGGATGTTAGCAACTCCTATCGACGGGCGTTGGCCGATACGGTAGAGCATTATACCGAAGCATCTTACCGACCAACGCAGGATGACATTGATGTCCTCAAGGGAGAAGGGCTGTGGAATAACGACTGGGAAGGCTCCCAGGAAATGATTCTGCGCTATTTCGAGCAACAAGGGAAACCGCGATCGCAAGTAACGATTGACTTTGACGAACTAGTCGCCTTTTTCCAGTCGCGTTATCGTGGAACTGACCCAAACGACTGGAATGGCTACATTAGCCAGGAGCCGCTGTTGCTTGAAGTTAATTATTTGGAGCAGCTCAGTGAAGCGGAGATTCCCTGGGGCTTCTTCAGCGGAGCAACCCGTGGTTCGGCCACCTATGTGCTGGAGCGTCGGCTGGGTTTGTCATCGCCTGTGCTGGTGGCGATGGAAGATGCCCCCGGTAAGCCCGACCCTAGTGGCTTGTTCGCCGCTGTCGAACAGTTAGAAACCCAGCATGGAGACGCATTAAAACCAAATCTACCTGTCGTTTACGCAGGAGACACGGTAGCTGATATGCAAACCATTGTGCAGGCGGCGGAACACTACCCTGACCGCAAATGGATTGGTATTGGCGTTTTGCCCCCCCATGTGCAACATTCAGCCGACTATTCCGATCGCTATGCCCGCAAACTAATGAAAGTGGGAGCCCAGGAAGTTCTCTCCAACATCCAACAACTGACCGCCAAGCGCATTCGTCAAATCATTTAGTCAATTGCCAGCAAAGCATTGCCTCTATCCATAGTGACGATGCTTTGCTGGCAATTGACGGATTGACCTCACACTCTGGGCAAAACCCTCTCCTACAAGGGGCTTCCTCATGTGCGAAGACCACCTGCATATCCGTCTTCGGAGGGTTAACGCGTTCAAATTTGGAGGGCATGCCTATAATGGTTTAGCCAGAACGCTATCTATTGCGCGTTTGCCTGGACTTAGGATGTGGGAGTGGAATTGACGATGGTTCGAAAATCGCGTCAGCAACGGAAAACACCGTCCGGGTTGCGAGCAAACGCTCCCAAAGCCCCTCGCAAAGCTGCGGGGCAATCGCCACGGCCCAAACAACCGACCGTCCATGTCGGGCGATCGCGCCCTGCACCCGAACCACTCGCCGATGCCGCGGCGCACTATTCTCAAAACAGAGTAACGCCCTCCGGCACTCAGGTTGCGGTCGGTGCGCCGCGCCGCCCTGAAGCTGAGGAAGCAGCCTCAGCGCCAAAACGCTATGCCTTTCCCGGTGCACGGCTTTTCTTTGCCTGGCCCCTTTGGGCAACCCTGGGCTTAGTCACCATTATGGGAACGGGGGGACTGGCGGCGGCGCTCCTATTCAAAATTCCAGCCCTGCCAAACTGCCCTGAAATCTTTTGGCCCACGGCCTCTGCATCGCTACGACTGTACTGTGGGCAACTCGCGGCTAACAAGGAAACCGTTGATGATTTGCTAGAAGCAATTGAGTTGGTGAACCAGCTTCCCGAGAGTCATCCCATGCGGGCTGAGGTCGATCGCTCTATCGAACTGTGGGCCAGCGAAATCTTAGAACTGGCAGAGGAAACCTTCCACCGGGGTGACTTGGAGGGGTCGATCGCCATTGCCCGTCGGATTCCCAATGGCACCGCCGCACGGGATGAAATTGCTGAGCGCATCAACTACTGGCGCACCGTTTGGCGGGAAGGGGAGCAGATCTTTGCTGAAGCGGAAGAAGCCCTACTCGACCAGAACCCCCGTGAAGCCTTCGCCATTGGAACGCGCTTGCTAGAGGTCGACAACCGCTACTGGAGCACGACCAAGCATCAGGAGCTGAGCGACCTCATCACCGCCTCCCGCGAAGATGGCAATCGCCTGGTACAGATTCGCCAACTGGCACGACGGGGTGGTTTGAGTAATCTGCTAGAGGCGATCTCGATGGCGCAGGATATCAAGCGCATTAGCCCGGTCTACCCTGCGGCTCAGCGCCTGATCGCGAGCCTGGGCGAAGATATGCTGGATCTGGCGGAAGATGCTCTGCGGCGCGAGGATTTTGCCGGAGCGATGGATATTGTGGAGCAGATCCCAGATAGCGCGGATTTGCAGTCGGAAATTCAAGATTTCACGATTCTGGCCCAGGCGCAAGCGCAGTCCTGGCAAGGGGGGATTGGAGACTTGGATGCAGCGATCGCCCAGGCTCAACGCATCCGCCGCAACCGGCCTCTCTATGGTCGTGCCCAAGCCTTGATCAGCCGTTGGCAGGTTGAAATGCGGGATGTGGTGCAGCTCAACCATGCGCGCCAGCTAGCCGCAGCCGGAACCTTGTTAGACCTGCGATCGGCTGTTGTCGAAGCCCGCCGTGTCCCAACCTCGAACCCACGGGGAGGTGAAGCACAAGAGCTTGTAGAGCAGTGGACAAACCGTATTGAAACCATTGAAGACCAACCCCTGCTGTCGCAGGCAGAAGCCCTTGCGGGGATTGGCGACTTGCGGACAGCGATCGATGTCGCGAGCCAGATCCGCTCTGGACGGGCACTGCATGACGAGGCGCAGGAACAGATTCAGAGTTGGACAAACCAAATCCAACGGGCTGAAGATCAACCCATTTTGGATCAGGCTCAGCAGTTAGCCGCAACCGGAAACTTACAGCAGGCGATCGCCGTAGCCGGACAAATTCAATCGGGTCGCGTGCTACATGGGGAATCCCAAAACCGCATCCAAAGCTGGCAGGCTCAGATCACTGGACAAACTCGCTTGCGAGACGCTCAGCTAGCGGCCTCTCCGGGAACATCTGAAGCCCGCATCGCAGGTATCCGCATCGCTGCCACGGTGCCTAGCAATACTCCCAGCCGCACCGAAGCCGATCGGCTAATCGCCGTCTGGAGCCAGGAAGTGTTGCAAAATGCCCAGGTGCTTTCCAACTACAACCTGGATGCGGCGATCGCCCTTCTGCAACAATTTCCCGACAACACCCCCAACTCATCTGCCGCCGTGCAGCAACTTGCCACCTTGCAACAACGCCGCGACGCCAGCATGCCCAGCAACATCGATGTCACTCCCGCTCCCAGCCCAGTCTACGCTGAACCTGTAGAAGCTGTGCCCACGGACGAGGATGAGAAAGACGAGGACGATGAATAAAGCTGCAATGAGGATGCTGCATGGCGATTGACGTAACAGATAAATGCCGACGAGAGCGGTAGCATCCGCACTGTAAAGAGATATAACAGGCGTTTGTAAACGGCGAAATAACGAATGAGGAGATAGGCAGTGCTTAGCGGCTCGTCTACCCTGCTATAGGTCAAAAGCCATGGATCAGTGCATGCCCTTTCCTTGGCCAATATGCATCAAGAGTACGCAACCGTGGTCGATACACAAATGCTGCTACAAGGGTTGTAATTGGTGCCCTCAACTCTGATGAAGATACTGATTGCATTGTGGTTGTTGATGGGCGCTGTCCTTGGTGTGGTGTTTGCCATGGTTGCCAGAAGCAACAAGCACCGTGAATCTTGTATTCTGGCGATCGCCCTATTGGTAGCGGCATTGATTTATCTCGGTTTTGGGCTCATTGGCGATGCCCCCTCCGCCTGGCTGTTGACTGAAGCGCTGGGTGTTGGAATATACGGGCTCATTGCATGGCTGGGAGTACGATACGGACTGGGATGGCTCGCGTTTGGATGGGGTATGCACCCCGTATGGGATATCGGGCTTCACTGGTTGGGCGAGGCCACACCTTTTGTTCCAAAATGGTACGTTGTCCTATGCATCGGCTTTGATTTAGCCGTGGCCATATCTATCTTGGAGAGAGCCAATAAGGAGCACCCCATGAACCTTTCAACGCGCTCTGCACAAGCCCTCTTAGCCATTCTTGGGCTGAACCTTGCTTCGACCTGGCTACACTACACCGACAATGCTCTGTATCTCAGCCAATACCCTGGGCCAGACTGGTTTACGCCCATCGGCATTATGATTACTGTGCTGGTGATGACGCCTGTTGGCCTCCTAGGATACTGGCTGTACACCAAGCATTCCTTCTGGTTGGCCTACCTATTGCTTGGAGTCTATTCGATTACCAGTGTGTCGAGCCCAGGCCACTATCTGTTCCCGATGGTTGTTCCCATGTCGCTCAAGATGCATGGTTTAATTTGGTTTGACGCAATTTCAGGGCTCTCGCTGATTGGTTTTGTATTGTGGTCTGGTGCTGTGGCTCAGGAGTGGCGTAGCAATGAGGTCACCGATTAAGTAGGCCGCTCGGTACAGCAGTGTGTTGTTTGGAAGTTGTCAGCCCATCAAGTTCTGCTGTGTTTCATCATATGGTTGGCGATCGCCAACGTTACCCATTTGCTATCGATCGCAGACATTATGGCTCCCCAATCAGAGTACACAACGATTCGCCCAAATCCTTCACTGCGAGACTTTGTGAGCCATTATTGGGTGAGCCCTAGTGGTTCTGATGGGGTTTACACAGCCTTGCCAGATGGGGCGATCGATCTGGTATTTCAAGTGCACAACACGGACTGCAACAGTTGGGTGTATGGGACGCCAACGGCTCGAATCGATATTCCGCTTCAGCCCCATTGCAGCTATTTTGGGATTCGCTTTAAGCCCGGTCAAAATCGTCATTTTATGCAGCCCAGTGCGCGAGAGTTGACCGATAATTCCATCGTTGCTCATGAGGCGATGGACGTTTCGCTAAATCAAATTTCTGAGGCTCTATTGTGTGCGGATGGGGCGATGTTGTTCGATGAACTGTTGAAAAGCTACCTGAATAAACGTCTTCCTGAACCTCAAAGAATTGATGATGCGATTCGATTAATTGAAGCCCATCGTGGCGTTATTCGTATCCGTGAAGTGGTCGATATGTTTGGGCAAAGCCGTCGTCAATTCGAGCGGATTTTTCTCGAAACTGTGAGTGTATCGGCCAAAACCTTTGCGACGATCACGCGCTTTCAACACACGGCTCAACTGCTTACTGCTACACAAAAGTTGCCGCTATCTCACATTGCTGCCGAATTAGATTATGTCGATCAAAGCCATATGAGTCGGGACTTCAAACGCTTAGCAGGCGTCACTCCTAGACAGTTCACTCAAGGGCATGTCGCATTTTTACAAGACGTCTGCTTTGACTCCGATGAACAATAGAGTCGCAGTCCAAGACTTGTAAGGAACGACGCGATGAAATGTTGGTCTGGTGTGATTACCAAAGATGTTGAAGCATCAAAAGCTTTCTATATTCAGTTGTTTGGTTGTGAAGTGTTGTATGAAAACGATTGGTTTGTGTTGCTAAAACTGGGCAGCAGTGAGTTGGGGTTCATGTTACCTGACCTAGAAATGCAGGCTCCAATATTTCGGCCCGCGTTTGAGGGTAAGGGACTATGGATTGCCGTTGATGTTGATGATGTCGATGCTGAATACGATCGCATCAAATCAATGAATATTCCGCTTGAAGTTGAGTTGCGCGATGAACCCTGGGGCGATCGCCATTTTGCATTGGTCGATCCAAACGGCATCGGCATCGACGTTGTACAAAAACGGTAGGTGCTTGGCAAAGCGTAAGCGGAATATGAATCGCATGACCCACTTACGGCATGACAACGGGGATGAGCTTGTTTTCGGGAAGGAACCCCTTGTAGTGACCTGCGTCTGCCAGGACAATTAGGAGTTCTAGCTGCCAGTCGGGCTCGACTTCGTGCAAATCTGACCAGGGCACGGCGACTTCCAGGCAAGTATCCAGGGCAATTTGGGCGCGGGTGGAGCAGGCGTGCCAGTGGGAGTATTCGGTCGCTTCTTGGAGCCAGCGATCGCCCGTCACCAGATTCATCCCCAGATGATGATGGAAGTGATAGGTCAGGGGTGCATCTTCGGGGAGGTTGGCCAAGGGCACCGGGCTGTTGTACATGGTGCGATTGGGGTAGAACCAGAGCAAATGTAACTCTGGGGGAAGGTCAATACCCGGTCGTACGCCACTGGCAAAATCAACGCGCAAGTAGAAATTGCGGTGGTCGACGCCGTACCACAGGCGGGGAACAGGCCCGCTGCGGTGCATTGTGCCCCGTGCGCCGCCAACTTCGATCCGTCCGGCTTTGTCCCAGTCTTGCTCGTCGGGGCGTCCGTCGATGTGGGGATGGATGAAGGTTTCAGGCAGGCGATCGCCCTGGGGGGTATGGTCTTCTACCGCCTGCCGTATCTCCATCGGGATTGGCTCATTCAGCGCTGCATACAGCGTGCTGAGGTGTTCCCGAAACAACTGGTCGAACATGGCATCTTGGTTGGAGCTATGGCCTTCCCCAAACCACCAGAACCAGTCCGATCCTTCCGCCGCATAGAGCGCTTCCCAGGCTTCGGGGTTGTTGGCTTCTGTCACTTCGGGATGCTTTGCCAGGGTTTGGCGGGCATGGGTGAGCAGATCCCAGGCACGATTCTTGGCCGGATCGCCAATCCAGGTGGTGAAGCTGCCATCCACCCAAGAACCGCTATGGAGCTTATCGGCAGGCAACGTGACCGTGGGTGGAAACTGCTCCAGGTATTCCGACACCGTGACTAGGCGAATGCCGTCATGGTGGCTCAGTTGAGAATACAGATTTTCCAGGAACGGTTTTCCGTCTTTGGGGTAGAACTCCCAGCAGTTTTCGCCATCCAGCGCGATGGTTACCAACCAGGGCTGTTCCAGGCTGGTTCCACCTTCGGTTTGGTGTTTCTGGAGTTGCAGGGCGATCGCTTCCAGTTGCCCAATCAAATCTGCCGCCGCTTCTTCGGTTGGCATGGCGCTGTAGGTGAAGCCAATCAGGTCAGACAAACGGTGGTCGCGGAACAAAATGGCCAGATCACCTTGGGGCGTTTCCAGGCGATAGGGGCGATACAGCACTTCCGGTGCCTCGACCGTGCCGTGGGGGTCGCGGTGGAAGAAGTGGCGGAGGGTCCAGCCCAGCACCGCTTCATCTGACACCAGCCAGTCGAATCCATGGGCGGCCACATCGGGCAAGATCGCTGGACTCACGGACTGCTCGGACGGCCACAGCCCACGGGGATCCCGTCCGAAGCGATCGCGATACATCTGCTTGGCCCGTGCCAAGTGTCGGGGGATATCTTCGGCCCACTGAAACCGCTGCTCGGGCAGCACCATATGGGGCACCGCCACTTGCCCAGCGTCGGTATCCGCCAGCAAAGGCAAAATCGGATGGGTGTACGGCGTCGTCGTCACCTCAATTTGCCCCGCATCCTGCATCTGGCGGTGCTGCGGAATAATCCGCGCCATGATTTCCTTTTGCTTGGAGTAGATGCGCTGGCGATCGCTCAGGGTGAAGTGGCGATCGCGCTTCAGCCACTCAGCAATCTCCGGATCATCCCAAAACACCGGGTCAATCCACGATAGGTTATGCCAGGCCAGCAAATCGCTAAAGGCTTGATGGTCCCAGTTGTCGATGCACCAATCCCAGCCCTTTTCGTGGCGTTGCTCAAACAATTCGGCGTAGCGAGGATGGGGATCAATTAGCGTGTGATGGTTGCCATCAAAAAAATGCTCGACAATAAAGTGCTTCTGCTCTGGCGTCAGCGTTTCGACGTCCGACAGCGCCAGGGTGAGGTACGGGTCAAAGGCTGTCCCCGCCACATAGTCCTCGATCTGCATGATTAACGAGGGCACGAGATTGACGGTCTGGTGCAGCTTAGGAAACTGCTCCAAAATCAGCATCAGATCTAGATAATCCTTTGTGCCGTGCAACCGCACCCAGGGCAAGCGGTAGCCACCCGACTGGCTCTTGTAGAGGGGCTGATGCTGATGCCAGATGAACGCAACATAGAGGGGATGGGTCATGACAAATAGCAGAGGAGATGCTTACACACCATCAATACCAGATTCTCTCAACCCTGTGTTAACGAATCGCAACAGTGCCATTGCCCCTGAAACTCGTAGTTTTTACCCAGAACGATGTCACCGCAGAATACGACTCAGATCTAAGACGAATCCTGGCAGCACATCGTCTCCAGAAAGAGATGCAGGTGTGTTGCGCACCTCAACAGATGC
Organism: Vacuolonema iberomarrocanum LEGE 07170; assembly: GCA_015207365.1. Taxonomy (GTDB): domain Bacteria; phylum Cyanobacteriota; class Cyanobacteriia; order Elainellales; family Elainellaceae; genus Vacuolonema; species Vacuolonema iberomarrocanum. The sequence goes on from JADEXA010000013.1 coordinate 53,987, forward strand.
CCCTTGTCGATACACCTCTACTTGCTCGTTTTGGGGATTGATGAGCCATCCCAAAACAACACCGTTTTCCATGTACTCTCGCATTTTGGCTTGGAGCGTATCTAAATCATCGGTTTCTGAGCGTAATTCGATGACAAAATCGGGTGCGATGGGCGGAAACTTGCGTTTTTGCTCTGGGGTCAACGCATCCCATCGCTCTTGCTTGACCCAAGCTGCGTCGGGTGAGCGATCGGCTCCATTTGGCAACCGGAATCCCACAGAGGAGCTAAAGACAACCCCCAAATTACTCTGCCGATTCCAGCCAACCAACTCGAACATTAGATCAGCTTCACGTTTACCGCCCTCTCCGCCTGCGAGTGACATAACCACCAACTCACCCGCCGCTGTGCGCTCAAATTTGACCTCAGGACTGCTTTGGCAGAGCTGAAAGAAGGCCTCATCTGTCAATTCAAAGGGTGGCGATAAGTTAACCGTTACAGGAGTCACGATAAATTTCAGCTAGACGATGACGGTGTCCGTTAACTCTGCTATGCCTGCTAGGTTTACCTTGCTTCAGGTAAGGGTATTCCCTGGGTTACTTAAGCTCATATCAATTCGATGAAAACAAAAATATTTGTAGTGGGTTCTGCGCAAATTGCTATCAGAGGACATAAGAATTCAAACGGGTTGTTTTGATTCCCATGCCCTCCCAAATAAAGTTGCAAGCTGTGTCTAGACAACCTGCTCGACTTCGGCGATTTCGGGAATCGATTCGCGAAGTTTGCGCTCGATACCCATGCGCAGGGTCATGGTAGAGCTGGGGCAAGAGCCGCAAGCACCTTGCAGGCGCAGGCGAACGACGGGGCCATCCAGTTCAACCAGCTCAACGTTGCCGCCATCAGACATCAGGTAAGGGCGTAGTTCATCCAGTACGGATTCGACATTGTCATTGGTGAGTTCCATCGCTCAGGATCCAGTTATGGGTTGCTAAAGGTCAAAAAAATCCAAAACTATTAAGGGAGACGCGACACGTTTGCGATCGCACCTCCCTTCATTTTAGGGGAATTTGGACTTTATCAACAAGTAGGTTGCTAAAGTCTGAGCATAATTAGGAAACCGCCGCTGTTGCCGGTTGCAGCATGGCAATGTTGCTGAAGCTAAAGGACTGCGTATCGGGCTGTTCGCCTTCGGTTTTGATGGTGCGCTGATTCAGGATGTAGTAGTCGCCCACCTTCTCATAGTTGTCCTCAAACACGCTCTTGCCCCCTTTTTGCTCCCCGGTCTGAGGATCGTGATACACAGAGTCGTAGGTATGGGACAGGTAACCTGCTTCGGTTTGGTGGCTAGAGAAGGTGTTGATGGTGACAACGATGCCGTGGATATGGCGATGCACCAACACCACTTCGTTGTCGCGGATTTTGTAATAATCCCCAGTGGACTTGCCACCGACGAGGAGTTTCACGGCACCCGTGTCGTCCGTTTCTGCCAACTCGAAGGAGTTTTTGCTGTGGGTGTCGTCGAAGGAACGGCGGATGCGGTGGATAGCGATTTCCTGCAGTTGCCCGGCCAGTTGCTTCTTCGCGTCTTCGTCATCGATGCCCGAAATATCGGAACTGAGGTTGGAGTTGACTTTTACTTGCCCGGTATGAACCTTGCCATTCCAGTCGAAGGTAACATCGGCGGTGTAACCGGGGAAGCCGCGATCCCAGGTATAGCGATTTTCGTAGGCTGCCCGCATGATTTCGCGAGCATCTTGCGTTGTAGTCATAAAAAAATCTTCCTCAAATCCTTTACCAGTGTAGGGTGATTTCCTGGTAGGTGGGCGCATTGAGGCGTTGTGTTTCGATAAGAAGCGTGAATCAGTTTGGCGACTTGAGAAATCCCCGACGCATCGGTCAAGAACTCATTCGCGGAGCAACAAGTAATAGAGTTCGCCAGTGGTGTTCATTAGCCCGGCGCGATCGCCCGCAACCTGTCCCGTCCCCATAAATACATCGACCCGCCCGGCTCCCAGAATGGCACCTCCGGTATCCTGATCCAGCACGAAGCGGGTTACGCGTCGGGGAAACAAGTTGCCCTCGGAATCGGGGTAAGGCAAATCGGTGTGGATGAGTGCCAAGGCTCCCGGCGGCATCAAGGTTTTGTCAGTGGCGATCGAGCGCTCTGGCGTCACGGGGACGCTGAGGTTTCCGATGGCGGGTTGCCCAGCCGTTTCGCGGAAGAAGACGAAGCGATCGTTGCGGGGGAGATATTCGTTCAATTCGGCTGGATTTTGGCGGAAATAGTCGATTACGGCGGGTAGGGTCAGACCATCTTCGGCAACCTTGCCGTCATTCACCAGCTCTCGACCAATGCTGACATAGGGATATTCCGTGCGTCCGGCATAGCCAATGCTCAGCCATCCGCCCGTGGTCAGTTGCAGCCGCGCAGACCCCTGGACTTGCACCAGATAGGCATCGAGGCGATCGCGCATCCACACCAACTCCAGCCCCCGCAACCGTCCTTGGCTCCCCTGCAAGCCATCGGCACCCTCCAGTTCTGCGCGGGTGGGATGGGGCATCTCCCAGGACTCCAGATCCATGGGCTCCCGATAGAGGGGATAGCGAAATTCTGCTGTGGGAACCCGACTGGCCGGATAAACCGGTTCAAAGTAGCCGGTGAAGCCAACCGTTCCCGTATCAATATCCCCCGTGGATTGGTAAAACTCAAACTCATTCAATACCGCTGCTTGCAAGGCTTCCAGGGAAGTAGCCGTTTGCACGAGTTCACGAAAGCGCAGCAGGCTACGGCGGACGCGATCGCGGCTAAACACCGTGCCCTCATGGGTTCTGACGTACTCGGTGTAGTCTGCTTCAGCGGCGGGGGTTTCCAGGTATTCCAGGGAATAGTCGATCGCCTGTAGCATGGCAGCGCGATCCTGCCAGAGTCGATTGTCCCGCAGCAGGGAGTAGCGTTCCTGTCGCGATCGCACATCTGTAGGCTGCAGCGGTTGGAGATGCGTCTGGGCGATCGCCCCGCCTGCCTGCCCTAAACTACTCAACGCACCGAGGGCGATCGCCCCCAGCAAACTGCCCAGCGCTAACCTCATCCCACGCACCATGCTCAGAATCGATCCACACTACCCGAAAAGATGGGCTCAATTCGCAGTGCCATCACCTTTGAGGGACGCACCACCATGTATTCCCCTTGAATATTCTTGATCGGCACGTTGATGAATTCATCGGAACCAGATTTTGGCACTAACTCACTGGTGTACCACTTTTGAAAATCCTGAATTGTCGGGAAGCGCACCTCTTCCCGGTGTCCACCCTCGATCATCATGTGGACAGCAATTTCGCTCGGAGTTCTAGGCATAAAGTTGTCCTGGCTATCGCTTACTATCGCTTGCCACGTCGTCCCTGCAACCTTGGCAATGCCGCAATTGTTGACTCATGGGACTCACCAACGGGCAACCCAATCATTCCCCAAAAGTATAGAAAAGCGAACGCCTCCCTGTACCTCAGACATCATAATCCGACATGAAATGATTCCATCTCAAAACCAAAAGGAAACGGTGGAAGTCCAGATCGCAACCTAAACAATCTCATCGGGATTAATTCCCATCGACCGCAGTCGTTCGGCCAATGCTTGTGCCTTTTCCTCTGCCGACTCTGCCCGCTCGATGGCCTGATTGAGGGATTGTTCTTGCTCGTCAAACCGCTCGGCATCTGTGGGCAACCAGTTCGACGCCGCATCATACCACCGTAACCATTTACGGGTGACGCCCTCAAACGTTCCCTGCCAAACGCCAATACCTACTTGCAACTCGGAGATCCAGAGGCGCTGTTCCGACAGATTGAGTTCCTGATACCGTCCGTTCTGCAATCCAAACACACGGAAGCTATCAGTGTAACGATCGAACAAAACGTAATACGGAATGCGCAGGATTTGTTCGTAGACATACCACTTGGTGGGTGGGCGATCGCCCAAGCGCTCCGCTGTGCCCAAATCCTCGTCTTCCGTGCCAGGGGAAAGCAACTCAACCGCCACAAACGGGCTAACTCCCTCCTGCCAGACAACATAACTTAGGCGCATATCAACGCCATCATAAAGTCGCGACACCCCCGGCACGAGGAACCAGTCGGGGCGCTTGTACCAAAGGGGATGGCGGCTATCGTAGTACAGATTCAGGTTTGTCCCTATGAACCGATTGTCGGACGCATAGGTCGGAAGACGCAGGGTACTACTAAGTAGACGAGGTTGGAGGTCGTGAAATTCGTCAGGCAAGCCAGGTTCCTGGGGCTCTTCGCTGGGAAGATCGTACATAGTGGGCAGGGTTTCGCGGGGCGATCGCGGAGGATCGCTTTGCGGTACGGACAGGCGGCTGAACATGAGTAAGCTCTCCGGAAAGCGGCAAGCAGTCGTTCGCATGCATGCGGGTCGTCCGCAGTGAATGCGGGTCGTCCGCAAAGCATGCGGCTCATGCTACTAGATTAAACCGCTGTAATTGGGTTTCTAGGGTGCTGAGCAGCGACTTGCGTAAATCAGTTTTGCCTTTGAACAGGACGCGGCTGCTGTTAGGCAGGTCGAAGGGGAATTGACCTGGCACATCGTTGCGCTCCATTTGCGCTAGCAAAATTTGCTCGGGGCGCTTGCATTGCAGGGCATAGCCAAGCTCAACGCATACTTTTGGATTGGGGAACAGTTGAGGCGGACTACCATCCACCTGGATGATCGGCGTGCCATCGGCCACGAATAAGAGGGAGCTGCGGATCTTCCGCATTAGGGTGCTATTGAGCCGTACGGGGGCGTCGGTCAGGCGATGGGACTCTTGCAGGGTCAGGGGGAGGCGCGATCGCCGATTGAATTTATCCAAACACTCTTCCAAGGCATCTCGTAGCAGGGAACCCGCTTCGGGAAACTCGGTTTGATAGCAGAAGAAAATCACAGGCTCCAAGCGCGATAGCGAATCTTGCTTGGTGAAATACATCTCATGGCTAATCAGATCGACATTGGCGATCGCATAGCTACCGCTGCCTTCGATGTAAAATTCCACCGTTTCTCCATCCAAGTAGCGCTGGAACCAATCCGACTCTTTTACCTCATCGCTGTCATCCAGAAAATCTGCTCGCAGCGCCGACTTCAGCAAGCTGTTTTTGCTGAGCCGCAAGTCGTGTGGGCGCTTTTCTAGCTCCCGGATTGGTTCATATTCCTCGAGATACCAGGCTTTGAGCGCAATGATAGCCATGATGAGCAGCGACCTCCTGAGCAAAATCCAGGATGAACAGAACAGGATCAACGGGGAAGCAAGCCGGAGCAAAAGGCTGAAGAAAGCGCTGGAAATTGCCCTCAATGATAGGCGATCGCGCTCCCTTCTCTCGATTATTTCTTTCACAACGACCTAAAAATGTATTTGACTATTATAGTTCATTTGTACTCAAATTTGGTTTGGATGGTTATGCTCTGTCAAAATCCCATTACAAGTATCAAGGCCAAAGAGTATGCTACTGGTAGGATTTGTAGTCCGCTTGAGCGCTATATGTAGTTTCTGTTCTCCTGGTGCTGGCTATTGTTAGAGCGTGGGTTGGAGCGATCGCATCGCGTCTAAATCGAGTGCTGCCAGCTTTTCGTAGGCTCCGTCGATCGCCCGACGCCCCCGCAAAAAGCCCGTGTTTGCTCCCGGACAAATCCAGCGGAGGGTATCGGGCGAAAATTCTTGGCGCAGTCGTTCGACACTCCGCAGTTGTCGAAACCAATGAAAGGTTTTGGATGCTCGCAGAGGAACAGGATTGCCCTGGCGATCGGGGACTAGATGTCGCCCGGAAAACAACACACCTCCCTGATATTGGTGATACACACAGGAGGAGCCGGGGGTATGGCCTGGTGTCCAGAGGATGCGGCTGTGGGCAGTAAGGGTGAAATCCTGGTGGAAAGTCGTAACAGTTGTGCCGGGAAGTAGGTAGGATTCTTGTTCTTGAATGACGATTTCGCAGTCAAAGGCATCTTGTAGTTCGCGGACGTGGGCGATCGCCCCCCGATGGGTCAGCACTAGCCAGCGGATACCACCCTGCATGTGCAAAAAATCGCGATGGGTTTCATCCCAGGCCGGACAATCCACCAAAATATTGCCGTCTGAATCGGCGATGAAATAGGCCGTTCCCCCCAGGATGTCGCGGTTGGGTGGAAACGCAAAAATGCCATCAACGACAGAGCGAGGCGGCTTCCCAGAGCCAGGTGCTGGCGGTTTGATGCGGTCAAAATCAGAAGGCGAGGCAGCCATAAGCTTATATATAGGGGTTAATTTACCAGCCGAATGAGTGCATTCTCTTGTGGAGAGGGGCGATCGCCCTTCCGGCTATCCCAAAAGAAAAGGTTAAGCTCTGGGCAAGCGAAGGGGAAAAGCTATGATCATATAAAAGGGATGCCCTTCTATCACCTTAAGACGGTTATCCTGGTGATGTTTATCGGCATCGGCATGGCTTTACCCCAGGCGGATGGTTCGTTCTCTGTAGGTTCTTCGTTTTTGTGACAAGCGGCATGGCTCTCTGGTTCCTCCTTCTGGGGGTTTTGGGACTATTTACATACTTCACGGTGAAGCGTAGCGCCGCAGGCGTGACGCGCACTCCGGTATGGCTGCTTTGGCTCGTGATGATGGCTCCAGCCCTAATCTGGACGGCCTGGTTGGTGGTCAATGGCGAAGACGCGCAGATGCCGTTGTTGCTGTTGTTGGGGCCCTTCTTAATCTCTCCAGTGTTGTATTGGAGTCTGGTGCAGTGGGGGCGTATTTCTCCTTCCCCAGATAAAGCGGAGCCCAATGCCACAGAAAATGGCAACTCCGACGCGGCACAATCGAATCCGCTTCAGCCCAAAGCGGTTATTAAACCCATCAATCGGGAGGAAGAGGCCACCCTACAAACCTGCTTCCCCTGGTCGATTTACTATTTACAAAATGTTGAATATCGTCCCCAGGCACTCATCTGTCGGGGGCAATTGCGGTCTTCCCCAGATCTGGCCTATAAGACCGTTCGCGAAAATATTGAGACACAGTTTGGCGATCGCTTCCTCGTCATTTTTCAAGAAGGCTTGAATGGTAAGCCTTTCTTTGCCCTCATCCCTAATGTGCAGACCAAAGCCAGTGCCGTGCGCAGCAAAGCCCGGACCCGTCCGATGCTGGCATTGGTATTGTTACTGCTAACCCTTGTGACTACCACGTTCGGCGGGTTACTCCTGGCAGGGGTTACGCCCGGTGATCCCCCTCTAGAGGGTACAGAAATGCTGGCTATGGGCTTGCCCTACGGCCTAGCGTTGATGGCGATTTTAGGGTGTCATGAACTGGCGCATTATCTGGCGGCACGACGCTACAAAATTCAAGTCACCTTGCCCTACTTCATCCCCATTCCGCCGACGCCGATTTTCCCCTTTGGAACCTTTGGGGCGTTTATTCAGATGCGATCGCCTGTCCCCAACCGCAAAGCCCTATTTGATGTCGGCATTGCCGGGCCGCTTGCGGGGTTGATTGTCACACTACCGTTCTTGTTCTGGGGGCTGGCACAATCCCAGGTCGTTGAACGGGCAGAAGCCTCTACCATCCTCAATTTCGATTCGTTTGATCCCCAGGCATCCTTGCTGTTAACCCTTTTTAGTTGGTTGGCGCTGGGTGCACAGTTAACGGCGGAGAATGCGATCGACCTACATCCTGTGGCGATCGCTGGGTGCATCGGGCTGATCATCACAGCTCTTAACCTCATGCCAGTCGGTCAGCTGGATGGGGGGCATATTGTCCATGCGATGTTTGGGCAACGCATGGGGGCAAATATTGGGCAGGTTGCCCGGTTGCTGATTCTTCTGCTCTCCTTTGTGCAGACAGAATATTTACTCTGGGCCATTTTGCTCCTATTTATTCCGGCTGTGGATGAACCTGCCCTCAATGATGTCACTGAACTCGATAATCGCAGAGATTTTCTGGGGCTGTTGACGTTGGCGTTGTTGGTCTTCATCATTTTGCCGACACCCCCCCAAATTCTTCGACTTCTGTTCTAGATTGACGCCACTCGTTTCAGAAACATGGACAATAGGTTGGAAGATCGTGCCATTATTATTGACCATTCCCTATGGAGAGGAACCCTGCAATGACACAGGATGTCCGGCAGTGGTTAGCTGAAATTAAAAATTTGCAGCAGAAGCTAGACGCTGCCCATCGAGAGCGTGACGAAGCCTATGGAAGTGCGGCAAACTGGCGCAGTCTCTATGAAACAGAGGCCCAACAGCGCCGCAACGATGCAGCCGTAGCTCAGCAACAACTCCAAGCCCTGACCATTGAATTGGCGCGGCTCCAGTCGGAGAAGCTACCAATTTCAGCAACAGGCGATGCTCCAGACAAGCTGCAGCAACAGGTCGCGGCATTGCCGCCCGATGAGTTGCAAACCATGTTGGTGCAAACATTGGTAGAGTGCGATCGCCTCGCCCAGGACCTTGTCGCTGAGCAGGAGGAGCATACCAAAACCCGCCAAGAGCTGACCGCTGCCTTGGGCGACACCATCGAGCAACTTTCACGCGCCCGTACGTTGAAAACCCCGGAAACATCCATAATCCGGGCTGAGGAGTCGGGAGAAGAAAGCAACGGACATTAGCCCCAGCCCGACGCCCCGTCGATTTGGGATGGCTCACTCGCCTCAAGCCAGAAGCCTGTCGCTAGAACCCCATTGCCTTAGCAACGGATGTGAGATCCGGCGCAATTCCATCCTTGACCTGATTGTTGCAGTGGTTGATGGCGGTATCTGGATCCTTGAGTCCGTTGCCGGTGAGGATGCAAACAATCCGAGCACCTGCTGGCACCTGATCTTTGACCTTGAGTAACCCTGCCACCGAAGCGGCACTGGCCGGTTCGCAGAAAATGCCTTCCTCCGCTGCAAGGATGCGATAGGCGTTCAGAATTTCGTCGTCCGTCACGGCTTTGAATTCGCCCTGGCTGGCTTCTTGCGCCGCGATCGCCTTATCCCAGCTAGCAGGATTGCCAATCCGAATGGCCGTCGCCACTGTTTCGGGGTGGGATACAGGGGCACCGTTGACGATTGGCGCGGCTCCCGCCGCCTGGAAGCCCATCATCCTGGGCAGCTGGCGGCATTTTCCCTGCTGGTGATACTGGCAAAAGCCCATCCAGTAGGCCGTGATATTGCCTGCATTGCCCACGGGAATACACAACCAATCGGGGGCATCCCCCAGCACATCTACAAGTTCAAATGCCCCAGTCTTCTGGCCTTCTAACCGATAAGGGTTGACTGAATTGACGAGGGTAACGGGATAATGCGCTGCTGCATCCCGCACCGTTTGCAAGGCTTGATCAAAATTCCCCTGGATAGCGAGCACCTCGGCACCATAGAGCAAAGCCTGTGCCAGCTTACCCAATGCCACATAGCCATCGGGGATGACCACAAATGCCCGTAGCCCTCCTCGCCGTGCATAGGCCGCAGCTGAGGCCGAGGTGTTCCCCGTACTGGCACAGATGACCGCTTCAGCGCCCGCTTCCTTGGCCTTGCTGAGCGCCATCGTCATGCCCCGATCCTTAAAGCTGCCCGTCGGGTTGAGGCCATCGTATTTGATGAACACCTGGACAGACTTACCCACCCGCGCGGCGATCGCCGGGGCAGGAATCAGTGGCGTATTCCCTTCCAGCAACGTAACCACTGGGGTCTGCTCTGATACTGGCAGATAGGCCCGATAGGTCTCGATCAGCCCAGGCCACTTCGGTGCCGTGCCTGGTGCGATCGCTGAGGGCGCTATCCCCCGGTTGGGTGAATTTGAAAAATCTTGGAACGCAGTTTGAGGAATAACAGTCACAGTAACTCTCGGAATTCGATTAATAGAGGGTGTAGATGGGAGGAGTAGATTGGGAGCAAAGGGTTTAGGAGATGAAGGGTTACAGAGTAAGGTGAAGCTAGACACAGCCACTTCATTGGGCATCTGCCGAAGCAGGACAAACGAGCATTTTAAGCGCCCCAATAGTCAATAAATCCCTACATCGGCTCTATATCTCAGTTTATCCTGAGAAACCTGTCGTCGATGTAACCCCAAGGCTCCTCTACCCATCGCGATTCGCAAAAATGAGTCAGGGAATGATGGCTACCAACTAAAACGCTAGATAACGAACCAGTTGTGAAACTGCCACAGTTTAAATTTCCCAGTTTAGAGGGTTCAATACAATCGGAGCCGAGCTTTGGTATAGAATACCTTTCGTGGTTAGAGTGAGTAGAAATGACTAGTCCAACATTAATCCTCGAATCTTCAACACGGGCAACAGCGGTAGCCTCTTCCCAAGAGCAGGCGATCGCCATTCAAGGGGCTGACGCAGCAAAAGCGCCCCAACCTTCCACCAGTGCTCAGCGGTTACCCTACAGCAAAACCCAGCAACTAGAGCTTCTGCACTTGCAGGCAGAAGCAGAAGCCCTGTTACAGCAAGTCCAGGTGCTGACGCAGCAAAAGCAGCAACCCGTCAACGTTTAACCTTAGTGAACCTCAGTGCCCAGGCATCGCTTGCAAATCGCTATCTCTGCTGATGAGCTGAGAGGTTTGGCTCATCAGCATGGGATATCCCGTTCCCAAGTAGGATAGAAGGAGATCCGGCATTTATCGCTACACCGGGAGGTGCGATCGCTATGGCAGATCCCAAACGCAACATTGATGAGCGGAACATTATTAGGGTAGAGCCAGGCACCCTACTCGTGATTATCACAGTGCTCCTTTTGGTACCCTTACTGCTGACAGGGTTCCTCTCGCAATAAAAATGTCAGATTGAATCAATCCTGATCAATCTTGCATCACACTTCTTCGGACGTGTGGTAATGTCACGCTCCCAGATCATCAGCGCCTGCTTTTTCAATCTAAACTTGCTGCGACCAAGTTGGAGACTTCCAACAAGTTGCCGTCTGGATCACGGATGTAGACCGAGTCAAGTAAGCCCGTTGCGCCCGTGCGACGAACGGGCCCTTCAACAATCTCAACGCTGTTGCTGGCAAAGTGCGCTACAACGTCTGTTAGGGGTGTGGCCGTGAGAAAGCAGAGATCGGCTGAGCCACAGGAGGGTTGAGCCGCTTTGGGTTCGATTTCTCTCCCCAATTGATGCAGGTTGATTTTTTGTATTCCAAAGTGGAGGGCGATGCGATCGCCCCCAAACACAACGCGCCGCATTCCCAGAACGCGAGTGTAGAAGTTACAGGTCGCCTCTATATCCCGCACGGTGAGCACCAGATGGTCTAAATGAGTGATCGACACCACTGAACCTACAGCCTTACACATTGAGCTTAGGAGAAATCATGTGTTGAAAGCCCTGCAATGCCGAGCTTTCAACACATGATTGGATTGTACCTAAGCGCGTAGCGCGGTATATCCGAATCACGCCTGTGGAATTGTAATATCGACCGGGGTGATTTCGGCATTCGGTTGCAACTCAGAGAGGGCTGGCTGCATGGCAGCCACATTGCCCACGATCAGGGTAACCAGGCGATCGGGTTGGATATGCTGCTGAGCCGCCTCGAGAATCTCCTGAGCCGTGGTTTCTTCCAGTTCTCGCTGGTACTGGAAGATAAAATCCTCAGGATAGCCGTAATATTCGTAATTGATCAGCCGGGATAGGGTTTGGCCGGGGGTCTGGAAGTTGAAAATGAAGCTGTTGAGGGCAGATTCTTTAGCCCTTGCTAGCTCTTCTTCGCCGATGGGCTCCTGCCGCACCCGTTCAATTTCTCCTAAAAAGGAGCTAATAAAGTCTACGGTTGCATCGGAGCGGGTTTGTCCACCCCCAACAAAAATGCCGGGATAGTCAAACTGTGCGCTCCAGTAGCCATAGACGACATAGGCAAGCCCCTGGCGCGATCGCACCTCGTTCATCAACCGACCGCCAAAGCCGTTCATAATTTCGTTGAGAACCGACAGGGCTGTAAAGTCAGGATCATCTAACTGGCCACCCAAATGCCCCATTTGGATGAAGCTCTGGGTTAATTGGGGCTGGTCGACTAGAAAAATACCTCCAGCATTGGCTTGCATCACTTCCGGCAGGTCGGGCGTTGTTGTCGCCTCTTCGCCGGACTGCCAATCCTCAAATGCCTGCTCAATGCGATCGCGCATCTCAGCGGTATCAAAATCCCCCACGATGCCCAGGATGATGTTTTCGGGAACAAAATACTGGTCATGGAACTGCATCAGGCTGGCGCGATCGATGTTGGCCAGGGTGGCATATTCCACGGTGCGTGCATAGGGGCTGGCTTCACCATAGATAAGCTTGCTAAACTCGCGGCTCGCAATAGAGTTGGGATCATCGTTACGACGAGCAATAGAGCCGCGCCACTGGTTCTTCAGCCAGTCGATCCTGTCTTGAGGAACGGCTGGTTGACGAATGACCTCCGCGAACAGGGAGAAGACGGTATCCAGGTCGGATGTGAGGCTTGAGAAACTGGCACGTCCCATTGTGGTATCGATGCTTGTTTCAATCGAGGCGGCTCGTTGCTCGAGCAATTGATTGAGACGATCGCCCGGATGCTCTTCGCTGCCTCCGGTGCGCATTACGTCTCCCAGCACGCTTGCCAGACCCGTTTGGTTAGCAGGTTCCAGGCGATCGCCGGTACGAATGGTCGCCGAACCACTGACCAGGGGCAATTCATGATCTTCCACCAGATAGGCCACTAGGCCATTCTCCAACTCAAAGCGCGTATAGTCGGGCAGCTGCACCTCTGGCAGCGGGGGGAAGGTCAACTGGTCATAGTGCATAGCCTCATCAGCAATGGCTGTGGTTGGCAAGACCCAAAATAGGGTGAGCAGCGTTCCGACCAACCCCAACAGCACGCGCAGGGCAAACCGCTGCACAGAGCGAGACAAGCACAAGCGCGCCAGGCGCGCAAAAAGTCCTCCACGGAGCATCATCATCGTCCTCATTCTGTTGGTTCAGCGGATGTCGATTCGGCGGCGGCTTCAGCAGAGAGTAAGCGGCCAACCGTCAATTTTTCGGGGACAAAGGTGGCTTGGGCAACGGCTTGCACATCTTCCACGGTGACGGCCTCTAGGGCTTTTAGGTCGTCAAACAGGTTGCGCCAGTCGCCGGTTTTGGCTTCATAGTCGGGCAGCAAACTTGCCATACCCCGGTTAGATGCCAGCAGTTGCAAGACCGAAACCCGCACCTGATTTTTCACCCGATCCAACTCTTCCGTTGGAACCGGTTCGGTTTTGAGCCGCTCCAATTCCTGGTTCATGACGGCTGCCACGTCGTCTACCGTGTGTCCGGGGGCCGTCAGCGCATACATCAGCATCACCGTAGGATAGCGCTCCCCTGGAAAGCTGTCGTAAACATTGACACTCAAGGCGATCCCCTGCTCGACCAATGCTTGGTAGAGTCGGGATGTGCGTCCACCCGTGAGCAAGGACGACAGCATAGAATACACGACATCCTGCGAACTGTCGGAGCTGGGACGCTGGTAACCCTCCAAGTACCAGGGTTGGCTAGGGAGGTTTAACACAATCTCTCGTGGAGCATCTTGCTGGGGTGTCTCGGCAACGGTTTCAGGCGCAGAGGGTCGCGCCTCAAAGCGCCCAAAGTAAATTTCTGCCAGCCGCTGCACTTCGTCGGGATCTACATCTCCAACGACGGCCATCACCATGTGATCGGTCGTGTAGTGGGTTTCAAAGAACTCCTGAATGTCTTGCCGGGTGAGGGTACGCAGATCCTCCTCATACCCAATTACCGGGCGTCCGTAGGGATGATTTGGAAAGGCAGTTTCTAAAAACGCCTCAATCATTTTGCCAATGGGCGAGTTGTCTGTGCCCGATCGCCGTTCTTCTAGAATCACGTCCTTCTCTTCATAGAACTCGCGAAACACGGGTTCTAGGAACCGCTCAGACTCTAGCGACATCCACAACTCCAGCTTGTTAGAAGGGAAGCTGTAGAAATAGCGCGTTTCATCGGCGGATGTGGTGGCATTGAGTCCGACCCCACCCGCCTGTTCCACAATCTGCCCATAGGCATTTTGAACCACAAACTGTGCGGCTTCTTGCTGCAGTGTGTCGAACTGCGCCTGCAATGACTCAACGGTCGCCACATCTTCCGTCGCTTGCGCCGCAAGCAGTTCATCAAAAACAGCATCCATCTGATCAAATAGCACCTCTTCCGCATCGTAGTTGGTGGTGCCAATGCGCTGCGTTCCCTTGAAGGCTAGGTGTTCGAGGAAGTGAGCTGCGCCCGTTTTGCCTTCGCTTTCCTGAGCCGCACCCACATCCACATAGGTCATAAAGGAAATGACAGGGGCTTGGTGGCGCTCCATCACGATAAATCGGATGCCGTTGTCCAAAGTGAACTCAGTAATCCGATCGAGCACTCGGTCGATGTAGGGTTGAATATCGATGCCGGTCGGGGGAACTTCGGTACGTGCCCAGGCGATCGCCGGAACGCTGCACCAGAACCACACCATGGCAAAGAGAACCAGGAGCGATCGCTTCAAAGCGCCAAAAATACTTGCGTTCCAACCATCTGCCCAGGGTGCGGAGAGAAAACCAGACCGATAGTTGGATAGAGAATAGTGTAGAGAGGTCAGAGTCACGCGCAGGCGTGAGGCAGTCGGAACCTGAGACATGGCAGGCGGGCGATCGCCCATCTCCCCATCAGAGGTACGACGAATCGGAGGGTAGATTTGCGACATAGGAACGTTGAAAAAACCTGAAAACAGCTTGGCAAATGGTCGATAGCATCAGCCAACCCATTCATCGAATACTATAGCCTCTCAGGATAGTTCTCAGAACGGGGAGCCCATCCCTAAGAGATGGACTTTTAATTTTTGAGGAGTGCGGATCCATCATTGGATGTAGTGCATTGGATGTAGTGGAAACCTGACTAGACAGGAGTGCGCTAGTTGTCCAAAGCTGCTGCCCTCAATTTGAGTTATTTGCTAGTGAGAAGATTTTTCCAGTTGCCTGAAACTCTAGTAATCTCATTGCACCCCGGTCATAAGAGGAAAACAGCGCGATCGCTACTCCCACCAGAACTCAGCCACCCTCCTACAGCCGGAATAGATACAGCTTTAGTGTATCTACTCAGTGCAAATGAACTTAAAAGATTAAAAATGAAAGATTGAGTGCTTTCGCTAAAACGATGCAAGGACCCTTAAGCTTAGATACGATACCTTGAACGGCCTCAGTACTATCATTCAAAGACTCCACTGTTTCCTTAAACCACTCTAGATTTTTTATGATTTTTTCTTTCTTAGGTATCTCCTTCTCAACTTCTCGCTTGGCTGTTTCGATACATGAAGTGGTATCTTCCTTTTCTTCTTCATTAAGTGAAGAGCTATTCAAAATCTTAATTATTGTTTCAAGCGCTTCTAAAACCTCTTTCTTTTCTATTTCTATGCTGGAGGAATTATATACAGCCCCTGCTATATTTTCTGCGTCTATACTTCCTTGATTTATCCCTACACCAATATTTCCAGTTTGAGTGATTTCATTTGAGTTAAATGAGCCTTCAGACATAATATCTCCTTCAGAATGGTAGCTTTTTGTATTTATGCTGTTACCTAAATAATAATTATATATATTGCTTATTCGTGTATACTTCTCTTTGTTCTCTAGACCTATCATAGTTGGAAATAAGGAACGACCTCTATCGGTAATATATTTTTCGAAATGAGGTGAGAATAATTTATAACCAGTATTCTTTGTTTGTTCCATTAAGCTATAGCGATTAAGCAGAGAAAATTCGGGAGATGTTAGTTTTTCTTTTTTACCTAATGAAATATTGATTAAGTTTTCCAAAGAAAAAAAACCTTGCTCATTATCAATGTCAATAATCAACTTTATGATATCATTGTAGTAATTTATAAATTCCATTTCTGAGCGTTTAAAAGCTTTGTAGAGATCTACTTTTTTTGAAGATAAAAATAGATTTACGATGTGAAAAGCCCAAGTTGAAATCAGGTAAGGGTGTCCTTTTGTGTAGTTCCAGATTGTCCACATCTCCTGGCTGCTAAGGTTGATGCCAATATCTTTTGCTCGTGAAAAAAAAGCAACCAAGTCATTTCTTGAAAAAGGTTGAAGTACGTGATTCAGAAAAATACCATGGAAGGTTGAAATATCAGCTCTAGATTTTATTAAAATTTCTGATAAAGTTCTTCTTGAAGCGGTTACAAGACAGATTTTCCATCTTGGGTCATAAGCCAAATCTCTAAGAGAGTTGAAAGCTCTTTCATCCTCTCTAAAGATGTATCTTGCAGCATCAAATTCGTCAATAAATACTACAACTAACCAGTTCAGCTTTCTGATACGAATCAAAATAATTTTAAATTCTTCGAGAAGTTCAAATAAGGGTAGATTTTCAGACAAGATACCTTGAAATCGCTTTGATAGAGATTCATCTTCAAAGCTCATTTCTTGAAAATTTTTTCTAATCTCCAGTATAACTTTTTTGAGAAATTGTACATAATTTTCAATGTCAGGTAGATTAATTCTTAAGGAAACTATTCTTCTTTTGAGCAGTTCCCCTTCTGGGTAAATAAGTGTTTGGTATATAAGACTCGACTTGCCAATTCTAGGAGCTCCCACAATTCCGATACAGTTGGGATTAGGCGAGTCTATAATTCTCTGCCTTATAGCTTTAACATCATTATGTCTGCCTATAAAATCTTCTCCATACACAATGCTTCCATAGAAAGAAAAAGGGTTAGTGTTATTCATATTTTGATTATTTGTTTGCAAGCAACCATTCTTTAAATAAGCCTACTTTTATACGGAATCGAGATCTTCCATCACTTCCATCTCTTTCTAAGACCTCCCTGTTAACCAAGTCTTCTAGAATTAAACTTAGATTTTGGCAACTATTTTCTTGAATTGATGTGTAATCACAAAAGTTATCTAATCGTGAGGCTATTGCTATATTCTGCAGGACTGATAAAGCATCCTCTTTTGTAATAAGATCAACAATGTTATCATAGGCGCTAATCAGGTTGTCGAACTGCTCCTGAGTAAGCGAATTATTCTCCTTAGTCATTTCCTCTACTACGTTTTCTATGTGTGCTTCCGTCACACGAACAAGTTTTTTCCTATTCATATACTCGATTAGCCGGCTACAGAAAAGTTGAATATAATATGGACTACCTGCTGTTAGTTCCATTAAACGCTTAACTGCATTGCCTTTATAGCGACTCTCGTTTGTTTCTTGTAGCCAAGTTGGTTTAGTTATGAGCGAGCGAGCATCATCTTCAGCTAAGTATGAAACCCTTTCACTTTGCGCAACCTGAAATTCGTTTGGAAATCTTTCGATAAACTGTCGCATCACATCCTGACCGACTAAAACAGAACCAAAATACCGATGCTGTAGTAAAGCTTTCCAGAAACGCATGAACGTATCAGGTAGATTTCCTCTAAGAATTTCTCCGTAGACATAAGTAAATTCATCAATTAGCAAGACAATTTTTACTTCCTTGAACTCTTTTTCATTCTTTAAGTTTTTTCTGAAATTTGACATGAAGTCGTGGAAAATGATTTCAGGATTCTCTCTGAATTCTGAAATTGAAGACGGTCTTTCTATAGCTATTTTTGGATAACCTTGCTCGGCAAGGTCTTCAAATTTCATTTCTATATTCTGAATAATCCTATACAAAAAATTGTATACAGATAGAGGTATATCACCTAAACTAAACTTGATCGGTATGATCGGCATTGAAAGACTATTTTCCAGGTGATAAAGAATGGATGATTTCCCAGAGCGCTTTTGACCATAAATTACTAAACTCTTTGTTGTTGGAGCATCTTTTATAGCTTTAGAAAGATTATCAATAAACTGATCCCTTCCATAGAACATATCTGGATCTGTAACTTCGCCAGCAGAAGCCCATGTAAAATGAGGATTTTCTATAACTTTAAAGTCACTTTCTTTATCTAATTGTATGGGAATACTTTGAATACTCGTTTCAGCTTTTTTATTAGTTCTAGTTGAGTAAGAGATTTTGTAATATAGTGAAAAGACTTTGGAAGCTTTTGCTTTACTCGTTACCTGGACTGGAAGTTCACAAGTAACAGAATCGCCACCATCAAGTGGCTCAACTATGTTAATGACTTTTGCTCCGACAGCATAATCATCAGCTTCAGAATCTTCAATATGAACTTTAATATCGCTGACAGGGCTCTTACCTAAATCATTAGATATACTTAGCTGACAGTCAATATTTGAACTTTCATCAGGAATATAAGATTCAATAAGTAAGCTGACACTTAACTCTTGTGGTTCAGCTAGTTGTTGAATTTCGCTAAAGTGCTCTCTAATAAAGGAATTTATAGACTCAAGATAAGGATAAAAATATTCTAAAGAAGTTTTGGTTGGATTCTCTTGTATCTCTTCACTCAAGTCAGCAATTCTACTTTGAATTACGGCAAAATTATATTCTCTTTCTCTATAAGCTGGGCGTAGATTATAGTCATCTATATAATTAAGGATCTCAATAATGCTGTTAAGCCTTTGCTTCTCTAAGCCTTTTGTTTTTTGAATAATATTCTGAAGCCTTGCTCTTTGAGCCGGAATAGTGTCGAAAGCATTTTTTATAGAGACAGAGTTTAGAAAAGCAAATTCGTCTGATATTTCTTGATACTCCTGACGAATGAGTTCGCGGCCACGCTCCCACAAATTGATAAAAGCTTTTTCATCTGTTGTAGGTGTACCTTTCTCTCCAAGAGCTTCAAAACACATTGTTTGGACTGTTTCCCTCAGTCTCTTGATAGGAGTGATTTTATTAAGTAGTACTTGCCCTACTCGACGATTTAGCCAAGAAAGATGCCACAGACCTCTTATTATAGTCGGCCCTAGTTCTTCTATCTTCAGAGCTTGTTCCAAACAATTTTCCACTGGTGGAATATCTTTTTGGAGTAAGATTTCAGGAGATGAGTAGTATAGGAGAATATACTGCGATAACTTTACATCGAGCTGTGCAGCCCAATCTGGAGCAACTGAAAAAGCTTCTGCATAGTAACTCCGGATGACCTCTTTGTCTTTATTTTCCGCAATGAATGCATCGCCCATCGCAGCACAAAAATTCCTAAGAAATACTTTGGTTTGGTGGGCTTCTGCGCTTTCTCCAAGCTCTACCGAAATCTTAGCTGCTGACAAATAGAAATTCGCACGCTCTCTAGGAACCTTAGTTCCTATACTGCGTGCATTTGCCCGTCTTATAAGTTTATCTACATCATGAGAAGTAAACTGTTTGGAAGCTTTTTTAGAAGCTTCTAAACCTTCGTAATCACATCTTTCGAGATGGAAGAACAAAAAGGAACTAAGTCCTCTCTGCGCTTCTGCCACAGAGTTTTCTTGAGCTATGAAAAGCGCATCAACCTTTGTGTAAATCTTGGTTTCTTTAGCCTCTCTTAACCCATCAATTAATTGTTGTGCATTGATGTCATTTGGGGTTTGTCTAAGTACACGTTCTAAGGTCAATTCGGATTCCCGATATTGCCGTAAACTAAACTGTAAGCTCGCGATTCTCTTTAAAACTGTAGGCTGCTTTTCAAAAGGCACTAACTTGAGAATTTCTTCTAAAGTTTCTTTAGCATCAGAATATCTCCCCATTCTACGGCATGTCTCTGAAATCATATTGAGAATAGGAAGTTTGTTGGTTGTATTACTTCGATGCTCTAGAAGGAGTTCTAAAGCCTCTTCGTCTCTATTTTGTCGTCTATAAAGAGCAGCCAAGTTTTTTATCGAACTTTCTAGCTTAACCTTCTTTTTTATAGCTTTTTTATACAGCTTTTCTGCTTCAGCTAAATCTTGCTCTCGCTCTTCTGCAATTCTTGCTTGATTGAAGAGATCATTTCCTGCATTAGTATAAGTTTGTTCCTTGATGGAATCTATGTATTTTTTCTCTAGATGTTTTGCGAATTCATCGTCGGGATTTTCTCTAAGAGCCTTGCGGATTTCAGATATTGCATTGTTATACTCTTGGCGCTTTGCTAAATTTTGAGCAAACTTGATAAACTTTGCTGCTCTCTCTTTTCGTTTCTCTAGTTCTTTGGCCTCTCTTGTTCGTTCCTTTGCATCTAAAATCTTTTGCTCCTGGTTTAAATACTCTGCCGTTGGCTTTAGAGAAAGCCTAGAGAGACTAACTTGAAAAATGCTTGTAAGATGATGAATATCTTCTAAGTCCTCCAAAAGAAACTCTGCAATCTCACAAGCATCCTCCAAGAGATTTTCTTGCTTGAGAAGAAATATGAGGCTCTCGAGAATCACCTGAATAGCATTCCTTCTATTTTCCTGAACAGCAATTTCTAAGAGATCTTTGAGTGTCTCTACTCCACCTGTTTCTATAGAAAGCTCAATAAATTTGTACCAAGCTTCGTTACTCTTTTCTGGAGAAGCTAATCTAAAAAACTTTTGAAGCGCATAGCAAGCTTTGGATATGTCTTTTATCTTTAGAGATGTAACTGCTAGATTTAAGAGACTCTTCAGATCATCTGAATCCATAGAGCCAATCTCAAAATTTTCTATTGCGCCATGCAGATTTCCTACTTCTAGGAATAAACAACCAGCATTGAATGTGGCTGATACTGAAAGTTCTGGATATTTCTCTGCAACGTTTTCACACTCTATAGCTATTTGATTGAAACGATTTAGTTCTCTGTTTTTGATAGCGTAGTTGTACTTGTTTCTAAGTTTATCCCATTCGCCTATTAAAGTGTTTTTTCTAACACTGTAAGCTGACGAAGAGATATGGCTTGGAATAGAGAAGTTGACTGGTTCAGCTACAAGATCTACATGTTTAATGGCTTCGGAAAAGCGTGCGTGAATCTCAGTTACTTTAGTTATACATTCCACTGAAAAAGCTAGTGAAGTTCGGTTCTTCCTGGATTCTGTATAATTTGAAACGGCCAGTGTCGATTTGTTTTCTTGTTCCAAATAGCTTCTATTTGGTGGAATTAATTCAACTTCTGGTTCAAATTCTCCTCTAATTTCCTCACTTTCTGCTATCTGATTGGGATAGTTTTCACTAATGCTTTGAATTCTTTTTTCGGAAGATTCAAGATGTGGTGTAATCGATTCTCGCTTTGTTTCGTGCGAAGGATTCTTGCTAACTAGTTTGAAGCGGCCTATTACATCGGGAGTTAAAATATCTTCGCCATTTGATGTCTTCAGTGATATGTGCGATTCGCCTATTTCAGCAAGAAATCCACGAATTTCCTCTCCTGTTTTCAGGAAAATTGATACCTCATCACCGATCAGAACTTTCTGTTGTATAAGACGAATGATCATTGCAATTTGAAGTTATTTAGCAGCTAAGTCAAACAAAATTCACTCTTTTCTAAAATTAGGGTGCTGGATTCTTCTACGATTTTCTGGGAAAGTATAAATGAAGACATTTTTATTTTTGCTCTATTGAAGTGAATGTTTCTTCAAGAAAAGCTTAACCCAGTATTCTGGACTTTGACTTTACAATTATACGTTCTGTTGCTGTTCAGATGTAAATTATGGTGTCTACCTTTCTTGAACAAACATCACTTGCTACAGAGAAGTCTATAAACTCTTCATCTTTGCTAAGCTTTGTTGCCTGTGATATCGAAGCATCTATCCAGTATGATAACCAGAATTTTCGAAAGTATACTGTGAATAGTCTGTGTAAAAATGCTCGTATTAGAGCTACTTTGTGTAAAGAGAATCTGAAGAGCTTCCAATTTCCTTCTGAGCCCACTTTAAGCTAAAGACGTTTGCCTTTGCCTATGATGGCACTGGTTTTCTAATGAGTGGTAGCTAGAATGGGATGGACGCAACGGTTCAAGTGATGCACTGTCCCCATTGCAATAACCCAAGCATGATCAAATTTGGCACGCGTAGCTTCCAAGATGAGAGTATTTCCAAATCTATCTCTGCCACGCCTGTGGTAGCGGCTCAATGAGCGAACCGATACCCCGATGGCGCGCTTGCGCACCCTGGTTGAGGCCGTCGAGATTGCCAGGCAAGAGAGGATAGAGGGATTAGGGGTACGAATGACCGGGCGTTCTTTAGCTAAAGCTCACTCGAGTATCCTCCGGTGGCGGCAACGCCTAGCGGAGCATTAGTGAGGGGTGGACACCCGCTGCCCCAGCAAGGAGTGAGGTACCCTTGAAGGCGATGAAGTCTACACTCGCGTGAGCAATAACCTTCCCTCTAGTGAGTCACAGGGCTGGACGCCGCACTTTATCGAGCTGAAGAGCCGCTACTGGGAGCGGCTCAAGCCGAGCTTAAAGAAGATCATCTTTTTGCCCAAGGCACTCAGACCACCTGGAGGTGGGGCCAGGCTTGCTCCAGGGATTCGCTGGTTTACTGACGGGGAGATATGATATGGACAAGCCTTGTGGGGTAGTCCTATTTCTTAAAGGATAGAGAATAATTGCGATTTCTAGAGGTTTTGCTTAGCAAGGCTTGCAGAACCGCACTTTTTTCTCTGTCCTTTACATAAGTGCACTACCGGCCGGTGAAGCCTATTATGAGATCCGTGCAGTCATGATTTACGGCTCTTTATTGCACCTGATGCTGAAATGCCTAGCTGCTCAAGATTATTTACGAATTAATTAGCTCTCATTATTTTCGATGAGACATGTAGGGGACTGTATAGTTGTTTAAGATAGGCGATCGCCCAAAACATTTCATTGCTTTGAATATGCAAGGCACCTACAAGCGATACAACATTAACAATCCAAAAAAAAGAGGCAACTCACCTCTGCTTTTGTCGAAATCGATTCATAAAATTTGGCATTTCTGCTCTCTATACCCACCATCTGTGCAAGTCAAAGGCACACCCATAGCTGTTCCACACAAGACTGGCAATTGCATTAAACTCCTTGCCAGCAGAGGCTTACCTCACTGCATTGGGTGATGATGTACGGCCTGATGGTACTGGTGGTAGAAGAAGATATAGCCGTCAAATAATGCGCCAACAATGCTACAAGTAACGGCAATAACAAGAACGCCACTGAGCCAGTTTCCACTGCCAAAAACATTGAGGAAATGCATGATTTGATCCCCCAAGCTTTGGCTCAAGAGAGTCAGGGCTGGGATTTGTGCTAGCAGAGTTAGTCCCGTCCAAACCCCTGCAAATAAGAGAATGGGCATTAGGAAAGCAAGGAAGCTAGCAAGTAATAGCGATCGCACCAAACTCAACATAATTGAGTGACTCCGAAGATAGGAAATAAAGAGCTAATCACGACTCAGGGTTGTTACGCTTGCACCGTTCATCCTCTTTAGCAAGAAAATCTCTCAACTCATTCCTAAGATACGAGCTGGAATCATAATCTCCCGTGGAAAGCGAGAAAACTTAAATCCCTCTCAGAAAACTTAGGAAAAGTGCGGTATCTCTTCTCATTTTGGTTGCAATGGATTGTAATGTTAATGCCCATGGGCATCTCAAAAAGCTTATTCTTTTTAACTTGAAACTCAATGCTGATGGGTACTTTAGGTGGTTGTAAGGCTCTCCGTTACGCTTCTCAATACAACCTGAAGGGGTTTACAAAATTTGGCATCTCAACAAATTAACTTGTTCCATTAAAGATCCCTTCAAGAGTTTTGTTATCTATAAACATTCCCTATAAATAAAATGTCGAATTGTGTTCGCTTATCCGTGTTCTGTTGCATAACTAGACGTTTGTTTCAACCATTGCTCCAGCCATTTGATATAAGTTTAGGAATGTCCTGCTGATGGGTGCGATCGCTCGCGTTGTGCATCCACGCTCTCATTTCTGTGAGTCAACCTTTCACGGCCAAGCCCCACTTCCCATGCGGCGTTGCTGATTCTGTGTATGAAAGAGGTACTGTATGAATCGAAACTCCGCTTCGATTCATACAGCTTTTCAGCAACGCTTCCCATGCTTCGCCGTTATCACCGTCAATCTTCATCAAAAGTCTGTAAGGTATGGCACAACTACTGGGCAACACTGCTTTCAACAAATGGTTACAACGCCTACTAGCCGCCGTTTTGCTCGGCGGGCAGGTATTGGTTCATCTCCTTGGGGGCAAAATTCATCGCCGTAATGTTTTGGAACAAATGGCGATCGTGGGGCCCGGCTCCCTACTCATCGCTTTACTGACCGCAGCCACCGTTGGCATGGTCTTTACCATCCAGGTCGCCCGTGAGTTCATCAGTTTGGGGGCAGGCACGGCAGTCGGTGGGGTGCTGTCGCTGGCGCTGATTCGAGAACTGGCTCCGGTGTTAACCGCTGTCATCGTAACGGGGCGCGTCGGTTCTGCCTTTGCCGCAGAAATTGGCACCATGCAAGTGACCGAGCAAATTGATGCGCTCTACATGTTGCGTACCGACCCCATCGACTATCTCGTCATTCCGCGCGTTATTGCCTGCGGTATTATGTTGCCCTTGCTCACACTTCTGTCCTTCATCGTTGGAATGACCGGAGGCGTCCTCGTCGCCAACTCCATGTTTGCTATTTCTTCTAACGTTTTCTTTGACTCTGCCCAGAACTTCATGCAGATTTCTGACCTGACAAGTGCCGTCATCAAGGCGGCTGTGTTCGGGATTTTGATCGCTATCATCAGCTCAAGCTGGGGCTTGACCACCACAGGAGGCGCAAAAGGTGTTGGACAATCAACCACAACGGCCGTCGTTACATCGTTACTGGCTATCTTTGTAACGAATTTTTTCCTTTCTTGGCTTCTTTTTCAGGGTTTGGGCTAGAGGCGATCGCCTCCTCTCATGTTTCTGGCTTCTCTACCCTGCCAAATACCTCTGCTATGCCTGAGAACTCAGGCATTTTTTTGTGAATTTCTGCAGGATCACCCTATTCACACTCCTTAACATTCGTTATATTACTTAATAAGGCTACTTATACAAAAGCGAATAGCAGGTGAGTGATTAATAATGATTCAGCGTTTTTCAGGCATGCTTCGTGCCGTGTTGCAACCCAATTTGGCTCCTAACTATCCGTCTCAAGCCGCTTGGCTCGTCCTGCGTCTAGTTGCGGGTTTCGTCATGATTCACAACGGCTTAGATAAGCTTTCTAACATCGAAAGCTTCGCCCAGGCTTACGTTCAGGTAATTGGACTGCCTTTCCCCATTTTCTTTAGCTATGTCGCAGCCTATACTGAACTTCTGGGCGCACCTCTGGTTGCCCTTGGGCTGTTCACCCGCCCTGCGGCGTTTGGCTTGTTCTCCACCATGGCAGTTGCGATGTACCACCATATCAAGGTGGCTGGTTTGAGCATTCCCTACCTGGAATTGTCAATGCTTTACGCTGCCGTGTTCTTTGTCTTTGTGATTAACGGCGCAGGCTTGTTTTCTCTAGATGCACTACTGGCTGGTTGGTTGAATGCTATGACACCCACCTCCCAGACCCTCGAAAGTGTCAAAGAGAAAGAAACAACACTAGTCTCTTGAAACGCTAGAGGCTAACGTCGTTTCTATAAATGACGCAGTCTGGCATCGCAAACCTGAGAATACTCAAGCCTCTAAGAAACTGTGGAAATGGATTTCGATCCTCTAGTTCTGATTGAAACTGACTCAATTCCTGACTTACTCTTAGGTTGCATGGCTCATCCAGTCATAGGTAATGGCTGGATGAGCCATGGTATGTAGCCAGAGAACTGTGCTTACGTCACTTAACTTAGAAGCTGTAGCCTCTTGTTGTTGACCCATCTGGGGCAGTGACCGTGGCAGAGTTACCAGGTTTTCAGGCGAGAATCATCGACGGGCAGCGACATGACCAATCCGCCACGAAACAGAATGTTAATTTGATGGGCGATGCGAAGCTGGGCGATCGGTTCTCGCAAAGTAGCAGCGGCGGATGCTAAAGCATCCGCTGTTTGGCGATCGTGACAATCAATGCGTAATACGCCCCACCGGCGAAAGACCTTGCAGTTCTTTAGTATCTGGACTTGTCGCAGTTGAGAGAGGTCTTCTCGGTAATAGTCCAAAATTAGCCGAGTGAGCTGTCCATACCAATTCATAACGGCTCTTCCTTCCAAGCAATCCAACAAGTGCTGCGGGCAGATAGGCACAGCAAACTATCCCTCCTTCGTTGTGCTTTTGGAGCTGCTTCTGCAAGCTTACGAAAAGCACAAACTCAGAATTAAGTCTGCTGCACAATTGATGCTTCTATTCAATCGCAGGTTCCGCTGACATTGGAGTTTGTGCAAGAAGATTTAAAGTATGCGCTCACGGCTGAGATCTATGCGAAATCGCCATAATCTTTGTGGGGAAAGGGCTTCAAGGATTTTTGGACAGATCGATATCCATATATTTCGTAATAGCATGCAGTGTTTCTTCAAGTTTCATTACTTGTAAGCATGAATAATATTGCTGCTTAGTCGTTACTGTTTATGTTCCGTTTATGCCTCAAGATTGGATGCACTGCTTTTTTCTATAAAAAGCATGACTAAATGATCGCGACATCCTGATTGTTCAAATTTTGCGTCTTTGTAGATAAAAGTAGATAAGACCTGACTA
This sequence comes from Vacuolonema iberomarrocanum LEGE 07170, assembly GCA_015207365.1. Classification (GTDB taxonomy): domain Bacteria; phylum Cyanobacteriota; class Cyanobacteriia; order Elainellales; family Elainellaceae; genus Vacuolonema; species Vacuolonema iberomarrocanum. Next base: position 80,380 of record JADEXA010000013.1, read on the forward strand.
TGGAATCAGTGATCGCGGCTCAGACAAAAAATAGGCTCTCAGCCTTAACCTTAGGAGGTTTGCTGGCTGAGCCCTTTAAAGTTGCTCAGTGCTTAATCCGAGATTAGATTCGGTAAAATTAGGTGCCTTGAAAGGTTCGATGCAAAATCCGGATAAAATGCTCAAGGGGCTTGAAAACTTTAAAGAATTTTGGATATTCTCCTGGATTCTAGGTTTTCATTGAGTAATATTTCAAAATTGGAAAATAGCAGATTGTGGCCTTTGGCTTTTTCGCTGATTCCGAATTTATACGGAGTACATTCGCAATTTCAGGCGTTTACGTTGGATGAAATTTTGCACGTGTTAGCTTATCTTTACACCTACTATGAACACTCTCCTCGATCGCTACATCCGAGAAGCCGATGGTCGTTACCTGACCGATAGCGAGTTGGGAATGCTAGATACATATGTATCTACTTATTCCACTCGGATGCAAGCGTACAACATCCTGCAAGAGAAGTCTGAAAGCTTTATTCTGGAAGCTTTGAAGCGCCTCTCTCAGACAGATGCTCAGACCGTTCGGCAGCATAAAGATAAGTGCATTCGCGACATGGTGTATGTCATGCGGGCGATCGCCGTGGCTGTTCTGCGGGATGACGAGCAGGCGTTCCGGGATGAACTGCTGCTATGGCTGCAAAATATTCTTTCCGCTCTCCATAAGGAAAAACAATCCTCTCGTGCCTATCAGTTACTGCAGAATGTGGTGAGCGAGGAAATGCCTGGAGAGAGTGCGAAATTGGTCAATTACTATCTCGGTGAATTCATTGCCGCTCTGACTTCTGGCTTGTCGTAGGCTCCAGCCCTCCCAAAATCCTGTCGCAGGGAACACTAGGCTTACCTAGATTCTTTCAGCATTAATGTTTTGGTGTGTGCTCTGAGGTGTATCACGTATCAGGGGTAGCATCCTTATGGATGTCTACCTCTTTTTTGTTGTTTAGCAGTTTGCCTTTCACTCAACAGGCTTTGCTCGGTTGCGCTGGCGGTTTCACGCTGCAAAACGTTTGGCTCCGGAATTCGAACTCCAAAAATTTGTTGTTGAAAGATCTGCAAAGGTTGGGTTCGTTCATCTCGTCGCGATTCCACCTACCAGATTTGCTTACCCCGAGCTCTCAAACAACAGCGTTCTTTGCTGCTGGGATGCCTTTACTTTTGGGCTGGGATGATAGGTGTCCGCATTCATCCCTCCTCCGAGACTCAGGGTAGGTATGGCGAGCAGACTAAGTAGCTCGGCACGATGAAAAACCAGACTCTAAAAACCTGTGCCGCCCGCAGCGCGGGCGGCACAGGTTTTTAGGTTTTTAGGTTTAATTGCACCTGCCAACTTATGGCTGACCAATCTGATAATTTGATCGCCATTGCCCGTGGAGGACGATCGCGAATAACATTTATGATTAAGAAATATGACGAAAGTGACTGGAGATATTTCCAATGGCTGCAAACGTTGAAATCTATACCTGGAGCCGCTGCCCCTTCTGCATTCGGGCAAAAGCTTTGCTGGATCAGAAAGGGATCGACTACACCGAATACTGCATTGATGGCGACGAAGATGCACGCGACAAAATGACAGAACGCGCCAATGGAGGCCGGAGCTTGCCTCAAATCTTTATCAACGACGAGCACATCGGTGGTTGTGATGATATGTTTGCCCTAGAGCGTCAAGGGCAACTGGACGCACGATTGCAAAAAGCAGCCTAGGGCTGCCGATTCTTTTGCCAAGCCGATTTTCATGCCGCAAGGGGCTATTCGCTACATCCTCCAACGCCTGACTCAACAGGTTAAAGTTTTCCTCTCGGTCTATTACGCCCACATGGTGGAATATCGGGCGGAACTCTTGCTATGGGTCTTGTCGGGGTCTCTGCCACTGATTCTCATGGGCGTTTGGGCAGAGGCTGCCCAGAGTGGGGAGTTTGGGCGATCGCCCCTGGACTTTGTTCGCTACTTTCTGGCTGTATTTCTGGTACGGCAATTCACCGTTGTTTGGGTTATTTGGGACTTTGAACGCGAAGTCGTGGAAGGAAAGTTGTCCTTCCGCCTATTGCAGCCTATTGATCCGGGGTGGCATCACTTCGCGGGACATTTTGCCGAACGCTTTGCTCGGATGCCCTTCGCGGCCATCCTCATCGGGCTGTTTTTCTGGTTATATCCCGATGCTTTCTGGATTCCATCTGTGACGGATGTTGCTCTATTTTTGCTGGCAACTGCCATGGCGTTTGTCCTGCGCTTCATCATGCAGTACACCTTTGCCATGCTGTCTTTTTGGATGGAGCGAGCCAATGCCATTGAGCAATTCTGGTTCCTGTTTTACCTCTTTCTCTCTGGCTTGATTGCCCCCATCGAAGTCTTTCCTCCAATCTTGCAAACCCTCGTGCAATGGACGCCATTCCCGTACATGATTGCGTTTCCTGCAAATCTGCTAATTGGCGAACCGACGGATATCTGGAGAGGGTTTGGGGTCACGCTAATCTGGATTGGGCTATTTTGGGGTCTCAATCGCTGGCTTTGGCGTCGGGGACTGCGTCGCTACTCAGGGATGGGCGCATGAAGCGCTGAGTTCCACAGAGGTGATCACGGGTATCGTCATGGGTTGCAGAATGGGCATTGCGACGGATCCGCTGCAGTTATGCCATCCGGATGTGAGACGGTGTCCTCGTAGCCACAATTCTGGCAATGATAGATAGCGGTGAGTGTCAGGTCGGTCGGCAAGCCACATAGGCTGCAAGGCAAGCCAGGTTTGCGATCGCTCATCTCAAACCCTGGATAGCCACAGTTTGGGCAGGTTTGCTTGAGCTTATGGAGCAAGTCTTGGGTAGCCTGGGCGATCGCCTGCATCCGGGTAGGATTCACCATTGCCCGCATGTCCGTTTCTAGGTGCGCTTGCCCAAACTGCGACAGCAATCGCGCCACTGTTTCCAGCAGGTCGGCCTCCGATGTAATGCCTTTGTGGATTAATCCTTTGTCCTCTGGCTCTGCCGACGGCATCGCCACGAGTCCATGGGATGGGAACCGTGCTTTTTTCGCGAACGCCTGGACATCCTCCAGCGTTTTAACGGTGGCGTGGCTATAGTTGGTATCCGTTGAAGTAGCTTCACCGACTAGCTCCAGGTGATGCGCTTGGTCGATCAGTACCACCAATTCCCGGTTCAGGGGTAGCATCGGCAATACAGGATGCGGCCCAAAACTTCCCTCACTAGCAATGCCCAGGTCTTTCCCCGTTAGTTCCAACGCATGGCGGAGCTTCAACCGTGCTGTTTCCAACTGATTGGCTGGACGATCGATATCGCGGGTAAAGGTGCCAAAGCGATCGCTATTAAAGTGCTCGGGAACATGGATCTGAACACCTAGTTCTGCCTGTAGGGGAGGGGCGATCGCTTCCTCCTTGCGATGCATTGTCGCAATTACCAGCACTCGATTCTCAAAGGCCAGTTTTCCAGTCCACTGACTCATATTGCGCCCATCGTGTTAAAAAGTTTTCCACCCAAATCTGATCAAACTGTTTGCCAAATATGTTAGCTTAATAAAGTTGCTTATCTCCGCCAAACCCTGTAGGTGGCGTGGATTGCAGGTTTGGCTCAGTAGCTCAGTGGTTAGAGCAGGGGACTCATAAGCCCAAGGTCGCAGGTTCAAATCCCGCCTGAGCCATTAGATAATTATTTGTTCACCGCAGATTCTATATGCCTCTGCTTTTCGGAGGCCTCTAGATCTTGTGCAAATTTCAACTATATTCTGGAACTTGATTGCTCGCCGATTACGAAGAGCTAGCAGCCCATGACCCCGCAAGCATCTCTTGAGCGATCGCCTCTCACTCTTCGGTTGATAAGGTAATCATTAGGCAGCGATGCAGCATTACCCTAGCCCGAGATCGTTACTCCAAGTCGATAGTTTGCACGTTCATTGCGACGGGCTGCATTTCGCATGATGTAAACCCGTATCCTGTAGTCGCCACTCATAGGGAGCGTTCCCTGGTATTGGCTCTGGCTGACAGAACCAAGCGCTACTTCGGTTGGTGTCAGGATGGTGAAGTAGTTGGCTCCATTGTCGGTTGTTAGGTTGACGGCCATAAGTTGGCCTGCACGGGCATTGAGGATATAGTCGACCGCTTCATAGCCCTGGATAGAGCCTTCAATGGTTGTACCTGTTGTACCTGGTGCGAATTGAACGCGCTCGGTGCGGATGCCGTCTTGAGCTTGGGCAATAATTGATGGAGTCTGAGTGACGGTCTGGTTGGGATCTGACGGAGCAATCGATACATCTGCTGAAGGCTGGTTGAATCCGACCGGAACCATCGATACCGCTTGGAGGGATTGAGCGTCAGGACTCATTGCAGAAGTGGTTACATTACAACTCTGCAAGGCCATAACGAATCCGAGAAACGTTAGCGCAAGTTTATGATGATTTAACACTGTATACTCCTGAAGTTTTGTCTTCAAATTAAGAGTTATAGAGGCATACAGGGGATTGAGTATAGGTAAGGCGCTTAAGCCTTTTATTCGCCGACGTAACCTTTACTTGCCCAGTATAAACATTGTGACTGTTAGCCAAAATGAACAAAGGCACTCGACAGTTGTCTAGAAACCGTTTTGGATAGATTGTTAAAAACTGTTTTGGTTAGATGTGATAGCGAGTCGAAACCGCTGGGCCAAGCTATTAGAAAACGCCTCGGAACTTTGTCAGAATTCCGAGGCGTTTGGCGTTCTAGCTGCCCCTAATTTCGAGGCATTTTGCATTTTGGCTGCCCTACACCAAGGCGGGCTCGGGGGTATTCAGGTGAGGGTAGAGGGGAAAGCGATCGCACAAGGCGGCTACCCGTGCCCGGCAGCTCTCTGCCACGGCTTCGTCCTCGGGATTGAGGAGCCGCTCAGCGATGATATCGCCGATCTCGGTGAACTCGGGTTCGCCCATGCCCCGCGTCGTCATTGCTGGAGAACCCAGACGGATGCCGCTGGTCACGAAGGGCGACTCTGGGTCGAAGGGAACCGTGTTTTTGTTGGCGGTGATGCGAGTGTTACCCAGCAGCTGATCTGCCACCTTCCCCGTCATGCCGATGGAGCGTAGATCCAACAGGATCAGGTGGTTGTCGGTGCCATCTGACACCAGCTTGAAGCCTCGCTTCTGCAACTGAGCGCCCATTGCTTTGGCATTTTCGATGACCTGGATGGAATATTCCTTGAAACCAGGTTGCAAAGCTTCCCCAAACGCCACAGCTTTCGCTGCGATAACATGCTCCAGCGGCCCACCCTGGCTCCCAGGAAAAACGGCTTTGTCGAACTTTTTGCCCAGATCCGCATCTCGCGTCATGATTAAGCCACCCCGAGGTCCTCGCAGGGTCTTGTGGGTGGTGGTGGTGACCACATCGCAGATGGGCACAGGGTTAGGATGCTGCCCAGCGGCAACCAGCCCAGCAATATGCGCAATGTCGGCGAGCAGATAAGCCCCAACTTCATCGGCGATCGCCCGGAACTTGTCAAACTCAATTACACGCGGGTAGGCGGAGTAGCCACAGATAATCATCTTGGGGCGATGCTCCAGCGCCAGCTGACGAATCTGGTCAAAGTCCAAGCGCTCGGTTTCTTTGTTCACGCCATACTGCACGACCTTGAACCATTTTCCCGAGACGTTGACAGGAGAGCCATGGGTCAGGTGGCCACCGTGGGATAGATCCATTCCCAGAATGGTGTCGCCCGGTTGCAGCAAGGCGAGGAAAACAGCGAAATTTGCCTGAGCACCCGAGTGGGGTTGAACATTGGCATGGGCTGCTCCAAACAGTTCCTTTACCCGGTCGATCGCCAATTGTTCGACCTTATCTACAAACTCGCACCCGCCATAGTAGCGCTTGCCAGGTAGCCCCTCTGCATACTTATTGGTCAGCACCGAGCCTTGCGCTGCCAGCACCGCCGCCGAGGTAAAGTTCTCGCTAGCAATCAACTCCAAATGTCCTTGCTGACGCTCCAATTCATCTTCGAGTAGGGCGGCAACGGTCGGGTCAGTTTGCCGCAGGAAGTCTGAGTTTGTCCGAGTCACAGGCAAGCTCCCAAAAAATCTTCTTGACTAGGTTGTGCAAAAGGTCTTGCAAGGGGTGGGTCGACGTTGGTCGTCGACCCACTGCAAAAGCCTTGGGCAAATTGGTTTTGCGTCACGAGATTTATAGAAATTGCTCTATAGACAAACTCGGTAAACGCAAATCAATAGTGCCATGAATCTCTTATTCTACCCCTGTGGACTGGCGATTCTTAGCAGCTTTGGATTGATGTAATAACTTTTGCGAGCTGCCAATACAGTCCGTCATTTGGCTTGGATCAACCGACGGAATTTAGGAATGGAATCTCCTCTGCTTGGCGGTGTGATACAAAACGATGCAAAGTGATACCGCAGATACCGCAAGTCTTTCAGGTCTTTGTTAGCTTCGCTACACCCGCTCTGGCGTGATCCCCGAATGAGCTGGCTTAAAATGGGGGTATCAACCCGGTGCATGAATGCACTGGCAGGGTATCCGCATCCCAGGGCTGGGATACGCAACACCATTGGAGGTGAAAGGATGCTTGTAATCGTAATGGAAAATCAATTACTGCAACCTCAAAACGTTTGTCAGGGATGCTTGATGGCCGATCAGGGAGGGCATCCACGTTGGCGAGCCGGAGAGCTACGCTGTGGGCGATCGCTCAGCCGCAGTTCTGACAATCTACCTGAGCAATATGAATGCCAGATGGGATTTCGGGTCGCTAATATTGAATGACTCTCATCCTGTCAAAACCCTTGGAATGGCTGAGGGTTGGGCAATAGGTAGTGGGATGCAGCGATGTCTGAGGATGGCTTGTTTGGAGCGATCGCCTGCCGCGACCAGAAGCCTGGATGCCTCAGACAGAAACCGCGGCTTTGCGGTAACCTACAGTTAAGGGCGGAAACACAGGTTTCCACCCATCTGCTCTGCCATTTCGCATACTTGTGCAGATAGTTTTAGATAACACTTTTACACCAAAGGGTTGGGTGATCCCGTCACAGGAATTAATAACTCAACTTATCTTTTTGTGTTGTTTGAGCTTTGTAAACCATTGATATTGACCATCTAGGAGACCCATTCATGACTTGGCGCGGCTCTACGACCACCACCGATCGCATTGTGGCAAGCTTGCTCTACCTCCTCCCATTGCTGAACAGCATTCAGTTTGCGGTTCCTTTCTTTACTCAGTTTCCTGCAATGCAGTTTTTTTTAGTTCCGTTGCTCCCCTTAATTCAAATCTATAGCCTGCCTTTTGTCAGTCTGGGCGTCTTCTTCGCTGTTTTTCTGCTAGTTGTTCGGAACGAAAGCATGAGCCATTTCATCCGATTTAATGGGATGCAGGCCATTTTGTTGAGTATTGTATTGGCCCTCTGCGGCATTATTATCCAGTTTGTCTTCGAACCGCTCTTGGGTGGTAGTTTGTTGCTGGAAACACTGTTCAATGTCATCTTCCTGGGCACTCTGACGGCTGTAATCTACTCGGTTGTGCAATCGGTACTGGGTCGCTACGCGGAGATCCCTGCCCTTTCTGATGCCGTTCACATGCAGGTTCGGTAGGACAAATTTGAACGTAGATTTACTGTCAATCGATTTTTGATTTGGCATCGGTTTTAGATAATCAGTGGAGACGGACGAGCATCGAATGGCTCAGTCCGTCTCCACTTTTTTGGGCTCCGCATCGTTTTTGCGGCCTACAACGTTTTCTAGAGAGCCGATCCCCTCGATGGCGATGCGGATGCGATCGCCCACATTCAGTGGGCCAATGCCCTGGGGTGTCCCCGTTAGCACCACATCCCCTGGCAATAGCGTCATCACCTGGCTGATGTAGGACACCAGTATCTCTGGAGAAAAGGCCATCTCGCTGATGGCTGCCGACTGGGTCGGCGTTTCCCCATTATTCACGAAGGTTTGTAGCATTGCACTGGGGCTGATTTCGCGGACGATCCAAGGACCTAGCGGGCAGAAGGTGTCAAACCCTTTGGCTCGAGTCCATTGCCCATCCTGTTTCTGCAAATCTCGTGCGGTCACGTCGTTCGCGATGGTGTAGCCCCAGATCTTCGTTAGAGCCTCCTCGGGAGGGCAGTCGGAGCAGCGATCGCCAATCACGAGTGCTAGTTCGCCTTCATAATCCACCCGTTGCGATTGCGGTGGATAAAGAATGACCTCGTCGGGCGGCAGCACCGTCGTTGGTGGTTTGAGGAATAGGAGAGGTTGCGTCGGCGCAGCCGTTCCCATTTCTGCGGCATGTTTCACATAATTTTTGCCAACGGCCACAATTTTTGATGGCGCACAGGGAGCCAGCAGGCGATAGGCATCGGGAGCCAGCTCCATATCGGTAAGTTGTCCTTTTAGCCAAGGTGGCGCATCCAGCAACTGCACCCGGCGATCGAGCAATAATAATCCGTAGCGCAGTTGCCCGGAGGGCGTCTGCACCCGCACATAGCGCTGTGCCATAAAATGCATCCAAACTGAACCATCAAGAAAATGATAGTATTAAAGATCCTTGCTTCAAACAATCAATGAAGCCATTTGTCCATAAGGAGACTTTTTGGAATGAATTACGAAACGATGTACATCCTGCGGGGTGACATGGACGAGAACCTGGTAGATGAGGCCATCTCTAAGTACGAGAAGTTCATGAAAGAGCAGGGGGCCACAGACATTGAGATTACCCACCGGGGGCGTCGACGTCTGGCCTACGAAATTCTCGATAATCGGGAAGGTACTTACATCCAGATGAACTATGTGGCTGCGGGCAATGCCGTGGCATCTCTGGAGCGGGCAATGCGGCTGAGCGAAGAAGTCGTTCGCTACCTGACGGTGAAACAACCGATTCCGCTGGCTTCTGATGACGAAGAAGAAGAGGTGAGTGTCGAAGCATAGGTCGCATTCTGCGAAAAGCATCAACACAGCCTTTGTATTGAACGGGTTTACGCCCTATATTTCTGTGTTCACCAACGGATTATGTGAGGTGAGCAAAGAAATGCGTAACAAACTCTAAGAACACGGCTATCCTTTGTATGAGCAACCCATCAAACAATTCCTGGGACAAAACCATGAATTGTCTGGGGTCGAGCTAGAGGATGGCACGGTGGTTGACCTGGAAACAGGTTTTGTGGCAATGGGTTCCCAGCACCACAGCCACTACCTGAGCGAAATCGATTTGCAATGGAAAGGAGGGAATCTGATTACAGATTCAATGTGCCGTACCTCTCACCCACGCATTTTTGCGCTGGGAGACCTCAAAGAAGGGTTAAATCAGGTGTCAATTGCAGTTGCAGATGGTACATTGGCGGCAACTGCAATCTGGCGGGATATCCGCCGCGCCAGCCCTCCTCGCAAATGGGAGGAAAACGTTGACCAGTCCACTGTAGAACCCGTTGGAGTCGTATCGTGACTGCTTCCACTTCTATGACCTTTGCCGACTTGCAGGCAGAAGTTGCCCATCTGCGGGACGAATTGCAAATTCGTGACCAGTTGGTTCAACAACTGTCGCAAGAGTTATTTCGGATGGTGAAAGGCAACGCCACTCCTAAAACCAACGCTCAACCCTCTGAGGAAAGCCTGGCTGAGATGCGGGTTTTGCGGGAACAGTTGCATGGGGTCGAACAGCAAGTATCCTTCTACCAGGATCAGCTTGAGTCTAGGGATACCGAGATTCAGCAACTGCGCCAGACGGTAAAAGATTTGGGCGATCGCTCCCAAATGCTGGAGCGAGTCGTACAAGAGATGCCCCAAGTCTACCGTCAGAAATTTGCTGAACGGCTGACCCCCATCAAAGAAAAGGTGGCGCTGATTCAGCAAGAAAACCGTCGCCTCCATGCCGAGTTGCAGAGCGTCAGCTATCGCCTCGCCGTTCGTAACCGCCGCGTTACCCACATCGACCTGCCTAGCTTCCCGCGTGGCATGGGGAACGCCGCTCTACCTTCGGTGAGCTAGTCAGACTTGAGCTAAGAGCTTCGCTCACAGCTTGTCAATCACGGCAGCTGTGAGTTTTTGCTGTGAAGGCGAGGGGCGATCGCTCTTCCGCACATCAGCCCGAACGACTCATATCAGATCCGGTTGAAGAACCCAACTATCGTTTGTGCCCGCTGCAACGCAGCGGGCACAAACGATAGTTGGGTTTTATGGTTGTTTAACTGGATTTGATATAAATGGGCTTCCTGCTAGTCGGTTGTTGAAATTCCTAAGCGGCGTTTGAGCTGAATCCATTGGGTGCGGAGCTTCCAGAATTTGCTAGATTCCATTGCCGCGATGCGTGCTTGGGCATCGGAGAGGGTGCGGCTCAACTGGGTGGGTTCTCCAGAGAGAGACTGAGCAGATTGCAGGGTTTTGCCAGAGGCAAACTCCTGATGCCAGAAGATGAGCCGGAGGGCGATATACTCGGCTTCCACATCCTCTGGTTGCGAATTCGCTGAATTATCAGATTGGGCAGGTAACTCTCCGGTGACCTCGTAGCTGAAGCGGAAGCATTGGGTTTGGGCGAGATGGAGCAACAGACAAAGGATTGCAGTCGCATTGAGATAGGGATCGCGGTTGAGCCGATCCATCAAGCCCTTGCGCCGCATTAGAAAGCTGCCTGACGCAAGCGGTGGTTTGAATTGCAGGAGTTGATTCAAGTTGAAAGGTTGGAACCCCTGAAGGACTGTGGTATCCGCCTGAGCTTGGAGCATACCGCTGTAGGCAACGCCGCAGTTGGGGTCGCGCTGGAGACTTTGGCAGAGAGTGCTGATGTGATTGGGGTGTAGCACGGTCCCAGCATCCAGAACGCCGACATAGTCTCCGTGGGTCGTCGCTAGCCCTTCCCAAAGAGCTGTGCTGATGGGAGCATCAGCAGGAATCGTGAGGTGGGTGAGGGACACATCCGCATCATGCCATTCGGGCTGCTCGCTTTCTTGCTCGGTCTGCACAAGCAGCACGGATAGGTTGGGATAGGTCTGCTGGCTGAGACTTTGGAGCGATCGCCCAATCGCTTCCGCACTGTGGTGTCCTCCCAACAACACCATCTGTACGGGCAACTCCACCTCAATTTGTAAATGACCGGAGGAGACAAAGTGCTTTTTGGTCAGTGCCGTTTGGTGCAGGGTTGCGATATTTTTGAGCAGGATCTCCAAAGCGTAGTGTTCAGTGAAGTGGTTGTGGGCTTGTTGGGCAAGGGCGATCGCCGCTTCCGGATGGTTGCGAATCCAGTCCATATGGGCATCGATTTGCTGTACTTGCACCTCGGCGGTCGCCTCTGCGTCGATGTACAGCACAGAATCCCCAAAAGCCTTGTAGATGAAGGGATGATCGCTGCAGAGGGCGATCGCTCCCGATGCCACAATCTCAAAAATGCGCATGGTGGGGATCGCCGCATCTCGATGTTCTGGGCGATGCAAGCATAAGCCAACACCCCGCTGGTGTAAGGTTTCCAGCACACTGGTGCCATCAAATGGTAAGGCTCCCCGATAGCTGGTTTTCAAGTAGCCCCAGCCCTTGGGGTTGCCATACACCGCCATGTAGGGGCGAGCGTCGAGCCGCTGAAACAAGTCTTGAAACCGCTGCCCATCCCAGTTAGAGCCGCAATAGAAAAGCTGGGGCTCCTCCAGATTGGGGGCGCGGAACTCAGACCTCGGGGAACTGGTGTAGAAAGGAGCCTGGAGAAACGGCTTGGGCGTATTGCTGAGGAGGCGATGGAGCCAGCAGGCGATCGCCGAGGATGACACCAGATAACCGTCGTAACTCAGGATATTAGCGATCGCCGCCTCCACCCCCTCGAAGAAAATAGGCGGATTCCACATGCAGCCGTAGGTGGGGAACTCTGTCGCCTTGGGGGCGTTGTTGTGGAGCGCCAGCACGCAATCGGGCTGCATCGCCCGAATCTCTTGGGGATTGCGACATTCGACTGCGACCCAATCCAGCCGCGCTGCCGCCAGCCCAATCCGCCGCGCCAGCTCCGATTCTGCAAACCAGGTTTCTTCAAAGGGGTTGTGCAATGCCAGCCGCATAACTCGCTATCCTCATGGCCATTGAACCGTCACAGTGCATTGAACCCGGCACACACCGCAACCCGCCCCGGAAAGTGCTGTTGCAATTTGTGCAACGCCTCCCAATGCTGTGGCTCACGGGGAAGCTTGCAAATAACGACGTGCAAAGAGTCGACATCGGAGGTGTTCTGGGCGATCGCCATCTCCCACTCCCACTCGTGCGTTTGGATGCGATACTTCTGTGTGCCCAGCATCGCCTGGACGGCAGCAATTTCTGTTGCATCGCCCAAGAGCAGCAGCGGTGTTTTTTCTAGAGACGTAGATGGATCGAGCAGTTGCAGAGTGCGGATGGAGGATTGCAACAACGCGGCTTCATTTTCTAATTGCGCTTCTGCGAAGGTATCTAATCGCCGATTTAACGCTGCAATTTCCTTGGTTGTGCGGTCAAGATCTTCCAACCGATCCAGTCGCCGAAGAATCGTATCGAGCTTTTCTAAAAACAAATCTTTGATGGCTTTAATGCGATTCAACATTAGCTTTGGAATTCATGAAAATAGGATGGGTTTGTGATTGGGATATGCTGATTTTTGCTTTTTTTGCGCTTTGGGATGTCTGAATATGAGTTGAGCGATCGCTTTGATGCTCAATCTAAGTAAAAACTAAGATAACTGACGCAATTTTTCTCTTAACTTTTCGGTCTTGTTCAGTAGCGCATTAGACCGAGAACTATTCGCAAAACGAGCGGGTTTATTCACAGCGTCTAGTAAATTATCATAGAGATTTAGATATTGCTGCTGAAGATGTTGAACCCGTTGCTTTAACCAATCTTCATTCTGATAAATAGGTGCGTCATTTAAGGCACGAAAACATTCCTGTAAGCCCAGATTTTGCTGTCGGCAAGACAGTCCTTGGTTCGAGCAAGATGCAATCATCCGAGGGAAGTAGCAAACCGCTGCTTCGAGATCTTGAGCTAGTCGCAAAAACCAGTCGTAGTCTGCAGAAATGCGATAGGTTTCGTCAAATAAACCCAGGCGATCGAATAGATGGCGACCGAAGAAGCTCGCTGCATGTTGGGGACCCTCCGCGTAGGAGAGGAGCGCTTCTTTAAGCTGGCTAACGGGACGGGGAATGCGCTGCATGGTGCGGTTACCTTTTCCCATCCGCATTTCCATTTGTCCATAGACAAACTCACATTTGGGCTGCTGTGAAATAAAATTTGCGAGCTCTTGAAACACATGGGAATCGACTAGATAGTCATCGGAGTTCAGGAAGTACAAAAAATCTCCGGTGGCTTTGCGAATGCCCTTATTCATCGCTGCATAAATGCCATCGTCTGGCTCGCTCACCACATCAGCGATCTTGTCCGCATAGGCATTGACGATGTCGAGGGTACGATCGCTCGATTTCCCATCAATAATCAGATATTCCACATTGGGATAGGTCTGATTCACGACACTTTGAATCGCCTGTTCGATGTAGGCATCGGCATTTTTGCAAACGGTAATAACCGAAATTTTCATGCGTTTGAGCAGAAATGAAGAGAAGGGTTAAATGAAATGGCACCAACAGCATTCCTCTCACCAAAAGCTGGAATACCCGTAGGGTGGGCACTGCACACCAAGCCAAAGCCTGGCGCCATTTAGATTTTATGCGCTCCAATCGTATCATCAAAGATGCCGTGGAAGGTTGGACAGCAAGGCGCGATCGCCAGCCTCACAAAGTAGCCACCAAACCCACGATTCCATAAAGCTGTAACGCATACGCCACCTACCACACCAGGCGAAGTCACTCATCTACGTCCATCCGCGTTCCATTCCGCCAACTCAGCGGCTACGCATCGCCACCCAAACCCAGTCGTTTTCTCAGCACCATCCAATTGGTGCGAATCTTCCAGAACTTGCTGGTTTCCATCGCCGTGATTCTGCCCTGCGATCGCCCTAACTCGGCCTCCAGTTCTTCTACCTGCTCCTGGCTTTGGCGTAACTTCATCCGGTAGTCGAGATTGTCGCGCACCAATGCTTCATAGGAGAGTTGGGGGTAAATGGCTCCAAAATTTTTGCCCAAGCTGACATCTAACTCCACAGAGCCCAAATCCTCTGTAGGAGCAGTGGTAGACACAGCGGGATGCGTAGCCAACAGCTCCTCAAATAGTGACATGTAGTCCTTTGCCTGACGTACTAGAAGGTAGTTTTCCAGGGTGCGCTGGCGTCCGTTTTGGCTGAGGTGTTGGCGTTGCTCCGCATCGAACACTAGCTTCAGAATGGCGGCAGCGAGTGCGTCTAGGTCGCCAGGGGGAACCAGTAGCCCCGTTTCCCCATCAACCACGGCATCAGGGATGCCCCCTGTGTCAAACGCAACGATGGGGGTGGCGCAACTCATGGCTTCCAGCATTACATTCGGCAGGTTGTCCTCCTGAGACGGCAGCACCAGCAGGTCGGCAGCGGAGTAAAGACAACTAAGGGTTTCGTCGTTCTCGATCATGCCGAAGGCTTGGACGGGAACCGCAAGGGTCTGCAACTCATCGCTGGGTGGTGGCCCAAAACAGATCAGTTGCACTTTGCCCGCCTTTGCCATGGCGCGAAACTGGGCATTAGCCTCGCAGCGTTGGAGCGCCGCGAACAATGCCCAGAACCCTTTGCGGATTTCGTTGCTGTCATTGGCTCCAATGAGGATGGCGATCGCCCCCTCCGCCAGTCCCATTTTTCGCTTCGCCTCTGGCTTGGGGGTGGGATGAAACACGTCGGTTTCCAACCCATAGGGAATGACCTCTACCCGATGGTGGCGCAGGGGCGTACTTTTGCGAACACAGTCGGCCAACCAGCGGCTCGGTGTGACGATGGTGAGTGGCAGATCGGCCCACAAATCGGCTTTGTCCTGCAACACCCGTGTGGTCAGACCGAGGGGATCTTCGCGCAGCTGGGGGCAAGCATGACAGTCGGTTTGGTAGCGATCGCACCCCGCCGGATAGTGGCACCCTCCGGTGAATGCCCAGCAATCATGCAATGTCCAAACAATGGGCTTGTTCAGTTGCGCCAGCTTTCGCAACGATGTGACCGATAGAAAGCGGCTAACCCAGTGTAAATTCACTACATCGGCGTTCAACACCGATGCAAATTGGGTCAAATCTACCCCTGGATAGGAGAGGGTAAACAGCGTGTTGGACATCGCTGTCCGCCCCTGGTCAATAAAAACATCCTGAATCGCCGCCAGCCCCGCGCGGGCGACAAATTGCTCAGCAAAAACGTTTTGAACCTGGTGGATGGTGTCATCGGGTATTTGCTGGCGGCGGGCTGTGATGGAAACAGGCACATCCATCGCCTTTAACCCTTTGTAAAGCCGAAAGCTGGCACGCGCCGCCCCTCCCGCAATATCATTCGTACACACCATCGAAACTTTCATCATTGCCGTTCCTGGTCGCCCTCCCCTTCAGGTTCGTTGTGGAGATCTTCTCTAACCTCCAACAACTTTACACCGCCAGATACCGCTGTTTGTCAGCTGCAGGGCGGTATTCCAAACTCAGACCACATAAGGTAGGGCAAGACTTTGGGTATTAGCGCTGACGAGTCATGGCGATCGCCCCATCTACCGTCAGTTCAGGCAAATCCCCCAGCATCGGTAAGGACATCTCACTCGAAAAAATAGTGGGCAAATTATCGCCTTGCCAAACCCAAACCTGTTGATGGTCGATATCGATCAGCCACGCGAGTTGAGTGCCATTGCTGAGGCAGTGCAGAATCTTGGTTTGCAAGCTTAGGGTGCTTTGGTCGGGGGAGCGAGTCTCGATCAGCCAGTCGGGGGCACCTTCCAATGGGCCATCTTCTTCTGAGAGACGGGCGACGGCAACAACGGCAATATCGGGAACAGGAGACAATGGCGGTACCAGACAGCGCAGTTCCTGGATCGCTTCATAGGTGTCTGTTGAGCGGTTGATAAAGTTCACCAGATTTCGCTGAAGCCGAGAGTGAAACAAAGTTGGCATTGGCTTTTGAATGGCTTGCCCGTTGAGCAATTCCCAGGCAGGCGAACCATCGATGTTGGGCTGAACCAGAAAATCGGTTAGCGAAATTGTCGTAACGGCTGGCATCGCATCACCTTTAAGGTGCTTGGAGCATTAAGCAATCGACTCGTGCGGATCACGCTGATCCGATCCTTGGATACTCATCATAGCGGAGGGTTTTGTAGGTAAGGGAATTTGGGAAGATTACGATGTGTGAGGCGGGCGATCGCCTCCCCCCAGTTAAAAATCCCAATGTTGCCCATGACGGGCACCGCCGATCGGCTCTGAATTTCAGCAACAGTCCTTAAACCTACGCGTAATTAGCCTAAAACCAAGGCAATTTGGCTCTTAGCTCAAGGTTATTCCCGGCCAAGTCTTAGCAAACATCCCAACCGATAGCTTGACGTGGCAAAATCTAAGTAACCTCTCGGGCTTACTTCCTGAGTCGTGTTCTCACGTCGCATTGCAGGCATATATCTGATGACGGCAACCCTTTCCACCCTTCCCAGTCAATACAACCCCGTCGAAACCGACAAAAAGTGGCAAACGCTTTGGGAAGAGCAGCAAGTATTCAAAGCGGATCCCAATGCAGAGGGTGAGCCTTACTGTGTCGTCATCCCACCGCCCAACGTCACAGGTAGCCTGCACATGGGGCATGCCTTCGAAAATGCCCTGATCGACACCCTGGTGCGCTACCACCGCATGAAAGGGCGCAATACCTTGTGGTTGCCAGGAACTGACCATGCCAGTATCGCCGTACAGACCATTCTGGAAAAGGAACTCCGTAGTCAGGGCAAAACCCGACAGGATGTGGGTCGCGACGCTTTTTTGAAGCGGGCGTGGGAATGGAAAGAAGAGTCAGGGAGTACCATCGTCAACCAACTGCGCCGTCTGGGCGTTTCTGCTGACTGGAGCCGAGAGCGCTTCACCATGGATGACGGGTTGTCCCAGGCTGTGCTCACGGCCTTCAACCAGCTTTATCAGGAAGGGCTGATCTATCGTGGCAACTATATGGTCAACTGGTGCCCGGCTAGTCAGTCAGCCGTGTCCGACCTGGAGGTGGAAAGCCGCGAAGTCGATGGCAACCTCTGGCATTTCCGCTATCCGCTGACAGATGGCTCGGGTTATGTGGAAGTGGCAACGACACGCCCCGAAACCATGCTGGGAGATACCGCCGTTGCCGTGAATCCCGATGACGATCGCTACAAAGATCTGGTGGGCAAAACGCTGATGCTACCAATCATGCAGCGGGAAATTCCCATCATCGCCGATGAATATGTCGATGCCAGCTTTGGAACCGGGTGTGTGAAGGTGACTCCGGCTCACGATCCGAATGACTTCGAGATGGGCAAACGCCATGATCTGCCCTTCATCAACATCCTCAATAAAGACGGCACGTTGAACGAAAACGTCGCGCCCGATTTCCAGAACCTCGATCGCTTCGATGCTCGCAAGAAAGTTGTCGAGCGCCTCGATTCTGAGGGATTCCTGGTGCGAGTCGAGGATTACAAGCACACGGTGCCCTATAGCGATCGCGGCAAGGTTCCTGTTGAACCGCTGCTTTCAACCCAGTGGTTTGTTAAGATTCGGCCTTTGGCAGATAACGCCCTCGACGTCCTCGACAACCAAAACGAGCCCGTGTTCGTTCCCGATCGTTGGACGAAAGTGTATCGGGATTGGCTGGTGAATTTGCGCGACTGGTGCATTTCTCGTCAACTCTGGTGGGGGCATCAAATCCCAGCCTGGTATGCCGTCAGCGAAACGGGCGGCAGCATCAGCGATGACACCCCCTTCGTGGTTGCCAAAAGTGCAGAAGACGCCCGCAAGCAACTGGTTGCCCAGTTCGGCGAGTCTGTTGAAATTCAGCAGGATCCCGATGTGCTGGATACCTGGTTTTCTTCTGGCTTGTGGCCTTTCTCGACCATGGGCTGGCCGGAAAATACCGCCGATCTCGAAACCTACTACCCCACGACCACCCTGGTGACGGGGTTTGACATCATTTTCTTCTGGGTTGCCCGGATGACCATGATGGCCGGGCACTTCACTGGAAAAATGCCCTTTCAATCTGTCTACATCCATGGTTTGGTGCGAGATGAGAACAACAAGAAGATGTCGAAGTCGGCCAACAACGGCATCGACCCACTCTTGCTGATCAACAAGTATGGCACCGACGCCCTACGCTACACGCTGATTAAAGAAGTGGCTGGAGCCGGGCAAGACATTCGGCTGGCCTACAATCGCAAGACCGACGAGTCGGAATCGGTGGAAGCGTCCCGCAACTTCACCAATAAGCTGTGGAATGCATCTCGCTTTGTATTGATGAACTTGAATGGCAAAACTCCAGACCAACTGGGCAAACCCAATCTGCAAAATCTGGAATTGGCCGATCGCTGGATTCTCTCGCGCTACAACCAGGTTGTACAGCAAACCCGTGCTGACCTCGACAAGTTTGGCATGGGCGAGGCGGCCAAAGGATTGTACGAGTTCATCTGGGGCGACTTCTGCGACTGGTATATCGAGCTGGTGAAGTCGCGGCTGCAGCAAACAGATTCGCCAACCCGTGAGGTGGCGCAACAAACCCTGGCGTATGTGCTGGAAGGCACCTTGCGGTTGCTGCATCCGTTTATGCCGCATATCACGGAAGAATTGTGGCAAACGCTGACCCAGGCTAACAAAGAGAAGGTGTTGGCGCTGCAAACCTATCCTGAACCGGACGAAACCCTGGTCAACGCTGACCTTGAAGAGCAGTTCAACCTGCTGATTGGTACCATTCGCACTGTGCGCAATCTGCGAGCTGAAGCAGAAATTAAGCCATCGGCTCGGATTCGTACCATTCTCAAAAGCGGTAGCCTAAGTGAGCGCCTTATCCTGTCAACCGGGCAGGATTACATCAAAGACCTGGCACGGGTTGATGATCTGACGATCGAAGAAACAGAGACCACTGAGGCGGCATCCAGCACCCGGCAAGATGCAATGGGACGCGTGATGAAGATCCTGGATGGGTTGCGTCCGGCGCGGCTGGCGAAGTACCGCAGACCCGTCGTGAGCCTAGGCCTCATTTTCCTGACTGTCCTCTCGGTGAAGCTCACGATCTCGGTCGTCAATACTATTCATCGATTGGTTATCTTGACGCCGTTCCTCCAACTGATTGGCGTCACCTATTTCCTCTGGTTCTCAGCGCGGTTTTTGGTCTTTGCAGAAGGGCGAGAAGATTTGTCAGCAAAAATTGAAGCCTTCACTGCGCCTGCGACCGGGCGTTTGCAAGCGTTGAAGCAAGATCAAACACCGACTATTGCCGCTACTGCTGATGCAATGCCGGAATCGCCTCAACAAATGTTTGTTGGAGTTGTGGGGACGGTGCAGGTTCTGGTTCCGCTGGCAGGTGTCGCTGACATCACGGCGTTGCGTGCCAAGATCGAGCGAGATTTGGGTAAAGTGGAGGGAGAAGTGGCATCTCTCACCAATCGCCTCTCCAACGAAGGGTTTATCAAGCGTGCTCCGGCAGAGGTTGTCGAAGGGGCACGAGCCGCATTAGAAGAGGCTCAAATCAAAGCAGAGATTCTGCGCGATCGCCAGAAGAATCTGCAATAGATCGTCCGTTAGTATATTCAGCAGAAGACCTCTTTTTTCAGGGTGATAGATTGACGAGGTGCGGGGTTAAACCCTTCCTCTCAAAATTTCCATTCTTCGGTAGCGTTGGCCATGGCTGAATTCTCTCTTCGAAGTTTCTTCGGAGAAAAAGCCATCAAATCTTCATATAAATATCCTTCCCATTCCGTTCCAGATGGAGGTAAACGAAGGATATACTTATCGGTTTAGAGCGCATCCCAAGTTTGTCCTTGTGCAATGCTGTACTTAGCTCAAGTTGTTGGCAAAAATCCTGACGGTTTGGCGAAGCTGAAGCTACTCGCCATCGAAAAGGCTGTGCATACTTGGGTGCCACTGCCTGAAGAAAGCTATGTCACGACAAACGAGGCGATCGCCTACGCGGACAATGTCTTTCTCAAAGTACGCCTCTCTGTTTCTAAACAGGGCTCCAAGCAAGTTGAGTGGATGGAAGAGGCAACAGACTGGATCCTGGGATTTTTGAGCGAGTATCTATCCGTTGGGGTGTCCCCCGCACAATTGCGAGATGAGGCTGAGCGGGCAGAGCAGTGGCGGCAATCCCTCACTTTAAGAAGCCAAGAACTCGCCCGTCGAGATCTGGAGATTGAAGCGCGGCAGGAGCAAATACAACAGCTCGAAGAAAATATCCAACAGGAACGGAAGAAGCTTGAGCGGTGGGCGGCTGAACTGGAAAAACGCGAAACACTACCAAATCGTGACCTGAAAAGCTCCACCAAGTAGTAAGTGCGGCATTGCAGAATCCAGGGATGATTTTTTGAGAAGGAGTGCGTATTACGCGCTCCTTCTCAAAAAATCATCTCCCAAATCAGCAACCCCGTAAATGCTTCCACCTATTCCATACAAGCTGTGAAGCATGGGATACATCTGAAGTCGAGACTGACCTTGTAGCGAACACTTCAATCATGCAGGCTTAGTTTGCTGTTGAGCATCAAAAAACTTGGCGTATCAACCGATAATTTGAGAACACACTCCAGCAAGTGTGATCATTAATTGATCAAAAAATATCGGATTCTGCAATTTCCCCAAAGAGCTATGCCTGCTGTAGCGCGTCTAGCTCAGCCAAGACCTCAGCGCTGTGGATGGCAGGGCGAACACCCAGAAAGTTCACCCGCAAAACACCGTTGGGATCAATGATGTAGGTGTGGCGAAGCGATCGCCCCGTGAGGTACGACCCGTAGGCTTGACTGACTTTGCCATCGATGTCCGACAGCAGCGGGAAGCGCAATCCCTCCGAATCACAAAACTCTGCATGGGAGGTCACATCATCAACACTGATACCCAAAATTTGTGTATTGCGCTCTAGATACTTAGGCATATCCCGCTGAAATCGCTGGGCTTCTAGCGTGCAGCCAGACGTAAAGTCTTGGGGATAAAAATACACAACGACCCACTGCCCCCGATAATCGTCTAACGAAATTTCGCCATCTCCTGTGTTTGTGGGGAGTGTAAATTCTGGGGCGGGCTGGTCTAGCGCGGGTTGCGGTCCTCCCAAAGCCATAGCTGGCGTAGGCATGAACGTGGCACTGAGAAGGCTGATCCAAATAAGTAGGAGAGAAACGATTCCCTTGAGAGATAAGGAGCGACGTGACAAATTCATACAGCGCTGATGGATATGAGGGTCTAAATCATGTAGCGAGCAGACAGGTAGGCAACGCTTCTACAGCGAGTGGGGCATTACAGCTCCCAAGCCTGTAGCTAGCGCTGAAACGGTAAACCATGCATAGACAAGGCCTGTACCGTCGGCTGCGAGCTGACAAACTGAGATGTAACATCTACACAACTTGTGTTAACGCCTGACAGCCTCATCCGCTTTGCTTTACGTAAGTTAACAAGTTTCTGTTGTTTAGACTAGGGCGCGGCATCAATTAAACGCAGAAAGCTTGGTGGCTGAGCCTTGCTGCGCCCGACTCAACTCAACTAGCCAAGGGCTGCAACCTCTGTTTTGAAAGCAACGAACCATCCAATTGATGACAGCTCCTAGTATTGGCGGGATCAACTTGCTGCTGTCTTGAAACAATTGACTGTAGCTTAAGGTCTGTCCCTGGGAATAGCCAGCACAACCTAGCGATCGCAAACATAATCCCCAGAGCCGTTTCTCTAAAAAACTATCTCCACCGCATACGAAGTGCAGTGGAGATCAAAAAGAGCGTCAATGCGCTTACCTAGCGAGTACCCCCAGGGGAATTCGAATCCCCGTCGCCTCCGTGAAAGGGAGGTGTCCTAGGCCTCTAGACGATGGGGGCGTAACTCAGACTTTTATTAAGGTAACGAAATCAAATGTTGTCTGTCAACACTTTTTGAGAAATATCTGATGAAATCAGGGTTGAGCCACACTACATCTGGATCCCATTGAGGTCTGGCGTTCAAACAACTGAGCCCTCTCCCATATGTAGTGTGGCATTTGCCTGTGTTGAGCACAGGTCGATGCGACTCTTACATGAAGTCACGAGAATTGCGAAGACGGATGATTTGCCGCCGCATCCGGGGAGATGCTTCAATTTCCGACAGTTCTTCAGCCGTGACCTGCACTTGCAAATCATTCAAGTATTCGTCCGTGCCGCAGGCAACTGCATCCAGAAGAGTTTCCAAGAGGTGGTCGCGATCGCCCACGACCTGCTTCTCCTCAATCAGGCGAAACTTCATGTGGACCTCGCATTCATAGATCCCAACCTTGGGAGTTTCGGAGGAGGACGACTGTCGTTTGACGGGTTTAGAGTTCATGGTCTGCCAATATGAAAGGTTGGATGATTTTGGACAAAGATAGGAAATCGTTGCCACAAAAGAAAAACAGAGGCAAAGAGCATAGGTGGTTGCGAGATAGGCCAGGTAACTATCAAGCAACATCAGACAGATCGTAGGATCAGGCTTAAATCAAGGCATCTAGAACTCTGG
This sequence comes from Vacuolonema iberomarrocanum LEGE 07170, assembly GCA_015207365.1. Taxonomy (GTDB): domain Bacteria; phylum Cyanobacteriota; class Cyanobacteriia; order Elainellales; family Elainellaceae; genus Vacuolonema; species Vacuolonema iberomarrocanum. The sequence continues at coordinate 102,896 of JADEXA010000013.1, forward strand.
AACAACCAAAATATGTCCTAGCTTTAGCGGCCAACGAAGACAGAAAGAGGAGTTTGAGCTTTAGCCTCCTGGAGACTCTGAGAGAAGTGTGATTGAGAGGAATGCCAGAACAGAAAAGTGAAATTTAGCAACTGGCGTAGCTCACCATGCATCTATGACTAGGTTCACTTGATAAGAGATCAAAGATAAAACGCCCAAAACTCGAGGATTCAAGTGAGTGGATTTGGTTTGATCGTTTCTGTGAATTATGTTTTACAAAGCCGACCAAAGTCCTCGATGAAATGGGAAAGACAGAAACCCATATTTTGAAAATACCACTTTCGCTCTCGTGAAAGATCTACAAAATGGTGAAGTGTATGTGAGGAATTTTTTGTTACTTTACTCTGTCTTTAACCAATCTCAATTCCTTCGCAAAAGGGGATTTCAGACTTCTAAAGCAGCTATTGTATATAACTAAATTCTCGTGTCTATTTTTTACATTTGTCATTACCAAGTAAGAAAAAATACGATAGTTCTCGTGTGGTTTCAATTGGCTCTATGGGGAAGCCGATGAATTTCTCGTAAAGTTAATTTTCGGCTGTAAGTTTTCATTGTGTCGCTTCCGTATTTCCCGTAAAAACATCTCAGGTGTGCTGTGTCATTTGTTTGAATTCAGCCTTTTTTCGGACATTCTATAAAACTGAGTATTCCCGCAATTTCATAGGACTACCGGGCAAATACAAACAGTGAACCAGTGGTTATACCAGAGGTTTCTCTATAACCAGAATTAGGTTTTGTTGGATAAAAAGCAGCTTCTACTTTTGTCGACACAAACTCAAGGGCTTTAGCTGGGGTTCGATTTTTTGTCCTGTAAGTAGCTCGGCACGATGAAAAACCAGACTCTAAAAACCTGTGCCGCCCGCAGCGCGGGCGGCACAGGTTTTTAGGGTTTTAGGTTTAATTGCACCTGCCAACTTACCTAAGCCAGAGCATTTAAGAGTGCCTGAAGTTTCAATTGGATTTCGGCTTCTTCACGCTCTGGGTTAGAGCCAGAGACGATTCCTGCCCCAGCATATAATCGTGCCTGGTTGCCCTTCAGCAGAGCCGAGCGAATACCGACAACAAACCGAGCGTTGCCTTGGGTATCAAGCCAACCGATGGGCGCGGCATAGAGCGATCGCTCCACGGCCTCATGCTGCTGAATCAGGCTAAGAGCACGCTGGGGTGGAATACCGGCAACGGCTGGGGTGGGATGTAAGTGGGCGAGAATGTCGAGAGGATGGCCATGGGCTGGCACGGTTCCCGTGATGGGTGTGTAGAGATGCTGAATATTGGTGAGTTTGAGGATACGTGGCGAGGAAGGATGCTGCGGACGGATGTGGAGTTGGGTGAGGCGATCGCGCAGAAAATCCACCACAATCTGGTGCTCGTGGCGTTCCTTCGGGCTGTTTAGGAGAACCTGTGCCAGCTTTGTATCGTTGAAGGGCGTTGTTCCCCGTGCGGCAGAGCCTGCCAGAGCGTCAGTTCTTAACCGCTGTGCATCGATATGGAGCAACGTTTCCGGGCTAGCGCCCAGGAAGGTATGCCCCTGTCCGTTGCTGGCTGAGAAGGTGTAACAATGGGGATGACAAAGGCGCAGATGATGGAGAGACTGCGGCAAGTTGAGGGGCAACGGAGCCGTCACATCCAACGCATGAGCCAGCACAAGTTTTTTTACCTGTTGCTGCTGGATGGCCTGGAGAGCGGCAACAACAGATTCCTGGAAGTTTTGATAGTCGGTGCGTTGCCACAGGTGGCGCAGGCTAGGTAGAAGGGGAGAGAGGGATAGGCGTGGCACACCACTGAGTCGCTGATACTGGTGCCAGAGCTGATCGGTTAGCGGATCGAGATGGGTGTGGGCCGAAAGCAACAGGTTAGCGATCGCTCGTTGGGTGTGCCTGCGCCGCATGATCTGCCAGCGGGGAAGTATCAGTTCTGCGGGGGCAAAGCCCGGCGGGTTGGGATCGGGCTGGTCAAAGAAGGTGAAACTGCAGAAATAGTGACGATTTTGGGCGGCAGGATACGCTGCGCAGTGGCGATCGAGAGCCACGCGAAGCTGCTGAAAGCGCTGGTATCCAGCGGCGGTTTGGCGATCCGCGATATCCATACCAACAATGAATTCGTCGGTATGTGGGTTTTCCAAATAAAAATGCGCCACCCCAGACTGTCGAGCACATTCAACAACCCAGAGGGGATCAAGAGGGGGCAAATCTACCTCTAACGTGAGGAGCGTTGGTGCAGTGGAGAGGGTGTGTTGGACAGTGGCGAGGTGTTGATAAAGGGTTTTGGCACTACGGAACGGCTGCGTTTTGTGAGGCAGAACTTGCATGAGTAAAAGAGGGATCGTTAAAAAATGGTGTTAATTAAGGATTTGAAACGTCAGGAAATAAACAGCATCACACGAGCAGGCTGAGACAATGGCGAATAGTTTGCAAGCAGAGCCGATGCGATCGCCCCAAAATCTCTTTGTACAACCTGTTCAGAGGATGCCAGTCTCCTACAGGTAACATAATCCACAACGGCAATCGTCGGGGAAAGCGATGCGATGCGTTATAAGTCTTTACAGTTTGAGTCGAGTTTCGAGACCGGGATAAAACGCTCGAAGCCTTAGAATAGTTAGGATTTCAGTCTCTTTAGTATGCCTTAATAATCCTTTGTGGAATGACCATTAAGCCGACTCCATCTGCTGCCCCAGTTGCACCTCCATTAGGGCGATCGCCTTCCAAGAAGCTATGGATGGCTGCTATCAAACCACCGATGTATAGCGTGGCCGTTATGCCTATCGTGCTGGGAGCAGCCCTTGCCTTCTATCAAACGCGCCTATTTGACCCCACACGCTTCTGGGTGTTTGTGCTGTCTGCCATCCTAATCTTGGCCTGGGAAAACCTGAGCAACGATGTATTTGATGCGGCAACGGGGATCGATAGTCGTAAATACCATTCCGTTGTCAATCTCACAGGCAATCGCGCGCTCGTTTTCTGGATTGCTAACCTTTGCCTAATCCTTGGGATCGCGGGCATCTTCTCAATCAGCGTTGCGCAGCAAGACTGGACGGTGCTCCTCCTAATCCTGGGGTGTTGCGGACTGGGCTACCTGTATCAGGGGCCACCATTCCGGTTGGGCTACTTGGGGTTAGGCGAGATTCTTTGCTTTTTTGCCTTTGGGCCGCTAGCTGTCGAAGCGGCCTACTACAGTCAAGCACAGGCATTCACTGTCGCGGCATCAGGGACGGTGATGACGGCAGCGGTGATTTTGGGCATCACCACAAGCCTGGTCTTGTTCTGCTCTCATTTCCATCAGGTGGCCGATGACTTGGCGGCGGGGAAGCGATCGCCCATCGTTCGTTTAGGCACAGGCCGCGCCGCCCGCCTGCTCCCTTGGGTTTGCGGTGTAACCTTTGGTTTGGTAATTCTGGCGATTGTGCTGGGCTGGTTTCCATTATGGAGCTTACTAATGCTAGGTAGCTTGCCAGCCGCCCGCGCGCTCTGTCGCCATGCCATCTGCTATCACGACCAACCCGAGCGCGTCCACAACTGCAAGTTCATTGCCATCCGGTTTCATTTTTTGAGCAGTGTCTTGCTCTGTGTCGGCCTAATTCTGGGCGTCGCGTAGGGGTTGGAGTCGCCTAGCCGCTGCAAGATATTCCACGTTGAGCGAGTCGCGGTTGTCACCAGCCTATTGGCTGAAATGGCACCTGCTGTTTGCCTAGACGAGATTAAGCACAGCAACGGTTGTGTGGGGCGCGCCGCGCCCCACACAACCGTACTTAACTAACGCGCATAGCGCTATATTTGGGAAAAAGAAAAAAACTGAGGATGTTCAAAAAAAACACCCCCAGCCGATTGATGTGAATGAAACCCTTAGTGCTGCTTGTTCAAGACGCGTTGGTCATTACAGATTCACAACCTTTACCTGCTCTAGCGACTCGGCCAGGGCACGAACCGCTGCAATCATGGCAACTTCGCTATTGAGTTGATTGATTGCAGAACCAACGCCAACCCCAGTTGCCCCAGCGGCGATCGCCATCGGTACCGTGACGCTGGACAAACCAGAGGCGCAGAGAACTGGCACATCAACAACACGGGAGATTTCGTACGCCGCTGCCAGTGTGGGAGCTGCTTTTTGGATTAAGCCCAGGGTGCCGGGATGGGTGGGCTGGCTGCTCTTTCCACCTTCGGTCTGGATGATGTTTGCACCGGCTTGTACCAATGCCTCTGCCAGTTGCACTTGCTGATCGAGCGGCAGGATATGCGGCACGGTTACAGAGAGGGGAATATGGGACAGCAGACTGCGGGTTTCCTTCGTTAACGCCAGTACTTCCTCTGCCTCGAAGCGCCGCCCTTGGGCGTAAAACGCATCAAAGTTACCAATTTCAATCAGGTCTGCACCGGCCTGAACACAAGGGAAGAAGCGCTCTGGATCGACGGCAGAAACACACACGGGCAGTTGGCTCACTTGCTTGGCACGGTGTACCAGGTCGGAATGGGCTGCGATGTCTACGAAGGTCGCGCCGCCCTGTTCGGCAGCCCGGACAACGGCTGTGACGCGATCGCCATCAAAGTTCATCAGACCGCTGATCACCTTAAGGGCACGACGGGATTCAAAAGCCTGCTGAAGCGTGGGGTGAAGGTTCATAAAATCCTCTCTCATCAGAAATACTGATTTTAGTATGTTGTGACTATTCTGCAATGAAGGGGGCGACAACAAAAAATGAGCAAGTGGCAGATGGGGCTCAACGCTCATTTCTCAGAACAACGGGCTGGCGGGTAGCCGTTACAGCAAGATCAAGTCATTCAAGTTACGACTTCGTTGGCAAACCGCGTACGGGGCAGAAATTCAAAGGGGCCAGCAACCGAGCCCCAAACTAGCACGTCCGTTTCTGGATCGCGTCCTCGGTCATAGCTAATGAGCTTTTCGCCGTCAATTTCAAATTCGTTGTCCAGATAGGTGGTTTTGCCATTGCGGACAACGACGCATCCGCGCCCCGGTACAACCTTGCCCAAAAAACTATGGCCCGTCCAATCTACATTCATGTCGCAACCGGGGAGTTTTTCCAGGCGATCGCCCGTTAACTTGGCCAATAGGTCTGGGTTGCGCGATGCCCCATGAAACTCCTCCCCATCCTGCACTTTGTAGTTTTCCAGGCGGATGCGATCGGCTTCTATCAAAAATCGCAAAACCCGCAGTCGGTAAGGCTGATCCAGGGCAAAATCATAGGCCTGCTCCAGGAATAAGCTGGGTCCCGACGCCACCTCTAGGGGAAGTGGTCGCATACACACGCGAATATGGGCAAAGAATGGCGGATTCTCAAAAGCTTGTGCCTGGTTGCTGTAGTCGGCTGCCATCCATCGCAACAGGGTGGCAATATCCGTCGCATGACTCATAAACTTAATCTTCCTGTGCAAACGCACTTTCGATCATAAAAGGGAAGGTGTGCCATGAAAACGTTTGGATGAAGAGTTGCAACCTGCTAGGTGTTTTATCCTCGGACGACTGACGCCAAGACATTCCATCTAAAACCCTTGCTGGGAGGGAATATTGTGCTTCTTGCTTAGCGAGTTTGACGGGGCGAGTGGAGGGCGATCGCGGCCAATCCATTGGCTTTTGGGCGCATGAATACCAGATTCTAAAGAAACTACTAAGTACCTCGGTATAGTTAAAAACCAAATCCTAAAACCCTGTGCCGCCCGCGCAGCGGCGGCACAGGGTTTTAGGATTTTAGGTTTAATTGCACCTACCGACTTACTCGAACATATAGCGGTGTGCAACCGCATTAAGCACAGCAACGGTTGTGTGGGGCGCGCCGCGCCCCACACAACCGTACTTAACTTTAACGCGCATAGCGCTATATTTTGAAACCCTTGCACTACGAGTGAGGGGGCAAAACATGTCTGGGTTCGAGTTTTCATAGAATGGATGCAAGGCTAATCAAGCTTCATATGCCATGAACCGAATAGACGCGAAGCGCCGCATTCTCCTCTGCGAAGTTTTAAGTGTTTTGCTCGATACTTTTAGTTTGTCTGACCTTTTGGGAAGATCGGTGGAAAGCAAGAAGGATAGAAGCCCATGACGTTTGTTCAGGAAGCGAAAGATGCCAGCCTCAAGCAGCCAGAGTATTACCTCAATCGGGAACTGGGCTGGCTAGAGTTCAATCGTCGAGTGTTGTCTGAAGCCTTCGACCCGCGCACGCCATTGCTAGAGCGCTTGAAGTTCACGGCCATTTTTAGCGCCAACCTGGATGAGTTTTTTATGGTGCGTGTTGCCATTCTCAAGGAGCAGGTGGAGGCCGAGGTGAGCCGCCTCACGCCAGATGGACGGACGCCCCAGCAACAATTGGATGAAATTAGCGCCACCCTGCGCCCCATGGTGGTTGATCAGCACCACTTTTTTCAGCAAACCCTGCGCCCTCAATTGGAAGAGCATGGCATTTACCTGCTCAACTATATTGATCTGAATCAAGAGCAGCGGCTCTATCTGCAAGAGTATTTTGAAAAGCGGATTTTTCCCGTCCTGACGCCACTGGCGATCGACCCCGCTCATCCCTTCCCTCATATTTCCAACCTCAGTCTCAATCTCGCCGTTAACGTTAAAGATCCCCACACTGGAAATGAGCGGTTTGCTCGGGTCAAAGTCCCCAACACCCTGCCTCGGTTCATCGAGTTTCCCACGGAGCTACGCTATCAGGACGATGGCAAAAAGGTTATTTGGACAGGGGTAACTCTAGAGCAGGTGGTTGCCCACAACCTAGAGTTTCTCTTTCCGGGGATGACGATTCAGGAATACTATCCCTTCCGCATTACTCGCGACGCAGACTTTGAGATTAGCGAGGATGAGGCGGATGACTTGCTGCTGGCGATCGAGCAAGAATTGCGCAAGCGGCGGTTTGGTGGATCGGTCGTGCGGATGGAGCTACATCCCACCATGCCTAACTTCGTGCGCCGGATGCTGATGGATGAGATGAACATCACCGATGCCGATGTTTATGAGTTGGAAGGGGTACTCAATCTCAAAGATTTGTTTGCTCTAACGGGGTTGCCGTTGCCCGAGTTGAAGGAACATCCCTGGACACCGATGATTCCTCCCCGATTGCGATCGCTCGGAGATGATCCCGACCTAGCCACCGTCGATTCCACGGTCGAGCCGTCTGATATCTTTACGGTGATTCGCGAGGGGGATGTTCTGGTGCACCACCCCTACGAATCCTTTAGGGGTTCGGTAGAAGCCTTCATTACCCAGGCCGCTCATGATCCACAGGTGCTGGCCATCAAAATGACCCTCTACCGCACATCGGGGGACTCACCCATTGTCAAAGCCCTGATTGCAGCAGCCGAGAACCAGAAGCAGGTCGTTGCTCTGGTCGAGCTGAAGGCGCGGTTTGACGAAGAAAACAATATCATCTGGGCTCGCAAATTAGAGCGTGTTGGCGTCCATGTCATGTATGGGGTCGTGGGGCTAAAAACCCATACCAAAGTCGTGTTGGTGGTGCGCCAGGAAGGCGACCATATTCGCCGCTATATCCATATCGGAACCGGCAACTACAATCCCAAAACCGCGCGGCTCTATACCGACTTGGGGATCATGACCTGCCGAGATGACCTGGGAGCCGACCTGACGGATTTGTTCAACTTCCTTACGGGCTACTCGCGGCAGCATTCCTATCGTAAATTGCTGATTGCTCCAGTGAATTTGCGCGATCGCATGATGTCGATGATTCGGCGCGAGACCGATCATGCCCACAGTGGTCAAGGGGGGCGCATCATCGCCAAGATGAACTCTCTGGTTGACCCTAAGATGATTCAGTGCCTCTACGAAGCCTCGCAGGCGGGGGTTGAAATCGACCTGATTGTCCGGGGCATTTGCTGTTTGCGTCCTGGTCTAGAAGGCGTTAGCGAGAATATTCGCGTCATCAGCATCATTGGACGATTTCTAGAGCATTCCCGCATTTTTTACTTCGGTAATGCCGGGGCAGAGCAAATCTATATTGGCAGTGCGGACTGGATGCCCCGCAATTTGGATCGGCGTGTCGAGGCTGTGACACCCATCGAAGATCCCCGATTGATAGCGCAGCTTAAAGATCTGCTTGATATCTTCCTGAACGACAATCGCCAAGCCTGGGAAATGAACCCTGACGGCACCTTTACCCAGCGGAGACCTGAGGAAGGCGAGCCCGAACGTAGCAGCCATGAAATTTTGATGCAGCGATCGCTCGAAGCCAGTAATGCCCGATAGCTCCATCAAACCTATCAAGCCCGCATTCAAGCCATCACTGTCCGCCCTGTGCCTGCTGCGCTTGTTGCAGCAATTGCGCCGCGTTGTTTGCCCAGGCCGCATTGCCCTGATTGGTATAAAGATCGCGGGCGTACTGTAACACCCGTTGGGCTTCGGCGTAGCGTTGCTGCTCAATGAAGACTAGCCCTGCGCCGTAGTAGGCATTGGCATAGTTGGGATTGGCTTGCGCTGAACTGCGGAACGAGTTGAGGGCGGTGTCCAGATCGCCTTGCTCAAACTGGAGGGTACCCAGGCTGTAGTGCGCTTCGGCATAGCCTGGGTTGATTTCAACCGCGCGCTGAAAGTTGGCGACGGCTGTATCGCTGCGCCCCTGTTGCTGATAGACCAACCCCAAGTGATAGTAAGACTCGGGCGCATTGGGGCTGAAGCGAGCCGCCTGTTGAAGCGCCGCGATCGCTTCCTCCGCATTGCCTTGAAGCCGATGGACGAGCCCCAGATTGTAATATGCCAGCCCGAGTTCCGGGTCGAGTTGTACGGCGCGCTCCAGATATTGCTGTGAAATGGATAGGTTATTTCCTTCCAGCAGTGCAGCACCCAAGTTGGCGTAGGCAAGTGCAAAGCTGGGATCAACCTGAGTGGCTTGGTAAAAGGCATTGGCTGCGGCTTGCAGCTGTCCCTGTTGGCGCAGGGCTAATCCCAGGTTGTAGTGGGCGGGTGCCAGGTTGGGGTCAAGTTCGGTGGCTCGCTGGAATGCCGCGATCGCCGCGTCGGGTTGCCCTTGCTGAATGAGCTGCACGCCCCGACTCAGTTCTTGCTCAGCCGCGCTCAGGGGAGCCTGGGCAACTGTTACGGGCCTATCCATTGCCCCAGCCATATTCCCAGCTAGCAACCAAGCCGCGATCGCTAGTCCTGCACTCCACCGAAAATCAACCATTCACCATGCTCCCACGGACAATGAAGCGGTAAGCCTCTCGACTCACCTGAAAATGCTAGAGTTCCGACTTGAACCCAATACACCGCCATCCAAACAGGCCCAAGCCATCGCTTACCCAGCAGGGATGGTGGGCATACTCGCCATCTACAAGCCACCATACCCCAAATCAGGAGATTAAATAGGTGTAAAAGAACCCGCACAGACCGAAGACTGTGCGGGTTCTGTCAGATCTGAAGTGCGATCGCAAAATCTATGCAGGCACTCAGATTGCGCTAATTGCTAACCTCTTGCTCGTCGCTGGTCTCTCGCCCCAGCGATGGATAGAAATCATCCGGCTGCGGTTGGGGAATGACCTCGGGTGTCAGGGTCTGAATCGTGAGGGCTTGCGGCGGGGTTGCATCCGGTGGATACAGGAAGTCCACCTCTACCATCCGTTCCTCATCGGGCTGTAATTGCACGGTGAGCAATGGCTCGCCCTGCTGCCCCCGGCGCTGTACGACATGGACATAGCGGGTGCGCTCCATGCCCCAGTTGTTTTCATAGCGCAGGCGCAACGTTCCGCGATAAAAGATACGGTTGAGGGGGGGGCTGAGGAACCGCAAGCCATTGCCGTCCAGGTTCTCATCTTTGATAGGTGTCTGAAACAGGATGGCAACATTCCGGGTGGTGTCGCTGGGGTTGTGCAGCGGCAAATCCAGGTTGTAGTGAATGCCATAGTTTCCATGCGCCCGATAGGCCGTATCCGAGTAGCGTGCCAGCATCGGAGCACTCTGGATTTGCCCCGTTCCCAGGGTATTGCGATCGACGGTGCTAATGGCGTAGGAAATGGCTTCGCCGGGCTCGGGGATGGTAAAGCGATCGCCATCCGAATCTGTCAGTTCGGCTTCCCACAACGAGCCTTCTGCGACCCCCGAGACCCGTCCATAGAAAAAGCGACCCCGCCGCCCCCCCGACCGATCAGGCGATGTAGGAGCAATGTCCCGTGGACCAGCCAAGTCGCCTTCTTGCAGCAGCGTTCGCCACTCATCCAGCCTCGGTGCACGTTCCCGCCCATCGGGCAAAATAGTCCCAAACATCCCTAAGCTAGCGAGATAAACTGGGCCATCACTTTCGAGATACATCAACGCTGTACGACCGTTGATCGGCAACTCGCGATTTGGGTCTGCTAGGGCTGCCGGACGAGGCCCATCTTCTGTATCATCGATGCCACCCACATCCAGACCGCCCATGCCATAGGCATAAGGAGGCAACGGTGCGCCACTGCGGAACTCCTGTAAGCTCCGCAAAGGAATGGGCGCACTCATTAATAGTTGGGTTCGCTGCGGAGGCAGGGTAAAGCGATTGGGCAAAAATCCCTGATCGACACCCCGCAGGATATCGGTCGTTGTTCGACTTCCTGGCCCTGCAAAAACCTGGCCGGCAGTATCCGCAACATAGGAAGGCAGGTCATAGAAGGGTGCTTCTTGGCTGAGATAGGTGACCGCTTGCGAAACCTCAACTGTCACCGGATCATCGCTGGGATTGTGAATCAGAATGCCCAAAAACAGTGTGCGCACATCGTTTGGCGTCGTGCCCCGCGCAATGTGGTGGGCAAAAATATCGAAACGCCCTTCAAAGGCGTAGTCTAGGTGTGCATCAGGCACCGCCATATCGTCTGGCGGAAAGGTTGAGAGCAAAATGCCCGGTTGCTGAACCACCTCTGGACTGTTGCTGTTGAAAACGGGAACCGAATCCAACTCTCCTGGCAGGGGGCGTACTTCGTGGGGAAGTACGATCTGCTCGATCTGAGGAGTGGTAGGAAGGGGAGATTCGAGAGAGGGTGGCGGCAACTGTGCCGGAAGGAAGAGCGACAATAATGTCAGCATGTCAATTTGACGAACACGACAAAGAACAGACGATAGCGTCAGAAGGCAGAAACCTGATTCTGTAGGCTTTTATCAGTCAGGCCAGAGGGAAAAGGAACATCGGCATTTAGTCCATCAATTCTCCGTAGAGCAGCGTCTGAAATGCTAGACCCCAGTTAACGGGCATCACAAGAAGAACACAAGCAAAACAGGGATTGTTTGGAGCTGGTTTGGTTACGGCGATCGCCTGTGTACGCGTAGAAGTGACGGTGAGCGCAAAATCAAACTTAACAATATCACTCCTTAGACGTAGTTTCTCCTTGAGACAATAGAAGAAGAATAAGAATTAGGTAGACGTCGAACCTAAGCTAAGGCCTAAACCAGTCCGTATAACAACCAACGGACAAGAAGGGTGGTTAAGAACCAGTCAGAGCCTAGCTGAGAAAATGGCGTGGAAAACCGATGGGTTGATAGCAATTATCCTGAAATTTCCTCACTCTTACTCTCACCTTGTTGTGCCTCTGATCCGGCTAAAAATTGACCAAAATCAGAGATTGCATAGACAAGCGGAGCAGATTCTTCAATATAAGACCTGAAATGACTAGATACGATGACCTAATTTACCCAATTCGAGGATCCGAATCGACAGTCTTGATAGTCAAATCTTAAGAAAACCTCTGAGATAGCTATAAAAATTACTGGGGGTAGCCTGATAGATGAGCACAAGTACGGTCAGCCGATTCTATCCTGTGGCGGAAGAGATATTACATTCAGCTACAGCGGTCGATTAGGGTTTACAAAGCTCCTATTATCTGGCCTGCAAAAACTTGCAATTGTTAGATTGAGAATGTCGTTTTCAGGATGAAACTAGGTATTCCCAAAAGCACTTCCCCAATCCCTTTCAGGGTGATGATAATGAAAGCATGGTAGAAATCCTCGCTGCTCTTTCAATTTCTGCTGCTGCCGGTATGCGGGTAGCACTGCCACTACTCCTAACGGGATTAATCTACAGCGACACCCTGTGGATGGAGATGCCATTGATATCGCGCATACCCAAAAGTGTTGCGATCGGTGTACTGGTGGGCTGGTCGCTGTGTGAGCTTCTCTTTTCAAAGAACCGTCTGACGCAGCGCTTCTTGCAGCTTTCACAGCTCATCCTGGGGCCAGTGGTGGGGGCGATCGCCGGAGTCGGTGTGGCGCGTGTTGCTTCTGTCGATTCTCGCCTTCTGCCGCTGGTTGGGCTCATCGGTGGCTTATTGGCTCTCGTGCTGCAATTGGTGCAAGTTGGCTGGTTTTTCCGGCTGCGAGGTCTACCGCTTTGGGTCATCTTTTCCCAAGACTTTCTCTGCGTTTGTCTGGTGCTCTTTGCTTTTGATGCCCCTAGACAGGGCGGCGTGATTGCACTCCTGCTACTTTGGTTGGCCATTCGCAGCACCAAGGAGTGGCAGCGCTGGTATCGGGGGCAAGCTTCGCCCGACTTGCGACGTCGCTCCCGAAGAGGCAAAATCAATCCAGATTAAAGGGCTGGGGTTATATCAAATCCGGTTAAATAGCCGTAAAACCCAACTATTGTTTTAGCCCGCTGCTGTGCAGCGGGCTAAAACAATAAGTAGCTCGGCATGATGAAAAACCAGACCCTAAAAATCTGTGCCGCCCGCAGCGCGGGCGGCACAGATTTTTAGGGTTTTAGGTTTAATTGCACCTGCCAACTTAGTTGGATTCTTCAACCGGACTTGATATTACATAGTCCAAGGATAATTTTTTCTGAGAAGAGACGCGTTATGCCCCTTCTCAGGAAAAATCATTCCCTCAATCAGCAATGCCAAAGGGCTTGAGTCTAAATATTAGAGCTTGAGTCCAAATATCAAGGACAAGCAGGGATGCGAATTCAAGCTATCTTCAAGGTTTTGCAAGTGACAGGTAGACGGTCGGCCTGAATCTGCAAGGAAGATATAGCAGGGGTATGTGAGGGATACGCCCGTATGAGTTATTGCTCTTGCAATAGACGTAGATAATTTTGCTTGAGCTGGAAATGATCTGCGGCTAGCCGTTCCGTCATGGAGCGCTCGACATCACTGATTTGCTCCCAGAAGGCCGCAGAGCGGCGAGCGGTGAGGAGCTCATTCCACAGCCGATCGACGACTTCTAGGGTTTCAGAGGGTGCATCATCCAATGCTCCCTTGATGACTGCAAACGCTTCCTCGGCAGCCTGGTGCTCTTTTGGATCCTTTGCTAACTCAATACATTCGGTTAGGGTTTCGGTTGATGTGGTGGATTGCAGCATGGATTCGGTTGGGTGTAACGATATTTCAGGTTGTTCACATTTCTTAATTAATTAGAGTATCGCAAACAAAATCACGTGATGGCAATGGTTGAAGCATCCCCTTGGCGCAAGATCTCCCTGGCGGCATAGGATTTGCTTCGGGTGCTCCCTATATATCCAGATGGAGTCATGAAATATCTAGATGCAGTCATGTCGCGCGCGGATGTTCCTTCACAAATCTGTTCGGGGTATTTTACGCCAAGTGCTTTGGGCGAAACTTACTTGCGGAATCTCTGAAATCTCTCCTAACCAGCGGCGATTAAGACGCGATAATTGAGATGATTTACCATGACAACGGATGGCTAGCGGCTTGGCTGTGGCACGTTGCTGGAAACGGGCAGAGGCTTTGTTTCTGGAAGGGCGATCGCCCGTACACCGCAGCCGTATATTGACCGTTATCAACCATCACTCCTATACATCAAGCAAGCGACATCAAATGGATATGGGCAAGCAGCGAGTCCTCTCTGGTATTCAACCCACTGGCGAACTTCACTTGGGTAACTATCTAGGCGCTATTCGTAACTGGGTAGACATTCAGCAGGACTACGACAGCTATTTGTTCATGGCAGATCTACATGCCATTACCGTGCCCCACGACCCGTCTACCCTGGGAGAAAATGCCCGCAAGGTTGCAGCCCTTTACCTGGCCAGCGGCATTAGCCTGGAACACGCGACGATTTTTCTACAATCCCATGTGTCTGCCCACAGCGAGCTGGCATGGTTGTTTACTTGCATCACGCCGCTCAACTGGCTAGAAGACATGATTCAGTTCAAAGAAAAGTCGGTGAAGCAAGGGGAGAATGTGGGAGCTGGCTTGTTGATATATCCAGCGCTAATGGCCGCAGATATTTTGCTGTACGAACCCGACAAAGTGCCGGTCGGTGAAGACCAAAAGCAGCATTTGGAGCTGACCCGCGACATTGCAGCCCGCCTCAACTATCAGTTCAGCACTGAAGAGAAGCCCATTCTCAAATTGCCCGACCCCATGATTCGAAAAGAGGGCGCACGGGTCATGAGTCTGACGGATGGCACTCGGAAAATGTCTAAGTCGGATCCATCCGAGCTGAGCCGGATTAATATGCTGGATTCCCCAGATGAGATCCGTCGCAAGATCAAGCGCTGTAAGACCGACTCTGTGCGGGGTCTATGGTTTGATGATGTCGATCGCCCGGAATGCAATAATTTGCTGACCCTCTACATGGTGCTCTCGAATCAGCGCAAAGAGACAGTGGCTGCCGAATGTGCGGATATGGGCTGGGGACAATTCAAACCATTGTTGACCGAGGCAACGATCGCTGCCCTCGAACCCATCCAAGAAAAGTATCGAAACATTACGGCAGAACCGGGTTATCTGGACTCGGTATTGCAGCAGGGCAGCGAGAAAGCAGCGGCTCTGGCTCACCAAACCCTAGCCAAGGTGAAGCAAGCGATGGGCTTTACCTTGCCGTTTCAGGTCAGCGAGTAAGGTAAGCTGAATAGTGCTTTACCCCTTTAACCTTTCACACTGGCATGGTTTCTTTTCCCCTTCTTGATTCTGCTCTTTCACGCTTGCAGCATGCCGTGCAGTCTGGAGAATTTTTGGTTACAGCAGAGGTGATGCCGCCCAAAGGAAGCGACCCCTCGCACATGCTGGAAATGGGGGCTTTGCTGAAGGACTGGGTGCATGGGGTAAATGTGACCGATGGCAGTCGTGCGGTGCTGCGCATGTCTTCGCTGGCGGCAGCAGTCATGCTACAGCAGCAAGGCATTGAGCCGGTCTACCAGGTGGCTTGTCGCGATCGCAACCGCATTGCCCTGCAAGCTGACCTGATGGGTGCACAGGCACTGGGTATCCGTAATGTGCTTGCCCTCACGGGCGATCCCGTCGCTGCGGGGGATCATCCCGAGGCCAAAGCGGTATTTGACCTGGAATCTGTCCGTCTGCTGAAGCTGATTGGCAAGCTTAATCAAGGCTGCGACTGCAACGATAAGCCCCTAACCGAGAGTTGCACCACCCTTTTCCCGGGGGCAGCGATCGATCCTCAATGTGGCAGTTGGTCCGGTCTTCAGCGACGATTTGAGCGCAAGCTAGAAGCCGGAGCGCAGTTTTTCCAGAGTCAGCTCATTTCCGATTTCGAGCGCTTAGAAAAGTTCATGGATCAAATCGCTGTTGGGTGCAATCGTCCTATTCTGGCTGGGATTTTTCTCCTCAAATCGGCTAAGAATGCGCGGTTTATCAACAAGAAGGTGCCGGGTGTGACGATTCCAGACGCCATTATCGATCGCTTGGAGCGGGCTGAAAAACCATTGGAGGAAGGCGTTGCGATCGCCGCCGAACAAGTCCAAGCTGCCCGCCAACTGTGCCAGGGTGTCCACATGATGGCTGTGCGCCGCGAAGACCTGATTCCCGATATCCTCGAACGGGCTGGGTTAGCGCCTCTACCCTTGCTTGATACTTGAGTTTGCAGAACAGCTTGAGCTTGCAGAATAAGAAAGCCCCAAGGCAGAATGAACAAATGGTCGCTCATGCGGCTCTATCCCTAATTTCTGACGAGTGGTTGTCCTGATCGCTCGGCACTGAAAGCGATTCGCTTTGCTTGTTCCGTCATTTGCCGTTCGACCGTTGATCGTTCGACCGTTTGCCCCATTCCTTCACGCCTAACTTCATTTCCCGACTATGCCCTCCTACCCTGGAATTTCGGCATCGGCCTTTCGCCACCCCCTCGACGCGCAAGCAGAAGATGCCCTGCGCAGCGTCCCTGGATTTGATCTGGTTGCCCGCCGATTTCTCGAATTTACCCTCGATCGCCCCCGCTACATCTACCTCATGGCAAACGGAATTGAGGTGGGTCCTCGGCAGTATTCCAGCATTTATCAAATTTATCGAGAATGCCTGCGCGACCTAGATATCAGCCCAGAGCCAACCTTGTTTGTCTCCCAAAATCCGCTGGTCAATGCCTACGCGATTGGGCAGGAGCGTCCCTCGGTGGTGCTGACCACTGGCCTCCTCGACCTCAGTGGTTCTCAGGAATTGCGATCGGTTATCGCCCACGAGCTGGGACATCTGAAATGTGGGCATGTCATCCTGAACCAAATGGCCTATTGGGCCATGCTCGTCACGTCGGGACTGGCAGATATGACCTTTGGCGTCAGCACCCTGGTTACAACCGGGCTGCTAGTAGCCTTCTTTGAGTGGAAGCGAAAAGCAGAATTATCTGCCGATCGTGCTGCCCTGCTGGTCATGGACGAGCTGGAACCTGTGTTGAAAAACATGATGCACCTTGCTGGAGGCAGTAACCGCTACGCGAACGAGCTAAGCCTGCAGGAATTTATTCGGCAGTCCCAACGCTATCAAGAGCTGGATCAGGATGGGCTCAATCAGGTCT
This sequence comes from Vacuolonema iberomarrocanum LEGE 07170, assembly GCA_015207365.1. Taxonomy (GTDB): domain Bacteria; phylum Cyanobacteriota; class Cyanobacteriia; order Elainellales; family Elainellaceae; genus Vacuolonema; species Vacuolonema iberomarrocanum. The sequence continues at coordinate 119,609 of JADEXA010000013.1, forward strand.
ACAAATTTTTTCTCTACAATAATTTTTCGCAAAATACCTTCCAGACCCATCCCTTCACCGTCGAGCGGGTGTCCTATTTGCAGACCTGGGCCAATTCCGAAGACTATCGCCAAATCCGTGCGGGGAATTATCGCCAAACGGCAGAAGGAGCGGTGGACATAGATCCCGTGCCCACGGCTGATACCGCCTCAACCGCTGGGGTAGAGGATGTGGAGCGGCTCCGGCGAGAGTTAGCAGAGTTGCAGGCAGAAATCGACCGTATCAAGCGATCGCGCTCCTAACCGCCTAGCCCTCAAGCTAAACATACGGCTATACAACGAGAGCAAAGAGTACCCTGTTTGGGGACTGTTGCGGAATGGAAAGGGTTGCCATAGTAGATTCAGGTGGCAAGCGCGGGGTTTAGCCCCCAGATCCACGCTCCTTCGCTTGTTTTGACCCATTCACCGTGCAGGTTCAACTCTGATGGCTAAGTCCGCTTCCTCTACTAAAGCCCCCCGCACACAGGCTCAGCCCAAGCAACAAACTCACTCCGAAACTCGGGCTCGCTACACACTGGGGCCTGTGAGCTTCGAATTATCGGATTTTCGTATCCAGGGTACCGCAGACGACCTCTCTGTGCCCTCTCCAGAGCAGTCCCCCTCCATCATTGCGGAAGATGAGATTTTTCTGGCAACCCTAAACATCCGGTTCAACAAAAGCCCACGTTCGGCATTGTTGATGTGCCTCGGAACGCAGATTATCGTGAATCTTCACTTTGAAGGGCAAGGTCGCCAAACATCAGAGTTGGATATGGCGGCAATAATCGTCACTCAAAAGGGCGAGTTTGCTTACGCGGTGGAGCTGGAAGGACTCCCCAGCGATCTTGAGATGCACCCTGGATTGTATGAAGTATCAGCTACGGTCGAGGTTGGCTCGGCAGAGCATGAGTGCAGCCCATTTGTCCTGGGGTACGGCTACATGTCCGACCTGTTGTTGCAAGTCCATCCCGCTATCTAGCGTTCCTTGAGGGCGATTCCAAGTCTTGATCGTTTCCTACGACACAACGCTATCCCTTTCCGCTTTCTCCGCCATGCGTTGATAGGGTCAGAGTTCCTGATGAAATAGGAGCCATTGTTGGCCTCCTACGTCGCGTTGCGTTTCGACTATTTCTGATGTGTGTAGCTCAGCCGCTGGCAGGTTTCTGGAGTCCTGTCAGCGGTTTTTCTTTGGACACTGAAAGAGGTCTGCACGGCTTCATCTTCACCCGCCGTAGCCCATCTCATTGGCTCAGGAGCGATGGTCGTTTACATTTCTTCGCATATCCTGAGGCAACCCTCATGTATTCTGAAAAACCAAACTTTGCTGTCAGCAGGGCGATCGCTCCCAATACAAGCTCATCCCATAACGCTGCCCAAGGTACGATGGCTCTGGCTGTTGTCTTGGGCACTATTGGCACAAGCGAACGTGAACCCATTGTTTGTGCTTTTTTTATTCCCCGTCTGGGTAAAGGTTAAAGCTGGGTAGATGGGCGATCGCCTCATGACTTCGCAGCTTATCTGTTCTGTCGTCACCATTCAATTTTTATGGAACTTGCTCGTAATTCTCGTCCGGTTCGTGGATTCATCCGTCACAAAGCCAAGGTGCAGATCCTGGAGAGCCAAGACATGGACGATGTTTGTCCAACGGTTGATGAAGATCTGATTCGAGAATTAACTACAACCCTACTGACATCGGAACGGGGTGATGCGGCTTATCGGAGCTATCCCGATCGCGAAACCGCTGATGCGGTTGAAAATCAGTTTGCCACTGAAATTGCCGAAGCCTATCAGCGCATTAAGCAGCAAGCCGCGAGTGCAGCTGTCCAGCGGCTCAATCAACTATTCAATGGGTAATATCAAATCCGGTTGAAGAACCCAAATATCGTTTTGACCCGCTGCACTGCAGCGGGTCAAAACGATATTTGGGTTTTACGGCGGTTTAACCGGATTTGATATAAGTTTGCAGCGCGTTCTGCTTTGCCGCTTGTCTAACGTGACGAGGTGTCCTGTGGGTTTTGAGAGGGAACGAGTAACCCGATCAGAGCTAAGGGCAGTGCCGCGCAAAGGTACAGCCCAAACTGGTAGCTACCAAAAAGAGCCTTGAAGATGGCTAGCAGCGATGGCCCCAGAGCGCTGGCAATCACGATTGTCATCATCTCAACACCGGAGATGGCTCCCAAGTGCCGCCGCCCAAAGTAGCGAGGCATCGTGACCGTAGAGAGGGTGCCAAAGCATCCGCCGCTGATGCCCAGTCCTGCAGTGGCGACGAACCGTAGCCACTGCACATCAAGATGTGCCATGCCGATGATGCCGATCGCCTCAAACAGCATCATGCCAATGTAAATGGCCTTCAATTTGGCGCGATCGGAGAGAATGCCGACGAGATAGCCTGTCAGGGTAGAAAAGAGGGCAATGGGTAGAAACAGAGCAACCGTTTGCTTTTGCGGTAATCCTGCAGTGGCTCCAATATCGACAATGTGGAAGGTAATGCCTGTAATGGACAGGGCTTGAGACGCAAGCGCCAGGGTCGCTGCCCAAAACACAAGCGTGCGCAGTGCTTCGGCGCGAGTGAAGTCGCGCGGGGTAGCTCGATGACGCAGCGTTGGTTGGGGTGTGGTGGGAGGTGTTGAGCTGGTTGTTGGGCTAGAGGCGGGTGCAGCGCTGAGGGAGGCGTCGGGCGATCGCCCATCCATAACCAGACCACATTCTTCGGGGTTGTCGCGGAGAAATAGCCAGCCAATTGTTCCCATGCCAATGCCCACCAGTGCGGCTAGACAAAGCCATGCTCCCCGCCAGCCGAGTGCATCAATGAAAAAGCTGAGGAGTAGTGGAGCCGCCGAAAAGCCAAACGACACGAAAATACCTGCCGTGCCCGATACCATGCCGCGCTTCTGATCGAACCATTTGCCGAGGGCCGTGCGGCTGACGAGCGTGAGCATTCCCTGTCCACTGAAGCGCAGACTGACGAAACCCAGGCACAGTATGAGGAATGCAGTAGGAATAGCGGACGCAAGGGACAGACTGGTACTGATCCACTGAGCCAGGCGTCAAATACACCAGCGTCAACGCCAGCCAAAACGAGGCGCCAACCACGACCATCCGCGTGCCAAACCGATCGATAAACACGCCTCCGAAGGGTAGCAATAGGCCGCTGGTGAGCGTACCGATGAGATAGGCATTGCTAAGAGCCAACCGCGATAAACCTGTTGCCGAAATGAGGGGATCGGTAAAAACGCTAACCCCGGCGGTCTGCCCCGGAAGACTCATCAGAACACCAAGAATGGCCACGACCAAAATGACCCAACCATAAAATATCGGTACCCTTTGCGGCTGAAAGGGAAAATTGGGTTGCATGATGGGAGTTTGATTGAAGCGATGCAGGGCGGCCTTGAGGGGAACCAATGCTCCAGAGAGGGAAAGATGACGCAAGCTTGAAGTACCTGTGGGTGGGCGATCGCCCAGTGCATGAAAATCTGAGGACGATGGTCTTGCCACCTCCTCTGTGAGTGTGCCACGATTTCCCAAAACTGACTTGGTGAGTCTGGCTTGAGACTATTGATCCTGTCGACCGCCTCTAAAGCCAGACCCACTTTGCTGGAGCGTGCATTCAGGTTAGGTCATACCTTTATATCAACTCCGGTTGAAGGACCTAAATATCGTTTGTGCCCGCTGCAACGCAGCGGGCACAAACGATATTTAGGTCCTTCAACCGGAGTTGATATTAGAAGCGATCGCCAAAGGTGAAGATGAAATCCACATCTCCATCATCAGAAATACCCAGCTCGATGCGGTTGTAGAGGCTACCTAAAATGGTGTGTAGCCCCACCCCAAAGCCAAAGCCATCTCCAGGTTTGTCGCGTGCTTCAGCGGGTTCCCCAATGACCTCATCAGCCGTGCCAAAATCAGTGGCAAACTCTGTGAAGAGCGCCCCTCGCAAGAAAACGGGGCGGTTGCGGAACTGGAACTGGGCGACTGGAAAGCGGTACTCGGCTGTTGCCTGGAGGAAACTGGAGGCCGTGCTGATTTCGCCGCCAGAATAGCCCCGCACGGAACTGCGGCCGCCAAGGTTGAATCCTTCGTAGGACGGCACATCCCCCAACCCAATGCCTCCCTGCACATTCAGGATGAGGACGCGCGGCCCTTCATCAAACCGGAATAGGGGCAACGGCAGATATTCAGTGTAGTTGCCCACAATTTGGGTGTAGGCATTGGATTCATCTCCCAGGTTAAAGCCCTGGTTTACCCCAAAGCGCAGGACGTTGCCATCTACTGTCAGGGCCGGGGTCGGGCGTACCCGATTATCCAGAACCGCAAGAAAATTCAGCGTCAGCAAGTCATCGATGCCATCGGAGTCTACGGTTAACGCGTTGCCTTCCTCATCTTCGGCAAACACGTCACTGGTGAACATGTCGTCGCGCACCGATACCCGCTGATAGGTCAGGCCGATCGCCGACTCAAAATTATCTGCAAAGGGCAAGTAATATTCCACACCTGCTCCCAAGCGGTGAATCCAGGGCGTTTCGCCGTTGGGCAAATCGACGTCATCATCGCCAAAGCGATAGGCACCAAGAAAGGAGCGCTGGTTGAAGATGTTGGCTCCAAAGCCAGAGCGCGGATTTTCAGATGCGCTGATAAAACCCAAATCGAAGGCGAAAATACTTTCTCCCCCTTCTACCACTAGGCCGAGATGAGAATTTTCACCCAGGGGAACGATGACGCTGCCAAGAATAGCCAATCCACCGGATTTGATGGAGGTGGTGACCGCACGGCGGCGCAAAGCCCCTTGTAGCGACGTTGGCTCCGTCAGCCAATTGAACAGCGAAAAGGTAATCGAGTCGGTTCCTTCTCTGGGGTCTTGAATGAGGGCGGGAGGTCGGGCATTAGCTGGGCCTGTGGGTTGAGCCTGTGCCAGTTCGCGAACTGTTGCCGCGATCGCCAATCCTACCTCATCCAATTGTTCCTGCCGGCCCAAATCGTTTGCGGAGGTCGAGGCGGACGTGGTCAGAAATTCGGCCAGCGTTGTTGCTTCAGTTTCAGGTGATGCCTGGGCAACGACTGATGGTTCGGGTTCAGTGGTCGCAGTTGTTGGGCTGTCGGTTGGGTGGATCGAGGCTTCCAGCTTGCTCGTGACGACACTCCTTTGAGGCTCGGAGTTGACATGCGCTGTCGGAGCGATCGCCGCTGCCGGGTCGATCGCCATACTCGGCTGGGGCGTCTGCAAGAACTGTTTTGCTGCTTCCTCCATCGGAGTGGCGATCGCTCTCGCCGTACTCATGCCCATCGCCCCGCAGGTCAGCAGCAGCAAAAACGCCAGGCGCGATGCAAAAACTCTCTGATTCATAATTTTTACTCTCTCACACAGGTGATCATCCCACGTTTTGACCCGGCCTCAGTTACGGAAACTCGTCACCGAGCACACGAGCCGAGCAGATTCAACAGGAAGTGCGAATTTAATTCATAAAAATCTTTTGGAAACAGGCAAAGATGCCCATCCCCATGCTTCAAATTCCCCCCAAATCTAGTCGATAGGGCGCTGCATGTCACGCTAATTGGGAAAGTCTTAATCTAGTGTTCTGCCGTGAGTATCACTAGATGTGTTGCTCCTTACGCTCACAATTTCAACTTAGCTGTGAGGGGCGATCGCCTTTCTATTTGTTGCGATCAGAAAAAATATTCTCTCAATCAGCAATGCCGATCAACCACTAGGGTGGGGACAGATCGATCGCCCCGGCCTGACAATCCCTGAGCCATAGTTCAATCCCTTGAGCAACCACACCATACGTGTTATCCCGTGGTTCCGATAGCAACGCTCCGCTAGGATACTCGTCCAGGATGGTTTGCATGAAAACGACCTGCCAACCCACTGTTTCTGTAAGGGTGAGGAACAACTGATGGTGAGCCTGAATTTGGGCAAAGCCGCTGAGGCCATATTGCCGCTCCAGCGTCGTGAAGAAGACCTGCTGGACGGCGGAGTCTGGATCGATGGGGTTGGGCCTGTCTCTTATATACATCTTACGCTTCCGGCG
>JADEXA010000131.1 GCA_015207365.1 Vacuolonema iberomarrocanum LEGE 07170
TCCAAGAACAACTAGACACGCTACAAGCTACTCTGGGCGACACTACAACCCAACGGGAGGAAATATCCCAGCGTTTCTCTGCATTGGAATTGGAAAAGGTAGAGCTAGAAGGCGATCGCCAAACTCTTCAGGAACAGTTAGACACCTTGCAAGCCACTCTGAACGAAACTACAACCCAGCAGGAGGAAATCACTCAGCGCTTCTCTATCCTGGAATCGGAAAAAGTGGAACTAGAAGACGATCACCAAAGCCTTCAAGAACAATTAGACACCCTGCAAACCACTCTGAGCGAAACTGTGACCCAGCGGGAGGAACTGACCCAACGTCTCTCAGCCCTGGAAGGGGAAAAAGCAAACGGGGAGCGCGAAGCGGCTCAACTACGAGAACAACTGGCTACCAGCCAGAGTACGCTGCAAGCAACCGAGGCGGAGCGGCAAGCGCTGACGCAACGCCTTGAAGCATTGGAACCGGAAAAAGCAGCCGTTGATGCACAGTTAGCCGATCTCCAGGCACAGGTACGCCAACTCCAGGCCGATCAGATCCGTGACCAGGAAGTACTGGGCCGTCTGCGAGGGCAAGTTGCGACGTTGCAATCCAACAACAACACGCTGGAAACTGCCCTCCAGAGCCTCCAAGAAGAACTAGAAGTTGCCCATACGGCACGCTTAGATCGCGATGCTCAGATTGAGAACTTGCATCGGGCACTGGATCACGCCCAGACCCAGAATGCGGAAATGCAAGATACCTGGAACGCTTTACAAGACGCGATGGGCAAGGTGCAAGCGGAGAACGCACAATTACAGGCAGAACGTGATCAGGCTATTCAGGAACGCATTGCGTTGCAGTCGGAGCATGGGGAACTCCAAGCAGAACTAGCAACCTTGCGCCAGATCAACGCGACCCACGAACAGCATTGGACAGAGCTGCACAGGCTCCTACTCGGTTCTTCACTGGCTGAAGGTGAGGCGCCCGATCCACTGCAACTAGCCGCCGCGTTGCAACAACAACGCGATCGCCTCTCAGAGCTAGAAGCCGCCCTAGCCAGGGTGACAGACGAACGGGCACAGCTCGAAGCCGAGCGCGATCGCCTCACCACTGAACTGGAGCGGGCGATCGCCCAACAGAAAAAACTCCAGCAATCGCTAAAGCGCCGTCCAACCAGCAAATCCCGTCCCAAAAGCGCAGAAGGCCGCGACCCCTTGAGCGAAATTCCCGGAATCGGCCCCGTTTACGAACAACGCCTTTATGACGCTGGAATCACTACCTTCGCTCAACTCTCTCAACTTTCTCCCGAACGGATTCGCGAAATCATCAAGCTCAAATCCAAGCGCAAGATTGGCCCCGAGAGCTGGATTACCGAAGCTCGCGCTATGACAGAAGCAGAATCTGAGGAATCCTAACTTAATAACCCGCGACGACGGCGGTTTCCCTCGTCTCGTCGCGGGTTCAAGTCTGGTTGATGGCGCAGAGAAACCGGATGTTTGATGTCTAATATCAAATCCGGTTGTAAAACCCAACTATCATTTGTTGCCGCTTCTTGGCAGCGGCAACAAATGATAGTTGGGTTTTACGGCTATTTAACCAATTTGAAACAAGTATAGGAATCCTATTTGATTTCTGAGAACTCTCCGTACAGGTGAAGTTTGGGGAAATCAAAGGTCGTGTTTTGCACAAACCACTCAAATAGCCACTTGAGCCGAGTAAACGACTGGGCTAAGCCGCA
>JADEXA010000132.1 GCA_015207365.1 Vacuolonema iberomarrocanum LEGE 07170
CTGGGGGCGACTTGGCTGGGCTGGCGGGGGATACCACCATTGGGCTGACCTTCGCAGGTGCCCCTAGCCTCACCGATGTCGCGGGCAATGCCGTCGATGTCACCCTCCCCGCCGGTGCAGACTACGAGACCTTCATCGTTGAAAACACCGCTCCTACCATCACAGGCGTCACCTCCACCACCGCCGATGGCACCTATGGCGTGGGCACGGATATCGACATTGAAGTCACCTTCGATGAAGTCGTCTTTGTCGACACCACCAACGGCACCCCTACCCTCGACCTCAACAGTGGCGGTAGTACCATCGCTCAGTATATCAGTGGAGATGGCACCGATACTTTGGTGTTCCGCTACACCGTTGTCGATGGCGAAGACAGCCTCGACCTCGACTATGATGGCACTACGTCGTTGCAATTGAATGGCGGTACCATTCGCGATTTGGCCACCAACGATGCCACTGCAACCCTGGTCGCTCCAGGGGACGCAGGTTCCATCAGCGATGACCAGGACATTGTGGTCGACACCACAGAACCTACGGTCGTCTCCATCGTTCGGCAAGTCCCAACCGATGCCATCACCGCGGAAGATAGCCTTACCTTCCGCGTCACCTTCAGTGAAGAGGTTGACCCAGCAACCGTTGAAGCGGCTGACTTCACCGTCAATGGCGTCACTGTAGCCGTTGACAGTGCTACCCCTGCGGGTTCCAATGCTGTCTTTGATGTGGTCGTTAACGATGCGGCGATCGCCAACTTCAATGGCGAAGTGGGGCTAGATGTGACAGGGGACATCCGCGATGCCGGGAACAACATCCTCAATACCGCTGAACCCACAACGGATGAAACCTTCACCCTCGATAACACCGTACCGACCATTACGAACATCACCTCTTCTACTCCCGATGCCATCTACAACGAAGGTGATGTCATCTCGATTCAGGTGGAATTCTCGGAAGCGGTGAACGTAACGGGCACTCCAACCCTGACCTTAGATAATGGGGCAACGGCAGACTTCGATAGTGTCAGTGGTTCTACCGCCACCTTCACCTACACCGTACAGGCAGGCGACACCGATACCAGCGACTTGAATGTCACGGCTGTGAATATCGCGGCTGATGAGATTGAGGATGTTGCGGGCAATGATGCCGCCACCACCTTACCTGCAGGCAGTAACCTGGCCAACAACAAAGAGTTGGTGATTGACAACACCGTTCCCACCCTTCTCACGGTCGCCCGCCAAGCACCAACGCTGGATCCAATCGACAATCCCGATGGGCGCACCAATGCCGATAGCCTCACCTTCCGGGTCACCTTCAGTGAAGAAATGGTTGGGGTGGGCATCGACGATTTTGCCGCCACTGGCACTACCGCCACCGTCAGCGCCGTAACACCCGTAGGTGCTGCTGGAACCGTGTTTGATGTCACCCTCTCTGGGGGCGACTTGGCTGGGCTGGCGGGGGATGCCACCATTGGGCTGACCTTCGCAGGTGCCCCTAGCCTCACCGATGTCGCAGGCAATGCCGTCGATGTCACCCTCCCCACCGGTGCAGACTACGAAACCTTCATTGTTGAAAACACCGCTCCTACCATCACAGGCGTCACCTCCACCACCGCCGATGGCACCTATGGCGTGGGCACGGATATCGCCATTGAAGTCGCCTTCGATGA
>JADEXA010000133.1 GCA_015207365.1 Vacuolonema iberomarrocanum LEGE 07170
GTATTTGTTTAGCGTCGGGTCTTCGTTTTCTAACGCGAGAAGGATGCGCAAACAGATAGTGGGCTTATAGGGTTTAGGCGGAACGTTACCCCATCCACCGATTGATACCGTGTTGTCCCCTTGTGACGAGCTCTTACCTCCAATCCCGCCTGAGCCGTTGGCGCAAATAGAGCGCACCGCTGCGCAGGTAGAGCGGATTGGGCAAGCACAGATAGAGCATCACCCGGAGTGGGTGGTGCAGCGACTCCAGCAACAAGCGTTGGCGGTGGGGAAATTACGCTATGCACTCACGGCATTACAGCAACAGCTCGCTCAGCAGCAGGCGACCCAGCAGCAGTTGGAAGCCCAACTGGAGCAAGCGCAGCGGGCGGGCAAACGGCAAGCGGCTCCGTTTCGCGTTGCGGAGGCGAAGCGCACCGCGAAACGGAAACCGCCTGGGCGCAAGTCGGGTCATCCGGGAGCGTGGCGTCAATCGCCCCCCGCTCACCCCAGTGATGAGCACATCGAGGTACCGCTACCCCGTTGTCCGCAGTGTGGGGAGACCTTGGCGGTGGGTCAGCAACGGGCGGTCGAGCAAACGATAGTGGAGATTCCACCTGTGCGCCCTCGGGTGATTCGCCTGCGCACCTACCGCAATCACTGTGAGCACTGTCAGCAAGCGGTGCGCTCCCAGCATCCCTTGCAAGTCTCGACGGCCGTGGGGGCGGCGGGGACTCACCTGGGCCCCCGTGCCGTGGGGGTGGCGAGCTATTTGAATAAACAGCTCGGGCTCCCGATGCGCAAAACCTGTGCGGTGCTGCAACAGTTGGCGGGGCTCTCGCTGAGTCCGGGGGGACTCTCCCAGGCACTGAAGCGTGCCGCAGACCGGCTGGAGCCTCGCTACGATGCGCTATTGGACATCTTGCGCCAGAGCCCGACCCTCTACTGTGATGAAACCGGATGGTGGGTGGCCGCAGTTGGGGCATGGCTTTGGGTGCTCACCAACGACCAGGGCACCTACTACCGGATTCTGCCCTCGCGCAATCGGGAGACGGCCAAAACCCTCATCGGTGAGACCTTTGAGGGGGTGCTTGTGAGTGATTGTCTGGCCATCTATGACGACCTCAATCCCCGCCAACACAAGTGTTATGCCCACCACCTCAAGGCCATCTCTCAAGCCCTCCAAACCCCGAGTGGAAAGCACTCTCGCTACTTACTCCAACTCCGTGCGCTGCTCCATACCGCCCTGCTGCTCAAGCGCTTGCAACCCCAGTTGCAACCCGCGCTCATCGCTCATATCCGGCAGTACCTCGAGTCCCGCGCCGACACCTTGTTACGCCAGCCCCGTGGCGACCCACAAACCGAGGATGCCCAAGTGCAGCAGGAAGAGAAACTTCGGCGGCGCTTGCAAAAACAACAAGACCACTTGTTCACCTTCCTCGACTATCCGACGGTCGCCGCGACCAACAACGCAGCCGAGCGGCAGTTACGACCCGCGGTCATCTGTCGCAAACTCTCCTGTGGCAATAAAACCCAGAGTGGAGCTCACACCTGGGAGATTTTGACCTCCTTGGCCGCCACCGCTCAGCAGCAAGGTGTTTCCTTTATTGATTGGGTGGCTGAGGCCATGACCTTACCCCCTCTCTCCCCAGACGATTCCCGCTAAACAAATAC
>JADEXA010000014.1 GCA_015207365.1 Vacuolonema iberomarrocanum LEGE 07170
CTTCTTTAACGTAGATATCGATAATCTTTTTACGGAAGTCAAGCGAATAGGGTTGCACCTCAAGTCGTCCCCTAGGAAATAAACATTCTATTCTAAGTGTACCTCACTAGAATAGGAAACGCTATATTTTTCTTTAACGTATACTTTCATAAGTTTCTTTATTAGAACTTTTCCTGACAGCGAACCTTCATAGAACGTCTTGATTACTTGACTTGGCATTGCCGCATTCCTCTGTTCTAACTAAACGTGAGTTCGGGATAAAGAATCTTAGAGCCTTGTTCTTCCGTCGATGGATGATTGCTCAGTCTGATTTTCACTTTCAATCGTTCTTGATCTTGCGAATCTTCTCAATAAGGAAGCCTATTGCCAATAGAGACTTTATTCCATCATGCTTGAATCAACGATTTAAGGGCTTTATAAATAATCTTGATTCTACGGCCATGTTTTTTGATTGCAATCAGTCGCAACTGATGTAGAAATAATCCGGTTTTCATCGACCAGCAGAACGCCAACGTAGCGCAGCATCCATACCCCATCATCGGTTTGCCTATAACCTGCCATCAATCAGAAATCGTTGGAGGGTTTAGAAACCAAAGATGATTTTTGTCTAAGAAGCTGCGTGCCGCACAGCTTCTCAGACAAAAATCATCCCCTCAATCAGCACTGCCAATCGGTGTATAGCTGGCGTACCTGCGCTAGCGCTAATGCCTTGCCCGCCGCCGCCGTCGGTGAGAGGGTTGCACCCATGTCAAAATTGATGGCTGGGATTGTCAATTGATACGCGACGGGGGTTTCGTGATAGAGCCATTTTGCCAGCGCCAGGAGGGCGGACGGTGTCGCGGCGTGGGTGGTGAACGTAACGCCTTCATCAGGATGCAAACGTTGCAGCGTAATGTCAGGGGGAGCCGTTGCAGGGGCGATCGCCGCATCGACAAACACAACCTGCTGAACGAGCGCAATTTCAGCCGCCAATTCTGGGGTGAGTTGATGGCAAGGTAGCACTTTCACCCCGGCTAGGTGCCAGGCCAGAACCGTCTCGGCGACCTGATAGCCAACCCCATCGTCCCCGCGCAGCGTATTCCCATAGCCAATCACCAGCGTCGTGAGTTGCGCCGCTCCACGCACTGATGTGGCTGGGGAGTCCATCGGGTTGACCTCACGCCCAGCCGTCATTTAGCAATACTCCGCCGTAACTTCCTTCTGGCCCGCACGCAATACATCAATCAACGTCTCAACCAAACTACGACGAATGGAGATATTTTTAGGCAGTAAAGGATTTTGATAAAACTCGTTAATACTTTGCCCCACCAAGAAATGGATGGAGTCGGCTTGCAAAATTTCCCGTGCCAGTAAGTAGGCACCGTTATTGTCAAACTGCAACAGACCCACATCGCAGTTGCAGTTGCGAATATACTCTGTCGCCTTGGATAAGGTCAAAATTCCTTCGGTAACCAAATCCACACAGCTCAGCATGCCAATGGGAGGAAGCTCTCGCCGCATGGTTGAGAGATCCATATCAACAATTTCCCCCAGAAAACTCGCGACGATGTTGCCCGTTGTCCCCCCACAAATGACTTTGCGTCCAGCAAAATTGAGGAGGCGATTGACATATACTTCATCCTGCTCGGTATCTAAGGGTGGCCCCGTAAAAATCATCAAGGGATTGCGTTTGCGAACATAGACACCAACAAAGCTGGCATCGTCTCCGATCATCCCCTGATACAACATATTCGTGTGGTTGAGGACATCTTTGATAATGGTGCGCGCCGTATGGGCTTTATTCACTAAAATCTGCTCAATATATTTAGCGATGTTGTCCCAGCCCCAGCCAAAGTTCATCGTCATACCCATACCGGCATAGAGCACCCCATCACTAATTACCCCAAGAAAGTCATCCCGCTCAAGATAGCCTTCTCCAATTTGAATTTTTCGACCCAAGATTTCCTGCGTTTGCATAACCAATGGCACGACTTTGCCATGGTGGCAATAAAACGGCTGGGGATTGTCAAAGTTAATGACTTGGAAATAGTTATCCGCCGGATTAATTTGCAGAATCGTAAAGGTAGAGTAAGCAATCTTGCGAACCTGGCAAATGGGGAGGGTAGCAATGATGGTTTCCAGGACTTTTTCTAAGGCGACATCCGCATTCAACATCTTGATCAAGATTTCGGTCGTCAGTGTGGCTAGAATATTGGCCTTGACCCCACTGCCCAACCCATCAGACAACACAACGGTAACTTTGTCCTCTGTCTTTAAATACTTGATTTTATCGCCACACAGCTCTTCGCCTAGCTTGTTCAAACTGCTAGCTGTGATATCAAGAAAATTGTCAGCCTGCATGACCTCTTTAAGAGATGGATGGGGCGTTGATGGCAGTCTGACTGGCGTATCCATAGACAAACCTTGTGACGATGAATGCATGACCGATCAAGTAGTGTCGTCTGTGTTTAACTGTCGTCTGTGTTTAATAAAGAGAGCGAATCAATTGCTTCTGGCTGCAGCATTTGAATAATCTTCAGCAAACTCACTTGTGTCTCAGCGGTGGTTTCTCCCAACAAACCGGCAATTTCTTGCACGACTTTCATCTGGTGATTAACCACCTCATTCACTTGTTTGATGGTTTCTTGCCTGAGCTTAGACAGTTCTCGCTTTTGCGCGAGTTGATGACTAAAGTCCGTCATGATGCAAGCGACAATGCCTTCATCTTCAATGGGAAAGATGACCTGATTGAGCAGTAGACCCAGTTGGCGATATTCCTTCAAGTGATGGCGAACCACCGTGCCCGTTTCCCACACCCGATTAAAGTCACTCACGTCATCCAAAATCGTCTCCGCAGGCTGACCGACCGCATCGTCTGGTTTCACGTGAAACATCTGGCAAAATGCAGGATTCACCAATCTGATGTAGAGATCCGCATCAACCACAATCAAGCCGTTGGGGTCGTATTCCCACAGCAGCTGCCAGAGGTGATTGGGGACGTTGGCGCCGATAGATTGGGTCAACATAATAGGAATCGTTGTGGAGGGCATTCAGGACAGACGACGATGGTTCAACCCAATCAATGGGCAGCGATCGCTCAAGGCATCTAGGAAGGAATCGACCATTCATGGGTAGCGCCGATGAATGACCAACGTCTCAAACAAGCTCTCAGGCTAAGGCAGCAATCTAAACCGCCGATAGGCTTGCTTGAATTGCTGGCAGAATATTGGTTTCAAATTTAGCTTCTACATCTTGGGGGCTGATGTTGGTAAAGCAGGTGTCATGAAACTTCATCACAATGCCCTGACTGCACGCTTCTAAACAGAAAGATCCTTTAAGTTCAATGTCGTCTTCTAAGCCATGTTTTTTGATCAACGCTTGCAGTTGAGGCAACACGTCATAGACACCGAGTTGGTGACAAGCCGATCCCATGCAGAGAAACAGGTTTTCTTTAGCCATTGTGAGGGTTCTCGCTAGGTTTCACAGGGCAGTTGGGGCTAGGGAATGAATGGGTGGCGATCGCACGTCATACCGATAACCTAATGCCGGTACACCTCTTTCGCCAGGGTGCCATCGGGTTTCATCAGTTGAATGTGCAACGGCATTTGCCCGATCGCGTGGGTTGAACAAGAGAGGCAAGGGTCATAGCAGCGAATCCCCGCTTCCACTCGATTCAAAAAGCCTTCGGGAATTTCTTCCCCATGGATGTAATGTTGGGCAATTTGGGTCACGGTTTTATTCATCGCCAGATTGTTATGCCCGGTGGCAATAATCAGATTGACCTTTTTAATCAGGCCATATTCATCGACCTGGTAGTGGTGGAACAAGGTACCACGCGGTGCTTCGCTCACGCCTATACCTTCTAGGGTATTGACTCCAGCCTCTGCCCGGACGCGACTGGAAACAATGTCAGGGTCATCCATCAATATCTGGATCTTTTCGAGGCAGGCCAGGATTTCAACCAGGCGCGCATAGTGGTAGAGGAAGGAAGAGGTGGGGACTCCTCCAGCATAGCTGCGAAATTCCTGAAGTTCTTGGTCAGCGGCGGGGGTACCAATGCGATCGCAGGTGTTGAGCCGCGCCAATGGCCCCACCCGATAGATGCCGTCGGGATAGCCCAAAGGTTTGTAGTACGGAAACTTCAGGTACGACCAGTCTTCTACCGCTTCGCCCAGAAAGTCTTGATAATCATCTTCGCTGAGGTGGTCGGCGACGATGTTGCCCTGGCTATCCGTAAACCGGAGAACCCCATCGTAATGCTCCCACTCTCCCGTTTTGCTCACCAGGCTCATGAAGAGAGACGGGAACTCTCCAAAAACATTCACCTCTTCTTTCATCGGGCCAGCGATCAGTCCTTTGAAGATATCCAACGCCTTGCGAATCGTCTCAAAGGATTCTGGTAAGCGCTCCACAATCCAAGCACGACCGTCTTCGCTGAGGGGAGAGCGCACGCCCCCCGGCACCGTCCAAGCGGCATGGATCTTGCGCCCCCCCAAGATTTCGATAATCTGCTGACCAAACTGGCGCAGCCGGATGCCAGCCCTAGCCAAGTCGGGGTCGGCAGCAATCAACCCAAAGACGTTGCGTTTGGCGGGGTCACTGTCCCATCCCAAGAGGAAATCGGGGCTGCTCAGATGGAAGAAGGATAGGGCATGGGATTGGGTAATTTGCCCTAAGTTCATCAATCGCCGCAACTTATCTGCCGCCACGGGAATTTTAACCGCGAGAATTTTGTCTCCCGTTTTGGCCGAACAAATCAAGTGGCTGACAGGACAAATGCCGCAGATGCGAGCGGTAATACCGGCCATTTCGGTGAAGGGGCGGCCTTCACAGAATTTTTCAAACCCCCGATACTCCACAACATGGAACTGAGCCTTGTCCACATCTCCAGCATCATTGAGAAAAACAGAGATTTTGGCATGGCCTTCGATACGGGTGACGGGATCAATAACAACGGTTTTGGACATGGGTCAGACCTCCTTTATCGAGGCGTCTAGTCCTCGTATATGCGAGCTTCGGGAGCTTCGGGATTCTCTTCGACATACTTCTGGAAATTCGTTTTTGGGGGAACTTGGTGTTGGTGAGAGACTTCTGCACGCATCTCCTCAACAATGTCCCAAGCGGCCGCACATTCGGGAGAGGTTTCGCCCTTCTCGGCACAGATGCGGTGGGCGTCGTCGAGGGCTTTTGTCAACTCGGCCTGGAATTTTGCACTATCTACACTCATCGAACATACTCCTCAATCACGTTAGCCAAATTTGATCATGTCTCTGCCGACCATGGCGGGTTGCTGCCCCTGCAACAGAGGCTCTAGGGTCGCCCGGATGCGATCGGCAGACGGGGGACAGCCCGGCATAAAGATATCGATGGGCACCACTTCATGTACGGGTAGCACCCGATCTAGCAGCTCAGGCACGATGCCAGGGGCATGGGGTAAATGGGGGTTTTCATCGGCGAGTTCTAGGTACCCCCGTTCTAGAACAGGTTTGGCCCCCTCCCTTAGCATGTTCCGCATCGCCGGGACGTTGGCGGTCACCGCACAATCGCCAAAGGCAATCAGGGTTTGGGTACGGCGGCGCACCTGATAGATTAATTCGAGGTTGTCTTCATTGGCCACCGCGCCTTCCACCAGACACACATCCACCCCTTCGGGATAGTCCTTGAGGTCACACCCCACCGGGCTATAGACCACATCGACAAGGTCGGCCAGGTCAATTAAGAACTCATCGAGATCTAAAAATGACATGTGGCAGCCAGAGCAACCGGCCAGCCAGATTGTTGCGAACTTTATCTTGTCCATTCACGTTTCTCCCGTGCGGTGGATAGGAAGGCAAACTTATCGCGATCGCGCTGTTTCTCACCCGTTGTCTCGCCCTTACGGAAGATGGCCCCCGTAGGGCACGCATCCACGCATTTGCCACAGGATGTACAGGCACTGACCTCTCCCCAGGGCTGGTTGAGGCCCGACACAATGTAGCAGGCGGCACCCCGGTTGGCGACATCCCAAACATGGGCTCCTTCCACTTCGTCGCACACCCGGACACAGCGCGTACAAAGGATGCAGCGATTGTGGTCAATGCCAAAGCTGGGATGGGATAGATCCACCCCGCGATCGGGGAAGCGATAGGTAAAGCGGGAATGATCCATCCCGACTTCGATGGCAACATCTTGCAATTCGCAGTTGCCATTGGCAACACAGATGGAGCAGACATGGTTGCCCTCGGCAAAAATCAGCTCCACCGTCATCCGGCGATACTCCTGTAGCTTGGGGGTTTGGGTATGCACGACCATCCCTTCTGCCACTTCGGTGACGCAGGCGGGGAGCAGCTTATTGATGCCTTCGACCTCTACCAGGCAAAGGCGACAGGCTCCAATCGATGAAATGCCTTTCATCGCGCACAGCTTAGGAATGGGCACCCCAGCCTCTTGAGCGGCTTGTAGGAGGGTGGCTCCGGCTTCAATCGCTACATCTATATCATCAATTTTGAGAGTTTTGACAGCCATTACATGTTCTCCCAGGATGCTTAAAGGGTGACGGCCTCAGCGGCAGATGAGGTTCCATTGAGATAAGCCGGTTGCACCAGCAGATCGTCATATTCCTGGCGAAAATACTTGAGGGTACTCAGCACCGGATTGGGGGCTGATTGCCCAAGGCCACATAAGCTGGTGTCTCGCACCATGAGACAAAGCGCTTCTAGCTTCTCTAAATCTGCTGCTGTGGCTTGTCGCTTCAACAATTTCGTCAGTAGGGCATAGAGCTGTACGGTACCCGTGCGACAGGGGACGCACTTGCCACAGGTTTCTCCCCGGCAAAACTCCATGTAGAACTGGGCAATTTCGACCATGCTGGTGGTGTGATCCATGACTACCATGCCACCGGAGCCCATCATCGAGCCGATCGCCCGCAAGGAGTCATAGTCCACGGGTGTATCCAGCATACTGGCAGGGATACAGCCACCGGATGGCCCGCCCGTTTGCACGGCCTTCACCTCGCCATCCGGGACGCCGCCCCCCATGTCTTCCACGATTTCCCGCAGGGTAATGCCCATGGGCACTTCAATCAGGCCGTTGTTACGAATCTTGCCCGTGAGGGCAAAGACCTTGGTACCCTTGCTATTTTCAGTGCCGATGCTGGCGTACCAGTCGGCCCCTTCGCGAATAATCGAAGTGATATTGGCAAAGGTTTCAACGTTATTAATCAATGTGGGACAGCCGTATAGCCCCTTTTCTGCGGGGTAGGGGGGACGAGGGACGGGGTTGCCTCGACCGCCTTCGATGGATTGAATCAACGCCGTTTCTTCGCCACAGACAAAGGCTCCGGCTCCAATCCGAATATCGACCTTGAAGTCGAAGGGGGAATCGAAAACTTGGCTCCCCAATAGGCCGTATTTTTTCGCCTGCTGAATGGCTTTTTGTAACCGTTTAATGGCCAGTGGATATTCCGCCCGGACATAGATGTAGCCGTGATTAGCGCCGATGGCATAACCGGCGATCGCCATCCCCTCTAAGACCAAATGAGGGTCACTTTCTAGGACACTGCGATCCATAAACGCACCCGGATCGCCCTCATCCCCGTTGCAAATGACATATTTCTGATTTCCCGGCATCTTGGCGACCGTGGCCCATTTCAGTCCAGTGGGATAGCCGCCCCCTCCGCGCCCCCGGAGCCCACTCTGCTGAATTTCGCCAACAACATCGACGGGTTCCATCTCATACAGGACTTTGAAGAGGGACTGATACCCACCCAACGCGATGTAAGATTCGATCCGCTCTGGGTCGACCTTACCGCTGTGCTGACGCACGATCTTCATCTGTCGGGCAAAAAATGGATGTTGGGCGTCGCCTTTAATGGACTTGGCGGACCCACCATTTAGGGCTTCGATAATGCTAGGTGCATCCTCAGGCGTCACTTCTTCATACAGATCATCCTGCGGATCAATCTGCACGAGGGGGCCACGGCCACAAAATCCCATGCACCCAACCCCTATAACCTCTACCTGGTCAGATAGATTCTCATTCTCGACCGCCTGCTGTAAGTTGCCCATCACCGCTGTCGCATTGGCAGAGCGACAGCCTGTCGAAGTGCAGCAATGCACCTTAATCGGCCGTTGTCGAGCCTTTTCGGCGGCGGCCACATCCAGGAGTTCTGTCAGATTCATCGTCTCCTCTCCTTTGCTGACTGAAGCCCAGGCATGAAGCGTTACGTCTGCCTATGGCCTCAGTTGAACCAATCAATTACCCGTTCTCCCACCGCTTGACCTCGGTGAGCACTTGCTGAGCCTCTTGCTTACCCATGACCGTGCCATCGAGCACAACGGCAGGTGCAATTCCACAGGCTCCCAAACAGCGAGCTGCCATTAAAGAGACGTTGCCATCGGGGGTCGTTTCTCCAGCTTCAATGCCCAACTCGTCTTGCAGAGCATCCATCACCTTCCCGCCACCTTTGACATAACAGGCTGTGCCCATGCACACCACACAGCTATGGGCTCCGGTGGGCTTGAGGGAAAACAAATGGTAGAACGTGGCCACCCCATAGACGCGACTGAGGGGCAACTTCAGGCCTTGAGCAATATAGACTAATACATCTTCTTCCAGGTATCCGAAGGCATCTTGGGCAGCATGGAGTACCTCAATCAAGGCATCTCCTTTGTACTGGTTTCGTTTCATTGTGATGTCGAGACGTTTGAGGCGACGGTCAACGTCTTTCGACGGCTTTGAAGCCCTTTCAGGTGCCTGGTCTTTTGAAGCGGATTTGGCGGTTGTAGCGACCATAACACTTCCCTATTGATTTGGCGGATCGGTCAATCTGAATACAATTATTAGGCTTCGATCAAAAAGTAGGTATAAATCACATCTTTAAATCAGATTCCACTTAAAATTTGAGGCGGGAGTTTAAGAGATGTTACCTACATCCAAACAACGCACTCATCTAAACAACTCATGCCATCAAGAAAGCAGAGATTTAGAGGTTTCCACAAACCCTGACGTCCCTCTGGCACATGCTATTGAAGTGAATTGCAGCCGGTTTGATGCGGGGCACGAAGGGAATGCTTGAATGGTTGAATTCTCAGTCCCAGTTTAACTCGCGATGGCAGGGCACTACTCACTATTCATCTGCTTTTAAGTCGGTAGGTGCAATTAAACCTCAAAGTCTAAAAACCTGCACCGCGCGCAGCGCGGGCGGTACAGGTTTTTAGACTTTGGTTTTCATCATGTCGAGCGACTAATCTCAACAATAATAAATCGGTGCTTCAGCTCATTGCCCATCCCCGGAATAGAGTGGGGGATGGGCTAAACAAACCAAACCCTCGGGGCTTTATTACATCAATGTTTATTACATCAATGTTTATTACATCAATGCTGGGGCTGGGGTTGGCGTTGATGCGAGTTCTGGATGACGGGCGATCGCATCGACATTGCTCCCCACATAGATACCCAGAGCGCGAGCCGTCCGCACCAGGAAGTCGTTGGGGTCGACGAGACGCGGGCTTTGGGATAGCACCTCTTCTAGAGGATGCACCGTGACTTTTCCCCCCTGCCACGTCACCATGTGGTCAAAGCGGTTTTGAGCCACCAGTTCGACAGCTGTGGTGCCAAAGGAGGCAGCAATTAGGCGATCGAGCCCAGACGGCATGCCCCCGCGCTGGATATGCCCCAGCACCGACACACGAATCTCAGCCGGTTGATCGCGGAGACGATTGATCTGGTCAGAGATGTACTGTCCCATGCCACAGGTCACCGACCCATCCATGCTGGCGCAGATAGGGGCACTGGGCTCGGGCTGGATGCCTTCGGCCACGACGACGATCGCAAACTTCCGCCCCCAGCGATCGCGCAATTCATCCAGGTGATGGCAGATTTCCTGCGCGGAGTAGGGGATTTCTGGCAGCAGGATGACATCCGCTCCCCCGGCAATGCCCGAATGGAGCGCCAGGTGCCCCGCTTCTCGCCCCATCACTTCCACAATCATGATGCGATCGTGGCTAGACGCAGTATAGGTGAGGCGATTGAGGGCATCGATCACCGTGTTAATCGCCGTATCGAAACCGACGGAGCGCTCCGTCACGCCCACATCATTGTCGATGGTTTTGGGAATGGCGACCAGGTTCCACTTCCCTTCCAGCGCTAGCTGTCGCAAAATGCCCAAACTGCCATCTCCCCCGATCGCAATCAACGCATCCAGCCCCATTTCATGAACACTGTTAACGATGTCCTTGGACTCTTCCAAGGTATTCCCCCGGTTGATGGTGCCGAGGATTGTGCCACCCATGCTGAGCAACGGATCAATGCCTCGCACATCAAGCCCATGACAGTTAAGGGGAATCGAGGTGCGCGATCGCAAGCCCTCGGTTGCATAGGGAATACCCACCACTTCCCAGCCATAGGTCAGGGTGGCATGGTTAACGACGGCACGGATGACGCCATTTAGACCTGGGCAATCGCCCCCGCTGGTCAAGATTCCAATGCGCTTTTGTGTGTTCATAAGGTTCGGCTCCCGTAGATGGACGAAGATAGGAGGAGAGTCAGGGAGGGATGGGGAAAGGGTGGAGTGAGCGATGCCGAGTCATCAATGAAATGATAAGCAAACGCGTTTAACGGTTTACCCTCGACGACTCACGGTCTACGTTTTACTCACTGCTATCGAGCCTCAAATCGGCCTGCACAATAGATGGATCGCTCGTGCGGCTGAGGGTGAAACCGAGTTTCTCGCAGACCCGTTGCATGGCGGCGTTGTCGGAAAGAATGTCGGCAGTGATGGCGTCGAGGTTTTCATTGCGCCCAACGTCAACTAGCCGTTGTAGCAGTTGTGTGCCCAACCCCCGATGCTGGTAGCGATCGCTCACGAGCATGGAAAACTCAGCCTCGTTCGTGCCATGCAGTTTGCTCAACCGCCCGGCAGCGAGGATTTCGTGGTTTCCTGTGGTGGGGTTCTTGTAATCTGCGACAAACGCCATCTCCTGGTCATAGTCCACAAAACAAATGCGAGTCATGCGTTCGTGGGCGGTGCGCTGGCTCAGCTTGATCAGGTGGAAGTAACGCAGGTAGATACTTTGTTCCGAGAGGGTTTCATGGAACTGTACCATGAGCGGTTCATCTTCGGGGCGAATCGGGCGAATTGTTACAGGCGGACCGCCCTCCAACTCCCAGCGCATGCAGTACTGCGCCGGATAGGGACGAATCGCGGGCTTGGGCAAGTCGGCCTCGGCGACATCAGCAGGATGTAACACTACACGGGCATCCAGCGCCACCATATTACCGCCATGCCCCGCATCATCCAGGGGCGCTGCCAACAGGGGGTTGATGTCGATCTCCTTGATACGGGGCTGCTCAACAATCAGTTGGCTAAAGCGCACCAAAAGCTGCTCCAGTCCCGGTAAATCCACCGCTTGCCGCCCGCGCACGCCCTTAAGGGCTTTGTAGATGCGCGTCCGCTCCATCATCCGACGGGCCAGGGTACTGTTGAGGGGCGGTAGGGCGATCGCCCGATCCTGATACACCTCCACCATTTGCCCACCCGATCCAAAGAGCAACACAGGCCCAAATTGCGGATCGAGGCTACTGCCCAAAATCAGTTCATAGCCATCCCGCTTCAACATTGGCTGCACCGTAACCCCCAGGAAATCCGCCGCCGGAACCGCCGCCTCAATGGCTTGGTATGCCGCTCGTACGGCCTCTGCCGATTCTAGGTTGAGCTTCACGCCACCGACATCGGTTTTGTGGGTGATGGTCTTGGAATGCAGCTTGACGACAATGGGATAGCCGATCGCCTCCGCCTCGCGCACCGCATCCTCAACCGTTGCCGCCAACCGGGTGGTAACAATGGGAATGCCGTAAGCTTGCAGCAGTTGCTTCGACTCTTCTTCGGTCAACAGCGTGCGGCCTTCATCCAATGCCGTTTGGATCAACCCAGCGGCCCGTTGCTCATCGGCATTGTCGCCATCACTGCTGGGTAGTACTGGGGTTTCATACAGCCCCTTCAAGGTGTAGCTATATTCCCACATGTAGCTGAACACCCGTGCCGCTGCATCGGGATAGCGGTAGGTGGGAATGCCCGCATCGTTCAGCAGGTTTTCACCCGGCGTCACATCATCACCGCCCATCCAACTGGCAATGATGGGCTTCGTATGCTTCCGGGTCAGCATGGAGGTTGCCGTGTTCTTTTCCACGTAGCTCTTGAGCTGCTGCGCCGTTGTGCTTGGATTGGTCATGGACTGGGGCGTCAAAATGACCAGCAACGCATCGCTGTTGGGGTCCTGGGATGCGGCCTCCAGGGTTTTGGCATAGCGCTCGGGCTCAGCATCTCCCAGGATATCGATGGGGTTGCCATGGCTCCAGTGGGTGGGCAGAAACTCACTGAGATGGGCGATCGTCTCCTCCGACAGATGCGCTAAGTTGCCGCCTGTCGCGATCAGGGCATCTGTGGCCAGCACCCCCGGCCCCCCAGCATTGGTGATGATGCTGAGGCGGGGTCCTTTGGGACGGGGTTGTTTCGCCAACACTTCCGCCAGGTCAAACATATCGGAAATGCGATTGACGCTGAGCACACCACAGCGCTTGAAGGCGGCTTCTAACACGGCTTCGCTACCGGTCAAAGCTCCCGTATGGGAGGCGGCAGCCTTCGCGGCAGCTTCTGTCCGTCCGGCCTTCAGCACAATGATGGGCTTGGTTAGCGCCACTTCCCGCGCCGCCGTCAGGAACGATCGCGCGTCCCCAATGGACTCCATGTAGATGACAATGCTCTCGGTGTTGGGGTCATCGCCCAAGTAATAAATCAGGTCGCCCCAGCCCACGTCCAACATGGAACCAATGGAAACGAAGGCACTAAAGCCCACATTTTCGCGAAAGCTCCAGTCTAGGATGGCCGTACAAAGCGCTCCACTCTGGCTGATGAATCCCACGTTGCCGGGACGTGCCATGCTGCTACCAAAGGTGGCGTTTAGCCCCGAGATGGGGTTCATCACACCCAAACAGTTGGGGCCAATCAGCCGCATTTTGTAGCGTCGCACTTCCTCCAGCACTTGCTTTTCTAACGCAATGCCTTCGGCTCCGGTTTCCTTGAAGCCGGCGGAAATCACGATCGCCCCTTTCACGCCCGCTTCGCCACATTCTCGAATCACCCCAGGAACCGTGCGGGCAGGTGTGGCAATCACGGCCAGGTCGACCTGCTCCGGAATATCGGCAATGGTGGCATAGGCGCGAATCCCCAACACGCTCTTGCGCTTGGGGTTGACGGGATAAATAGTGCCCCCAAAGGAGTTGGTAATCAGATTCCAAAGTAAGGTTCGCCCGACACTATTGGGGCGTTCGCTGGCACCAATGACGGCGATCGCCTGGGGCGAAAAGATCGCGTCCAGCGGCCGATGTTCCATCCGCAGCAAATCATGGGTCGGGTCAGCGGTGAGTGGAGTTGCATTTTGCAGGGTTGTACTGGCCATATGTCCTATCCCTAAGTTGAAGCCCTAATTTGAAGTCGGTTCCGGGGGGCGTTTACCCATCGTGCCTTTGTGCCGTCGTGTTGATAGCCGGACCAGCTAGACACAAAGGGCACAAAGGATCATCATTCGGTCGCTTTCGAGTGTTTGGTCATCGATTTCTCTAAACCCAAAACATCATGCCTGCACAGGTTCCGCGACGGCCTCCGCCACTTCATCCACATCGGTGTGGAACGAAACAGAATCCGTCCGACAACCCATATATGCCAGCACATACAGCTCTTTTAAGTCACGAATGAGCGGATAGCGGGGGTTGGCCCCGGTGCACTGGTCATCAAACGCCTGATCGGCCATTTCTTCCAGTTGACCGTAGAAGAGCTGATCATCTTCATGGAGCACTTCGCGGATGGTGGCCGGAATATCGAGTTCCCGTTTTAGGCTTTCAATTGCCGCAACCAACCGTTCCACTTTTTCATCCTGAGTAACACCCCCCAAATGCAGATGGTCGGCGACTTCGGCGTACCGCTCCTTGGCATGGGGATATTTGTACTGCGGGAAGATCGCTTGCTTCAGCGGAATATCGGTCGCGTTGTAGCGGATGACATGGGAGATCATCAGCGCATTGGCCAGCCCGTGGGGCACATGGAAGGTCGACCCCAGCTTGTGGGCCATCGAGTGGCAAACGCCCAGGAAGGCATTGGCAAAGGCCATCCCCGCAATCGTGGCAGCATAGTGGATCTTCTCGCGCGCTTCTACATCATTTGCGCCGTTTTTGTAGGAACGGGGCAGGTATTGGAAGATGAGGGCGATCGCCTCCAGCGCCAACCCTTCGGTAAACTCCGTCGCCAACACCGACACATAGGATTCCAGCGCGTGAGTCAGAGCATCAACCCCGCCAAAGGCGGTGAGCTTAGGGGGCATACCCATCACCAGATCGGGATCCACAATCGCCATATTCGGCGTCAGGGCATAATCCGCCAGGGGATATTTGATGCCCGCGCGATCGTCGGTCACCACCGCGAAGGGCGTGACTTCCGAACCCGTACCCGATGTCGTAGGAATCGCCACCATGAGGGCTTTCTGACCCAGGGCAGGCAGTGAATACACCCGCTTGCGGATATCCATAAACCGCATGGCCAGTCCGTCAAACTCCACTTCCGGATGCTCGTACATTAGCCACATCACCTTCGCCGCATCCATCGGCGAACCACCCCCCACCGCGATAATCACATCGGGGTTGTATTTCCGGAGTTGATCCAGACCCTGGTTCACATTCGTCAGCGTGGGATCGGGCTCAACTTCATGGAAGATGTCGTAGTTGATGTCCAACCGTTCCAGCACAGCAGTAATATTATCCAAAATGCCCAGTTCAAACAGTGGCTGGTCAGTAACGATAAAGGCTCGCTTCTTGTCCGCTAGATCACTCAAGGCAACGGGTAGGCAGCCGCGCTTGAAATAGATCTTCGGCGGTACGCGGAACCACAACATGTTTTCCCGCCGTTCGGTGACGGTCTTGATGTTGAGCAAGTGTTGGGGTGCAACGTTGCCCGAGACAGAGTTGCCGCCCCAGGTACCACAGCCCAGCGTTAGCGATGGATCGAGCTTGAAATTGTAGAGGTCGCCGATCGCCCCTTGCGACGATGGGGTATTCACCAGCACGCGGCTGGTCTGCACATGGTTCTCGAAGTAGGCGATATCATCCCGGTTGCGGGGATCAGTGTAGATGACTGACGTATGCCCCCAACCGCCGAAAACTACCAATCTCTGCGCAATCTCTACCGCATTGAAGAAGTTGGGCGCACGATAGAGCGCCAGCACAGGGGATAGCTTTTCATGGGAGAAAGCTTCCTGGCCGCCGACTTCACTCACCTCCGCCATCAGAACCTTGGGTGCGGTGCAGGAGAGCGGCGTCTGATCCACATCCACGCCCTGGCATTCCAAACAAAGTTGTCCCAAGCCCGCCAATTTGGCAATCGATTCAGCGCTTTGCCCGACGATCGCCGCATTCAACCGACCATCCTTCATCAGCACATCGGCGACTTTCTGCTTCTCGTCCGCATTCAGAATGTATGCACCACGTCGGATGAACTCTTCTCTGACAGCGTCATACACCTCATCTACCACGATGACGGACTGTTCCGATGCGCAAATCATGCCGTTATCAAAGGTCTTGCTCAGCAAAATAGAACTCACGGCGGTCTGGATATCTGCCGACTTGTCAATAACCGCAGGGGTATTGCCAGCGCCCACTCCTAAAGAGGGGCGACCCGACGAATAGGCCGCTCGCACCATTCCCGGCCCACCTGTCGCCAGAATCAGCTTCACTTCTGGGTGGCTCATCAATGCCTGCGACAGTTCAATGGTGGGTTCATCAATCCAGCCAATAATGTCCGCCGGAGCACCCGCTTCTACCGCCGCCTTTAACAACACTTTGGCCGATTCCACACTGCACTTTTTGGCGCGGGGGTGGGGTGAAAAGATAATGGCATTGCGGGTCTTGAGTGCTAGCAACGCCTTGAAAACGGTTGTAGAGGTCGGGTTTGTCGTTGGCACAATCCCAGCTAGAATGCCCATCGGCTCAGCGACCCGTTGCACGCCAAAGGCTTTGTCATCTTCAATGACTCCGCAGGTCGCTTCATTCTTGTACTTGTTGTAGATATATTCCGATGCAAAGTGATTTTTGATCACCTTGTCTTCAATTACGCCCATTCCCGTTTCTTCGACGGCCATTTTTGCCAGGGGAATGCGTTGATTGTTGGCGGCCAATGCTGCGGCTCGGAAAATCGCATCCACCTTTTCCTGACTGAAGCTGGCATAGATTGCTTGTGCCGCTTTTACGCGGGCAATCAGAGCTTCCAATTCTTCTAGGGTTGCGACTTTTGTGATTGTAGTAGCTGTCATGAATGATTCCTCAGAGCTTAGCAATTGGAAGGAAGTTGACTAAATGTGGCTAAATGTTTGGAGGATGCAAGAGCTAAACCTGGTGGCTCTTTTGGGATGCGATCGACAACGCCTCTTGAAGCAAGACGTCAACCGTTCTATGGCGAAGACGTCGTCGATCGTTCATGCATCAACCCAGGCTTCATGCCCTGTTAAATCGCAGTCAAACCTCGGCTGCGGAAAATCTCCAGGGTTTCTTGAACCATTTCGGGTGGGGGCGGTTGCGTGTCTTTGAGTGTGTAGTCGTAGCCCAGTTGCTCCCACTTGTATTCGCCCATTTTGTGGAAGGGCAATACTTCGACTCTTTCAACATTGGTCAGGCTAGCAAGGAAGTCGGCAAGGCCTTCAATGTTGGCGCGATCGCTTGACAACCCTGGCACCAACACAAACCGTACCCAGGCTGGTTTGCCAATCTCATTCAAATACCGAGCCAGTGCTAATGTCCGGTCGATTTTTATACCGGTCACCTCCTCAAAGGTTTCGGGAATGAAAGACTTGATATCGAGCAACACCAGATCCACGAACGGCAGCACAGCCTTCGCGATAAACAAATCCGCATACCCTGATGTATCAAGGGTGGTGTGAATGCCTGCGGCCTTGCATTGGCGGAAAACTTCCGCTACAAAATGCGGCTGATACAACGGTTCGCCGCCCGTAATCGTGACGCCACCACCACTTGCTCGCATATAAGTGGTGTACTTCTTAACTTCGGCTACCACCTCATCGGCTGTTACCCGGCGGCCATCCTCGACGTAACGGCAATCGGGGTTGCTGCAATACTGGCAGCGCAACGGACAGCCCGTAGTAAACACCACAAATCGGATCCCGGGGCCATCTACCGTGCCACAGCTCTCGAACGAGTGAATATGCCCATATACCGTGCCATGTGGTTCCGAGAACGGCTGTGAGCTGTGGGCGATCGCATTTGTCATAGAACCTCTGCCATCTGCTGAACACCGGAGAGTCTTGTTCGTACTGGGTTTCATCTCTGACAACCCTAGAACCTTTCTCTCCAACTCAAGTTCTAAGCAAAGAATCTGAGGAACTTGTGAAGACGCTCTGATCCCTCAAAAAATTAAGGTCTGCTTAATGAAAATAAGAGCCCCTTAATAAAAAGTTGCATTCCATGACGCACCCTGAAAGCAATGAAAGCCAGTTTTTTTGAGGACAGACTTACACAAGTTTTGCGTACGTCTAAGTGAGTTTGTTGATAGTGTGGCCGCGACACGGCCACACTATCAACAAACTGAGTCAGTCCTGGAAGAGAATGATTTAGAGGATAGAAAATCTGGGTGAGGCCAATCCATGACAACAGTACTCAATCTCGATCCCATTGTCCGACTCACAAGGGAACAGTTTTATCAACTATGCCTTGCCAACCCAGATGTGGCACTTGAGCGTTCTGCCGTAGGAGAATTAGTCATAGTGACCCCAGTGGGCGGAGAAAGCGGTAGCCAGGAAGCGCGTTTGATCACCAAGGTCGGCATCTGGAATGAGCAAACACAGTTGGGGGTTGTCTTCAGTTCGCAGACCGTCTTTAGCTTGCCGCAAGGAGGCGATCGCGCTCCCGATGTTGCTTGGGTCAGCCAAGAGCGCTGGGAAACCCTGACTCCTGAAGAGCGCCGGGGATTTCCACCCCTGTGTCCCGATTTTGTCATCGAATTGCGATCGCCCAGCGATCGCCTCCAACCCCTCCAAACGAAGATGCAGGAATACCTCAACAGTGGCCTAAGCCTAGGTTGGCTGATTAATCTCAGGGACAAACAAGTTGAAATCTATCGCCCCGATCAATCTGTCGAAGTCGTCTCGATACCGACCACGCTCTCTGGAGAAACAGTTCTACCAGGCTTTGAACTCATTGTGGACGGATAAACCAAACAGCTTTGCAGGCATAGCTGAACCTCAATCATGATGGACGATCCTACCCAGACCTAGGGCTCAAGCAATTTGACAACTTCAATGCCTATGTCGGGGAATGCTAGGGGATTAATGGTGCCGGATGATTGTTTCTCTTGAGATTTATAGCCAGTGGCACTGGGCGATCGCCATACTACCAGCGCCATTTTTGTCAGATCAACGACCCAATACTCTGGAATGCCAGCAGCGGCATATACCTGCGTTTTGACGTTCAAATCTTTGGTCAAACTAGAGTCAGAGTATTCGATTAACCAAAAGATATTCTCTGGGTAAGGATGATGCTGCCGATAATCGCGACCCAAGCGTTGTACCAAAGCGATATCGGGTTCTGGCTCGGAGTTACTTTGGGGAAGCGTAATCGGCTTGGCTTGTCGAACTTTGGCGCGATCGCCCAACAAGTACATCAAATACTCGCCCGCTTCATCGCTGCTATACGCATGGGGTTCTCCCTCTGGCGACATTTCTAAAATATCGCCATTAATCAGCTCGACCGCTCTCCCCTCCAAAATCCCAGAATCAATAATGCGGTGATAGTCCTCAATTGTCCATTTGGCCGTGGTTAGCATGGCGTGGATTTTTCCCGACTTCAACCTCAATCTGATCCTATCCCGTCTTCCTATAGCGCTATGCGCGTTAGTTAAGTACGGTTGTGTGGGGCGCGGCGCGCCCCACACAACCGTTGTTGTGCTTAATGCGGTTGCACACCGCTATAAGTACAGGACAAAAAATCGGGGGTTGCAGAATCCAAGGATGATTTTTTCTGAGAGGGGGCGCGGTGCGCCCCCTCTCAGAAAAATCATCCCCTCAATCAGCAATGCGAAAAATCGAACCCCCGCTAAAGCCCTTGATTTTGTGTAGCGCGGGTACTGCCCGCGCTACACAAAATCAAGGGCTTTCTGGTTTTTGCCCTGTACTCAGCCCGTCTTCATAGCAACACGCATTAAACTCTCAAGTAGAACGACCGAATCCAGCCAGGATGAGGCGAATCCCTGTGATGATCAGCAGCACTAAGACAAGGGTGCGGAAGGTGGCGGGGTTGATGGAGCGGGACAGGTAGGTGCCAAGAGTGAAGCCTGTGAGGGAGCAGGGAAGGGCGATCGCCAGCAATTGCAGCACATCGGCGGTGATGCGGTGTTGGAGCGCGTGCCCCATAATCACCGTGACGGTGTTGAAGGCGAAAAAGCCCGTCAGGTTGCCCTTAAACTGCTCGGGTGTCCAGCGGCAGCACTGCCCGTAGAACACAGCCGGAGGACCAGGGATGTTGTAAGCGCCCGAGAGCAGCCCAGCGAGAAAGCCAAACCCATAGGCCCAGAAGGGCGATCGCAACTTTGGCGACTCCACCTGGGTCAAGGAGTAAAGGGCATACCCACCGATAATTACCCCCAATGCCACCAGCATCACCGATTCGGGAGCATACTTCAGCCCATACAATCCAACGGGAATGCCTGTAATGGCCGCAAATACCATACGCCGCACGGCTGACCATTGAAAATGGCGATGGTAGCGCAACCACATAAAGGTGCCATTCCCCAGCCCATTCAACGCAAGCAGCGGAGCCGCCAGCCCAAAGCTCGTGGCGCTGGCAAGAATGGGCAGGGCCACGAGACCAAATCCGAAGCCAGTCGTGCTTTGAACCAGACCCCCCAGAACCATTGCGGCTGCCACTGTGAGTTCTACAGGCAAGATAGATTCCTTAGATGCATCAATGAACGAAAGATATAAGGACAAAGCGAGGGCGTAAAGGGGCGGGATAAAAAATACCGAATTGGGTGCTTCTACCTGTATTCATCTGCGTCTATCCGCGTGCATCTGCGTTCCCAAATTCTTCCGACCAACGCCTCCTTTGTTCTCAAGTGAACGAGCATGGTCTCAAGTTAATGAGCATCTGCGACGAAGAACGCCTCAGCCCCAAAGGTCGCTTTTTATTGATGTCAAACTCTCACTCAACAAACGAAATCTGTGTGTCACAATAGCCATACAAATGGCATCATGCCCTGTACCTGAGTCCACCGGAGGAGAAGGATTCGTGGAGTCTCGCTACAATCCCGCTGCAATCGAAGAGAAATGGCAAGCAACCTGGGACGAGCAAGGACTAGATAAGGCACTGGATGATTCCAGTAAGCCCAAGTTCTATGCGCTGTCGATGTTTCCCTATCCTTCCGGCAACCTACACATGGGCCATGTCCGCAACTACACCATTACGGATGTGATTGCGCGAGTGCGGCGGATGCAGGGCTACCGAGTGTTGCACCCAATGGGTTGGGATGCATTTGGCTTACCTGCGGAAAATGCGGCGATCGATCGCGGCACCCATCCTGCCAAGTGGACATATCAGAACATTGCAACGATGAAAGGGCAGCTCAAGCGCTTGGGATTGTCCTATGACTGGGATCGGGAAGTCGCAACCTGTTCAGCGGATTATTACCACTGGACGCAGTGGATTTTCTTGGAATTTCTCAAAGCGGGCTTGGCTTATCGCAAAGAAGCTTCGGTGAACTGGGATCCGGTGGATCAGACCGTGGTCGCTAATGAACAGGTGGATGCGGATGGGCGCTCCTGGCGTTCGGGGGCGCTGGTCGAGAAGCGCATGCTGGAGCAGTGGTTTTTGAAGATCACCGACTATGCCGAGCAATTGCTAGCCGACCTCGACACCTTGAATGGCTGGCCTGACAAGGTGAAGCTGATGCAGGCAAACTGGATCGGCAAATCCACCGGCGCAGAAGTCACCTTCACAACGGAAGCAGGTGATGATTTGACGGTGTTCACCACCCGTCCCGATACCCTTTGGGGGGCGACATTCATGGTGCTGTCTCCCGAACATCCGTTGGTTGAAACGCTGACTACAGCCGAGCAGAAGGATGCCGTTCATGCTTATCAAAAGGACGCATCAGCCAAAAGCGAGCTAGACCGGATGGTCGAGGATCGCGAGAAAACCGGGGTGTGGACAGGCAGCTATGCCATCAATCCTGTGAATGACGCCAAGATTCCCATCTGGATTGCAGATTATGTACTGATGGGTTACGGCACTGGGGCAATCATGGCCGTCCCTGCTCACGACCAACGGGACTTTGAGTTTGCCCGCAAGTTTGACTTGGCCGTCACAGTGGTGGTGCAACCCGAGGGTGAAGACCTTGATGGCGATACCCTGACCGAAGCCTGGCCGGGGGATGGTGTCATGGTACATTCCGGCCCGCTGGATGGTATTCCTGCTGGCAAAGGCGCGGGGCAGAGTGTGGAGAAGGCGATCGCCCACCTCGAAAGCACCAACAAAGGAAAAGGTACCGCCAACTTCCGCCTGCGCGATTGGCTGATCTCCCGACAACGCTACTGGGGAGTGCCGATCCCTGCCATTCATTGTCCAGACTGTGGCATCGTTCCAGTTCCTGAAGCCGATTTACCGGTCGTATTGCCCGAAAACGTTGAGCTATCGGGACGGGGTGGGTCGCCACTCGCGAAACTGGATGAGTGGGTCAACGTTCCCTGTCCTAGTTGCGGAACACCCGCCAAGCGCGACACGGATACGATGGATACCTTCATCGACTCGTCCTGGTACTTTTTGCGCTATACCGATGCCCGTAACGAGGAACAGGTATTCGATCCCAAAAAGGTGAACGACTGGATGGCTGTTGATCAGTACGTGGGCGGGATTGAACATGCCATCTTGCACCTGTTGTATTCGCGATTTTTCACGAAGTTTTTGCGCGATCGCGGCTTGCTCAATTTCGACGAACCCTTTCAGCGTTTGCTCACCCAGGGGATGGTGCAGGGCTTAACCTACCGCAACCCCAACAAGAGTGACAAAAATCAGTGGGTTCCCTCCGATCGCGTTGCCGACCCCGAGAACCCCACCGATCCCGAAACGGGTGAACCCTTGGAGCGGGTCTATGCCACCATGTCGAAATCTAAGGGCAACGGGGTTGCGCCCGAAGATGTGATTGCCCGCTATGGCATCGATACCGCCCGCATGTTCATCCTGTTCAAGGCTCCACCCGAAAAGGATTTGGAGTGGGATGATGCCGATGTGGAAGGGCAATCGCGCTTCCTAAACCGTGTATGGCGATTGCTAACGGACTTTATCGAGAAAGGCCAGGGCGATGGAGATGCCAGCGGCGAGTGGAGTAAAGCGGAAAAGGATTTGCGCCGCGCCATCCACACGGCCATCAAAGAAATCACGGACGATATTGAAGGTGACTATCAATTCAACACCGCTGTGTCGGAGTTGATGAAGCTGAGCAATGCGCTGTCAGATGCCACATGCAAAGCGTCTCCTATTTATCGAGAAGGGGTCGAAACCCTGATCATCCTGCTGGCTCCCTTCGCTCCACATATCGCCGAAGAACTGTGGCACGAGTTGGGACATGCCGAGTCTGTGCATCTGCAAGCCTTCCCCAAGGTTGATCCCGAAGCATTGGTAGTGGATGAAATCCCGCTGGTAATTCAGGTCATGGGCAAAACCCGAGGTACTATTACCGTCCCCGCTGCCGCCGATAAAGTCATGCTCGAAACGCTGGCGAAAGAATCGGAGCTGGCGCAAAAGTATATTGCGGGGAAAGAGATTAAAAAGGTGATTGTGGTGCCCGGTAAGCTGGTGAATTTTGTCGTGAGTCAGTAAACAATTTCTAGGCTCACGTTCTGGAGGTTGCGATGACATCTCTGCCGCAGAAACCAATACTGGAACAGGTCGATCCACCGCGATCGCCCCGCGAAACACTGCCCACAATGTATGACCTCCCCAGCGAATTTCCGGAGGAGCCAGGATTGCCCGATGTATTCCACGACCTCCAGCCTCAACTCCTTAGTCGCACCTTGCGCTTGCGCGCCTATGGACGCGATCGCTACTTCACCGCATCCGACCTCAACATTTACTACGATGTTTATCACCCCATCTGGCACAAGCGCCCAGACTGGTTCCTGGCAGTAGATGTCCCGCCTCTCTATGACGGGCAAGATCTGCGAAGCAGCTATGTGGTCTGGCAAGAGGGTGAAAGTCCGTTTGTAATTATTGAACTTCTCTCTCCAGGCACTCAGGCAGAAGATTTGGGGCGCTTTGGAGAAGAACAAAGCCCCGAGACAACAGACGCCGCCCCAGCTAGCCGTGACAGCCGTAATGGCAACGGTAATGGTAATGACCTGATATCCGCTCCGCCTAACAATCGTGCCAACCGTGTGACCCCCCCTGGCAAGTTAGAAGCCTATGAGCGATATCTCCGAGTGCCCCATTACTTCGTTTACAGCCGCTACACGGGGCAGTTGCGCTACTTCAAGTTGTTGGGGGGATTGTATCAGGAACAACCACTCAATGATGAAAATCCCATCGCCTGGATCGCTGACCTGGGAATTGGGTTAGGGATTTGGGAGGGAGAGTTTGAGGGAATTCAGGCGCGCTGGTTGCGCTGGTGCGATCGCGCGGGCAATTGGTTCCTCACCGATACCGAGGAAAACGCTGAACAAGCCACCCAGGAACGACAGGCAAAGGAGCAGGTTGAAGCACAGCTTTTGGAAGTTGAAGCGCAGCTTTTGGAAGCCGCTCGCAATCTGTTAGCAACAGGCATGACGCTAGAGCAGGTGGCACAACTTTTGAATTTGTCCGAATCTCAGCGACAATCCATGCAAGCAGACCCGACACTCGATATTCCAGATTAGTGCGGCACGTCATCTACGTTATTTTGAGTTAGCTCAGGCGAGATGTTGGGTTACAAACGCAGAGGGCGATCGCTCTATCCCTGCGACTGTGATTCATCCCAAAACGCGGCCTCAATCTTGTGGCCTTCTGGGTCGCGCACGAAGCAGCCATAGTACTCTGCTCCATACTCTTCGCGACCGCCAGGTTCACCCTCACCAATGCCACCTGCAGCTAGTGCTGCTTCATAGAAGGCATGAACAGCCTCCTTGTTCATCGCGATGAAACTGACGTGGGTGCCATTCCCCACTCCCGCAGGCTGCCCATCAAACGGCGTTTGCACCCAAAATTCGGGAAACATTTTGCCGTAGGCAACCGCCCCCGGATAATCCATCAGCCGCCGACAACCAAGCGGCTCAAGGACGCGATCGTAAAAGGCGACGGATTGATCAAAATGATTAGTTCCGAGCGAAACATGGGAAATGATGCTGGGGATGTCGTCCATAGCTCACTGCCTCCAAAAAATTATAGTTCATATGCACTATATCAGCTCATTGACTCATTCTGAAGCTATAGCTTTATGCATTTAGATTAGGATAGATTATTTTCTTGAACGCACCGCACTGTAAGGCTTTCAAGAAAATAATGGTTTTCGCCTAGGTGCATAGCGCTATAAGATGGACGACATTCGCCTCCAATAGGTTAGGGTCTTGTGGGGTTCAGTAAATGAGCCTTCTTTGAGCAACACTGACTCAATCCCAAGGCTGGAGGCGTCGCATGTTTGGAAAAGGATGGGTTGAATTGGATAAGCCGCTACTGATCATTGGTAACAAGAACTATTCATCCTGGTCGTTGCGGGCTTGGTTGGCTGCGTGCAAAGCAAATATGGACTTTGAGGAGAAGCGGATACCGCTAGACACACCGGAATTCTCCCAGGAAATCGTTCGCTATTCGCCCACCCGACGGGTGCCGGTGCTGCAAGATAAAGGGCGCGTGATTTGGGATTCACTGGCGATCGCCGAATATGCCAACGATGCCTATGCTGGCGGCAGACTTTGGCCTCAGGATGCAGTGGTGCGAGCGAGCGATCGAGCAGCCACCGCCGAAATGCACTCTGGCTTTGCGGCGCTGCGAGGGGGGATGCCAATGAACATTCGGGCGAGCGATCGCGTTGTCTTGCAGAACGACGCCCTCTCTGCCGACATTCGGCGGGTGATTGAGTTGTGGCGCACCTGCCGCCAGGAATTTGGGGCAGGGGGTAACTGGCTGTTTGGGCAGTTCTCTATCGCCGATGCCTTCTATGCCCCAGTAACATTCCGCTTCACAACCTACAGGGTGCCCCTGGATACCGTCGAGCGGGAGTATGTAAACCATGTCCAGTCGGATCCAGATGTTCGAGCCTGGGTGGCAGCTGCTCTAGAGGAGACAGAAGTTATCGCAGCGGAAGAAGTGGGCGTTGCGAAGTGATGGGAGCGCAGATGCACGCGGATGCACACAGATGAATCGGGACAGAGGCTGAGTGGAAGTATGTCAGCTTTCCGCTCTGGAGTGAGTTTGGTTTCACCTCTTGATGGGTTCTATATCAAATCGCTAAGAATCCACTACAGATCATTTTTTGAAAGCCTCGCACTGCGGGGCTTTCAAAAAATGATCTGATTTTGGTTTTCGTAGAATTGATATATAGCGCTATGCGCGTTAGTTAAGTACGGTTGTGTGGGGCGCGGCGCGCCCCACACAACCGTTGGTGCTTAATGCGGTTGCACACCGCTATAAGTCAACAGAGGTTCGGCTTTTGAGTGCAGGAGAAAGTGATTTCTGCAAACGCAATAAGCCAACAAAAAAGGTTTCCCACGTGAGGAAACCCTGAATATTGGATATGTTTTTGGAGATTAACTGACGACTGACTACGCGTTACGCGTTGGCGGTTTCGGGATAGCAGACTTTGGTGCCACCCAAACCGCAGTAGCCACCAGGATTCTTTGCCAGATATTGCTGGTGATAGTCCTCGGCGTAGTAGAACTCCGGCGCATCGATGATCTCGGTGGTGATTTCGTTCATGCCCGCGTCTTTGAGGGCAGACTGATAGCGATCGCGCGATTCCTCGGCTAGCTTCCGCTGCGTGCTGTTGTAGGTATAGATGCCCGAGCGATACTGCGTGCCAGCATCATTGCCCTGGCGCATTCCTTGAGTGGGGTCGTGGCTTTCCCAAAAGACCTTGAGCAAATCGGAATAGCTAATTTTTTCGGGATCGTAGACCACCAGCACCACCTCGTTGTGTCCGGTCATGCCCGTGCACACCTCGCGGTAGTTTGGGTTGGGCGTCAAGCCAGCAGCATAGCCAACGGCAGAGGAATAAACCCCCTCTTGCTGCCAAAAACAACGCTCGGCTCCCCAAAAGCAACCCAGCCCAAACATGGCCGTTTCCATGCCTTCAGGAAAAGGGGGCTGGATGGGGTTGCCATTCACAAAATGACGGTTGGTGACGGGCATCGGCTCTGTCCGTCCGGGCAATGCCTCCTCGGAGGTCGGCATCGATTTTTTCTTGCCAAATCCAAATAAAACCATAGGTGCGTGTTCGTCGTCCTGCAAATGGGTTGTTGATGAAGATGGAAACGTTTGTGCAGCCAGATCCATGGTACGAGAATCAAGCCATGAGATCGATGCAAGGGGCGATCGCCAGCAAAAGCGAATGTGATCCTGAGCCCCAATACAAATGGATGAGTGTTACTTAACTATTCTTCATGCTAAAGCATTCTTACAATCGCCTCTAACGAGAAAGATACGCTTTCCCGAACCCGATCGCCATCTATCACACAGAACTTCCACTCATAGACCACCTATGCTATCTAGCTAGCAGTGGGCGAACGCGGGCGAATCTCCGACGTCTCCACCTCTGGTGAAATCCTCATAAATGGCGGCAGAGTGTATGGATGTCTCCATCATTGGTGCAAGTGGTGATTGTGGGCGAGAAATCGTCACCCAGTTAATTGGTATTCGAGCGCTGGCTCCCACGGAGCGACTGCAACTAGTAGGGCGAGAGCAAGGGCGCAGTGCCAAAGTTTTGCAGGGAATGTGCGTCGATCTGGAGGATGCCTATGCCGAGATGGCACCGGAGCTAGATGTGGCACTGCGTCCCGACGAGATTGTGGCCGATGTCATTGTGATGGCAGCAGGGGCGACGGTGCAGGGGGACATCAAGTCCCGCGCTGACTTGTCGGCGGTGAATCTGCCTGTATTTGAGCAATATGCTAAGGCGATCGCCCATTACGGTAGCGGACACGAAATCGTTCTGATCGTCACCAACCCCCAAGAACTCGCCGTCGAAGTCTTCAGCCGCCATCTAGGTCGGCATCGGGTGATTGGCATTGGCGCTTATTCCGACTCACTGCGGTTTCGGCGAGAGATTTCGGTCGATCTGGGCATTCGTCGCCAACTGGTGCAAGGATTCGTATTGGGAGAGCATGGGGAAAATATGCTGCCCCTATGGAGTAGTGTCCGCATTCAGGGTATGGATACTGAGGAGCTGCAACGAGCTGTGCAACGCTTGCGGCGAGGGCAGTCGATCCCCGACTTTCCAGCTAATGTGGAGCGGGAAAAGAAGGCGGTGATGACCTATTTGCGCCAACAACAAATTACAGAAGCCTACGATGCCGTCAGCCACATCTCTCCCGATTTGCGGGTCGTCATCAAGCCATTTGTGACACACCTTTCCGGAGCCAAAACCATTTCAGCAACGGCCAACGTCACTGTGGATTTAGTGCGGACGTTGCTCGATGGCCGGGAAGTGGTGGTGTCGGGGCAAGTTCAATTGGATGGCGAGTTTTATGGGATCCACACGCCGATGGGTGTTCCTATTGTGGTCACACCTTTTGGCTGGAAACAGGTTGTGACCGTATCACTGTGGGACGAAGAAGTTCAGCTCTTACAACAGATTGCGGCAGGATTGCGGCAACGGATTCAGGAGGATTTGCAACGTGGATGAACAACGATGGATATTTGTCGTGCGATCGCTCGATCGCCCCGGCGCATTGACCTCTGCTGCTTCGGTCTTTTCCAATCGCGGGGTGTCTCTGGAGGGCATCCTTGGCAGCGGCATCGACTCCAACACGACCCAGGATGCTCGTATGCTCATTAGCTTTCAAGCAACAGCCGCAAAAAAAGAGGTGCTGCGCCGCGCCTTAGAGCGCCTGAGTGCGGTGGTAGCCGTAGAAGCCTATCCCTACGCCGCCGCAAATCTGAGAGCGATCGCTAGCACCCGCCTCAAAAATTCTGCCCTGCCATGGCTCCAACAAACTGTGCAAGATGACGTGCAATTCGAGATCATTTCGACTCAAGGGGATGAAACCACCGTTCTGCTCAACGGGCACACAATAGCGGTAGAGCACCTGCTCTCCCAGTTGAAAGACGAACAAGCGCTGGTCGATGTCGTCATGACAGCGATCGCCCTTTAACTAAGGCGCACCACTCAGGCACAACGACATCAAAGATTTACTCCGTGTGCTCTGTGTCTCTGTGGTTCGTCCAAAAACGGTTCGCAAAAACACGCCAATCTCAAAAATCCATACCAGGAAACCCATCGGTGGATAGATCTCCGAGATCAGGCTTTTTCAAGTCGGTGGGTGGGCGATCGCTGCTCCACATCCACCATGACATCCCGCACGAACAGTGGTAAAACTCTTGCCACTTGCGGCGGTGATCTTCGGTGAAAACGGGCGATCGGCGATTAATCCATACTTGTTTGGCTTCGGCGATCGGAGCATGGCAAGAGGGACAGCATACATCCAGGGCATGAACAGCCTTCTCGGTCCAGTTGGGCGGCATTGGGGCGAACGCATCCATGGGCGAGTCCATACGGTAGCAATGGGCAGAAACAGTTGAGTCAGTTTTTGACAACCAGCGGACGCACAGTCATGGCAGATCCGCTGGGATCATCCTCTCACACAGTCCAATCCTACCCAGTTCATCGTTGCTTTGCCTGCGGTGATTTGCTGAAGCGCATCAAACAAGTTATTTCTCAAAGCCTGTAAGTTGGCAGGTGCAATTAAACCTAAAACCCTAAAAACCTGTGCCGCCCGCGCTGCGGGCGGCACAGGTTTTTAGAGTCTGGTTTTTCATCGTGCCGAGCTACTTAACAATTTCTGTTGCATCATCCTAAAACATCCGCCGCAAACTCCTTCAGGACTTGCACATTTTGTGGATGGTGTGGCCGAGATGCAGCCACACCATCCACAAGCCGACTCAGGCTGACACAAGTTTTATGTCAGCCCCCTAAGTACAGGACAAAAAATCGAACCCCTGGCTAAAACCCTTGATTTTGTGTAGCGCGGGCGGTGCCCGCGCTACACAAAATCAAGGGTTTCTGGGTTTTGGCTTGTACTCAGGTCAGTCCCACTCTTCAAACTGACCCATGTGGGGAAGACAAAACGGGCAGAAATCCATAGCGCAAAAAATTTCAATGTGCCGTCCCAGAGGATTTAGGCTACTGTTCTAAGATGAATGCCGCTTTAGGGTCGCAAGGAAGGAGATTATGGGGATCTTAAACCTGATTTCACTCATTGGGATTTTTGGGTTATGCGCTGTTGCCTGGTTGTTTTCCGAGCACCGTCACCCAAAATACTTTCCCTGGAAAGTGGTTATATCGGGCATCATCCTGCAGCTCATCTTAGGAGCCATTGTCTTTGCCATACCTGGAACCCGTGACGCCCTCCAGATATTTAGCAACTTCCTCAATGTCATTTTTGAAGCTGCAGACTCCGGGGCACGCTTCGTTTTTGGGGCTAACATTGTCCCCGTTCCAGGTCAAGACCCCCAAGTCAATCTCGGTTACATCTTTGCCTTCCGCGCCCTGCCAGCCGTCATCTTCTTCTCAGGCTTGATGGCCTTGCTCTATAACATCGGCTTTATGCAGATTCTGACGAACTTCTTCGCCAAGATCTTTTACAGCACCATGCGACTAAGCGGAGCTGAGTCCCTGAGTGGAGCGGCCAATATCTTTGTGGGCATTGAGGCGGCGATCGCCGTCAAACCCTTCCTCGCCTCCATGAGCCGCAGCGAACTCTGTGCCATTCTGGCCTGTTGCTTTGGTACCGCTGCCTCCTCAGTACTGGCTATCTACGTTAGTTTTCTGCGTCCTGTTTTCCCCAACATCTTGGGACACCTGGTTTCCGCCTCCATCATGGCAATTCCGGCCTGCTTTCTACTGGCAAAAATCCTCGTTCCCGAAACCACGGTGCCCGTCACCGCTGGGGGAATCCCCGCTGAGGGCGATCGCCCGGATGACGATGATGAAGAGGAAGCACCCACTGAAACCGTTGCAGGGGAACCAATGCAGCGCATGAGTCCGTTGGATGCATCGATTGTTGGTGCCTTGGATGGGGTCAAAATGGCCGTTTCCATCGCCGCTGTGCTGATTTTGATCCTGGGCTTTGTCTTTTTGATCAATCAACTGTTTGCCTTCCTGGCCAACTTGCCCGCTCCCGTTGGCGCATTCTTTCAAGTGGTGAACTTGCAAAACATTCTGGGCGCTTTGTTCTTGCCGCTCACCGTGTTAACGGGTGTTTCCCTGGAATGGAATGAACTCTGGGCCTCCTCGGTGATTATTGGACGCCGCCTGTTTGAAACGGCCATTCCGCCTTATCAGGCACTCGCTGCTGCGGGTGCATCTGGAGAACTGAGCGATCGCGCCATTCTAATTGTGAGCTACGCCCTGTC
The DNA here is from genome assembly GCA_015207365.1 of Vacuolonema iberomarrocanum LEGE 07170. Lineage (GTDB taxonomy): Bacteria > Cyanobacteriota > Cyanobacteriia > Elainellales > Elainellaceae > Vacuolonema > Vacuolonema iberomarrocanum. Next base: position 30,601 of record JADEXA010000014.1, read on the forward strand.
CGGGTTCGCCCATCTGGCCTCCGTCGGCATCTTCGTGGGCGGGGTCAGCGCCCTGATTCCTTCTCGCCGTCGGGATGTTTCGGCAATGGGTTGGAAAGCGCTATTCGCCGGCACCCTGGCAACCATGATGATTTCCTGTGTTGCGGGAGTTTTCTATGTTCCCGGCAATGTCAGCATCTTAGGAGTTCCAGAAGAACCTCCGGCAGAGGTCGTTCCGAGTCCCGCTGCCCCAACTGACGAGGCTCCTGCCCCGACCGAAGAAGCGCCAATTCCCGATGAAGAAGCTCCCGCTCCGGACGGAGAGGCTCCCGCTCCCGATGAGACGCCTGATGGAACGGTTGGATTTCGGTCATCTCAGACCTACCACATCGCCTGGCACGCCCGATGAGTGTCCTCCCAGACATCCTGGCGGCAAACAGGGCCTTCTACCGCGCCTTTGAAAAGCGGGATATCGAGACCATGTCGGCAGTTTGGTCGAAAGGAAGTGCCAGTGTGTGTATCCACCCCGGTCGGTCAGCCTTGGTAGGTTGGGAAGCGATCGCCGATTCTTGGACTCAAATCTTCCGGGGCACCCAGTACCTTGAAATTGATACCGATATCAAAGCGACCGAGATTTCCGGCGACCTTGCTTACGTTGTCCTGATTGAAATCGTGCGGCAAGTCAGCAATCGCCGCCAAGTCGTCGCCAAGTCGATGGCCACCAATATCTTCGAGCGGATGGGTGGCCGTTGGTATCTTATCCACCACCACGGCAGTCCCCTAATGGAAGGCTGAGAAAGGACTTACGCAGTTCGTTGATATTGTGGCCGGGACGCGGCCACAATATCAACGAATTTACTCAGGATGACGCCAGTTTTGCGTAAGTCTTGTGAGACCTATTAGCCGTAATGAGTTCTAGCGCTCAGAGTGATCTACTGGAAGAGCTTAAGCTATTGAGGGCTCTAGGTCGATGGCAATGCGATCGCCCGCAGTCGGCTCAATCACACGTGCCTTTAACCCCTTCTCTGTCAGCATTTGTTGGAAAGCCTCGGTGCTCCCTTTCGCTTTCAATACCGAAAGCAGCATTCCTTCAAACTCAATATCTCCGCCAGCAGCGGTGGGTAGCATTACCTGGGGCTTGAGCCACTGCGCAATCTTCAACGCACTTTCCTGGCCTTTGATGAACGGCCCCACCAGCGGCAGTTCCAGATTAATCAGCGGCGTAATCACCACATCAACCGGAGGTTCCGTTTTTAACGTTGCGTCATGGTAGCCATGGGGTTCGTAGTACAGCCGCTTGCCCGCCACCATATCTGTAACCAGATAGGCATTCTCGGTGAGCAGTGGCCCTATCGGGGAACCCGGGAGCGCTTTAAACTTCACCTGCTCCTGCCACACATAGGACTTCCCATGCTCCAGTGCCGTCACGTTCTCGTAGCCCAATCCTTCGACAACCTTGGCGGCATTCGGCGAAGCGATGACAGGAATGGTGCGATCGAGGGCTTTCAAGGTCTCGGGATGGGCATGGTCTTCCAACCCTTGAGATAACAAAATCACGTCAATATCTTCAGGAATGGTCCGAGGTGCTTCTCGATAGCCTCGAAACAGCCACTTTGCTCCACCAAAGACCAAATCTCCAACCAACCAGGGGTCTAGCAAAATCCTCGTATGCTCAAGATCAATCAGCCAAGAGTTGCTGTCGAGATATGTCAGATACATCGCTGGAAAAAATTAGACGACAAACGGATGGATGATGGAGCAGAGATGGGCGATCGCCCATCCTAGACCGGACTCCAATGCAATCAAATCCTGTGACCCAGGAGTCGATACCGACATTGAGTAAAGCCAACAACTTGAGCAAAAACGCTCAATTGCTGGCCGGACTACCATTCCAGCCGTTACAAAAGTTAACCCTTCCTATTATGCAACATTAAACCTTCTGCAAAAGTGGCAGTTGGTTAGCCAAGGACTTGGGATTCAATCGAATCCAGGGTTTTCTTGTTTTGGGGAGTCTTGCAACGCTAAGCTCTCAAATTGCAAAGCCTAGCCCTTTCAATCTAGCACCCTTAAGCAGGTTGCCCTTTTGCACGAGCTTTTGCACGGGCCGCGCTTTTTTTCAGCGCATCCAACCGCTTTTCGTATACTCGACGCACATTTTTCTTAGGAGATTGGTCAATCAAAATCTTGAGGGCACTCCCTAGGCTCTTGTAGGCATTTGGTAATGAGTAGCCAAACCGCGTGGCCAGGGCGATCGCCTTTTCATCTGCCTCAATCGCTTCGACCAGCCGCTTCTCACCATTGTTGCGCTTGTACAACCGCCAGCCAGATACGCCACACAGCGCCAGGGCCAACATCAGCAGTAACCCGTCCTGTACCCACAGTTCGCCAACGGCACCCCCGAGGCCAATAGCTAACGCCGCCATTTCCCAACCATCACGGGGAATCGTATCGTTTTGAACCCTCGCTACTTCATGCCAAAACAATAGGTTCCGCTGATCCAGTGCAAAAGCTTCCCATTTAATCAAATCGACCTGCACTTCGATCTGATCTTTGCCGATCTCTTCGCAGGTAATGAGCGGGGGATTGGCTGCGGTCGCCGCTTCAATCGTGACCCAACTCCGCAGTTCTGGCGGCAGCAACGACTTGAGGCGACGCAACTCACTTAGATCCGCACGAGCAGCAGAGGTAACGTAGGAAGTCATGATCAATACGACCCGATAAAAATTACAAATCTGGAAGAAGGATAGGCTCTTGATAGCAGCAAGAGATCTAGCACTTATTTAGAGCAGTATAGCGAGGAATTTAACCTCATATGCGTGGGCGGCGTTCAGTTTTCGATCAACACCTTTGGCCATACGTCGCGAGCCTCTCCCTATTTCCATCTTAAATAAAAGTATCCCTCGCAAGCAGGTATCTCCCCAAGGGATAAGCCATTAGGATTCGTCATCCGAACATGCTGAAGATTCATTCACCCACTTTTACAACTGACGCAAAAGCAAACCCTTAGGTTCTCACGCATCGGCCAAAACCGTGTGGATGTCGACATTGGCACTGAGCATTTTGTGGATAGGACATTTGTCGGCAATAACCAACAGTCGCTGCTTCTGCTCATCAGACAACTCGCCCTCCAGGTGAAGCGCGGCCTCAATTTGGAGGCGATCGCCCGCTTTCCCTTCCGTTAGCTCAACATCCACCCGCTCTAGCGGCCAACCCTTACGCCCAGCATACATTTTCAGCGTGATCGCTTTGCACGCGCCCAAGCTGCCCAATAGCAGCTCGGTGGGCTTTGGCCCCGCATCGTTTCCGTCTACATCCACAGGCTCATCGGCCACCAATTCAAATTGACGAATGTGGATGTTTTGCGTGTAACGGGCATCGGTCGACGAAACTTTGACAGCGTCCACAATAGGCTCCTTGTTGGCTCTATCTTCAGCATACTGCGTCTGGCTTTTGAGGGTGGCAGGCTCCAAGGATGGATATATCTGCGAAGGAGTATGCTACGTCTCCTCGCGGAAAATTATTCCCTCGATCAGCATTGCGTCTGACTTTTACCCGTATTCATATCAAATCCGGTCGAAGAACCCAACGATCGTTTGTGCCCGCTGCAAAAAGCAGCGGGCACAAACGATCGTTGGATTTTACGGCTGTTTAACCGGATTTGATATCAAATCCCGTAGAAAAGGCGTAAGAAGGGGTGCGGAGGTATCAGCCCAAACATGGGGATAAACCTGACCTCTGCTACGGTTCACGATGACATTTGCGCCGTTTTGCCGCAATGTCCCAATCGTTCAGGGGTGCGCGAAGGGTATTTCGAGACCAGATATCTCTCATTTCAATTCAAAGCAAACGCCTCTCACTTTAGTTCGAAGCGAAGGGCTCTCACTTCAGACAGAGGGCAGATTGCTTCGGGCGATCGCACCTCTTACAATCAGCGTGATTCGTTAAGGAAATTCCAATGAGTAACTCCCCCATTTCATCTGACCAGCTATTGCAGCAGCTCAACTGGCGTTATGCCACCAAAGCGTTTGACGCGGCAAAAAAAATTCCAGCAGAAACCTGGCAAACCCTTGAAGAGGCGATCGTTCTATCGCCATCATCCTTCGGCTTGCAGCCCTGGAAGTTTGTCGTCGTGACCGATCCAGAGATTCGCAAAACCCTGCAAGAACATGCCTGGGGGCAAGCGCAAGTCTCCCAATCCTCCCACCTCATCGTCTTTGCCCGCAAGCTATCGATGAGTGCGGCGGATGTCGATCGCTACATCAACTACATGGCAGAGGAGCGCGAGATACCTGCGGAATCGCTAAAAGGGTTTAGCGATATGGTCAAAGGCTTCCTGCAATCGCCCCCTTATCCTATGGATATTGAAGCCTGGACAGCTCGCCAGACCTATATTGCCGTCGGGCAATTTCTCACCAGTGCGGCGCTGCTCGGCATTGATGTTTGCCCCATGGAAGGCTTTGTTCCCGCGAAGGTGGATGAAACCCTAGGACTTACCCAACAAGGGTACGGAGCTGTCGTTCTCTGTGCGGCGGGCTACCGGGCTGACGATGACAAGTATGCGAACCTCAAGAAAGTGCGCTACCCCAAATCTGAGGTCATCACGCATCTGTAGGCCACCCAAGGCTGGAGCCAGAACCTGCCGCTTGGGAGCAAGCTCATCTTTTCCCAGAGAATAGCAAGAGAGGGGCGATCGCCCCTCTCTTGCTTTCTATTTCTGTAATTTACGAACCGATAACAGGACAGCTGGACTGAGCCCAATGCGGACAACCTGAATTACTGCAGCCCAGTATTTGCGCCTCGCTTGCCTGTTGCCAGTTCAACCTTAACGATTTTGCCGCCCATTTTCTGGATGCGCTGCTGCTCAGTGAACCAGTTCTCGTAGGGAACCAATTTTGTGAAAAATGTATTTTGCAGTTCGCGCTGCGTCCGAATGCGCGTCTGGCTAGGAACACAGGCTGTAACCTTAAACATCCGCATGGTTTTCTCTCCTGACTGGCAAAAAGCCGATACAACGTCTAAACAAGGGTCATGATCCGTAGCAGTGGATCAAAAAGTTTTGAAAACGACAGCTAGAACTGAATGAAGAACGCCGCCTAGAAGCGTTGCATCCCACCCGTGGCTGTCCATCATTCATCTTCTCAATAAAACAGCCTGAAAACACAACCAGGCTAGACCTAAATGGTTTTTCTTATCTCAAAGGATTCAAAATATGCCGGGAGCCCAAAGTCAATCGAAAATCGCGACAACTCAAGACAAAGATTTTGCCATAAGTGATGACCATTCAAGACTCACTCCAGACATCCCGGACTGAGGTTGGGCGATCGCCTTCAGAAGCTGCCGCATGGAATGCAAGCTGCAATTCTTCTTCAGGAATCTCCCGCTAAACGGACAAAGGGTTAGCTCAAGCCAGAGCAGATGTAGTCGAAGTACACACCCATTTCCTTACCAGCATCCGCACCAACCAGGCTAGCGGTGACTTCTTTCATGGATTGAATTGCTTGCACAGTCGCAGCAACGGGAACACCCAGGGAGTTGTAGGTTTCCTTCAGGCCATTCAGCACACGCTCATCCAGGATGGACGGATCGCCAGCCAGCATCGCGTAGGTGGAATAGCGGAGGTAGTAGTCCAAGTCGCGGATGCAAGCAGCATAGCGACGAGTGGTGTACATGTTGCCACCGGGGCGGGTGATGTCAGAGTACAGAAGAGACTTGGCAACGGCTTCCTTAACGATCGCAGCAGCATTTGCACTGATAGTGGTTGCTGCACGAACGCGCAGTTCGCCAGTTGCGAAGTAGCCCTTCAGCTTATCCATTGCGGACCCATCCAGGTACTTACCCTGAACGTCCGAAGAATTGATTACAGCAGTAATTGCGTCTTGCATGATTATTTCCTTAAAACATCAACTCAAAGACAACACTCAAACAAACGCGAAAACGCGTTCAGAGTCGAAGACAGTGCCTATTGCATTGCACCGATGACGTAGTCGAAGTAAGAGCCAGCTTCTGAGCCGTCTTCGCCAGACATCAGGGAGGTTGCAACGGACTTCATTGCCCGAACGCCTTCTGCTACTGCGTCGATGGGAGTACCGAGAGACTTGTACATCTCACGGACACCAACGATACCGATTTCTTCGATGGGAGTCACATCGCCGGAAACCACACCGTAGGTTACTAGACGGAGGTAGTAGTCGAGGTCACGCAGGCAAGTGGCTGTCATTTCTTCGCCGTAAGCGTTGCCACCAGGGGAAACTACATCGGGGCGCTTCTGGAACAATTGGTCGCCCGCTTGCTTCACGATGCGCTCACGAGAATCGGTTAGCACCTGAGCAATCCGCAGGCGACGCTCGCCAGAGGTCACAAAGGACTTGATACGATCCAGCTCACCAGGGCTGAGGTAACGTGCCTCAGCATCGGCATTCACGATTGATTTCGTGACAATACTCATTGATGGAGTCCTCCAAAAGCAGAAATGTACCAGACGTAAGATAACTGGTATTTGTCAAATTAACGGACTGAAATGGCTGATTGCCTCAGATGTTTCCCAGGAACGAGCCTATGGAAATCGAAGAGCGTTCAGCCGATACAACCGCTTAGACGCGATCGCTGAGCCCTTGGCATGACAGGACGAACCCATCAACCGCTGCCCAAAACGCTCTCGTCTAAACGAATCGGGTGGAAACTATTGAGAGACCGAACGGCTCATAATACTTCCGACACTTATTGTGCGGTATTTAGATCCTCTGCCTGAAAACGCCGCAACATTTCGTAATTTACTTACTCATTTACATTCCTTTGCGATCAGTCTGGCCGTTATATCAAATCCGGTTGAAGAATCCAACGATCGTTTGTGCCCGCTGCAAAGCAGCGGGCACAAACGATCGTTGGGTTTTATGGCTATTTAACCGGACTTGGTATTACGACCCCAGATCCGTTTCAGAGTAAGGCTCGCTCTCGTTAAATTTTTGCTGATCAAAGTAATGGACGGTACGGATGGGGTAGGGGATGGTAATGTTTGCCTCGTCGCAGGCGGCTTTGAGGGCGATCGCCACCCGTGACTGTGCCCGCCGCACCTCAGCAATCTGAGGTGCCGTCCAAAACCGCACCTTGAAATTGATGGAACTATCGCCAAACCCAACGCAGTCCACTTCAGGCGCGGGTTCCGAGAGCACTCCTTCGACCTGTTCCACCGTCTCCAGGAAGGTTCGCTGGGCCAGCGGCAGCGGGGTTGTGTAGTCCACGCCAATGTCCAAATCGGTTCGCCGACAGTCGTTTGCCGTCAACACCTTGACGGCACTGGTGAACACAATGGAATTGGGGATTTCAATCACTTCCCCCATATAGGTGCGCAGCTTTGTAAAGCGGATGTTAACCGTCTCAACCGTTCCTTCGTAGTCACTGACAATAATCTGGTCGCCAAGCCGAAAGGGTTCTTCTAGCAGCAACAAAATGCCAGCCAGGAAATTTTTGAAGATATCTTGAAACGCAAAGCCAATGGCGACCGAACCCAGACCTAGTAAGGCAATAATGTCTCCCAGTTGCAGGCCCGGAAAGGCAACGATCGCCGCTAGCAGAATCCCCAAGACCCAGGTGCCAATTCGCACCGTTTGCAGTGTCAGAATTTGCAGCGAGCGGCTTTTGACGAACTGCCCCGACACCCGGTCGGCAATCCGGCGGGTAATGCGAGCCCCGTAGGCCGTCATCAAGAGGATCGCCAGGGCAAGAACAATGCCCGGTAAAAGCTGGACGAGACTGCCTAGAATTTCAAGTAGGCTCTCTTGAACACGGTTAATGACAATGCTCATAAATATTCTGTGATCCGCTCTGTTACTAGCATAGAAACTGCCGTTACCTTATCACTCTCCCTTCGAGATGCGCTGACAAATCAGTGTTATCTTCTTGACGGCGATCGCACATCTAGAAGGAACAGTGGCGAGGGAAACCAGACATCATCTATCCCCTCTGGAGTCAGAGTCTAGACGAATGTTTTCTGGCAAACATCCATCCGAAGAATTACAGATCTTTTGTGTAAAAAGATTCTTGCGATCGCAAATGGCTTGAGGGGTTGAATTTGCCTGAAAAGATTGAACGAGATGATCAGGCTAAAAAGATTTCGCTCACCTTTCTTCCGTCTCTAAAGCGCGCTCTTAAAAACTCTTAAAATTAGACAATTTCGATTCAATTTGAGGTCTAGCGTTTTCTTCAGAGCCTATTCCAAGTATTAGCGCTCACAAAATCGATGTGGGATTTGATCGCTCAGCAAGGCACTTAATATTTTTTAGAGAATTGTATTATGGGAGTACAGGTCTAAAAGATTACCGTTATCACGCTCAACCGAGGAAAAATGAGCAACCTTCCGCATACGGCATGTGCCCAAAGAACCCAGAAGCGGGCATTTCTCAGGATTATTGCCGATGTTTTTCCACCGCATGTGCCCCTATTCTAAAAGCGGCTAACTCAAAGGCGGTGCACATATCATTGCTGTGCGCTGATGTCACCCCTTTTATCGACTCGATTTATGTGTCTACTCAGCATGTGCTTGCCCGATTGTGTCGGTCATACTGCTCCGTTCATGTCATTTGCGAATAATCATGTATAGGCGGCAATTGTACATCGGCAACAACAGGTGAGCCAAAACGCTAGCTATTGCCTCGCTTTCAAAGGATGAAACGTCCGGATTGCCCTCCTCCTATAAGAATATTATTTGGAGCTTTTCTGGAATAGGTTATTGTTTCTGTGTGTCCCGTCCTGTTGGTGTTGATTGCATGTTCGGTTGTGTTGTGCAGAAGGTCGCTCTCTACCCTATCTGCGTTGCGTACATTCCAGAACACCGTCACTTCAACCCAAGCGCTTTTCTTAAGCCCCCGTGCGTGGGTTCGTTTAACGCTACTCTCAGGAGTTTCACGCTATGCGAATGCAATCTACCTCTGCTTCAAACATGTCAAATTCTGCCCCTAGCCATTTCAAGCCACCGAGCCAAGAAAGAGCCGAGCGGCATCTGAAGCGAGCGAAAGACCAGTTCAAGATGAAACGGTACAACGAGGCCGTCAAAGAGCTCCGCGACGCTATTAAGCTCGACCCCAAGAAAAGTGAGTTCCATGCTTGGTTAGCCAAGGTGCAACTCAAGAAGGGGTTGACCGGAATGACAAATATCAGCGTTCGTCAGGCTCTCAAGCTTGATCCAGATAACGAGCTGGCGCTGGAATGCCAGAAGTTAGCGGAGAGTCAGTCGATTGATAAGAGCGATGCGCCCACCGAAAAACACAAAGGTTTGGGCAGTTTGCTGACTCGCAAGTTGTTTTGAGATGAGTTCCAACTCATTTTGAAACTTGTATCCCCTTCTCTGCCGAATCGTCGGCCATCAAGACGATGGAGAAGGGGATATTTTTTGGCATTGTTGATGAGGTCATATCCTCTCCGCTTCCACCGCTTCGATCGCTGCTTCAAGGGCGATCGCCATATGAGTCCAATGGGTTCCACCCTGGCAGAAGACGATGTAAGGCTCCCGCAATGGGCCATCCGCCGACAACTCCGACGTACTGCCGTCAATGAAGGTGCCACCTGCCATCACCAACTGGCTTTCGTAGCCCGGTGTCACCGCCGGAACCGGGCGCAAGTAAGAACCGATGGGCGACCAAGTTTGAAGCGCGGCGCAAAATGCCGTTACCTTTTCGGGACTACCCAGCTTAATCGCTTGAATGACATCGCGACGAGGGGCATCCGGCAGTGGATTGACGGGATAGCCCAGTTTGTCGAAGATCCATGCCACTAAATAATTCCCCTTTATCGCTTCGCCCACCATTTGGGGTGCGAGGAATAAACCTTGGAACAGCAGACGATTTTGATCTAGCGTTGCCCCTCCTTCGGAACCAATGCCCGGTGTGGTAAGGCGGCAGCAGGCTTGCTCCACCAAGTTCGCTCGCCCCGCCACATAGCCCCCGGCAGTAACGATGGTGCCACCCGGATTTTTGATCAAAGAGCCTGCCATCAGGTCGGCTCCAATAGCGGTAGGCTCGCGATCGCCCACAAACTCCCCGTAGCAATTATCGACAAAGCAGACGGCGTTGGGGTTTTGCTGCTTCACCAACTGGCAAAGGCGCTCGATGTCAGCGATCGCCAAACTCGCGCGCCAGGAATACCCACAGGAGCGCTGGATCAGTACCATCCGGGTTTCGGGACGTACTGCCGTTGCCAAGGTGTCCCAATCCAGGGAACCATCGGGCAACAGCTCGACTTGACGATAGTGAATGCCAAAGTCGCGCAAAGACCCTTGACCTTCCCCCCGCAAACCGATTACTTCTTCCAGGGTGTCGTAGGGGGCACCAGCTACTGACAACAGCTCATCCCCCGGACGCAAGACACCGTAGAGCGCAGCGGCGATCGCATGGGTGCCCGACACAAACTGCACCCGCACCGCAGCGGCCTCCGCCTGCATCACCGAGGCAAACACGCGATCCATCACATCTCGCCCCAGGTCGCCATGCCCGTAGCCACTCACGCTAGCAAAGTGCTGCACCCCCACTTGATGCGCACGAAATGCTTCTAGCAATCGCTTGAGACTGCGCTGAGTGTGCTGGTCGATGCAGGCAAAGGTGGGTTGCAGGGCGATTTGTGCTTGCTGAAGCAACTCTTGTGAATTCATACGGCGATCGCGCAATATCTATTCTTGGTCATTCAAAATCCTTTGGCATTGTCCCTCGAAAGCGCCTCAAGAATCCTCTGATCAACACAAGGGCTCTCTCGCGATTACTTGTTGATCACCGTTGGTAGTAGTTGATCTGTTACGGAGCGAAAGGTTGCGATCGCTTAAAATCCGAGAGTATAAGTGGCGCATTCAACGAAGAGTTTAAGGAATGGTTTAATCGTATTTCTCCTTTCAGAGCTGAGCAGCAACCCGCACCAGAAGAGAGTCGATAGCTAACTAACTATTGAGGGAATGTCCTATGCAAATCACGATTGACCTACCGCCAGATCTTGAACAAGACTTGATCCGTCAAGCTGCCCAGTCTGATGTTCCACTTCAAACCTTGATTTTGCAGGCTCTACGTCAATTAATCCAATCAAAAGCGAATTCTACTTCCCAGTGGCCAGACGTTGTCCTGTCTTACAAAGGCAATCCTGACTTTCCTGCGTTTGAGTCCTACCGACACGAACTTCTCCCGCCCCGTGAACCGGAGCTATTTTGATGCGTTATCTTCTCGATACTTGCGTCATCAGCGACTTTATCAAAGGCGAGGCTGGAACTACAGTTAGGCTCAGACAAACCCCACCTGTTGAAATTGCTGTCTCAGCGGTCACAGTCATGGAATTACGATATGGCTTGGCACTTAACCCGCAACGTGTTCAGAAGGTTGGACCTGCGATCGCTAGCATTCTATCTTCTGTAGCCATTCTGCCATTCGACACTGTAGAAGCTGAACAGGCTGCTCAAATCCGTGCTGCTCTCAAATCCAAAGGGCAGCCAATTGGTGCTTACGATGTCTTGATTGCAGCTACTGCGCTTCAGCATAACTTGACTATGGTTACAGCAAATCAACGGGAATTTGAGCGAGTCTCTGGTTTACAGATCGAAAATTGGCGACAATCCTGAAGCGGTGGTTGATGTCGTCGCAGTTCAATCTGGCAAGGTAGTGGACAGGTGAAAGCGATCGATGGAACTGAAGGATTGTATTGTTCTGGTTGGAGTGCAACTGGAGCCACGGCATTGCCGCCGTTTGGTGATTGCCGAGGGCGTGGTTCAGAAAATGGAGTTGGGGGAGCCGGTGTGGGCGATCGCCCATGGCGCGTTGGTAGTGATGCCGGGAATGTACAACGCCCACACCCATATGGGCGACGCATGCCTGCCCGACGGTGCCACAGGCATGACACTGGAGCAGGGCTTCTTTCGCCCCGATGGCTACAAATATCGCGAGCTGGCGCAGCAAACGGAAGACGAGCACCTGAGCCACATCATCGCGCACTTGCGCTATATGGCCCGAACGGGGACAGTTGGGCACGTCGATTTTCGGGAGCAGGGGGTGTATGGCAGTCGGCTGTTGCGCCGAGCCTCTGAGGAGACGGGGGTGCGATCGCTCATCCTGGGGCAATTCAATGAGCTGCCGTTTGATGCCGCCGCATTGCAGGCTAATCAAGCGCCGTTGGAAGACGAGGCGATCGCCGAACTGGAAAGTATTTTGGCGATCGCCGATGGCTTTTCGGAAAGCACCATGAACGACCTCACCGATCCGGCCTGGGTGCAAATTCGCCAGATCACCGAGCGCCATCACAAGCTGCGCGCCATTCACTGCCTGGAAAATGACGGCTACCGGGAGGTGAGCCTGGCGGTGACCGGGAAAGGGGATTTGGAACGGGCGATTGTTCTCTACACCCCCGACCTGGTCATCCATGCCACGGTCGCCAATGCCAACGAGATTGCCCTCCTCTCCCAACATCGCATCAATGTCGCCCTCAACCCTCGCGCCAACAGCAACCTGGGACTTCCCCTTGCCCCCATTACCGCGCTCTTGGACAGTGACGCCAACCTCCTCCTCGGCACGGACAATGGCTTACTCAACAGCCCCAACCTGTTCGCGGAGCTGGATTTCACCTACAAAATCGCCAAAAGCCAGTATGGAGATGCGGTGCGTCCTGCCCCCACCGACATCCTCAAAATGGTGACCAGCAATGTCCGGCACCTGCTCCCCGAAACGCCTGGCTACCTGGATGTCGGTTTGCCCGCCGACCTGGTGGTGCTCGACTTCCACAAGCCCCATCTCCGCGCCAGTCGCCATCTAGTCGCCTCCATCCTCACCCGCGTCACTCCCGACGATGTGCTCCTGACGCTCCGTCAAGGCAAACCTCTTTATCAAAACTCCGATCATTAATGTGGTTTCTCGAAAAGGATAGACCCGCTGGCTTCGACTGCGCTCAGCCATCGTTCGACTGCGCTCAGCCAGGTCGTCGTTACGTACCCTGAGCGCAGTCGAAGGGCACAGTCTTAAAAGGTAGATTCTGTTCTGGAATTCTCCGATTCTCCTAATTTGCATGCCGCGATCGGGTTGGCAACCCTCAAGCCGTGAGGAGAACCAACCCGATCGGGTCTGATTGTCGTAATTAGGATAACGGTCTGCAAACTGTGTCAAGAGATGTGACGCTTCAGAAAGCGGGGAGATGCTGTCCCCCCTTGAGCCGACGGAATCCTAAAATCTTCTGGTGCTGCGTGCAGCAGCTTTTGGAGCGTGTGGTTATTTCGAGGAAAGCGAGAGGGCTGGAATGGCAAATTTGGCGCTGAATGTAATTGGTGGTGTGGCGCGGCAGGCACGGCGACGATTTATCCGACATACACAGCACACTGAGGCACGGCAAGCCACCTTTTTGCGATCGCTCCTCCAAGTGAATCAGGACACAAGCCTGGGGCGGGCGCTGGGTTTGCCTGCCGTGAAGACCGTCGATGACTTTCGCCAGCAGGTACCGATTGCTCGCTACAGCGATTATGAATCCTATGTCGAACGCGCATTTCAGGGCGAAGCCAACGTCATTACCCCCGAGCCAATCGTGTACTTCAGCCTCACCAGTGGCTCTACAGGGAAACAAAAGATCTTGCCCATTACCAAGCGATCGCGACGGGCGGTGAGCCAGGCCAACCAGGTGGCGATCGGCTTCGCCGCCCATGCTGCCCATCGCGATCGCCGCCCCCTTGGCAAAATGCTTTACACCAACTCTGCCCGCCCCTACGGGCAGTCGCCCCAGGGCATTACCTATGGCCCCATCAGCGTCGGTGACCTCAATCTCATGGGGGCACTCTATCGCCAGGTGTTTGCCCATCCGTTGGATGTGCTGAAATCATCGGACAACCTGGCTCGCAACTATATGGCGCTGTTGTTTGCCCTGCGCGATCGCCATCTGGGGATCGTTAGTGCAACGTTCCCGGTGTATGCCCTGAGCTTCTGCCAATACCTGGAACGCCATGCCGAAAGCCTGATCGAAGATATAGAAACAGGTACGATCGCCCCCTGGGTGAAGCTGGAACCAGAGTTGCGCGATCGCCTAGAGCGGCAGTGGCACCCCGATACAAAACGGGCGGCTGAGCTCCAGAAAATCTTGCAGGACAACGGGTCTTTACGTCCCAAAGATGTATGGCAGGATCTGGCCTTCATCGTCACGGCACGGGGCGGTACATCCAATTTCTACCTGGAACGCTTCCCCGACTATTTTGGCGACACGCCTGTGTTTGGGGGAACCTATGCGTCGGCGGAGGCCACCTACGGTGTGCATCGCGACTTTGGGACAGATGGCGTGATTCTTGCCGTTAACAGCGGTTTCTATGAATTCATCCCCGAAGCGGAGTGGGAGCAGGATCAACCCACAACGCTATTGCCCCATGAGTTGAATGTGGGCGATCGCTACCGCATCCTTGTCACGGCTCTCAACGGTTTGTATCGCTATGACATTGGCGATGTGGTGGAAGTAGAGGGTTTCTTCAACAGCGCCCCAATCTTTACGTTCCGCCATCGCATCGGAAGTATCCTATCCTCAACAACCGAAAAAACCTCCGAATTCCATGTGGTGCAAGTGATGCAGCGGCTTCAGCAGGAATTTGATGTGACTCTAGAGAACTTCTGTATTACTCTGGCATCCGGCGAGATTCCCCCGCCCTATGAGGTCAATATCGAACTGGCACCGCGACAGTACCTATCTAACCCGGAGCAGTTTCTCATCCGCTTTGATGAGCTGCTCTCTGAAGTGCAAATTTCCTATGCGGCGAAACGCCCGGATCTCATTCCCCCTCCCCGCCTACGGCTACTGGCTGCGGGAAGCTTCGCCCAGTTGCGCCAAACGCTGGTTGAGAGAGGAATGTTGGAGTCCCAGATCAAACTGCCCAAACTGACGAGCGATCGCCACCATCTCGATGGCTTGTCCGTCGAGCAGGAAATTCGGATAGCCTTACAAAACCATTAAGGGTCAGGATTACCAAAACTTGCGGCATTCTGAGTAAATTCGTTGAGGTTGTGGCCGCGTCGCGGCCACAACACCAACAAAATGCGTAAGTTCAGAAGGGTGCTGCTGCCCATGAAGGCTCTGACATCGACGACGATGATCGCCAGGGCGACTAAAACCGCTGAATGATTTCCTTGAGTTTTTGCCCTCTGGCAGCCGTGGGTAGAGCCGAAACGAGGTTCCCCAAGACATGGGGCAGACCCAGCACGCTGCCCAAATGGGCTCGCCACTTGCTCCAGTTGCGGAGCGATCGCCCCCAGGGAACATTCCACCAGCGGTTGACAGAGCACACCAATCCATCGCCAACCGATGTTACCTCATGCCACCATCCGGCAGGAATCAGTAGGATTTCACCGGGATTGAGCGTAATGTCAATGCGATGGGGCACAGCCTTACGGAATCGCGGGAATGACTCAAAATCTGGCTGGTTGGGATAGACCTGACTATATACCGCCCGGCGTTTTGCGCCGTGGAGCAAATGGTTCCAAACCGAGAAAGGATGAACGTTGTAAAGCTGTGAGGGCGGAAACAAGGTTACTTGCTTCGTCCCAACTAACTGCATCAACGTCCCATCCATAGGGTCGTAGTGCAAGCAGGACGTATGTCCAGCAGGGCCACACCAGAGATTGAGCGGTGTGACAGAGCCAGATAGCCCCAATGTCGATTCGGCATCCGTCAGGATAGGAGCCTGTTCCAAGGGCGTTCCCTTCAAGCTGCATCGTGCCAAATACAGATCTTGCTGATGGGCTTGGCCACTGCGAATCAGGTCGGCATAGTCTCGGAAGGAAATGCTATGAACCGTGACGCCGCTGCCCATGTCGGCCCAATCGCGTTTGTCTTGCTGGTAGCGATCGCGCCCATACTGACGCACTGGAAAAATCGCATCTCCCAGGTGCTGACAGAGAAAATCGAGCGTCCAAGGTTCTTGATTTGCAAGCAAACCCGTCACCACAACGGGAATGCCCGGGAGAAAGTACTGTTGCTGAAATGCCTGAGCGGTCAGGGCAGAAATGTCGATAACTGCGATCGCGTCGGGTTTGGACGGGCGATCGCCCCGCGACAACGCGGGAGAAGAGAGATTGTTCACAATAGGGAAACCGTTCACTCAACCCACAAACTGAATCAAGATGCAATCACCCGCAAAGGCAACTCCATTGACTCTGGTAAGCACCTTGAATCCATCAATTCTTACTACCAGAATATATCTCAAGACAGACGAGGAGACCCTGCCCGAATGGGTGATTACCCAGCGATGTCCATAAAAAACAGCCATTGAGATTAGCCCAACCGCCTGATGTAAAACCGTTTGCGGCTCATCCCTCAAACCTGAAAAAGCATGGATTCATCGCTCTTCAATCCTAGGCTATGGGAACCGAACTCAGCCAGGACTTACGCATTTTGTTGAGGGTGTGGCTGCGTCCACACCCTCAACGAATTTACTCAGGATGACACAAGTTTTGCGTCAGTCCTTTCAGCTAGAGGTTCTTCCGGTCGAAAGACGGCAAATGCTCTGTAAATCTCTACGTTAAAAGGGTTCACGCTATTTTCAATGACCCATGGCAAGGGATAACTACGAAGAAAAATACACAAAACCTGATCTGCGTCGTCGCCTAAAAGAAGACCTCAAGCAATCTGACAAAGGGGGACAGCCGGGGCAGTGGTCAGCCCGCAAGAGCCAGTTGCTAGTGCAGGAGTATGAGAAACAGGGCGGAGGCTATTTGCAGGACGAAAAGGACGAAGCCGCGAAATCCCTGGAAGAGTGGACCGAGCAAAATTGGCAAACCATGGACGGCGAAGGGCAGGCTCGTAAGAATGACATCACCCAGCGCTACCTGCCCGAAGCGGTATGGGATCGGCTCTCGGAGGCGGAAAAACGCGAGGCGGAGCGCACCAAGGAAAAGGGCGCAGAGCAAGGCGAGCAATATGTGCAATGGACACCTGCGATCGCCCGTGCCATGAAAGCCGAAGGCTATACCCCCGATGCTGAAGGTGAGAGCCACGATGACGAGCCGACGAAGCAGGAACTCTATGAACAGGCTCAGGCGCTAGAGATTTCTGGTCGCAGCACAATGGCCAAGGCAGAGCTGCAAAAGGCGATCGCCGAGGAAAGATCCAGTGACAGATCCAGCGACAAGTCTGCGGAAGACGCGGATGGTTTGCACAGCCAGACCCGCGATGAACTATACGAAACAGCAAAGGATATGGAGATTTCTGGTCGCAGCACCATGAAAAAAGACGAGCTGGTAGAGGCCATTCAGCAGGAGGAAGGAGCCTAGTTCAGCTCCCTCGATCGAGGCGCTGTTACTTGGGGGGTGCAGAATCCAAAGATAATGTTTTCTGGGTTTTGTCCTGTACTTAAAATGCGGATATTGGGGATGAATTGGAATGGATAATGAACGATGACCCGTGAGATTGAACGGGTTGGGGCTAAGGTGCTGCCCGTCATGGCTGTTTGGTACAGTATCCTTTCAGCCCGCATTTTTTTCAGCCCGCGTTTGAAGTCCAACATCCAAAACATTCAACATCCAAAATTGACCGAATGGCACATGTATTTCTCGACGATGTGCGGCAGCTCCAGCAGCAGGCAGCACAGCTAGTGCTTTACCAGGCTGTTTTATCCGCAGCTCCAGGACAAGGGTGGTTGAGGGTGCTAGAAGCACTGGAACAGGCTACGGCTCCAAAGATTCTGGCGGCCTATGGGCAGTGGTTCTACACCCTGGCCTCATGCGAGCAAACCTGGGGAGAGTATGTCGTAGAAGCGCTGCTGACCTGTGACAATCCATTCACCCGGCAGGCCCAGCGATCGCCCCTATCAGCCATCTCTCCGCCACTGGTCAGGGCGGCTCAGCATGACCTGCGCCTATTGCAGTCCCTCTATGCCAGTGATGGGGTGCGGCTGGCTGGCTGGGTGCAAGAGGCAACGGGAGCCAGGGATCTGCCCATTCTGGAAACGCCCTCGCTTGACCCGGAGGGCAGTGGCAATAAGACAAACGGTAAAGCTGCAGGGTCGGGAGAGGCTATTCGCCATCGCCTGCATCGGGACGACTGGGCACCGTTGTTGGACTCCCTAACGCAGTATTATCGCCAGTCGGGGGTGGGGCTGTTTGCCCGCTATCATGCCTTTCGCTGGCAAAGTGGAGAATTGGTTGGCGTGGCCCATCCTGATCCGATTCGCTTGGATGGATTAGCCGCCTACGAAGCCCCGCGACGCCAATTAATCCAAAACACGGAGGCATTGCTCGCGGGCTATCCGGCGTTGAATGTGCTGCTTTACGGCTGTCGGGGATCTGGCAAATCTTCGACAGTGAAGGCTCTGGTGAACGAGTATGGCGATCGCGGCCTCCGCTTGATCGAAGTGGCCAAGTCTGACCTGCGGGATCTGGTTCATATTGTCGAGGGCCTGCGAGATACACCCCAGACATTCATTATCTTCGTGGATGATTTGTCCTTTGAAGAGGATGACGAAGCATTCAAAGCGCTGAAAGTCGTACTGGAGGGAAATATTGTCGCCCGCCCCACAAATGTGGTGGTCTATGCTACTTCAAACCGTCGCCATCTAGTACGGGAGTTTATGGACGATCGCCCCCGCCCCCGCGATGCGGACGAAGTCCATGCCTGGGACACAATGCAGGAAAAACTATCCTTCAGCGATCGCTTCGGACTCACGCTCACCTTTGAACCCGCCGATCAGACGACCTATCTGGCGATCGTGCATCACCTAGCTGCCCATGCTGGGCTGGAGATAGCTATCTCTGACCTGGAGTTTCGCGCCCTGCAATGGGCCACCCGCCATAATGGGCGATCGGGGCGGACAGCTCGCCAGTTCATTGACGCACTTCAGGCAGAGCTAGCTCGCAAGTCAGAGTATTAACCGATAGCCTGGTATCGCCTAAAGCATTTGAGATTAAGGCCGATCATTTTTTTGAATGCCTTACCCATGATCGGTTATTTGCTAAATATCTTCTAGAAAGACGTTTGGCCCAGGAACCGCAAACCAAACCAGCCGATAAGGATGTAGCCAACGGCTAGCAGCAAGCTATTGAGCCCGACCCTTAGACCCGATTTGAGCGAATCTGTTTGAGCTGCCTCAGATGCAGCGTCCCTTTCTTCCTGAATCTGGGCCAGTTCGGCGGCCAGGCTGGCCTGCGCCTGTTCTTGTAAAAAGGGGTCAATGGTTTCGGGACTTTCGCGAAACTCACGAATCTGATCGGCATCCTCGGCACTCAGCAAATCCTGAGCCACAGCCTGATCCAGTTGTTCGTCGGGAGCTTGCAACAACTGTCCAATCTGTAAGCGTCGCTGTTGCACTTGGGCCAGGAGCTGCTGCTGTGCCGACCCCTCAGCCGCCTCGGCTTCCTGGGTCAGTTGCTCTTGCACATCGGCATTGTTCAGCCGCACATTGTTGAGATGGAGCGGAAACACCACCACATAAAGCAGCCCCAGAATGCTGGCAAGAATGGCGGCCCAAAACCGCAACGTTGCCCATAGGGGGCGATCGCCCTGCCCCATGCCAGCGCTCGTCTCCACCCAGTAGCTGGAAAACAGCAAGGCTAATCCAACTAGCGGAACCAAACCGCGATCGACAATTTGAGTGGTAAATGCCAACTGCCACGCCCGCTCACCAAACTGGTAGGGAATCGGCAAAATCAACATATCAACCAGGGCAGACAGCGTCACAATAATGCCTGCAACCCGCAGAGAAAGCGCGGACAGGCTGCTGAGAGGACGGCTAGCGGGGGAATTGGTTAAACTCATGAAAATTGTTAGGGCGGACGAAGCAGAACCTTGCCTAAAACACAGACAAAACCCACAGGCCATTAAACACCATGCGGGTCACTCAACGCTAACAAACTCTTGGGAATCGTCTTTTGCTTGTCCCAGCAAAAATGCTTCAAGCGAAAATCGCTGGACTTAGGCATTTCGTTGATTTTATGACCGCGACGCGGCCATAAAATCAACGAATTTACTCAGGATCACGCAAGTTTTGTGTCAGTCCTGAATCGGTATTGCTAGGTGAGGGAGTGATATTTTCTGAGAAACCATCATCTTTAAGATTCTGCCCCAAAATCAAGGATGCCCTGCTCAGGATGGATGGCGAATGGGATAAGGCGGCGGCAACTCGCCAGGGCCAAAAATTGGCGCTGGATCCAGCGCCGTAATTTGCTGAAATTGGCCGGGCGTCAGAGTGCTGCAAATGGGCTGGTCTTCCCAATGCTGGAGTGTGCGATGGGCTTGCTGCAAAAATGGTACCCCCCGCAAGGGCGGGATATTGAGCCAGTGATCTACCAGCGTTTCTACCAATGACAGCTCGATCAATGGTGTCGGATATTGCTCCAAAAGATCAGCAAGATGGGCCTGAAACGAGGCGCGATCGGCTCCGTCTAGCTGATAACTGCTAACGATATGGAGAATGCGCTGCCGATTAATGGCCGCCTGGAGATCCATTGACATGTCTATTGCCCATCCACGCTCTCGTTTTACGACGTTTACCCACGCATTTGCCAAACTGCGTTTGCGAATATATTTGCCAACGAGGGCAAAGAATCCCGCTCGAAGATAGCGTCCTATCGCCATATCTTGGAAAATATTTCCGCTATTTTAATGTGTCTTTCCAAAAAGATAGCGATCTCGCGTGATTTGTGAAATCGGATGTAATATCAAATCCGGTTGAAGAACCCAACGATCGTTTGTGCCCGCTGCTGTGCAGCGGGCACAAACGATCGTTGGGTTTTACGACTATTTAACCGGATTTGATGTAAACAGTGGGGTTGTCATAATTGGAACACCCGGTTTGTCAGATCGTCGGTTGATTTAGCGACGCTGCGCCTCATGCAGCGCGAGACAATTTTGCTGACTGGCTATATTCAAAGGAGTGATGCGTGGGTACTTTATGGAGTAAAGCAGAGGCAGGGGCACGCGGAAGGGAGACTCTCAAAAAGATGGAGGGACCTGCTTTCGGGTGCCGTTGGCAATGCGTAGCACACCCTTGATCGGTTAGTTTATTGCGAGCGATCGCCTCACTAACGTTGGTTAAATCGTTGGATAACGTGCGGTGTTCTGGTCATGGAAAGACAGAGTAACGTCATGAACCGTCGGATTCGTTTTCTGGCATTGTTTCTGGTAACGCTAGGAGTGCTGCTGGGCCTGAGTTTATTGCGCCCCTCCGCACAATCGGCAGATTTGGAAGTCGCCTCACCCCAACCCGATGCGGAACTGCAAGTCGAAACGATCACCCCTCCCTACCCCTTCATTTGGTGGGAAGCCGAACAACCTGCCGCGACGAATTTTCCTGACAGCAACCCATTTTCTCCGGCCAATGACGAAGAAGCTGCCGTTCTTTCGGATGGGGAGTGGATCAGCGTAGAAGGCGAATATGCTGAGCCGCTGTATCTGGAATACGCGGTTGAGGTTCCCGACGGTGGTGACTATTACTTCTATGCTCGCAAGTTTTGGCAGCATGGGCCGTTCCGTTGGCAGTGGGATGGCGGTGCGTGGCAGGAAACGGGCAATACATCCTTCTTGATGGATGAAGCCGCTATCCGGGAATTTGTGGAAGCCAACTGGGTTCCCTTGGGGCAAGTGGCGATGACGCCGGGGAGCCATCGTCTGCGGGTCGAGCTGGTGCGCAATGAAGGCGCAGCCGCATTCGATTGCTTTGCCCTGACCCAGCGACCCATGGCGGCACGGGGCAAGTTGCAGCCCGATCAACGCTATACGGCAGATATGTCTGGATGGGTCGTATTTGACCCGGTGAGTGATCCCTTCACCGACAGCCCGCTGGATTTGCGATCGCTTAACGAACCGACCGCAGGCTCCCAGGGCTGGATTCAAGCGCAGGAGGGTCGCTTTGTCCACGAGCGTACGGGCGAACCATTGCGGATTTGGGGCGTGAACGTCGGCCCCGCCGTGCTACCAATGGACGATGAGCAAATGGCGCAGATGGCTCGCTTTTTGGCCAAACAGGGCGTGAATATGGTGCGCTTCCATGGGCGGATAACGCCAGAAGCGGCAATGGTGCTGGATGAAGGCATGCGCGATCGCCTCTTTGCCCTAGTCGCGGCGCTCAAGCAAGAGGGCATTTATACCAAGCTATCGCTGTATTTCCCGCTGTGGTACAACCTTGAGGATTTTGGCTACGACGGGCAACATCCCTTCGGCCTGATCTTTTTCAATCCAGACTTTCAGGCACAATACCAAACCCTGTGGCGCGACCTGTTGACTTCGGTCAACCCCTACACGGGGCTGGCGCTCAAAGATGACCCCGCTGTGGCGATCGCCGAACTGGTCAACGAAGATTCCCTCTTCTTCTGGACCTTTGACCCCGAATCCAACTTGCCGGAGGAACAACGGGAATTGCTGGAGCGGCAGTTTGCCGACTGGCTGATGGAGCGCGACGGTTCCCTCGATCTCGCCCTATCGTCTTGGGGCAACACCGATGCCAGGGTAGCGACGGATCGGGTCGCTGTCTGGTCGGCAGGGGCGATCGCCTCCGAGGCTAACAGTCCCCGTGCCCAGGCAACGGCACAGTTCCTGGCCGATCGGCAGACGCGCTTTTTTACGGAGATGCGACAGTTTCTCAAAGAGGAACTGGGCTATGGCGGGTTGGTGCTAGCGTCGAACTGGATTACCGCCGATGCCCGTACCCTGGGCGCATTAGACAAATACACCAATACCGTTGGCGATTTGATGGATCGTCATGGCTACTTTGGCGGCATGCATGAGGGCGAGCGGGCATCCTATGCGTTGAGTGAGGGCGATCGCTATCAGGATCAATCGGCGTTGCTGTTGGAGAATCCGTCGCGGGATGACGGCGATCGTCCCCTCAGTCTGCCGTTTATGGATGTGCAATACGACAATAAGCCCTCCATCGTCAGTGAAATTAACTGGTCGATGCCCAACTACTTCCGGGCGGATTTCCCCGTACTGCTCGCCGCCTACGGCTCCCTGCAAGAAACCGACGGATTTTTCTTCTTTGCCACGAATGTGGTGCGATGGGATCAACAGTTGGGCAAGTTTGCGATCGCCTCTCCTGTTGTGATGGGGCAATTCCCAGCCACAGCCCTGATCTATCGCCAGGGTCGCCTGCAAGCCGGGCCCCCGGTCGTCACCCTCGATCGCCCGGTCGAAGCTATCCAAAATTTGCAGGGAGTCCCCGTCGCGGCACCGGAAAACTTGGATGCGCTACGGGAGACCGATCTGCCCACCGATGGGGAAGCTCCCAGTGCGGATCAAGTGATTGACCCGACGGCATTTCTGGTGGGTCAGGTGCAGCTCAACTACACCGAGGGTCAGGATGTAGCGCAGATAGCGGATCTGTCGACGTTTCACGATCGCACCGCCCACCAAATTCGCAGCAACACTAGGGAGTTGACATGGGATTACGACGGTGGACTGCTTACCCTCAACGCACCGACCGTGAAAGGGGCGGTCGGATTCTTGGCCCATGCTGAAACCCTGAGCCTTGCGCCCCTCACCCTCACCAGCGACATGGATTACGGCTCGATCTTGCTGGTGTCTCTCGACAATGAACCCCTCGATCGCTCCCGTAGCATGCTGCTACAGGTGATGTCTGCCGACGAAAATTTCGGCTGGCAAGTGGAGGGGACAACCGAGAAAACCATCCAATCCGTTGGGACGCCGCCCTTGGTGGTACGGGAATTGTCGGGAACCCTAAACCTCGCTCGCCCAGATGCCAGCGCCCTCACCGTGACAGCGTTGGATGCCAATGGCTACCCGGTCGAAATCGTCGGCAATGCCGCAACCATCCAACTGGCAGGCGATCGCTTCTATTACTGGATAACGGCAGAGTAATATCAGATCCGGTTGAATAGCCGTAAAACCCAAATATGTTTCTTGCGCGCCGCTGAGCGGCGCGCAAGAAACATATTTGGGTTCTTTAACCGGATTTAATATAAGCTGACAGCCCATACCCCAAATGCATGACTCGCTAAGTTAAAGACAAAAATAATCCTTACGAACGGCATTAGGAAGCGGAAAGAACGTTTTACACTGGCAAAGTAAGACCTGTTTTCCCAAGAGTTGAATGCCTAGCGTGGGCAACCTCAAAGGGTTCCTTTCTACCACATAAGTTCCATGCAAGTTCCTGAGATTGCGATCGCCAAAACCTTTCCTATCGCCGAAAAACGTCACCATGTTCACATGATTCATGGGGATGAGCGGGTTGACCCCTACTTCTGGATGCGCGATCGCACCGATCCGGCCACCATTGCCTACCTGAAAGACGAAAACGCTTACACTGAAGCGGTTCTCAAACCCACAGAGGACTTGCAGAAGGCGCTGTATCAAGAGATGCTGGCTCGCATTCAGGAAACGGACTTGTCGGTGCCCTACCGCAAAGGCAACTACTGGTATTACACTCGCACCGAAGAAGGCAAAGCTTATCCCATCCACTGCCGCAAACAGGGTAGCCTGGATGGCAAAGAAGAGGTTTTGCTGGATCAAAACCAGATGGCCGAGGGGCTGGAGTATTTTGCGCTGGGGATCTTCAGCGTCAGCCCCAATCAACGCATCCTGGCCTACGCCGTTGACACCAGCGGAGCCGAACGCTTCACCCTGCGCTTCCTAGATCTGGAGACCCGAGAGCATTTCCCCGAAACCGTTTCCGATGTGTATTACTCCTTTGCTTGGGGCAACGACAACCGCACCGTGTTTTATACCCAGGTGGATGAAGCAACCCGTCCTTACAAACTGTTCCGCCACACCGTCGGCTCCTCTACACCCGATGAGTTGGTCTACCACGAAACGGATGATGCCTACTTCCTCAGCATTGGTCGCACCCGCAGCGAAGCCTATTTGCTAATGCATCTGGGTAGCAAGGTTACCTCCGAGGTGCAGTACCTGGATGCAAATCAGCCCACGGGCGCTTTTCAAGTGCTCCAACCTCGAACTCAAGGGGTGGAGTATGACGTGGAGCATCACAGCGATCGCTTCTACATTCTCACCAACCAGGACGCCATCAACTTCAAGCTGATGCAAGCCCCGGTTGAAGATCCTCGCCCTGAACGATGGGAAACCGTTGTGCCCCACCGCGATGATGTGTTGCTGGAAGGGGTCAGCGCCTTTATCAACCATCTGGTGCTCTACGAACGCGAGGGTGGCATTCCCCAGGTGCAGGTGTGTAACCTAACTAGTGGCGAACAGCATCCCATCGACTTTCCTGAATCCAGCTATGAGGTCTATGAGGGAGCCAACCCGGAGTTCGATACCCCCGTACTGCGATTTACCTACACCTCACTACTCACCCCCAGCTCGGTATTTGACTACGACATGAACACCCGCGAGCGGGAACTGAAGAAGGAAACACCCGTACTGGGAGGCTACGACAAGTCGCAATATGCCACCGAACGGCTCCACGCGATCGCCCCTGACGGCACCGCCGTCCCCATTTCCTTGGTCTACAAAAAGGGCATCGAAAAGACGGGGAACAACCCCCTGCTGATGGAGGGCTATGGTTCTTATGGCTTCAGTTACCCAGTGAGCTTTGGCTCCACCCGGCTGACGCTATTGAATCGGGGCGTGGTGATGGCGATCGCCCATATCCGGGGAGGCTCCGAAATGGGACGCCGCTGGTACGAGGACGGCAAGTTCCTCAACAAGAAAAATACCTTTACCGACTTCATCGCCTGCGGTGAACATCTGATCAAAGAAGGCTGGACCTCGTCGGATCATCTCGCCATCCAGGGCGGTAGCGCGGGAGGGCTGCTGATGGGTGCGGTGCTGAACATGCGCCCAGACTTGGTCAAGGCGGCGATCGCTCATGTGCCCTTTGTGGATGTGGTTACTACTATCCTCGACACCTCGCTGCCGCTATCTGCTATGGAGTGGGAGGAATGGGGCAACCCCAACGATCCCGTTTACTACGAGTACATGAAGTCCTATTCCCCCTACGACAATGTAGAAGCCAAGGACTATCCCGCGCTGCTGATCACCGCTGGCTTGAACGATCCCCGCGTCTCCTACTGGGAGCCTGCAAAGTGGACGGCAAAGTTGCGCGATCGCAAAACCGACACTCATGTCCTGCTTCTCAAAACCAACATGGAAGCCGGACATGGTGGTGCATCCGGACGCTATGAACATCTGAAAGAAATCGCCCTCGACTATGCCTTCCTCTTCACACAGTGGGGCTTGAGGTGAGGAATGCGAAAAAAAGCGACCCACTCGTGGATCGCCTGAGTCTCTTGCATAAATGCACTCATTGAGACTCATCTGTATTAACGTACGAACCAGGAAATTGACAAGTGCTCGGAGAGCATTTCGTTAGTGAAATCCTGGTGATCTCAATTCCATGAAAATCAAAACCTGCTCATTGCTTGAATCTCCCACAATGCGCGGGATTCAAACAATGCTCTGTAGTTGGTTTTTGGCAATTTGGTGTAAGCCCTGGCGTTGTCAAAAAAATCCCCTCAGCCGAATACTGAGGGGATGATACCGTTTCTTGTTAGTGAGGACTAACGCTGTATCGACTGCGCCTGTTTAACATTCCCGCGCATCGGATTGGCTCAGGACTGACGCATTTTGTTCATTTTGTGGACGCGGCGCGGTCACAAAATGAACGAATTCTCTCACGCTGACGCAAGCTTTACGTCAGTTCTGTTACTTGGGTTCGGGGAACAGGCACTTGTCACTGTCGCAACCGGAGGGCCCCGCCTCGAAGATTTCGCCAATGTCATAGCGGGTGAGGGCTTCGTAGAAATCGCCAATCCGTTGCCGCTGTTTAGCTTCAGCATTCAGGCGATCATAGGTTGCTTTGTCAATCTTCTCGAAGGGGAGCCGGGGAAAAGGGGCATTGAAGCGCGCCAGCAGAGCCGCGCTGATATAGCCCTTGTCCTGGGCGATCGCCTCATGAATCGCCTCGGCCAGCGGCTCAATCTCCTCTTCGTACAGTTCGATGGTGGCGCTGGTGTTGTGAGCGGTGTAATGCTGCTGCACCTGCATATAGAAGTCGAACTGTGCCAGAGCCGAGAATTTTTCGATAACAATCTCATCGGCTCCTGGAAGGTTAGCCCAGGGAACTTCTACTGGAATTTCCACCAACCACTCCGTGCAGCGCGGATCAAACGGATCGTTGAGTAGGTTACCCTCGTCGTCTTTGTCCGACTGGGACGGCACGATGGTATAGCCATAGTCCATGCAGGCCAGGGCGATCGCATCATTCTTGCGGAAGGTGATGCGGCGAATGAACCGTTGAGCCTTGGGCGGATGCCAACCGGGGCTGGCTCCGCTGAGCAGAGACTTGGTTCCAGCCGGTTGGACAGTAGTGCAACGGTTAGGGCGCTTGAGGTTATGGCGATCGCAGTATTCCCATACCGTCTGATGGACAATGGTCTTCCAGCGGCTCAGGTATTCCCGCTCTTTCGTCTTAAACTCCAACCCCTTCATGGTGTCGGGACGACCTTCGGCCCACCAGCGCAGCCATTCCGTCCCAAAGGCATTGACAAAAAAGTCGAATAATCCGGTAAAGGACACACCGACGATGGGATCGTCCATCCGTGACGTGTGATAGCGCGGTTCTGCAAACCGATGATTCAGCAATGCCGCCACCGACAACGCCCCAGCTTTGAACGCCATCTCCTGCGTCTGCAAATCGTTGGGATCAATTTGGTTGAGATGGACTTCTGCCAGATTGCAGTGGAAGTTTTGCCCAAGAATTTCGCCACAGGGGTTTAGGCCATAGCGCCCTTTGCCCTGGGCACGACGCTCGGCCTCACCTGCCCACTGGATGGCACCCTCGCCGGAGTAGTACTGCTTGCGCACGGCGTCAGTACATTCTTCCTGGGTGGGCTTGCGGTGGAAAACGCGGGTGTGGTTTGCCATCCGTAGGGCATCCCGTTCGGGATCAATACGCCAGTTACCATTTTCGTCCTGCTGCCAGAGGTTATCTTTAGCCGCAGCAGCCAGCCCATCCTCGCTGTCAAACTGGCGCATCCCAGCGCTACGGCGAATGTTCCCCGCCACAACACAGGCGGCGGCTTCATCAATCAGCAGGCAGCATTCCACCGAGTTCAACTGCCGCCCAATTGCCGTCTTGAGAATCCGCGCACAACGCTCATACAAGTTGGGCAAGCGAATGGGATTGGCAACGCCACCGAACCCTTGCAGACGTTCTCCGGCAGGACGCACAGACCCCAGGTCAACCTCAAGCTGCACGGTTCCCGAAAAGCGCTCATCCGATGAGAGTTCCAGCACAGTCTGATAGGACGCGACCCAGCCTTGGCGACTGTCGCCCACCCGCAGCCGTACTACATTTCCGTCAACCTCTACCGTGGTCTTCTCTTGGCGATCGCCCTTGGTCACTGTGCCCACATCCCCAACAACCTTTACCTGCACCGCATTGCGGATCACGGGCAGTTGGTCAATGTACTTCGGCTCTAGCACAGCACCGGTTCCGCAGCCCATCATCGCTAGATCCATCATCAGCCCAAACGCACGCCAGTCCACCACATTGGTGCTGGTGCAGTTATAGGCGCCCGAAAAGTTCTCGGGATTGCTAGCCCAATCGGTCCCACCCACCCACAACCAGCGGCCAGAGGGCAGGCTGTAGAGATGGCGCTGCATGCGGCTGAGCAGGGCAACTTCGTCGGCAGTGAGCTGACCTAACTCTGCAATACCACTGAGGGTGCGATCGCAGACCTCTTCCCAGGTCTCGCGACGGTTATCTGCGACTTCGCCCAAACGGCTGTAGGTGCGGTAGAAAACGGGGTTGGCCGCAGGGGCAGATGGGGGGAATGGACTCGTTTGGCTGGGACGCTCGATGTTCTGAACCATACGGATACTCTCTGTGATGAAATTGCAGCAGGAAACGGTGGCAAACTAATCAAGATAACGTTGAAGGATCTGGACAGATGTAGTGGTCAGTTCCTAGAGGTCACACTATATCGGCTGCACCCAGATTTTTCAAGGGATTTTTAATGTGGAAATTAAACCCGTTTGTAACGAGGTATGACTAAACGGTTCCAAGGAGATTCATTTTTTTGCAAAGGATTAATCTTCTTAGATGAATTCAGCCAACAATTCCCCCCTACGACCGGGGGGGATTGTTGGCTGAATTCACCTTGGGCTGAGGATGTGACAACATTGACCGAAAGGCGGGCGACGCCCGTCAAATTTTCAGTTACGGTGCAGTTCTACGGTCGAATTTTAGAAGGGATCCACTAGGATAAGAGCAGTTATTCCTTGTTCGTTCCCTGTTCTTGCTTGCGACCGACTTGCTCGGTTGCGACGAGGAACCGAAAACATGGGAGTAGCATGGATGGGCGAGGTGATGAAATCTGAGCGGTATCCGAAATGGCGATCGCTTCCGTTGTAGCCAAGAGGGGTGTGTCTAACCACCCGGATGAATCAACCCTCTCAAACTCTTGTACGTCTCCGTGAGTTGAAGCATGGCATTGCCCCAACCTCCGACTCAGCCACCGAAATCGGGTAAAACGCTGCTTGGCACTCTCACGCAGGCAGTCGAGGCTGTACGGGTCAATTTTTCGCAATTAAAAGTCAAGCCCAATAGCCGGGTGCCGGAGCTATGGGTCGAAGACGCAGAAACCGGAAAGCGAGAGGTCTATCCTCTGTTGGGCGATCGCTACCTGTTGGGTCGCAGTTCGAGCAAGTGCGACATTGTGATCCGCAATCCCGTCGTCAGCCAACTGCACCTGTCGGTGGCGCGGGATAGCCGTAAGCCACGCTCGCCCTTTGTGCTCCGAGATGAGAACTCAACCAACGGAATTTATCGGGGCAAGCGTCGCCTCCCCAAACTATCGCTGCAACATGGGGATGTACTGACCCTAGGACCACCGGACCTCGCCGATGCGGTGCGGATTGAGTACCACGATCCACCGCCAGCCTACATGCGGGTGGCGAAGTATGGCTTGTATGGCTTCACTGGCATTACGGCAATGACCGCGCTCTGGGTCGGAACCCAGTGGACTCGGTTTGCCGTGCGCCCGCTACCGCAGTCGGTGCAAGGCCCGGTCGTTGTCTACGCTCGGGATGAAGAAACCATTCTCAATCCCCAACGCAATCGTGCCCATATCGAGTTACGGGAACTGTCCGAATTCTCAGACTATCTGCCCAATGCCGTCATCGCTTCGGAGGATAGCCGCTACTACTGGCACCTAGGGGTTGATCCCATTGGCATCCTGCGGGCGTTGGTGACCAACATTCGCGGCGGGCAATTGCTAGAAGGGGGGAGCACCATCAGCCAGCAACTGGCTCGCAACATCTACCGCGAGTATGTAGGCACCGAAGACTCTGCCGGACGCAAACTGCGGGAAGCGGTAGTCGCCCTGAAGCTGGAAAGCTATTACAGCAAAGACTTTTTGATGTTGACCTACCTCAACCGGGTATACCTGGGGTACGGCAACTATGGGTTTGAGGATGCGGCTCGGTTTTACTTCGGCAAGTCGGCCAGCGATCTGACGCTGTCGGAGGCGGCGACCTTGGTGGGTATTTTGCCCGCGCCTAATACCTTCAACCCCATTCAGGACTACGATACGGCGGTGGAGTTGCGCGATCGCGTCATCAACCGCATGGTGGGTCAGGGGATGGTAAGTGCGGAGGAAGCGTCGCGGGCCCGGCGATCGCGCATCGACATCAACCCAGAGGCGATCGAAGAACTCCGCAGCAGCATCGCGCCCTACTTCTACGGCCAGGTGTTCAACGAGCTGGAAGAATTGCTGGGGACGCAACTGGCGCAGGAAGGAAACTTCATTGTCGAAAGTACCCTCAACCCCCGCTACCAGGAACTCGCCGAAGACTCCCTCCGCACGACGATTGAAACCACAGGCTATGCCTCTGGGTTTGAGCAGGGGGCGATGGTGACCATCGACTCGGCCACCGGGGAAGTTTTGGCATTGGTAGGGGGGCGGGATTTTTTGGACAGCCAGTTCAACCGCGCCAGCCAAGCGATTCGGCAACCCGGATCGACCTTCAAAATCTTTGAATATATTGCCGCATTAGAAGCAGGAGTTTCGCCCTATGCAGAATTCTCCTGCAATGGGATGGCATGGCAGGGGCAAGATTTTCGCGGTTGCGAACGGACGGGGGCAGGCAGTGTCAATATGTTTACTGGGATGGCGCTCTCCGAGAACGTGATCGCTCTGCGGGTAGCGCGAGAAGCGGGCTTGCAGGACACTGCCGCTGTTGCCCGTCGCATGGGCATCTCGACTGACCTGAATCCGGTTCCTGGATTGGCGCTGGGGCAAAGCGAAGTGACCTTGCTGGATTTGACGGGAGCCTACTCTGTGCTGGACAACGAGGGCGTTTTTAACCCTCCCCACACCATCCGTCGCATCCTCGACAGCAGCGATTGTGGCAACCCCGACGATGTCCAGACCTGCCGCGTTATCTACGACGCCGCCCAACAAGGCCTCCCATCACGCCCCGTGCTCGAACCCGATATTGCCGACACAATGACCGATATGCTGCAAGGCGTCGTTCGGGGCGGCACCGGAACTGCCGCTGCCCTTGGTTTAGGGGAAGCGGGAAAAACGGGAACCAATAACGACAATCGGGATTTGTGGTTTGTTGGCTACATTCCTAGCCGCGACCTGACGACAGGGATTTGGTTCGGCAACGACGATAACACCCCCACAGGCGGCGGCAGCTCCCAAGCAGCAGAGCTTTGGGGCGACTACATGGGTCGTGTGGTGCGATAGTTGATTTACGTGGATCCTGCATCCCCCGATTTATACCCATTCGCTAAGAACCCACTACCGATCATTTTTTGAAAGCCGCGCAATGCGCGGCTTTCAAAAAATGATCGGGTTTTGGTTTGCGTAGAATTGGAATGATATCAAATCCGGTTAAATAGCCATAAAACCCAAATATCGTTTGTGCCCGCTGCGTTGCAGCGGGCACAAACGATATTTGGGTTCTTCAACCGGAGTTGGTATTACCCTTCGCTGATAAGGGTGAGGAGTTCGTCGGTAGACATCTTGCCACTCATCTCTGTGCCTTCTAGCAGGCTGTCGGCAAGGTCGCGCTTATGGGCATGAAGATCCACGATCTTGTCTTCGATAGTACCCCTGGCCACCAGGCGGTAGATGGTGACGGGGCGTTTTTGCCCGATGCGGTGGGCGCGATCGCTTGCCTGATCCTCCACAGCTGGGTTCCACCAAGGATCCATGTGGATCACGTAGTCGGCAGCTGTGAGGTTAAGCCCCGTCCCTCCGGCCTTGAGGCTGATCAAAAAGACATCGCCTTCCCCCGCTTGAAACGCCTCTACTCGCTTCTTTCGCTCCTTCGCCGGAGTACTGCCATCGAGGTACTGGTAGGGGATATTTTGGCTATTCAGATAGTCTCGCAGAATATGGAGATGATCAACGAATTGGCTGAAAACCAAGGCTTTGTGATGATTGGAGAGGAGTTCTTCCAGCACATTGCCAAAGAGATCTAGCTTGGCACTACCGACGGGGGCATTGGGCATCACCAGGCGGGGATTGCAGCAGGCGCGCCGCAGCTTCATGATTTCCGCCAGAACTTGCAAATGCTTGGCTCCCGCCTCAGCGCTGCTTTCGGCCAAGCGATTGATGGCATCGCGCCGCAGGGCTTCGTAAAATGCCAGTTCTTCAGGGCTAAGTTCCACATGCAGCGTGACTTCCGTACGCGAGGGCAGCTCCGACAACACCTGGCTTTTGGTGCGGCGCAGGATGAAGGGCTGGATCAGCTTTTTCAGTTGATAGCGAGCATCCTTGTCCTGGTAGCGCTCGATGGGGGTGGCAAAGCGCTCGTTGAATTTTTCCAGCGAACCGAGCAAGCCAGGGTTGATGAAGCGGAATAGGTTCCACAATTCCCCCAAATGATTTTCGATAGGGGTTCCGGTGGTGATGATTTTGAAGCCCCCCTGGAGACTCATGGCGGCTTGCGATCGCTTCGTTCCCATATTTTTAATGGCCTGAGCTTCATCCAGCACGATGGTTTCCCACTGCACCTTCGAGAGCATATCGGCCACCTCTTCCTGCTGCAGCAAGCCATAGCTGCACACCAGCAGGTCGAAGGGTTGGAGGTTATCGAGGACTTTTTGGCGATCGCCACTGCCAAACTGAATCGGCTTAAGCGTGGGTGCAAATCGCTCGGCTTCCGTTAGCCAGTTCATTCCGACGGAGGTGGGAGCGACCACCAGAGTTGGGCCTTGGGGCGCACGGGCCAGGATAATCGCCAGCGCCTGCAGGGTTTTGCCCAACCCCATATCATCGGCAAGGCATGCCCCAACGCCCCAGTGCGCCAACCGCGCCAGCCACTTAAACCCATCGACCTGGTAATCTCGCAGGTCGGCTTGCAACGTAGAGGGAAGCTGGGGATTAATTTCCGCCATCTCCTTCAGCCGTTGGGTATGGGCTTTCCAATGTTTATCGGTCTTGAGGTGACCCACCTCCTCGGCAAAGTCTTGCAGGGTGACAGCGGCCAGGGGATGGAAGCGGGCGCGATCGCCCTGCATGTCAGAAAACCGACGAAATTCATCCAACCGCTTACGAAAGGTTTCCGTGAGGGCGAGGAACTGCCCTTCGCCAACTTTCAAAAACCGACCGGGGCTGTTCTGTAGCAATTCCATCAACTGCTGCATCGCCATCACCTGACCATCGGGCAATTGCACCTCACCGCTGGCCTCGAACCAATCCTTCTGCTGTCGAATGCTGAGCTTGAACTGCCCCACCCCGATGGTGGAATTGACGCGCAACTTTTCCCCTTCCGGCCATTCCAAAATCGCCCGTTTTTCTTCCACTTCCGCATCACCCACCCCAATCGACTGCAACTCCGTCAACAATTCCAGGCAATCTTCCGGGTCAGGGAGCAGCCATTCACCCCCCTCTTCCTCATTGCGGGTGAGGGTCGAACAATCGGCCACCAGTTCGTTGGCCCGTTCGTTTTCCTCCGCCAGGTTGCGGGTGGTTTGCAGGCGCTTGCCTTCGATTTCCGCAATCATGGTGCTGCCACCATGTCCTGGCCGAATGTAGGGTCCACCTGCCCCGAACGGGCGTACCCGTAGCGCGACCTTGAGCCCATCGCCCGCTGGCAACAAATGCACATGGGGAATGCTGTCGGCGGGGATTTCCTCCGCATCCGCTGCACCGCCGCCCACATCCGACTGCACCGTCACGATTCCAGACACCGCATTGATGGCTGCAAGCACCTGCTCTTCTGCGGAAAGGGGAACATCGAGCCGATTCTGATACCCAATGATTTGGGCAATGTGGCGATGTTCATCGGAGACTTCAACCACCTTCAACCGGGTCGGGGTTTCTTTGTCCAGCACAATCGGTTCATCGGCATCTAGGTTCGAGAGGTCGGGAAACAGTTGCAGAATCAGGCGATCGCCCCCTTCATCCCGCTGTACTCGCAGTTCAGGCTCCCCTTTCACCACATCCACTCGAACGGAGGGAGTCCCTTCCCAAAACACCAGAGGATGCCCAATCAGACCGGCGATCGCCCCTTTTTTCCAGTAGTAACCGCCCGCATAGTCGGCGGACAGATAGTTCGCTATCTTGCGATCCTGCGGCGTCAGATAGTCTAGGTCGGTATCGTCGCGCAGCCTTCTGAGAGCGATCGGGCGACCCCGACTCCAGCTTCCCTGGCTATTAATCTTTTGTTCACGGGGAGTAAAGCTATAGAACGTGCTGGAATCGTAGGCAACAAACCATACCAGGCGCTTTTCCGTCGAGCCCTTCACAGCGGGCGGTTCGTAGCGCAATTGGCTGAGGGCCTGGAGCGACAGTTCCCAGGTTTCGCGGTAGGGAACCATGTGAGCCAATGCGCCCCCATAGGTTTCCGGTTGCAGCAGCTCCACCTGACGCTGAAACGAACTTCTGGGCTTGAGAACCGCCAGCATTTGCGCCGCTTCTAACGCCAACCAGCGATAACCGGCCTCTCCGGCTGCTTTGTGGAGCGGGTCGAGCAGTCGGGGGAGGCGTTTTTTGGCTTCCTCGCGATTGGTCCAAAACAGGACCAGCGACTTGACCAGGGTTTGAAGGCTATGCTCCTTAGAGTGGCGCTCGATGGGAGCCTTACGAATCGTTTCGCGATGGGAAATATCTCCCAACTGCATAGCCAGGAACTGGTTGATGGCGAGCGTACTTTCCTGCAACCAGTTTTTGTGATGGGCATTGACGCGAGACTGTTGCATAGCAACTTGCAACCGATCCGGTGTGCCCGCTTTCAAAAATGTCAGGAGATAGAACAGATCCCCTAACCCATCCAGGATGACCGTTTTGAGTTTGTGAACCTTGCGAAAGGCGCGGTGGGCTTCGGTGAAGTGAGCGATCGCCCGCTCTTCGTCACCCATCAAAAAAGCGGCCATCCCCCGTAGGGTTTCCCGCTGATAGGCTTCTAAGCCTTCCACCTTTTTTAAGGTCGCCTGAGCTTCTGGCCAGTTCCCCCGCAGCAGGTGTTGCTCGACTAGCTGAATTTGCAGCACAGGCGATCGCCGCCGTTCGGGCTTGGCGACTTCCTCTTGCAGCAAGGCAAAGGCCTCATCAGCAGGTTCCAGATGCCGCACCGAGATATCGAGGATCGCCTGGAGCGCGGTCTCATACATCGCAGGAGGCAGCGTTTTGAACCAGCCCGCGTCGAAGGGATTGTTGCAAATGCGCAGGAGAATTTCGCTGAGCGGCAGGAGCGATCGCCGACTGCCATAGTTGGCATAGTGTAGATAGCTGTCGTAGTAGCGCTCCACTAAGCGCATATTCTGTCGATAGAAGCTAATACGAATTTGGCGAATCAGTTGCTCCTGATTGGTGAAGTAGTAAGGCCCATTTTTGCCGTAGGAATGAATCGGCAAAATGTCTTGGATAGCATTGGCCAACACTTCAAATCGCTTCGACCGAACCGCATCGCGGGTCGCATACTCGACCAATAGTGGATTGCAACGCGGCTCGCGGTTATCTGACGGCACAAGCAGATTGCTTTCTAGCAGACCAACAACCCGCTCCATCAGCTTGGTGGTATTGATCGGCTTGCCACGCTTGTCGCGAATGCCGGTGCGCTGAAAGGCAATCGGAAAAACCGCCGCCCGCATCGGCTCATAGGCGACCGAGAACAACTGAATGATGCACTGATCCAACTGAGAGAGGGCATGATACGTTTCGATGAGGCGATCGCGCATCAAGTCAATTTCAGATTGGGAAGAGGTCATAACCAAAGGAAGCTATCCGAATAGAGAACTGAGCGCAAGCGAGCCGTAGCAACAAGTTTTCGAAAAACGAATCCAACTTCAATGCTAGCGATCAGACGAGCAAATGATTGACATTGGCTCGGTTGCCAGCTTTCTACACTGTGTTGTTGCCGCTGCACCTGTGCATTGAACCAGACCTGCTAGCCTGCGACCAAGATTCATCCCATGACACCGAGAGCCTGGAATCGATAGCGGCGGATCGTGAGGGCTGTCGTGGCAATTCTCGGTGCGCTACCTCAACTCATTGTTGTGCTACATTGCTGCGCGGACTAGCAAACTCTCGACTTTCTAGCCTAACGCTTTGATGCCCTCCAATAGTGAAGGCGTCACGACAAAGAGGCGATCGCTCTGCCCTAAACCCAAGACCTCCTCTTCATAGAAATTAATTTGACAAGAACTCACAAAACCGTATCATTGAATACAGAAACTATTTTGACTTTGTTCAACCTATCTCTGTTGGCGATCGGCCTTTAATGCATTGGAGCCATGTCGTTAGATCCTGCTAGCCGTGATGAGCCGTGATGTTGAATGGGTTACCTACATGAACGGGGGATGAGCCGAGTTTCCGAGTCGCCACTAGAAACAGTTTCGTCCATTCATTCTCAACGTTTACCCAAGTTTCCTCATAATTCCATTTTCCATTTCGCTTAGGGAGGTTCTCATGGAATTACATTATCGTGGTGCTGCCTACGAAGCACCGAATACTGGGGTCGAATTTTCTGAAGGTGAAGTAATCGGGCAATATCGCGGTGCGGTACTACGCGCCCATCGGGTTAATCGAATCGCGGCTCAACAACAGAAGCCCCCAATGAAGTATCGCGGTGCATGGGTTCGCTAAGGGGAATGGCATTCATTTAGCCCTTGGTGCGCTCGCCAAGCGAGCGACATTCGCTCAGCGAACGACGACAGCAAAAGTACCGCTATAGTTTGTGGATGTAGCAAAATGACACCTCGTTTGGGGTGTCTTTTCTTTGGTCAACTCCATGTGGCAATACCTGCTCTGGAAGAAATCACAGGACAAGCTCAGTTTGCTACAGTGCAAAAGGCAATGAGACCATCGCAGAACGGCTCACGAAATCTAGGGTTGGGGCGATCGCGCTAAGCGTCTGACCTCCCAGAAAATGAATTGACCGTCTGAACAAAATCTAAGGAAGAACCAAGGGAAAATGGAATGGAGGAGCTACGGGTGGTGGCAAAAGTCATGCTGATTTCAGCCGTTTTATCAGCGGGCATCCGTTATGGCGCACCTCTCTTGGCCTGGTCGCCCACGCTTCCCTTGGTGTTGGGGATGATCGTGTTGCCGTCCTTGCTGATGGCGCTCGTCTTGGGGTGGCGTAGTCAGCGCGCTACAGATGCCAAAACTGAGGGGTGAGGGGAGACACCCCTGATCGATTGCTCCGCTCAGGCGGTAGGATGTCGCATTGGAGACACTATCCATATCGGGCTGAGCCCATGTGGCGACTAGTGCCAAAATTCGTTAAAAGGGTTCGCATTCCCGACCTTTGCCTCCCAAGGGTCGTACATGAACCGTTACAAAAGCCCCTGTTGTTTCCGTTAAATCTCGGTTAGCGCACCCTAAACGGGAGACAAACATAACTGGAACGGTATCCACGCCGAGGTCAACGGCCAAAGCTAACGATAGCTCGTCGTGGTTTTCCGACTTTATTATTCGCCTGTTTGATTTAAGACCGCTGGAGAACGACTGCAATGCTGG
Source organism: Vacuolonema iberomarrocanum LEGE 07170 (assembly GCA_015207365.1). GTDB lineage: Bacteria > Cyanobacteriota > Cyanobacteriia > Elainellales > Elainellaceae > Vacuolonema > Vacuolonema iberomarrocanum. The sequence continues at coordinate 68,445 of JADEXA010000014.1, forward strand.
GCGCGATCGCAGGGGATGTTATTGGTTCGGTCTACGAATTTGATAATCAACGCACCAAAGACTTCCCCTTATTTCGAGAAGACACCACTTTCACCGACGATACGATTTTGAGTGTTGCCGTTGCGGATGTGCTGTTGCATGGGGGGGATTATGGAACGGCATTCAAACGCTACTATCGCCGCTATCCTAATCCCAGTGGGGGCTATGGCGCACGGTTTGCCCAATGGGCGGCATCAGCACGATCGGAGCCCTACAACAGTTGGGGGAATGGGGCGGCGATGCGGGTCAGCCCAGTCGGGTTTGCCTTTGGTGATTTGGAAACCGTACTAAAAGAAGCCGAACGCACGGCGATCGTCACCCACGATCATCCCGAGGGGATCAAAGGAGCACAGACAACCGCAGCGGCTGTATTCCTCTGCCGAACAGGCACTTCCAAAGCTGACCTCAAAACCTACATCGAAGCCACCTTCGGCTACGATCTCAGCCGCTCCCTGGAGGCCATTCGCCCTACCTATCGGTTTGACGAATCCTGCCAGGGAACCGTGCCGGAGGCGATGATTGCGTTTCTGGAATCCACAGATTTTGAAGATGCCATCCGCAATGCGGTTTCTCTGGGAGGCGATAGCGACACCCTAACCTGCATCACAGGGGGAATTGCTGAAGCGTTCTATGGCACTGTACCCGAGGCAATCGCCCAAGAAGTCCTGAATCGCCTTGCCCCCCACCTCCAGCACATTGCTGAAGAGTTTCAAGCCAAATATCGGGCATAAGCACAGACCTAGGCAGGACTGACGCAAACCTTGCGTCATCCTGATTAAATTCGTTGATTTTGTGGTCGCGACGCGGCCACAAAATCAACAAAATGCATAAGTCCAGTTGGGATATGCATTGCCCAAGCAATGGTAATTTAGTATGATGGTAAGTCGGTCTGACTCGGGCAAACGATTTACAGACTGAGTCCAGCGCAAAAACGGCTGGAGTTTCGTTTGTCTGTCGCAGATGGGTCAGATGCACGTCGTATTTGGGCAAAGTATTAGGGCAAGATAGGGCAGATTCATGGCAAAGCGCATTCAGTTGGTCCTCAATCAAGATGTATATAAGCTGGGCAAGTCGGGTGATCTGGTAGAAGTAGCACCGGGCTATGCTCGTAACTATTTGCTGCCCAAAGGGGTTGCGATCCCAGTAACACCCGGTGTCCTGAGGCAGGTCGAGCGGCGGCGGGAAGAAGAGCGCCAGCGCTTGCTAGAGCTGAAGAAAGACGCCGAGGTGCAAAAGGCAACCCTGGAAAAGATGGGCAAGTTGTCCCTCTCCAAGCAAGTGGGCGAAGGCGATGCGATTTTTGGTACCGTAACCGATCGCGAAGTGGCCGAATTGATCCAGGAGAAAACATCCCTGGAGCTGGATCGCCGGGGTATCACTGTTCCCGATGTTCGCAAGACGGGCGAGTACGCTGTGTCGATCAAGCTGCATCCTGATGTTTCGGCAACCGTAACGATCAGTGTCGTAGCTGAAGAGGAAGCCTAGAGCGTGGTTGAACCACTGTTTTTTCTGCGTATGACAGGAAAAATCAACACAGTCCGAAACGTTATCAGCCGCACTTACGTATTCATTGATGGAGGGGTCACGACGCGACCCCTCCATCAATGGACTGATTCAGGCGTATGCAAGCAAGTTTTGCGTCAGTCCTGTCAGTCAGCGTATTAGAGCTGAAGAGCTGAGAGATAAAGTTTCGGCAAACTTTTGTGATTCTTTGAGACGTTTCCGGACTAGTTCATCTGTTCTCTGCGATGATAGTCGTAGGGGACTTTTTTATAGGAAATGAAAGACGATTGAACGACCTTTAGCGAGATTGGAGGTGTCAAACCACTTCGCATCTTAAAGGGCATCCGGTTGATGGAGTTATCCAGATCCTCTTTTGTTTTTTGGGTATTTTTTGAGCGCCAGTGCCTGCCCAGGGTTGATGATCAGCCTCAATTCAGGGTTTGATCCTTGAAATTCTATTTTCAAAAAAATATTCACCGTTAAAGTCTCCCCTTAGATCACTCAACGGATCCATAGGAATGTCATTTTCTCGATATAAAAATCGTAGCCAGGCTACATCTAGCGTTACATAATTCTAAATTTCGTGGATGCTCCTATATCTAGAAAGAAGATGCTACTCTGAGGTGCAGTCTGTCTATGCAACTCTGTGGGTTAGTCGATGTAAGTTCCTCTAGATACAAACTTCCCCCAAATTTTCAGTGCTAGCTAGATAGGTTCGAGATTCGGATTAGGTTCATACGTCAGATTTCGGTGAGTTCTCTGGGTATCGGTTAGGGAGATATGGTTCAAGAACTAAATTTTCAGGCATATAGCGATCGCCTTCCACCCCAAAATATTGATGCGGAGGAGGCCATTTTAGGCGGAATTTTGATCGACCCAGAGGCGATCGGGCGGGTGGCAGAGCTATTGCGTCCCGAAGCCTTTTACATCAGCGCTCACCAGGAAATCTACCGCACCGCTCTCAAGCTCTATAGCCAGGGCCGACCCACCGACCTCATGAGCATCTCCACGGAGCTGCATGATCAGGGCGCACTCGAGAAAGTTGGGGGGCAAAATCGCATTGCCCAACTGGTGGATCGCACCGTGAGCGCTGTCAACATCGACCAGTACGCCCAACTGGTGGTCGATAAGTTTCTACGCCGCAAAATGATTCAGGTGGGCACCGAAATCAGCTACCTCGCCCACGAAACCGCCACTCCCCTAGAGCAAGTGCTAGATCAGGCGGAACAGCGCATGTTTAGCATTACCCAATCCCGCCCCAATCAGAGCCTAATTGCCACCTCCGACATCCTAACCACCACCTTCTCTGATATTGAAGAACGCTTCGCGGGGATGGCACTACCCGGCGTTTCCTGCGGCTTCTACGACCTGGACGCGATGACCCAGGGCTTTCAGCGCTCCGACCTGATCATCGCCGCGGCTCGCCCATCCATGGGGAAAACGGCTTTTTGTCTCAACATCGCCCGCAACATTGCTGCTTTCCACAAATTTCCGGTCGCCGTCTTCAGTTTGGAAATGTCGAAGGAGCAGTTGGTCTACCGTCTGCTGTCCAGTGAGGCGCAGATCGAGAGTGGACGGATGCGCTCCGGTCGTATCAGCCAGAACGAATGGGAACCCCTGGGACATGCCATTAGTTCGCTGTCGCAAATGCCCATCTTTATGGACGATACGCCCAATATTTCGGTGACGGAGATGCGATCGAAAGTGCGGCGTCTCCAGGCCGAGCAAGGCGGTGCGCTCGGTCTAGTGGTGATCGACTATTTGCAATTGATGGATGGGAGCGGCAGCGAGAACCGGGTGCAGGAGCTGTCTCGTATGACCCGTGGATTGAAGGCCATGGCACGGGAGCTGAATGTCCCAGTCATCGCCCTATCCCAGCTCAGCCGGGGCGTTGAGTCTCGCACCAACAAGCGCCCCATGATGAGCGACCTACGAGAGTCGGGTTCGATCGAGCAGGATGCCGACTTAATCATCATGCTATACCGGGATGAATACTATAACCCCGACACGCCCGATCGCGGCGTCGCGGAAATCATTGTCGCCAAGCACCGAAATGGTCCCGTGGGCACGGTCAAGCTGCTATTTGAGCCGCAGTTCACGCGATTCCGCAACCTGGCGACCCCAGGCCATTAATCGGCGTCTTGGTCGCAGTGTTTGCCTTACGCGAGGTAGGACGCCCATTGCTTGACGACGGGTTCTGACCCATACCAGAACTGCCCTGGACGAGGAGAATGATAGACATGATCGAGGACATGGTTCTCAGCGCCGTCTAGCAATGCGGCTTCGATGGGGGTAATCCCATCGCCCCAGCGATCGCCATCACCACAGGTTTGCTCATAGCTGCTGTAGGCAAACCAACTGCGCCAGCGACTACCCTGGATCGATTTTCCTGCAACACAGATGTAGCGCACGTTTGGGTAAAACGCCCCGGGGTAGTTATCTTTGACGAAATCCAGATTCCGTCGGGTCCAACGTTCCTGGCTGATGTGGGGTGTGCCCAGGCTCACCAGCGTAGCGACGTAGGGATGCGCTTTCCAAAGCCCGCTGCGATCGCCATCACTGGGATGAATGGTGTAGGGAACTTCCCCCAAATAAATCCGAGCGATCCAGCCACCAGCGGAATGACCCACCAGATTGAGGCGATCGCATCCATACTGCTGCCGTACCTGTTGCACCGTTGCATCCAGCTTTTCCAGAATCGGCGTGATCGATCGCCCTCCCAAGGTCGGCAACCAATCCCGTCGCCGCAGGGGAACCGTCACCACAGGGATATCCATCCCTCGCAGCGCCTCCTCCATTTCGCGATAGGGAGGTGCGCCTGCAAGGTAGCCAGGGAGAATGACAGTGGGTAGCGTCATGGCAAGGGATTCGGAGAAGAATAGAACGCGGATGAACGCAGATAAGGTGAACGTTGATGGGCGATGAGTTGCGCCGCTGAGTAAGCGCTAAAAGCTATTGTCGAGAGAGCTAGGCGGGGGGATTAGGAAGGAGAGAACGCAGATGAACGCAGACAAGGTGAACGCAGATGCAGAGGATGAAGAGAGGGGTATCAATGAAGGAATTTTCCGGCAAGCGGTGGTTTGGGAGCACGGATGACTCGTCCGTAGATTGGTTGGAGGCTGATAATCCCGCAGTCAGAACCCATCTGCGTTCGTCTGCGTTTATCTGCGTTAAATCCCACTAAATCTGCATCCGCTCCAAACCAAAACCCTCGCTAGATCTGTGCCAACCAATCCAGCAGGAGAGCGTTGACCTCATCGGGGCGTTCGTCGTGGGGACAATGCCCCGTTTCTGGGAGCGCGGTGAATTGGACGCGATCGGGTTCAGTGGCGGCTAGTTCCTGATAGGGCTTAGAACCGGAGATGGGTGTCCAGGGGTCGGCAGCACCCCAGATGACGCGCAGGGGTTGGGTAACCTTGGGCAGCAGTTCGGTGGGTTGCGGCCCCGGAGGCGCAGCGAGAATGGCCGCGAAGACCTTTTGTGCGCCAGGGTCGCAGGAAGGTTCGTAGAGCAAATCCACAAGCTCGTCTGTAACGGCGGAATTGTCGCAATAAACTTGCTTCAGCGTGCCGCGAATGCGGGACTTTTGCCGCACCCGGTTAAACAGAAAGGGGCCTAATGTCCGAGAGTTCACCACTTTGGCAAAGGTGCCCATGACCACCCGGAGGGGTAAGTTCAGTTCTTCAGGACGATGGTTAAGTCCGCCAGCAGCATTGAGCAGGGCTCCCGCTCGTCCCACTTCTGGGTGATGCGCTAGCAGCATCAAGACCAGCAAGGCTCCAATGGAGTTGCCCACCCAAACGGTTGGCTGCTGAATCTTGTCTTGCCAAAAATCGACTAACAGCTCTTCCCACATCTCCAGAGAGTAGGCGATCGCGGGCTTATCTGAAGCACCAAAGCCCAATAAATCGATCGCATAAACCTGATACCCAGCATCGGCCAGCACGGGAAGGTTCTTGCGCCAGTGCCCAATGGATGCGCCAAACCCATGCAGCAATACCACAGGTGTTCCACTGCCCTGAACGGTGTAGCAAATAGAATGCCCTTTCCACTGCCAAGACTGACGGGTGAGGGAAGCGGGAGCGATCGCAGAAGAAGTCATAGGAATGTTGAAATTTGGATTTTAGATTTTGGATTGCGGCGATGACAGCTTCATCCGTTGTCTCGCCATCAGTGCAACAGCGGAGTTGAATTCCACGTCACAACTCTTTACAAACAACTTAATTTGATGATACGACGTTTCTCAGAATTCGCAGGGAGAGAAACCCGCCCTTGGATTCAAATTATCTTGCTTTCACTTCTCACGATTCTCCCAGCCACCGCCAGTTGTAGCGATTCCAGTCGTAGATTCCCTGGATCTCATACTCCATCCCGTTATCAAAACGCACGGTGCCACTGAAAATCGATTCGCCATCGACCTGCGATCCTGGCTCTGTTAGGTTGATGACGGTGCAGGGGAACCATTCGCGAGGGCAGGGACCATCCTCCTGCGTCCATTCCCAAAGGTTGCTGGCGATTTCGATGCGATCGCCCACCCGCAACTGATCCGACTGCCGATACTGAGCCAAATGCTCCGGCGTAATCCGCTCCAACCAGGCCAAGCCAAAGTCATCTCGGACAAATTGCACCTCTCCCGAAGCCGTTCCCTGGAGCCAGTCGTTGAGGAATTGTGCTTTCCAGGGCAGGTTTTGGCGATCCTGTTCGTCGATGTATTGCAAAAAAGCCTGACGCTGGTCGGGGGCCAGTTCCTCCAGGGGATTGGCCGTTGCTTCGGCGGAAAACGATCCGGGGGAGCGGGCAATCGCCCGTCGCAGAATCGCTTGCTGCTCTGCCGTCAGCCCGTAGCCTAGCGCCTCGCATTCCTCAAACGCAGCGTTAAGGGCAGATTCCCATCCCGTATCAAACTCAGCACTCGCCACGGCGATCGCCTTCCTGCAATCCAATGTTGGAAACATTGTTACCCAAGAGGGGTACGGATCTCAACGCGGATGGCTATACGGTTACGTCATTTAACGCAAAAATGAAAGCAGCAGCACTGACATTACCACCTACAAATTATGCAAACTATTTCTGTTAATTTTGCCGCGCTGATAGCTTGGGGCAAACGGATATTGCTGATGGGGGCGATCGCCCTGCTCGTTGCGGTTACTGGGTTGCCCATGCCTGCCCAGGCGGTAACTCAGATCCGTCTGTTCGACATCGACTATCGCGACTGCCCGCCTGAAATGGCAAAGGGAACGGTTACCACAGACGGCAGTGCCATGGCCGCCAACTGTTTCCTTGTCTTTGGCAAAACCGAAAACACCTCTGCGCGTCCCGTCTACAATGCCGATATCTTTGGGCGCGTATTGGATGCCAACGATAATCCTGCCATGCAGAATAGAACCCGCCTGGGAGCGATCGAGGAAGTCCCCATCGGCATTGGCGAGTTCGAGCTCCGGATTACGGTTCCGGCCAATCAACCAACCCCATTAAAGCTGGTGCAGTTCAAAGCATCCGGCTTCTCGGGGCGCGTGCGCCGCTAGGAAAAGGTGCAATTCCCTCACATGAACTCAGTCAGGGAAAATCCTATGGGCAGCGCTAGATGAAAAACGGATCGGACATCGACATGAATGACCGAGCAGATCTAGATGCCCCGCCGATTTAGAGGTCGCCTAAAGCGGTAGAGACGAGGTGCTGGCAGCCGCACTAGCAACCAGTTGGCTCACCAGTTGCAAGGCAAAGATCGCCAAGATGGGAGACAGATCCAATCCTCCGATGGGTGGAATAATCCGACGGAACAGATTGAGGTAGGGGTCAACCAACTGGCTCAAGGCGTTAAAGGGTTGGTTGTACCAATCAATGGTAGGGAACCAACTGAGCAATACCCGAATAATGATCAGCACAAAATAGATTTGTAAGAAAGCTGCAAGAGATTGTGCAAACAGGGACATAGTGTCAATACCCGATACGCTTCTACTCAGTTTAGCGTTTTGCTTCCTGTCCCTCTAGGTATTTGTTCGAGAATTTTGTGAAAATTGCCGCTGGTTGAGGGTTTGGGCGAGGTGATAAAGCTCCGTCCGATTCAGCTTGCCCTGGGTATTGCGAGGCAGTTGAGTGCACGCCAGCCAACGCTTTGGGCGCTTGTAGTGGCTGAGCGTGGCTGCCAATCGGTCTGCAATATCAGTCCCAGCAAGATTGGGGGAATTGGGGACATAGAGAGCCGTGACACATTCGCCCCAATGGCGATCGCCCATCCCAAGCACCGCCACATCCCGCACTAATCCCGTTGCCCAGATAGCGCTTTCCACCTCTGCCGGAAACACGTTTTCACCCCCCGTTATGATTTTGTCGCTGGCCCGTCCCAGCACATGCAGCTTTCCGGACTGATCCAAGTATCCAATGTCATCGGTGAGGAACGGGCGATCGCCCCGATTCCTTCCATCCGCGCCATCTGACCCATAACCCCAAAATAGAGATGAAGCCCGAATACCAACAACACCAGGGGGGGTGGATGATTGAGCGGCGGTTGATGCCACGACGGATGATTCAGCTGTGGGCATCAGCGTCACCTGCGCATGGGGCAGCACCGTATACCCCGATCGCCCCGCCAGAAAATCCTGGGGATATTGGGTGGCAATCTGGGCGGCTGTTTCGGTCATGCCGTAGGTGGGAGCCAGGGGCAATCTCAGCGCTCTGCCCTGCTTCAGCAAGTCGCCCCAAGCAGGCGCACCTCCCAGCAAAATGGCACGAAACTGCTGGAGCCAGGGAATGGTCGCCGGATTTTGCATCAGGCGATGCAGTTGAGTCGGCACTAGGGAAAGAAACCAACCCGTCATATCGTGATCGGGAAATTGTCCCTGCTCCAAGTCTTTGAAGTTCGGCAGAGCAAGCAAGCTGCCAGTGTGGAGCGTGCGCATAACCTGCATCAAGCCGCTGACATGGAACAGGGGTAACACACAACAGGAATGCAAGCGATCGCCCCCAAAAAACTGATGAAACCCTTGCACAGAAGCTATTAATGTTTCCCAGGTATGAACAGCAAACCGGAGATGGCCAGAGGAACCACCCGTGGGAATAAGGATCGTTGGATGTTGACGATTGGATGTTGGATGTTGAGCAATCGTTTTGGGTGGATTGGATGTTTCGGGTTGATTGGATAAAGGTTGATTGGATAAAGATAGAGGCTCGGTTGATAGCGGTGGCTGCCCCCAGATGAGCGTTGGGGTCGTGAGGGCGAGCGCCTGTTGCCACTCCCGTTGTTCCCAGCGGGGGTTGCCCAAAATCAGGTGATGTCCAGCAGCGAGAGCGCTCAACAAACCCGCCAAAAAATCTACAGGGTCAGGCTCCACCAGAAAAATGTGCTGGAGGCTATCCATCTCCGCGAGTTGCGCAGCGCGGGCATGGAATGCAGCGTGGAAGCGATCGCGCGATACACCCACCAACCAGTCGCGGGTCAGGCTGTCTTGGATGAGGGCGTTAGGCGTTGCCATAGGGAAGCAAAATCGGTCGTCTCAAAGCCATCGTCGGGAAACCAGTGGGCGGTGCCCAAACCGGGGGCACGCAGAGGCTGAGGCAATGCTGGCAGCAGGCTAGTTTGCAAGAAGTTCCGCGCGATCGCCGTTTCAAACACCGATGACACTACCACATCCAGGTGATGCTGATGACATAGCGCTCGCAAGCGATAGGGCGATCCGGCGATCGCGGGCTTCACCACGAAAACACCCCGCCACCCCTGCTGATAGCAAGCGGCTAATTGAGCTAGGTTTGCTACCGACTCGTCCAAGGCCAGAGGTGTGGGGAAGCGATCGCTCAGAGCCTGCATCGCCGTAAACGCATCGGGAGCAAGAGGTTGCTCCAGAAACTCCACCCGCTCGTCGGTTGCACAGACCTCCAACCAACGACAGGCATCCGCAACCGATAGCCCCCCATTAGCATCCAACCGGATGGTTGAGAATTTAGGCAGCCGTGCCTGCAATTTTTGGAAAGTACACAATTCTTTACTAGCAGATTCCACCCCAATTTTCCATTTGAAGGTGTGGTTTCCCGACTCCCAGGTTGGCTGCCAGTGCTCCAGTGCGGTCTCGCCAGTGGGCAAAAGCACCGCAGACGGCGGGATTGCGGCGTCAAGAGGCGTTTGACTGGGGGGATAATGGAGGGCGCTCCAGGCGATCGCCAAGCCAAATTGGCAGGCTGGGAGGGTGTTAGGGATCAGCGCTAGTTGCTGAGAATTTAACGCCTCTCCCATGGCGGAAAGCGAGGCACAGAGGGCGATCGCCGCATCCAGAGTCTCACTACCAAACCAGGGAAGCGGGGCAATTTCTCCAAAACCGACACGCCCTTGTGCATCTTCTAGTCGCACAACTAATCCCTCTCGCTGATCCCAAACTCCATGCTTCGTTCGCAGAGGTTGCCGGAATAATCGAGCGTAGCGCCGCCATTCTAAATGCACATGAGTCCCAGTATTTTGTGATGATAAATGGATGGAATCATAAAGGGGATCAAGAAAGTTTTCAGGATGGTTTGGACGTGGAAAAGCCATGGGATTGATTGCAAGAAAATTAGAGTCAGTCAAAATACCTATCGGTGTCGGCAAATCTCAATTAAACCTTAAATTAACCAAGTAGATAGAACCGAACAAAAACCCTTCCCTCCAATGGTCGTCTCTCATCGGGTGATGCCCATTTTTGCCATTTAGGAATACTATGGAGGCGAGGGTAAGAAAGCCCTCAGACTCACTCCCCAATTTTGAAGAATAGGAGTCTAAATGATGTTAGTTCCGTTTCTCTTTTTCACTGGCTATGCTTGCGCTTGTGCTCTGTTTATCAACTATGTTGGTGCAGAACAACAAACATAATTTTGAGTCGAGCGCTACGTATCGAGTTTGAAGTGACTGTTTTGGTTCGATAATTGATTTCGTGAAGGTAAACATTTTCTCCCATAGGATAGGGTTGCATCTGAACCAACCGTACGTATAGGAATCGCACTCCAGGACATAGAAGATAATGATTGTCTTGATCGATTGCGACTGACAGTATTCTGGAGAGTCTATCTATAGCTAGAGTAAAGGGCTAAGAGCAAACGCCCCATCGCCCTTTGCTCGATGCACTCCCTCAACATAGGAGGTTTTTGGTAGGTTTTGCGGTTGAAGATAGTAGGCACCAAAAACCATAGATTTTAAGTTGGTAGACTCTACTAAAAATCCTCTGCTCAGGCTGAGCAGAGGATTTTTTCATATCATTTTTAAAGCCGAGAGCGAGACTATCTCGCAAATAGGGCTGGTTAGGATGAAACACCCTACAGAAGGTGCACCGTCAGAGGATAGCGATGAGGGCGATCAACGTCTGTCAAACATTTATAAATCATCCAGATAGGAGGGATGAAATTGTAGGCGACCCAAAGCGGCAAGAGAAGAAAGCCCACCAGCAACCAGACTAGAATCGAAACCACAATTCCCCAAAACCAAACATTGATGTGGAAATTGATGGCTTCTTTCGCATTTGCTTTGACAACAGGGTCATCCGAAATGAAAAGCAATGCAATAGGAATACCTACCGAAAGAACAAGGGCACTGAAAAAGATTGACCCATGGGAAAGGGCAGACAAAAGTTTGCGCTTGTCAGGATCGTGTCTGGTTTGCATTCTTAAGGCCTTTGCTGAGGAATTGTTCTTGTCACATATTAGCCTTTCTACCCTGTCGTACCAAGGACAGTTAACCGTACTCTGACTCCCCTGCACTATTGTATTGCCGGGCAACCCAGGTATCTTCGAGAAGAGAAAAACGCTCAGAAGACACATTAAAAATGGGTCGCAAATACCCGTCAATGAAGCTGCATGATAGAACTTACCCAAAATTCCCCGAAATTATAGAGAAATAGAAGGGGTTGCGATTGTGGTTGCAGATGTAGAGAAGGTTTGTGGAGCTTATGCGATATCTCTCAATTCATCCCTGGTTTTGCCGGAATATTGGCGATCGCCTATCCCTTTGCCTATCGAGCCTTTTGAGCGTCGTCTTGGTCGCCAACCTAGCAACCTGCCAAGCGCCAGCACCGCCCACCCTCCAGATCAACGACAGCATTCATCTACTCTTGGGCAATCCCAGCGATGCCGTTCCTACCCCCGACACTCCAGACAACTACCTGATTGTGCGCCCCCAGTATGCCATGTCCTACAGCCGCGAGCGGGCCACGGCGAACTGGGTGGCATGGCAACTGAACGAGTCGTGGTTGGGGCAACGCAGCCGCCCTCCCTTTACTCCCGATCCCTTTTTGCCAACCGGCTGGTATCAGGTAGACACCAATGACTACACGGGCAGTGGATTTAACCGGGGACACCTGGTTCCTGCCGCCGATCGCAATCGTCGCCGCGAAGATAGCGAATCAGTCTTTTATATGTCGAATATCATTCCCCAGTCTCCCGACAACAACCAGGGGCCATGGGCTGATCTGGAAGTTTATAGCCGGGACCTCGTCGAATTGGGCAATGAGCTATACATTATCGCGGGAACAGCAGGCGTTGGCGGCGAAGGTGAGCGAGGACAGCGCGACACCATTGGGCGAGGGCGCATCACCGTACCGGAGTTTGTCTGGAAAATTGCGGTCATCGTCGATCGCCCCATCCAATCTTTGGAAGAGGTGACCGCCAGCGATCAGGTCATCGCTGTCCTCATGCCCAATGTCCAGGGAATTCGGCAGCAAGACTGGCGCGAGTTTCTGCAAACCGTTGACCAAATTGAAGACATTACAGGCTACGACTTTATGACCGAGCTACCGGATGACTTGGAAGCAGAATTAGAATCCAAGATCTATGACCTTTAATATCCAATCCGGTTGATGGGGTTGCACACCGCTATAAGGATAATTTTTTCTGAGAAGAGGCGCAGTACGCCTCTTCTCAGAAAAAATTATCCCCTCAATAAGCAATGCCTATTTGACGATCCTTTTACCAAACACGGGGCGGGCAAGCCGGGCGATCGCATAAAGCCAGGCGCGCTAGGTGCCACACCGCAACGAACCAGCGGCGGGCTTCGAGGGTGGAGAATCCTCGGTAGCGACAGAGCATCCCGCCCATCAGCTGAGTGACACCCGCATCGGCAGGGGTATCGGGAGGGGAGGTGCGGCTGTGCCATGCATCCCGAGCTTGCGCCATTAACTCCGCCGACACATCCTGCCCCACGATCGCAAAACTACCCATCACAGGACAACCTCCCAACCCATGGGGATGGTGCAGCCGCTCAGAGCCCCCCTGGATGTGCTGCGGATCGACCCACACCAAGCGACCGTTTTGCCAAATTTGGGTGCGCGATCGCCAGTTGCCACTCAAAAACTGCTCCCCTCGCGCTGTTCGTCCCAACCGCACGAGTTCCCAGCCCATCCATAGGGCGTCCTCCGCCAGCTCCACATAGGTATCTTGACGAAACTCGGCCCCATTGAAGGCAATGACCTCCTGGGGCAACCACTCCAGGCAGGCTCCCGCCTCCAGCCGCACCTGAAGCTGTTGGTGGGCGTCCAAGCCATTGCTGCGATAAAGCTTCCCGGCAGTCGCGCTGGTGAGCAAGGCATGGGTCTGGGGCTGCAGGTGCAGGCGAGTGGAGAGGCGATCGCCCCCCACAATGCCCCCGGCGGTATGCAGCGTCACCGTATGGCAAACCTCCCCTTCGGGATAGAACGGACGTTGCACCTTCATCGGAGACTGCACAAAACACCGCGCCAATTGGGTTTGCTGGGGCTGTCGAGTATAGGTGAGTTCCAGCGACCCATGCCAGGGTTTGCGGTCGATTGGAGAGGCATCGGGTTGTCCACTGCTGTGGAAAGAGGAAGCAGCCAGAGGCAATGGAGCGTTGGACGAGGGTTGGGGCACGATGACAGAAGTTACCAGTTACATGAGTTACCCGCTACAAGTTGCTGACGATCGCGATCGCGGCGTCAGACCAGGACAAAGGGCTTCCGTCCCTGCTTGCCGTCAGTCAGTGAGATCGGCCCGCGTCGCAAAGCAATGGCTGTGTAGCAGTTTTGCGCCAATTTTTAATCGAATACTCCTAGTTTCTTACGAAATATCCCTGCGAACATCCCCAGGCGAAAAAATATCGTTCACAACATATCGCAATCCTCTCTTCCAACGCTTGCAATCCATTGGGCTGGGGCAATGGATCGACTCCCTGGCGAGTGAGCAGAGTAGAGGCATGGGGCGATCGCTCCTTCTCCCTTGATGACGAGGATACAACCATTCAATTGCCGCCGAGCCCGCGAAAATCCGTATTCCCACAGAAGCCAGCCCCCCCTGTTAGCAAGTTATTACAAGAATATGCATGGTGTGCTTTACCAAGAGCGGTCATTTTGGCTCGACTGTCTGAATCAGGGTATTCCAGACGACACAGAGCGAGAAGGCAGCATTTGCCTATCCGCTTAACGATCAATGACCGTCACGATGAAGACCCAACATAATACGCTCTGGGCCTCGGATTTCCTGAAACGTCACGTCTTTACTTTGTGGGCTGAGAGTTGTTGGGTCAGAGTTCTAAGCCAATGTTCTTAGGGGCAACTGTAATGCACAGTTATTCGGTCGAGTGAATGCACTGACACTGTGAACCCGTTGACCCAATGACACCGAAGATAGCATCCCAAATTTACGTAAACGGCCTGGTAGACGCTGCACTGAGATTTTCCCGCTATTGATAAAAGCCAAAACGGGCTTCGCGAACCCTCACGGGCTGTTGCGGAGCCTTAGGTTTGGTGTGGGTAAGCAGCATCGGGCTATTCCCAAATATTCAGCAAAATGGAGATGGAGTTCATGAGTAGTCTTGTTTCACAACCGACTTCGACGGTGGTGTTTGTAGATGGGGCGAGCGCCGATGCCGCCCAGCTCAGCGCCTACATGCGTCCGGGGGTGGAAGTGGTGATGCTCGATCCCTCTCAGGATGGCTTAACACAAATCACCGAAACCCTGGCAGGCTATAGCGGCCTGGACAGTGTGCAAATTTTTTCCCATGGGGCCGCAGATCAGGTGTTCTTAGGGAGCACGACTCTCGATGCAACCAGCCTGGAAATCGCAGCCAGTGAAGTGTCTCAATGGTCTAGTGCATTTGCACCAGACGGCGATTTGCTGCTGTATGGCTGTGGCATTGCGGCCGAAAGCATGGAATTCCTAGAACGGCTGAGCGAATTAACGGGGGCGGATGTAGCGGCATCCACCGACCTCACTGGACGCGGTGGAGATTGGGATTTGGAGGTGGCAACAGGGGCGATCGCCGCTTCATCCGCCCTCAGTACCGCCGGACAAGCGGCCTTCACAGGAACCCTTAACACTATCACTGTTACCAGTACGGTGAACAGTGGGGCTGGGTCGTTGCGGAGAGCCATCAGTCAAGCCACCAGCGGAACTGTTATTCGCTTTGCCCCAGGGCTGGCCAATCAGACCATCACCTTAGACAGCCAGCTAGAGATTTCTCCCGGCAAAAATATCACCATCGACGGCGCAGGCGCGAACAACCTGACCATCAGCGGGAATCAATCGACGCGGATCTTCTCCGTCAATTCCAACCAGGACTTCCCCACCACGTTTACGGTGAAAAATCTGTCCTTAGTGGATGGGTTTACGGATGAACGGGGCGGCGCGATTCGGGGCGAGCACCGCGCTAGCGTGGTTGTGGATAACGTCACCTTCCTGCGCAACGTCGCTAACTCCGGAGGCGGCGCAATCTATAGCCCCTGGGAAAACAACCTGGAAGTGACAAACAGCAGCTTCCGCAACAACAAAGCGACGGCCAACAATGATGAGCGGGGCGCGGGGGCGATCGCCTTCGTCAGCCCCGGCACCTTCACCATCCGCGACTCGTCCTTCATTGGCAACGAGGGCATTAATGGCGGCGCTGTCAACAGCCTCAACGGGAAGCTCACCATCAGCGGCAGCCGCTTTATCAATAACAACACCCTCGCAGGGCGCTTTGACACCGGTGGCCCCAACGATTTTCTGCGCGGATTTGGGGGCGCACTCTACACCGATCGTGCCAGTTCCACCAGCGAATCCTCCGGCTTTATCAATATCACCGACACGATTTTTGAGGGGAACCAGGGGCGCGCCGAAGGTGGAGCTGCCTATCTCTTTACCGCAGGGAATGACAAAGTCACCCTCCGGCGCACGTTGTTCAAAGACAACTCCGTGCGCGAACTGCCGGGAGGCAACGATGGCAATGGCGGCGGCGTAGTGGTGTTGAGTAACGAGGTGAATCGCGGGCTGATCATCGACCGCAGTTCCTTCGTCAACAACAGTGCCACCAACCAGGGCGGCGGCCTCTGGATGCTGAACGCCCCGACCACCATCACCAACAGCACGTTTTCGGGCAACCAGGCCGATGGCACCGTAGGTGAGCCCTTTGGCAAGTTGGGCGGCGCGATGGCGTTGCGGGGCGATGCCACCATTGTCAACAGCACCGTTGCCTACAACTCCGCAGGTTGGGTCGCTGGCGGTATTTTGGCGGGTGACGATAATCGGATCGTGGCCAAAAATACGATCTTTTATCGCAACACCGCAAACAATGGCGGTAATGATTGGCAAATTCAGCAGCACACAAACCGCTCCCTCAGCGATGGAGGTGGCAACTTCCAGTTTGCGCAACTGAATGAAGATGTAGCGGTCGAAAATATTCGGTTGGCGGATGTCAGGCTCGCTCCGCTCTCCACCAATGGTCACCCTTACTTGCTGAGCCATGCCTTGCTGCAAGGCAGCCCTGCCATCAATGCCGGGGTGAATGACGGCGCACCAACCATCGACCAAAGCGGCACCCGTCGAGACGGTCGCATTGATGCTGGGGCCGAAGAGTTTGTTGTCGGGGATCCAGGTGGCCCAGATAATCCGGTGAATCCGCCAACCAATAGCCCTGTAATGCGAGGCACACCGGGAGTCGATGTGCTGAGAGGGAGCGCGGTCAATAACCGCATCTATGGGCGAGGTGGAAACGATCGCCTGTTTGGGCGCGGCGGCAACGATCTGATTAAAGCGGGCAGTGGCAACGATCGCCTGGTCGGTGCGGCTGGGCGCGATCGCCTCTTTGGCCAGGCGGGCAATGACAGAATCACGGGCGGCGGGGGCGTTGATCGCTTGGTTGGTAATGGCGGTCGCGATATCCTGCGGGGTGGCGGCGATCGCGACATCCTCAACGGCGGTGGCGGCAACGATCGGTTATTTGGTGATGCCGGAAATGACGTCATCTTCACTGGAGCGGGGCGCGATCGGGTTGGCATCCGCGCCAACCAAGGCTTCGATACGCTCAAAGACTATCGCGATGGGCAAGACAAGATCGACCTCATTGGCATCCGCTTTGGGCAGTTAACCCTGCAACGCCAGGGTGCCGATGTATTGGTCAAATTGGGAAACACCAACCTACTGCGCATTGAGGATGTGCGCCTCAATCAACTGAATGCCGCCGATTTTGTGTAGCGCTGTCGCTGCGCGATCGCCCTCAATTCATAACATCTAATATCAAATCCGGTTGAAGGGCACAAATGATATTTGGCTTCTTCAACCGGATTTGATATATAGCGGTGTGCAACCGCATTAAGCACAGCAACGGTTGTGTGGGGCGCGGCGCGCCCCACACAACCGTACTTAACTAACGCGCATAGCGCTATTAATCAACGCTTTGATTGATATGCAGGCCATGGAAACGGCAGATCTCATCAAGCAAGCCTACGTCGCAAAACGTGTGGATCTCAGTATTCTGGGCGACTGGATTGATGCACAGCTACACCTAAAACTGATTTCCTCTAAGGAAGCAATCGCCCAACGCACTTACGTGGATGCCGAACATTTGTCCCAAAGAGCGGCTAAGCCTATTGCTGCTGAACCCAGAGGATTTGGAGCAGGCACATCGGCCAAAAAGTCTTCAGCCAAAAAGAAAAAGAAATCATGAGTTGCTGGCGCGATCGCCCAGTCTATTTGTAGCTATTGCGCTGTTCCAGAAACGAGGGGAATGTGGTTTCTCAGCATTTCTTGCAGTCGCTTTAGTGCCAGCCGCACCTGGGTGTAATTTTCTAGCAAGTCGGGTAGAAATTGCTGAATCTCTTCAGGAGAGAGGTTCATCGCATTTTCTTCGATATCTCGACAGAGATGAGAAAACTGCGTAGCACCCAGAAGGGCACTACTGGATTTGAGGGTGTGAATCGTGCGAATGAGCGTGCCCTGGTCGGTATTAGCTACGCCCGCCTTTAAAACAGGTAGATAGGCGGTGCTTTCTTTGAGATAGCAGTCAATCATTTCAATCAGCACCTCTTCCGCATCGGCCCCCACATCCTCCATAAAGAGATTCAAGACCTGAAAATCGAGTTCTGCCGGTAACCGGTAGGGCTGAGGCTCTGCAGCGGTACCCTGAGGCTGATACTGGCCAAGGGCGACCGCCAACTGCTCCAGCCGAATCGGTTTGCTCAAGTAGTCATCCATACCCGCTTGCAGGCATTCATCGCGATCGCCACGCATGGCATTAGCGGTCACCGCAATGATGCGTGGGCGCTGGTCACCCCACTCCTGGCAGATCTGATGGGTGGCCGTAATGCCATCCATCTGGGGCATTTGCACATCCATCAGCACCACATCGTAGGTTTTGGTTCGCAGGGCGTCGAGGACTTCTCGCCCGTTGTTCGCCACATCGGCTTGATGGCCGAGCCGTTCGAGTAATTTGAGAACCACCTTTTGGTTGACAGGGTTGTCTTCCGCCACCAGAATGCAGAGGGCTTTGGGGGGAGCGATGCGGGAAGCGGTAAGATTGTTTGTCGTGTTGCGACTATGGCCAAATACCTCTGTCAGGGTGGTCACAAAATGCGATCGCTTCACAGGTTTTTTCAGGTGTGCCGCCCAGGGATAGTTGGTTGAACAGTAGTGCGCGGAGGCTCGCCAACCCAAGGGCACCATCAGGATAAAGGGAAGCTGGCCCAGTAACGTCCGCCAGCGCGGGTCTTCCACCAACCATTGCTCTAGACCGGGCAAGCGATGATCGACCAGAATGGCATCGAAGCCATTGTCTTGATCGAGTGTTGCTAGTAGCTCAGCGGATGATGCGACGGCATGCGCCTTCATCCGATAGCGCTGTGCCTGCAATAGGAGATGCTGACGGTTAATGGCATTCGGGTCACCAATCAATACCGTTTTCCCTTCAAACAGCGGTCCAGGGGTCTGGTTCAGAACCGCTTCCTGTTCTGGGGCGATCGCCCGACCCACAATGCAGAAATAAAAGATCGAACCGATATCTTGTTCACTTTCAACCCATACGCGTCCGCCCATCATTTCGCTGAGTCGCTGGCTAATCACCAGCCCCAGCCCCGTGCCGCCGAAGGTGCGCGTAATGGATGAATCAACCTGAAAGAAGGGCTCAAACAAGGAACCTAGGCGATCGGAGGGAATTCCGATTCCCGTATCCTTGACGGCAAACCGTAACGTGTAATGGTCATGGGCACCTGCACTACGAGTCGATAGCTTGCGAGCGCTAACTTCTACAGACACCGAGCCAGTATGGGTAAACTTCACTGCATTGCTGAGCAAATTGACCAGCACCTGCCGCACCCGATGTTCATCAGCGACGAGCATCTGTGGGACATCAGCTTCCACTTTGTAAGCAAGATTGAGCCATTTGGCTGCGGCTCTGGGTGCGACCAAATCTACGGCATTTTCTACACAGCTCTGAACATCAAAGGGAGCGGGTTGTAAATCAAGCTTGCCAGCCTCAATTTTGGAAAAATCAAGAATATCGTTGATGATCGCCAACAGCGCTTCACCACTATTGCCCAGGGTTTCTACGAAATCTCGCTGTTGTGGCGATAGCTCGGTTTCTAGCAGCAACTCGGTCATCCCAATCACAGCATTCATGGGCGTCCGGATCTCGTGGCTCATGGTTGCAAGGAAGTGGCTTTTTGCCTGGTTGGCTCGCTCTGCTTCACTTTTGGCGAGTTCCAGGGCACGGGTGGCCTGGCGCCGTTCGGTAATATCGACGGCTGTACCCAATAGCCGATAGGGTTGCTTGTCAGCTGTATGGTCAAAAATCGTTTCATGCACCCGCAGCCAGCGCCAAGCTCCGCTGGCGTGGCGAGCCCGAAATTCCAACTCCAGCACATCATTTCCCTTGAATTGGGTGAGTTCTGTTCGATGGCTGACGAGGGTCTCGCGATCCTCAGGATGAACCATCTCCAACAGGTCGTCTGTGGACATGCTCTGAATTTGGTGAGCCGGATAGCCGAGAATATCCATCACCTGTCGGTTGATGAAGGCTAACCGTTGCTCGACGAGGTCGATGAGGTAGAGGAGGTTTGGCGTTGTTTCTAGAATCCGTTGAATGAAGCGCTGGTTTTCCTGATGCGTTGCATCGGCCTGACGCCATTCCCGTAACAACCGCTCCCGTTCAATAATTTCTCGTTGTAATTGGTCGCGCTCTACCATTAATTTGGCCACGCGGTACTCTAACTCGACTTCGAGGCGCTGCTGTACACGAGACTCGATTTCAGCTTCGATCGCCATCTGCAAGTCGCCGTTAAGGGTGCCCTCTGACAAAAGTTTATGGAGAGGATATCCGTGGGCGATCGCTGCTGAATCCGCCGGGTACGGATAGGGCATGGAGTTTGACTCACTCATATGGCAAGGTGCTTATCAAAGCCTCCAGTGACGATAGCTCAGTTAACCGTTGAATAACGGTTAAGAAACAGGATTGTTCGTACCATCTACTATTTGCAACAGGGCAGCGGGACACAATCTAGATGGCATCCGTTTTCGTAGCACGGTAACGCTCTAGGGTTCCACAAAACCAGAGGAAACTACCATTTGCAATGGCTTTGCCTGGAATCATCGCCATAGCCATGAACCTGTATGTTTGGAGATCAGGCATGGCCTTAAGCATCTATTGTGACATGGCTGAACATTGATAAAGATCGGGTGGCTCAGCCAGGGAACAGGAAGGGTTGTTGTGGCGTATTGACGGAGTTTCGCACGAGGATCCCTAGTGTCTCATGTCAGTCCGCCAAGCAACCTGCATATGTGCCAGAAGCCGACTGGACTTACGCATTTTGTTGATGTTGTGGCCACGACGCGGCCACAACATCAACGAATTTACTCAGGATGACGCAAGTTTTGCGTAATATCAAATCCGGTTGAAGAACCCAAATATCGTTTTAGCCCGCTGCACAGCAGTGGGCTAAAACGATATTTGGGTTTTACGGCTATTTCCAGATTTGATATATAGCGCTATGCGCGTTAGTTAAGTACGGTTGTGTGGGGCGCGCCGCGCCCCACACAACCGTTGCTGTGCTTAATGCGGTTGCACACCGCTATAAGTCCTGGCCGAGATTTTTTTTGGTTTACTTCATCGACTCAGTCGGAGTTGTAAAAAATCATCTCCTCAATCAGCA
The DNA here is from genome assembly GCA_015207365.1 of Vacuolonema iberomarrocanum LEGE 07170. Taxonomy (GTDB): domain Bacteria; phylum Cyanobacteriota; class Cyanobacteriia; order Elainellales; family Elainellaceae; genus Vacuolonema; species Vacuolonema iberomarrocanum. The sequence continues at coordinate 89,348 of JADEXA010000014.1, forward strand.
CTGCCGTTCAGTCGCCGCTCAGTCTATGTTTCCCATTAATGTAAAGGCGGCCCAATCACGAGAACTGGGAAACTGTTGCAGGGTCGTGAGCATGGCTTGACGCAGAGCTTGGGCGCGGTCAGAGTCGCTCTGCAGATTGCGTCGATGGAGTCATCCTGTAGAGACCGCCGGAGGCTCATGTGGGGGCGCACCAGATTGTAAACGGCGTGAAAAAAGACCACCCGATGCTGCAAGCGCTGCGGCTGTTTACAAAAACTCGGACTCTTGCGCACCAATGGTGCAATCGCGGTTCTCAAGGTTATAGCGCTATGCGCCTAGGAAAAACCAATCATTTTTTTGAGAGCCCCGCGCTGCGGGGCTCTCAAAAAAATGATCTGTCCTAATCTAAATGCGTAAGGCTATAAATTCAGCCGTTCAACCAAATTGGTCGAGACCGTCAAGCCTATAGCGGTGTGCACCGCGCAGCGCGGTTTTCAAAAAATGACCTGTAGTGGATTCTGCAATTCCAAGTAAAGACGATCGCGTCTGTTGAAGGATCAGGATTGCCACGCCGGATGGGTGAGCAGCGACGAGATAACTCGGACGCCGCGCAGTTGATTGGAAAGGGGGAGGTGGCCCTTGGGTGCAGACAAATCCCAAATGAACTCTTTGGGGTAGCGGGTCCAGTTGTTACCCTGTTTCCAGCCGATCAGGGGCCAGAGTTTCTCCCAGTTTTTGCCACTGCTCAGCCAGAGGTCTCGCTGGATGGAGTAGCCAAATTTTCCTTCGGAATAGATGTGCCAGAGTTGGTCGAGGGTTTGTAGGTCTTCGATGGGGAACTGCTCCACTTCGGTGAAATAGAGCCAGCCTCGCTTCATGGCTGCATCTCCGGCCAGTTCGCAGAGCTTGGCGAGGGTGAGGCGATCGCCCTCTTCGTACTTCTGCTCGGCCAGTAGGGTCACGAGTGGAGTGTAGTCGATGTTAGCCTGCGATCGCAGCTCAACGACCCCGTTGGCCAAGTGGGTTTGCACAAACTCTTGGGTTTTGGGCGTGTTGGCGGCGACCAGGCATTGGTGCAGCGTTCCATCTACCGGCGTCGGCTTTGCAGATCCGCGTTCCAGGTACCACTGCATCAGAGCTTCTAAGCCAAGTTCTCCCTTTTCAGCAAACTCTTTCACCAAACGGAGTTGATTCTTCGCAGTTTCTGATCGTAGCTGCGCCAGAAATGTCTCCATAAAGTCGGCATCGGAGGGATTGGTAGCGGCTTCTGAAGCAGCAGTTTGCTGGTTTAGCGGATTTTGCCCCTCATCCATGGTTGCAATTTGTACCTTCGTCATGCGTTATGGGTGGAATGGCAGCCAGACTTGGCTCTGCCCAGTAGAGCCCGTGGCAAAGCCTACAGGGTTTTCTAATCAAGGCAACAGTTCTCACTTTAGCGGGTGTTGGGTGCGTTATGCGGCTTTCTACCGGGATTTCTACGTTAGAGGGTGTCTGATACGCTTCAGAAAGCGTTGGATTTCTCCTGCACGACTTGCAAAACAATCAACGTTGCACACAGCCTCAAGACTTGGGCATTTTGTTGATGTTGTGGTCGCGTCGCCGCCAAAACATCAACAAATTCAATCAGGATGACGCAAGGTCTGAACCTTTTACGTTTCAGGGTTTATCTGGCGAATGGTTATCGTCTGGAGGATGATAGCCATGCTCATAGGCATAGCGAATCAATTGCAGGCGATTCTCCAGATCTAGCTTACTGAGGATATTGCTGAGATGGGTTTGCACCGTGCGGGGACTGACAAACAGGCGATCGCCAATCTGCTTGTTCGTATATCCCTGAATGACTTCCCAAAATACCTTTTCTTCGGCGCGGGTCAAGGGCAATGGAGGAGCTGGTTCTACAACCGCACTGGAGGATGAGGACATATCGCCCACCGTTGATTGCTGCATCAGTCGCACGATTTCGGAATGAACCCGGCGCGATCGCTCCAACTGGGCTTCAATCTTCGCGGCCAGTTCTTTCAACTCAAACGGCTTAACCAAATAGTCATCCGCCCCGATCTGGTGGCCTTCCACGCGATCGGACAGCTCCCGTCGACTCGACAGAAAAATGAAGGGAACCAGTTGACCGAGTCGCGTTGCCCGCAAGCGACGACAGAACTCCAGTCCATCCATTTCGGGCATGACGATATCTGACACCACCACATCGGTTGGGTCTTCCTCGAACAGCGCTAGGGCTTCCACACCCGATCGCGCTTCTTGCACAACATACCCACGGCTTTGCAGATAGCGAGTCAGCGCTGTCCGTAAGGTAAGGTCGTCATCAACAATTAAAATTCTTTTCATGCAGGCTACCGTAACGCAGCGAGCGTTTGCCTCAGATTTGTAGTGCTATTGAAATCCTTAACAACTGCTAGGTTTACGCATATATACGGATGAACCGTGGCAGTTTGACACCTAAGCGATGCCCTCAGTTTAAGGGCTATTGCGGAACACCCAACCTCTTTTATTCTTCCGAAGCCTTATCGGTCTCTCAGTGATCGCGATCGCGAGTGAGAGTGTTCTACCTTACGCAAGAAGGTGAATCGGATCAACAGGGTACGAGGTAAATTTTTCAGATGTCTTAAGAGTGCATGTCTACCGTTCATTGTAGACGCTTCGCTCTAGACGGTTATGAATGGACGCAGCAGATGGCTTTACCCGACTGCTGGTGGCCCTGCAAATAGCCCAAAGACAGCTCGGATCAACAGCGTTGCCACAACAGCGATGCCAACCACAATGCCAATCACCACCAGCGCCATGAGTAAGACAAACCAGCGATCGGCAGGGCGAGCTTTGTTGGGGTTGGCAAGATGCGCCTCTAGCAGGGCCAGGTTGCGGCTATTTGCCTTCCAGCCCACATCAAACAAATCACCCAGCAACGGAACCGTTCCCACAATGCTATCGGTCAGCAGGTTCGTCACCATCCGAATCAGGGTTTCGCGGGGAAGACGCAGTTGCATGGCTTCCAGCACGATATAGGCAGAGAGCACGCCACCAATAGTATCGCCGCCACCGGGAAGCAGACCCAAAAATGGATCAAGCCCGATGCGATAGCCTGTGCCGGGAATCGGAAAAGCCTCATCCAGCACATGGCTCACCATGCGTATCCGTTGTAGCGTCGAGTGGGTATTAGGGTCAAGGGCAGCGGGCGGTGGCGTTGGGCGGTCGTGGGGATTTTGCATGGGTTAGAAGGATAGAGGCGATCTGCATCAATGGGGGAATTAAACCACAAGACCCGGAACCGGAATGCGAGGAATAGAACCGTTGCATTTAGACTGCTCCACCGACACAATCGACAGCCATATCACGCAATTCCAAAATTGTGCCAACGAACGTTCCCCGGCTATCTGCGTTTATCCGTGTTCATCTACGTTCTTTCTCCATTGTCTATACCGCATGTTGCCCTCACAACTGCCGTTCGACTTCTAGCACTTGTCCTGGAGAGAGAGATTGGAGGCGATCGCTCAAATCTAGCCACGGTTGGAGTTGCCCACTCTGATAGGTGCGGCTCATAACGACATAGATCGAAGTTTGAGCCGCTCCAATGCCTGCCGCTTGGATGATACCCCAGTCTTCGGCTTTGAGGGTGTCGGTGAGGTGCCATTGTCCATCAGCCCAGCGAAGTTCGCGGGTGAAGCGGAATGGAGCCGCCGTTTTGCCGACGATCAGCATTTTTTGTAAGAGCGATCGAATCAGGTTGGGGAAGAAGCGTCCAGCGGTGAGCATAACAACCCGCAAAATCATCAGGTTGAGCGGCGTCATCTGCTTTTGCTTCGCCCAGCCGAGGTTGCCTTGGATCTGGATGCGATCGACCTCCACGGCCACGGAATAAGCTCCAACCAAATGCCCCACCGCATTTTTGCTCTTGCCCCCTTGCTGGACTTGCAGAGAAAATTGCGTGTCTGAAGCCACCAACGCGCCATCTCGAAACAGCTTGAACACGCCGCCTTTGTTGAGGGCGAGGTAGAGTTCTGTATTGTGGCGGCGATCGATCAGGATCTGAGCGTTTTTGAACCAGATTTGCCCCTGTTGGCGGGGGGGGAGCGCCGGACGCTGGGGCACGAAGTTTTCCCAGGCCAGCAGATAGTTCCAGGTATGGTGGCCGACGATATGGTCGTCGGCGTAGCAGGGGGCTTTGCCCTTGGCGAGCCCCTGAAGAAAGCGATCGTTGATGCTGAGGGCGTCGGGAAGCCAGCGCCCCACCCGCTCAAAGCCATCGGGGAAGAAGTTGTAGGTATTGCGGCTGGTGTATTCGCCGCCAAAGGAGCCATCCGGATGGACAAACTCGGTGGCAAGCTGCACGGCGCTGCTCAGAGCCTCTTGAATGCGCGGGTCGGGGGTGAGGTCGTAGATCCAGGCGAGGCAAGACACCGTGAGGGTATGGTAGCCCGGATCGCAGCCTTCGTATTCCTGGAACCAGCCTTCCGGATTTTGCCAAGACAAGACCTTTTCGATGCGCTGCGCTTTGGCACCCTCCCAACGCGACTCATTGAGCAACCGCGAGAGGATATCCAAACACAGCACAATCAATGCCTGGTGATTCGTGAGCTGCCCGCTTTCCTGATGATGGACCAACCAGTCGGCCCGCAACACAAAAAAGTCAAGCAAGCGCTGATCGTTTAGCCCCAGCCGTCGATAGCTCTCTAGGCAAGCCAGTAGCGAAAAGGCCGCTGCCCCCCCGGCGCGCTCAAAGGGGAAGTAGTCGTCGCAGGAACCGTCTTTGTGGGCGCTTTTGGCGGCATAGTGGATGCCTGCACTCACCCAGTCCCGCAGAGCGGGTTGTTGGTAGTAGGGGTTTTCGGGCAGGGACGTGGTATGGGCCAGGGTGAGGGGAAAGACAAACTCCTGCGCCATGCCGCTGGGAAAGTCGATGATTTTGTAGTGCCAGAAGTTGCGATCGAAGCAGCCGTAGGTAGGGCTATGGGGATTGCGATCGCCCAAGGTCAAAATCTTAGGAATCTGCGCCAGCGCTTCTTGGGCAAAGAGATCACGGGACATTACATCAGAACGGGTCATAAATTATCGAGGTCGCGGCGACGCAGCCGATATTGGGTTTCTTCTAACAACCGACGGTTGGCCGACATCAAATCGGCTACCAGGCCAAACATCCAAAGCTGGAAGCCAATCAAAATCAACACCGCCGCCAGAATCAAACTGGGCGCACGGGCACGGGTCGGATCCACCAGGAAAAATAGCAACAACCACCGTACGCCTAGCAAGCCGCCTAGCGCCAGGGGGAGACTACCCAGCCATGCAAAGAACCGTAGTGGCCGATAAATCATAAAGATCCGCAGGATGGTGACAGCGGAACGGAAGACATAAGAAGGAATACTGCGCACCAGGCGCGATTTCCGCAACTGCGGATTCGTCCGAATCGGCACCGACACCACGCTCATCCCCCGCTGCCCTGCCTGGATGATGGTTTCTAGGGTGTAGGTGTAGTTGTTGAACACATTCACCTGCATCGCGGCTTCTCGGCTGAGGGCACGGAAACCACTGGGCGCATCGGGCACATTGGTCTTGCTGGCCAGCCGCACCATGCCACTGCCAAAGTTCTGCAATACTTTTTTGACGTAAGAAAAATGCTGGGTATCCCAGATGGGGCGTTCGCCAATGACGATATCCGCTTGTCTGCGTAGAATCGGCTGAATCAGCGTCGGAATATCGTCGGCGCAGTATTGGTTGTCGGCGTCGGTGTTGACAATGATATCGGCTCCGGCCTTGAGGCAGGCTTGCAACCCCGCCATGAACCCCCGTGCCAAACCCTGATTGGAGGAAAACTGCACAATGTGGTCAACGCCATGGGCTTTGGCCACGTTCACCGTGTCGTCTGTGCTGCCATCGTTGATAATCAGCCACTCCACTTCATCCACCCCAGGAACGCTGCGAGGCAAGGCCGAGAGGGTCAGCCCCAGGGTTTGCTCTTCGTTGTAGCAGGGAATCTGAATGATCAGTTTGGTCATAGAACCGCCATGGGTCATGCACCCGATGAACCTGCTTGAGGGTACAGGATTTTTCTGAGTAACACTCTACCGTGAAGTGACCCACCCGAGGCGATGGATGGTAGAAGAAATACTTAGATGAGGTTTGGAGTGGGCGATCGCCCCACAATCAATGACTTTCTAATTTCTCTCCTGGCTTCGTGCCAAGCCACAATCAGAAATCGGTATCACTTTTGCTCCAAATATGCGTCTGGGAATAACCAACTCAGGGGGAGAAATTTCAGCTGAGCCAATATAGCCTTTACTGACTTCAATAATGCCAGTCTCTCTAGTACCTACAACTTCTAATGTAAAACCGTACACTGTAGGATCTGCCCAATGATTGATGGAATAATTCCTCCCTTCTGTCGGAGCAATTTGTTGAATTTCTCCAAGGTGTTCCACTAAATCTGGACAGTTATTGACAACTTGTGTCGCTTGCGAATAGCTCCATACAAAAGTATCCAACGCCCATTCATGGCGAGACTGCATTGACGCATATTTTCCAGGAAACCCCTCCCTTACCCACCAGTGATAGGGAATCGAAATAATTGTCAGTATTATTCCTAGGGCGAGGAAGCGATTACACAGCAATCCAATTTTTGCTACCCTTCTAGTTCTGAAAAAGAAAAAGATGAGCGAAACTAGCCAGCTAGATATAAAGAATCCAAGAACATACCTGAGAGGAAAGGCATTGATTGCTATTAGCGTAATACTCAGGCTTAAGGCTGGGGCAAAGAACCTCCATACAGAGTGAATTGTCAGATTCCTCAACGCCAAGCCCAGAAGAATGGGCGCGACCAAAGAGCTATATAAAACAAATAGTAAGATTGAAAAACTGCGATCGATTGCTGAAAATGTGTTATCAGCTCCATATGCTGATCCTGCTTGAAGAAGAAGCACGGTGGCACAGAAACAAATAAAGCTAGAGCCTGCGTATGGTAGAAACTTTCTAAGTCGTACTAAAAATTTGTTTTCGCTTGCTGATTTAACCATAGCTTTGCGTAGCTTTTATAACTCTTTGTCCGAAATAGATGATCTTAAACAAAATATAGTTTGCCTAGTATGGCCCAATCACTAGGCTGATTTTTACATCAGTGTTTAAAGTCAGCGTGATGAAGTTTCATCTGCTGTTGTGATCGCCCCCTCAGCCTATATATAAACTTTGTCAAAATCTACTCAATTCTCTGAGGAAAATCGTATCGTCGATGTGGTTCATAGAAAGAGGATGAATGATGAGCGATCGCCCTACAACCATGGAGTTTCTGGTCTTTTCCTGGCTTCATTCCAAGCCACAATCAGAAATCGGTATCACTCTTGCTCCAAATATGCGTCTGGGAATAACCAACTCAGGGGGAGAAATTTCAGCTGGGCCACCAAGACCTTTACTGATTTCAATGATGCCAGTCTCTCTTGCGCCTACAACTTCTAACGTAAAACCGTATTCTGACACGCCTCCCAAATAACCGATGTAATAGTTCCGTCCTTCTGTTGGAGCAATCTGTTGAATTTCTCCGAGGTGTTCTACCAAATCTGGACAGTTATTAACAACTAATATTGCTTGCGGATAGCCCCGTCTAAAAGTATCCAGTGCCCATTCTTGGCGAGACTGCATTGATGCATATTTTCCAGGGAACCCAGCTCTCATCCACCAGTGATAGGGAACTGAAATGATTGTCAGTATTATTCCTAGGACTAGGAAACGGTTACACAACAATCCAATTTTTGCGATTCTTCTATTTTTGAAAAAGAAAAAAATGAATGAAGCTAGCCAACCAGATACAAAGAATCCAAGAACATAACTGAGAGGAAATGCATTAATTGCTAGTAACGTAACATTCAAGCTCAAGATTGGAGCAAAGAATTTCCATATGGGTTGAATTGTCACCCTCCTCAACAATAGATTTAAAAGGATGGGTGTAGCCCAAGAACTATATACAACAAATAGTAAGACTAACCAACTGTTGTCAACCGTGTTATAGGATCCATATCCTGATCCCAATACAACAAGAAGAAGAGCGGTAGCATAGAAGCAAGTGACGCTAGATCCTGCGTATAGTAGAAATTTTTTAAATCGTACTAAAAATTTGTTTTTGCTTGTTGATTTAACCATAGCTTTGCGTAGTTTTTATAACTCTTTATCCGAAATAGACAATCTTAAATAGATATCGTCTGTAGTAAGAAAAGACTAGCAAGCTAAGGTTAGCATTCCAAGTAGCAGGAAGTATCTACCTATGCTCTGCTGTTAAAACCTATGCTCTGCTGTTAAAACGCAATGTTAGCTAGTTGGTGGTAACAACCTTGCAAAACCTTCTTGCTCAAAGTGGCGATCAGTTGTCAAAGCCTCACTCACACCACGTTGACGCATCAAAACAAAGCTGACAGCATCACACAAAGAATACGTTTTATCTTTCCGATCAACCAAAAGTTGCATGGCTTTTCGGTGTAACTGCTCATCAACCCATATCATCTCAATGTCCGGGTTATCTACTAGGTCCATTACAAATGCGAGTACCTGAGACCTGGGAAAACGACGAACTAAGGCAAGAGCAACTAACTCGGCTAGAACATGGCTGTGTGTCAATAATCTATTGCCAGCATCATGGACTAATCGAACAGCTTGATCGTGTTGCCGTTCATCCCGGTGGATGTAGCACAATAAGCCTGATGTATCTAAGAGCACAACTAAAACTAATCTCTAGTAGTCATCTGCGTAAGCTCTAGCCAGGTCAGCATCAATCTGGTCATTATCTGAACCCGTTGCATATCCCAAACTGATGGCACCTGCATAGCTCCTGAACTTTTTCCTTGTTTGTTCCTGAAGCTCTGGAGTGACACGGGCCTCGCTGACAGCAATACTCTGCTCACTGAGGATGGTCAAAATCCATTCTGTAACAGATATCCCCACAGCATTGGCCTTTTGCTGGAGGTCTTTGTAAACTTCATCATTTATTTCTAGCGTTAACTGATGGTTCATAATCCTAAACAAGCAAGCTATCTGCTTATACAAAGATATCTTTTCTAAAAGCCGTCAGCTAACTCTCCACTATCAGCCTTGCTAAGTTTAAGGGGCATAATTCTTAAACCCGACCATGATTTTTCGGTCGATTGGGTAAATTGCGCAACTGCTGCGATCGCCCCCTCAGCCTAATGTAGACTTTGCCAAAATCCGCTTAACCCTCTGAGGAGAGTCATATCGTCGATGTGGTTCATAGAGAGATGTTGGATGAAGAGCGATCGCCCATTATTCAAAGCCGTGAAGGTGGAAGGAGCGATTCTTCTATTTGGGTGAGTCGATCTTCTGCTGGAGCAAAACGCACTAGCGGGGGACAGAGACTTGGCCGAGGATTCCGGTGATCACATCATCCACCTTGAGGCCGTCGAGTTGCGCTTCAGGTCGAAGGATGAGGCGGTGGCGGAGGAGGGGGGCGGCGACGGCTTTAATATCGTCGGGGGTGACATAGTCGCGATCGCCCAGCCAGGCATGGGCTTTGCTGGCGTGCATCCAGGCGACAGCACAGCGAGGGGATGCCCCTAGCTCCAGGTCGGCATGCTGGCGGGTGCGCTGAACCAGGGCAAGAAGGTAGTCGAGTAGCGCATCGGTGAGGTTGACCTGGCGCACGAGCTGACGGGCGGCGAGGACATGCTTCACCCCCAGGATAGGTTGGAGTTTGGCGAGATCCTGGCGGCGGGTTTGTAGCGTGGTTTGGGCGTTGACCAACATCTGCCGCTCGGCTTTGGCTTCGGGATAATCGACCACCAGCTTGAACAAGAAGCGATCGAGCTGCGCTTCGGGGAGGGGATAAGTGCCTTCAAATTCCAAGGGGTTTTGGGTGGCGACGACCCAGAACAAATCCGGTAGAGGTAGGCTGTCGCCATCAATGGTGACCTGCTGTTCCTCCATCGCTTCCAGCAACGCCGCCTGGGTTTTGGGCGGCGTACGGTTGATCTCGTCCGCGAGCAGGATTTCGGTGAAGATGGGGCCTTTCCGCAGGGTGAAGTTGCGGGTGTTGAGGTCAAAAATGTTGGTGCCCAGCAAATCGGATGGAAGGATGTCGGGCGTGAGCTGGGCACGGCTGAACTCGGCCTGGGTCAATCGTGCCATGACCTTGACCAGCAGTGTTTTCCCGGTTCCTGGCACCCCTTCGAGGATGACATGGCCGCCACTGAGGAGCGCAACAAGGAGTTGTCGTACCAGGGTATTTTGCCCGACGATGACGGCTCCAAGTGCCTGAGCGAGTTTAACGAATGCGGCTTTGGGAGGGGTGGTCATAGGTTCAAGGCAAATCCCGGCGGAGTTGTTGCAGTTTACCCAACCAGATTAGCAATTCTCGCTCAGAGAGACGATGATTTTTCTGGAGGCGGCTTAAGACGGCCTTGAGGTCGGTGGTGGGTTTTCCGGTTTGGCTTTTCCAGGTCGTGAGCAACATGTTGAGATCAACGGGAGCTGCACCTAGCCCGAGCGATCGCTGAATCCGCTCTCGCTCTGCCTTGCCAATGGTTTCGACCACGAACTCGCTGCTTTCGGCTTTGTGCAGCACGCTGCCAAGAGCCTGGATATAGGCTTCGCTGCTGTTTTGCTTGGGTATTTCGATTTTTATCGGCGGGCCGAGGCGGCGATCGCCCCACACCATGAGCACCACCAGCACAACGGCCTGCACCAACACCAGCAGTACGGGTGTGCGGCTCAAATAGTTGAGTAGGGTATCTTGGGTTTCCTCCGCTTCGGTTTCGCGATCGCGGTAGCCATGCAAATACTCATCGATATAAATGGGCAATTGCGGCTCCATCACCAGATTGGCTAGAAACGGGATATTGCCGGGTTCCGAGAAATAGGCGTTAGCCGCCAGGAACGGTGGGCCAACGTAAATCACCTTGCCATTGCCGATCGATTCCTCCCAGGCCACAGCCCCAGCAGCATCTTCCAGCAAACGCAGGTTCTCTGAACGCAGAAACCGCCGCCGCCGAGTTTCCACCTTCACGGCACCCTGGGGACTGTCCAGTATCGATAAGAAATCGGTGTCGGCAATGGGGGTGTCGATGCCCACCAACACCAATACATTCCCCAATTCGACCCAGGCCGTATCGGCGATGGATGATGGTGCCAGGGATGGAAAGACCCGCACGAGCACTTTGGGGTTGGCAATATCAGGAACTGGGGCATCGGCATCGGGTTCCTCTTCCTCCGCAAACGGGGTAAAGGAATCGGACGTCAGCCCCAAGCCAGATAGGGGACGTTCCCATCGCTGTAGAGGTGCGCCTTGCTCTTGCAGATAGGCATACCAGGCGGCGTAGCCTTCCGGGGCACGGCTGTAGGTAGAGCCTGTCTGCAACTGATTGTTGGTGGGTGCAAGCACCAGACTGAGAATAATCAAGCTCCCGACAATCAGGGCAACAATCCAGTTGCGGCGCGTTGTGCCTTTCATGAGGCAGAGATCTCCTGGAACGCGTGCTGGCACTGCTGATAGCGCTCGGCGGTGATGGGGCGATCGCCAAAGTGCAGTTGTTCGTGGGTTTGCACCAGCAGAGCATAGGCTTGCGATCGCGGCAGGCTCTGGAGCAACGATAAGTATTCCCCATCGGTACGGCTGCTTTGCTGACGAATCAGGTTGGCATCATTCAGCCGCTGCAGGGCAGCCATGTAGAGGGCACGACAAGCTTCCCGGTAATCTCCGGCTTGCTGCGCCCGACGCGATCGCGCCACCCATTCTTCCACCGATGTCTGCGGTGTGTCTTCGACCTGGCCGACGCTGACAAATTCCCGTCGGGTGCCGAGCAATCCGGCCATGTAGGGTGCCAGCAACCGATAGAGTTGCCAGCTCGCCCAGCTAATGAGAAGGACAGCCACTGCCCAAAAAATAACTTCATAAACCCATTCGGGAATTTGCCAGTCTGGGAGGTAGTCACCCAACGGCTGGTCATTGCCAAACAATGTGAGCTGCAGCCATTCCCCCAGGTTGCGACTAGCCCGCCCAAAGACCCAGCCTGGCCCCGTTTGTCGGAACTCCGTTGGTTGAAACTGGGCAATGAGGAAAGCGTTGATGAACATCGGGTTCACAGTGGCAAAAATGAACGACTGAAGAGTTGAGTGCGGGCGATCGCCCCAGGATAACAAACCGCGACTTTGGCAATGACGGATTACTCAGCGGCTTTTTGGGATTGGAGGCAGCGGATAGCTTCTAGCATGCCCCGCGCTTTGTTCAGCGTTTCTTGGTACTCCGTTTCGGGAACCGAGTCAGCCACCAGCCCCGCACCGGCCTGCACCCGGATTTCGGAGGAACCGTCGGGTTGGTGACGCACAACCATGGTACGGATGGCGATCGCCGTATTCAACTGACCCTCAAAGTCATAGTAGCCATAGGCACCAGAGTAGATGCCCCGGCGACAACCCTCTAATTCATGAATGATCTCCATCGCACGGATTTTAGGCGCACCGCTGACCGTCCCGGCGGGGAAGGTGGCTTTGAGCAGCTCCCAGGCCGTCTTGCTAGGGGGCAACTGCCCCACCACATTACTGACAATATGCATGACATGGGAATAGCGCTCGATCACCATCAACTCATCCACCTGCACTGAGCCGATTTCGCACACCCGCCCCAGGTCGTTGCGCCCCAAGTCCACCAACATGACATGTTCTGCCACCTCTTTGGGGTCATTCAGCAAGTCCGTTGCCAAAGCGTCATCCTCCGAGGGCGTCGTGCCACGGGGGCGGGTTCCGGCGATGGGGCGCAGCGTTGCCAGCTTTTCCGCCACCTCGGGTACATTGTCTGCCTTCACCATGACTTCGGGACTGGAGCCGATGATTTGCCAATCACCAAAGTGGAAATAGGCCATGTAGGGAGAGGGATTGATTAATCGCAGGGAGCGGTACAGGGCAAAGGGATCGCCTTGGTAAGAGGCCGTCAGCCGTTGGGAAACCACCACTTGGAAGATGTCGCCCGCCCGGATGTAGTCCTTGGCCTTTTCCACATTGGCGCAGAACTGCTCACGGGTGACGGTGCTTTGAAACGCGATGGGCGGTGTATGCGTATCCGTAGAAGGCGGCGTCCATTCCAACACCGTGTCCTTACCCGAGAGGGGCAGTTGCAGCTTGGCTACCATCTGACGGACGCGATCGCACGCCTGCTCATAGGCACTCTGCGCATCCGTTGTCTCCCGCAAATCCGCATAGGCAACTGCCCAGATCTTGCGCTTCACCTGGTCAAAGATCAGCAGCTGATCCACCTGCATCCACAACCCATCCGGCAGATCGTCGTCGCCAGCCTCAAACACCGGAACCCGTGGCTCGATCCAGCGAATCAGCTCATAGCCCCAGTAGCCAAACAACCCACCAATCCCAGGCGGGAGTTGGGGCACCGTAACGGGCTCATAGGGCTGCAAACAATCCGACAGCGCATCAAACGGATCTCCAGAAAACTGCTGCTGTGTCCCATTGCGGTAGGTTCGAATGCTGCGATCGCCGCGCGACTCCAACACCCACACCGGATTGCACCCGACAAAGCTGTAGCGACCAATGCGATCGCCTCCTTCCACCGACTCCAGCAAAAAGCTGTAGGGCTGCCCTGCACAGACCTTATACCAAGTCGAAACCGGAGTTTCCAGGTCAGCCACCCATTCCTGGTACACCGGAATGAAGTTGCCTGTCTCAGCCAGTCGAGCAAATTGGGTAAAGTCGGGAAGAATCATGAATGCGTAGATGGGTGGGTAAGGGGATGGGTGAATGAGGGGATGAGGGGATGAGCTGCAGAAGTCATCCTACCTTTCTTCCCTCTATGTCCTTCGTGCCTCTGGGGTTCATTTAGATCAAAAAAAGGCGAGAAGCCTCGCCTTTTGCCAATAATATCAATTTGTTAAAGACCAGCTAGCACTTAGGGATCGTAGGTCTCTTTGCCGCTGAACTTCACCTTCGCTGGCGAGGGGTTCTCGCCAATGCTGCGGGGAACGCTGTTGATAATTGGGCGACCTTCGTTCACCTTCTCAGGGAAGACCCCATCCGCAGGATGGAGGTACTGCATTTCCCCGTTGGGGTAGATTCGATAGATCTTGTAATCACTGATTTTTGGCTTGAACTTGGTGCGGAGCTGTGCGCCCAGGGCGAGGCACTGCTCTTTGCGAGCGAGATAAAGGAGGTTTTCTCCCTCATTCATCACCGCTGCGCCACCGGTTGGCATTTCAAAAACCTGCTCTTTCGAGCTTGTCCAAGTGATTGCGTATTTTTCTTCAACTTCAGCTTTTGTGAGCAGCCCACCAGTGCTGCCACCGAAAATAGGAGTTTGTCCAGTCAGTTCTTCTGCCATGAAATTTTCCCTGAACAGTTTTCCTGGATGGTATCACCGGATTCTGGGGCAGATATGCGTTTGTTCAGGATCTGTTACAGTTCTTCGCGATCGCCCGCCATCTAGCTTCACCTAACTCCAGCAGAAAGCACGCGGATTTCCCTGACTTCAGGCGATCGCCGCATTTTGTGAACATTTGTAATAAACCCCGCAAACCGTAAAGCGACGCCTGCGCGTTTGTGGCTGGCTCATCCCTAAAACTCTTCGTAGGGGCGCACCATCTGGAGTTTTCCCAACCCCAAGTCTTCGGAGGAGAGCGATCGCACTTCAAAGAACCCCATCATGTCTTTTAGGCCAGGGTTCCCTCGTGCTGCACCCGTGACTCCCCGCGCAATCACCAAGCCGCACTGTCCCTTGGTTTTCTTGCATCGGTCATCCCATTTACGCCGGGCTTCCACATGCACCGGGTCGTCTTCCTCAAATTCCCCAAACAACTGCAAACTGCTATCCGCCAGCTGGAGAATGCCCAGGTCGTAACTCTGATCCCCAAAGGGGTCTTCCCCTGGGTTGAAGCAGATCCCTTGCAAGCCTCCCGCATCTTTCACCGCTTCGATCATCTCTAGCGCTTTCGGGCGTGTGGTCTGCACCAGAATGATGGGGAACCACTCCAGCTTTTTGGGCAGCTTGGCGTCTGATGCCTGGTGAAACTTCACGGTTTTGCGCAACTCTGACACCAGCGAAAAGGGTATCGCTCCCAGGCTATAAAACGCCTGGGGTGGCATCAGGGTGTCTTGCAAGACGGCGCCCTCCTCCTCGATGAGTTGCTCCTCTAGCAACTGGGCTAGGGCTTCGGGCAGTTGCAGCGCATCCATCTCGTCATCCAGGTCATCCCCCATCAGCTCATCACCCATTTCTGCTAGCTCCTGGGCGATCGCGGGTTGCGTTGCCACCGTTACTGACACCTTCTTTCCCGACTCCATCGGATCATCGATGCGGTACCGCTTGCTGTGTTCGGGAAAGTGGCGGGTATCCATGCCCTGCAACTGGGTACTAAAAAAGCGGTGCAATGCCTGGAGAGCAACCCGCATAATGCTGGCATCTTCTTCGTAGGTAATGGATTGCATCCCTTCCAGCGGATGAATGCTGCCAAAGGTTGGTGTGATGGGCGGAATTTCGGGGGTCGCATGCCCGTTGGACTCGCTGTGATCCGGGTCGTAGGTGACAAAGAAGCAATCTTGCTGCATAAATGCGGCTTCTACATCTTCCTGGGATGTCCCCGACATCACCTGCTCTCGAAAGCGCTTGAGCGATTCCAGCGATCGATACATCAATAAGCCATATTCCATCCCCAACAAGCCCAGAATGGAAACATAGAGCGTATCGACATCGCGATAGTTGAGGCGCACGGAGAAGATTTTTTCTTCATCCAAATTTTCCCAGGGTGCATCCTGCCAAATTTCGTAGGCCAACTGCTCCAGCTGGTCGGCATGCTTTTCGGGGAGTTGGGGCGTGACTTTCCCGGCAAACTCCTGCAAGCTTTGAAAGATCTCGTCGATCAGCGGCAAATCGGCGGTGTACTCTACGGCGATATCGAGATCTTGCAACACGCCTCGCAGGAAGAATTGCATCTCGCGGTTGCAGACCAAAATACGCTGGGGTCGGGCGGGCTGCGCATGGGGACCTGTCGGGGTTTCCATGGCCTTGAGCAAGGTGCGCACAATGGCTTCGGGGCCAGCGTCGGAAGGAATCATGTCGATCGCCCGCACGGCTTCGTCTACCCCGTCGACCCACAGCACACAATCTCCGGTCATGTCTGAACTGTCGCCGCCGAGCAATGGATTGCTGGCTTTGGAATTCAGTAAACGGCGATCGCCCTCCCAAACACTAGGAACCTGACGTAGTTTCAGGAGCCGACGACGAGTTGCAGGGGTCAAACTAGTCATATGCAAATTCCAACGCTTTCAAACAGCTACCAATGCAGTGGCCAAGGGATGCGGGCAATCCAGCCACTCAGATCAGTAATGAATCAGATTGGCAAAAATGGAAGGGAACTAATAAGAAACGTAATAGAAATGTCTAAGAAACGGGAGGAAGCCAAGCGATCGCAAATATTGCCAAATGAAAGACAGGCAGGTTTATAAAACCCCTATATATTTTGATCAGGCCATATCTATAAGGCATTTCAGGCGATCGCGCTACCCAACATCGCCCGCGTTCTCAGCATCTCTTAGCACATTATCTTCCCGTTGTATCCCCTTAATTATCTCTTTAATACATCGCATATCTTCAATCTATCGAAACTTAGGGATCTCGGTTGTTTACATTACTTATCCGCTAGGATCGACTATATATCGCTAGCAGGCTAACCTAATCTATAGAGAAGGAGAGAAGGCCTTACAGCATTGCGGCCCTGATTGGCTTCCTACCCATTTGAAGTCCCAGAGGGCAGATAAGCAAACCTATCACCAGGATTTTCAAAGGAGACCTCGAAATCTATGACACAAGTAGCAACAACCCCACCACGCGGAATCATGATGACCGATATGGCTGTTGCCCAGGTGAAGGCTCTGCGCGAGAAGCAGGGTAAAGATCTTTGCCTCCGGGTTGGTGTTCGCCAAGGCGGCTGCTCTGGGATGTCTTACACCATGGATTTTGCAGATCCCAGTAGCATTCAGCCCACCGATGAAGTCTTTGACTATGATGGCTTCAAAGTCGTTTGCGATCCCAAGAGCATGCTTTACCTCTATGGCATGGCACTCGACTACAGCGATGCGATGATCGGTGGCGGCTTCCAGTTCACGAACCCCAACGCCAGCCAGACATGCGGCTGTGGTAAGTCCTTTTCTTCATAGGGCTGCGTAGGGTAACTTGATCTATTCATCTGCAAACCAACTGGTATAGGATTGATGCCAGTTGGTTTTGTTTTGTCTATCGGAAAGAACGTTTGCGACCGTAGCATTCGTTGTCCTACTCGATATTTTTTGTGAAATGCTTGCTGAGCAAGCATTTCACAAAAAATATTGAGGGTTTTCTACTCGGGTTTGGTACCAGCGCTTGACCTGCGCTCCGCTTCATTGGAAACGGCATCAGCTCGCTTCACGGCGATCGATCATCGAGCATTTGCGATCGCTCAACCGAAGCGGAAGCTGGATATTGAACGTTGTTCCTTGGCCTTCGGTCGACCATAGATCGATAGAGCCCAGGTGCTTTTTCACAATAATTTCGTAGCTAATAGACATCCCCAAACCCGTCCCTTTACCAATGGGTTTGGTGGTAAAGAAGGGATCAAAAATCTTGGCCTGAGTCATCTCAGACATGCCGCTCCCATTATCCGTAATGTTGATGCAGACCTGCCCATCTTGCCACTGCGTTTGCAGTTTGATGGTTGGCTTCCAGGGGCCTTTCCACGCAATGTTCTCAGAGCCCTGCGTGGATCGTTCGTGAGCGCAGCGATCGTCCAGTGCATCAATGGCATTCGCCAGAATATTCATAAACACCTGGTTGAGATGCCCCGGATGACATTCAACCGTGGGAAGGGTGCCATAGTCTTTGATGACTTCGATTGCAGGGCGATTGTGCTGGGCCTTGAGGCGACTACCCAAAATGACCAGCGTGCTATCAATACCCTCGTGCAGGTCCACAGATTTGATCTCGGCTTCATCCAATCGAGAAAAGATACGGAGGGACAAGACGATGCTGCGAATGCGTTCAGCTCCCACATTCAGTGAGGCCAGCAGCTTAGGTAAATCCTGGCGTAAAAAGTCTAAATCAATCGTTTCTCGATACGCTCGGATTGGTTCTGTGCACTGCGGACAGTCCTGTTCATAGAGTTCAATCAGGGTGAGCAACTGATGAACATATTGTTTGACATAGTCGATGTTGCCATAGATAAAACTGACGGGGTTGTTGATCTCGTGGGCAACACCCGCCACCATTTGGCCCAAAGATGACATCTTTTCGGTTTGCACCAATTGGATCTGGGTGCGCCGCAACATGGCCAGGGTTTGCTCAAGCGTTTCGGTTTGACGATTTGCTTCGGTGGCGGATTGCTCCAGGGCTTTTGTGCGTTGCGACACTTGTTCGATGAGTGCATTGAACGATCGCGACAACATCCCAATTTCATCATCGGAGGCGACGCTGACCTTGGCATCAAAGCTGGCATCTTTGGCCGCGTGTTGGGCTACCTGGGTCAACTCTTCCAATGGTTTGGCGATCGCCCGTGTTGCTCTCCAGGCCATGATCCCTGCAACTGTCGACGAGCCTAGAATGCTGAGTACAATGATCAGCTTTTCTAATCCTTGAGCCGCTTCGAGTGCTTCGCTTGCCTGGTATTCTTGCACCTGCGCTGCGTCAATGATCCTGGAAAGTTGGGCATGCAGCAGATCTAGGGCGAGCGCATCATCACTAATGGCAAAATCACGTAGTTGCTGCTGGAGAGTAGCCACGTCTTCAGTCTTCGGTGGTGCCAGCTTCTGAACATCAACGTGATAGCGCATCAGGCGCTGTGTGTAGAGCTGAATGAGCTGCGAGACCGTCTCTGGTGGAGCGGCCAACCAAGAGGGATCGCTATTTAGAAACTCTTCCAGCTCTTGCTGAAGTGCTTCAATGCGAATCAGGTTGGCTTGCATTTGGATATATTGCGTTTCAAAGCGCTGACTCCCCGCATCCAGCAAACTGAGACGCGTGCTATAAAGTTGAAACGCTTCGGCTTCCCGCTCGAAATCCTCCAGTAGCTGGGACTGGCGCTGGGCATCTTCGAGCTGGGTGATCCCACGTCCCTGATAGTAGTCAGCAACAATGAGACCCACAAGCGAGCCGAAAAAACCAATGGCGATCGCCACACCGTAGCCATAGCCAATCTTCTGATAGATTTTCCAGTGTTTAAAAAGGGGTTGAAAAAATGTCATATCTTACGACAGCAAAAATAGCCGAGTAACCGCTGCAGGAAATGACCGATGGGAAAACACATATGTCAGATTAAACGAGCCCTCCGCCGTAACTGGAGGAGGCAAAAAATGAGCGAAATGTGCAGCTAAAGAGCTGAGATGCAAATGGGTAGAATGCAGCCCTATGTAGAAAGGCAATGGGAGATGTCAGAAAACATACGTCCACCATTGCATTCCCTGAATAAGTTTTCCTGGTTCAAGCGAGCCTAATTAGACCACCGTCGAATGTGTGACTTTTAACTTTAATTAAACGATCTAAATGATCGTCAATGATCTTACTAAACAATCAGCAATGATCTTAGCTTTACCTGAAAACGAGGTGGTGTCAAATCATACGGTTGCGATCCTGAGGATGCAGGAGGATCGTAACGCTCACTTCATGTTGATGAAGCATCTGTACGTGGAGTGCTGGTCTCAAATCCAGTTGAAAACCCAACTATTGTTTGTGTCCGCTGCAAAGTAGCGGACACAAACAATAGTTGGGTTTTACGGCTATTTAGCCGGATTTGCTCAGGACTTACGCAGTGTGTTGATTTTGTGGCCGCGACGCGGCCACAAAATCAACACACTGCGTAAGTCCTATTGATGTGACTTGTGGGGATAGGGTTAATCCCATTCCCATTCCCACTCCAGCTCACCGGATTGAATCGGAACTAGGACGCGATCGCTGACCAATTCCAACTCGTACACTGCAATCTCTCGATGGCTATACATCTGGGACTTAATCTCTTCGATTTCGTACTTCGTCACCTTGCCATCGGCGATCGCGCGTTCTACAACAATTTCCAAGCGCTGCAAGTGATGGTGATCTTCAGTCGTCAGTTGTCGGGGAGTATAACGAATGATTTGCATACTAGTCTTCTCAAATAGCGACAGCAGTATTTGCAGTTCGATCAGTGTGCAGGAGTCAGAGGGATTGCCCCCACCGTGCCAGGCTGACACCCAGGTAAACGCAGGGAAGCGCAGCAACGGCACTGCCCAGCCAGTAGGCGATCGCCCGTCCGGTTTGTGCGCTTTGCAGGAGGGCAAAGGTTTCCAGACCATAGGTCGAAAACGTCGTGTAGGAGCCCATAAACCCCGTCACCAGTAGCAATTTGACGTCCGGAGACAAGCTTGTCAGTTGCGCTCCCAACAGCGTTGTGACAAACCCGATGCCGATACATCCTGTCAGGTTAATCACAAATGTCCCGAGCGGAAAGGTTGTGGTGAACAGTAGGTTGAACAGCAGGGTAACGAAATATCGACTCAGTGCTCCAAACACGGCTCCCAGGCTGATGGCGATCGCACCTCTCATCCCTAAATCCAGCATTCGACCTCCTTAAAAAACGGTTACATCATCTCCAATCACCAGGACTTAGGCATGTTGTTGGTGTTGTGGCTGTGTCGCAACATCAACGCAGTTACTCAGGATGAGGCAAGTTCTGCGTACGCCCTGATCCAGTGCAATCTTTGGAAGAGTAGCCTGGATTTTAAGGTGAGCGTTGAATTGCAGGATTTTCTAAATATCAGTCAGCAAAACCTAAGATTTTCCATGAAACGCGGTTTAGGATCGTTGTCTAAGGTTATTTTGGTGGCCGATGTATCTTCCGATCCCCAGTACTCCTGAAGAATGGACGACCGTGATGGTGTTTATGGCGTTTGTTGGTTTCATCGCATGGCAGGTGTTCAATACACGCCCTCGCTAGCGCCACACCCTCGGCACCACGCGCCAAAAATTAAGAGAGGGTTAATGAATACGCTGTGGGCGATCGCACCCCCCTAAGATTGCCCTATCTTGCGACCCTTCGTTCCAGACTGAAGACTCTGGCATTGGCTTATGGATCTCGATCGCTTCCGCGTCAAACCCGGCACGAAAGTCTCTCTCAAGGACTATGATCCCGCCTACACCGGAGACTATAAGAAGCAGGGAGCCAAAGACGCACTCAAAGCTGGGATCGAACAACTGGCTATCTACCAGGACAAGCTTTACGCCCAAAATATCTACGCCTTGTTGTTAGTTTTTCAGGCCATGGATGCCGCTGGGAAAGATAGCACCATTAAGCATGTAATGTCGGGGGTCAACCCCCAGGGCTGTCAGGTGTTCAGCTTCAAAGCCCCTTCTGATGAGGAGCAAGACCATGATTATCTTTGGCGATCGATGCGGGCGCTGCCAGAGCGGGGACGCATTGGCATTCACAACCGCTCCTATTATGAAGAAGTGCTAGTGGTGCGCGTCCACCCCGAAATTTTGCAATCCCAACAACTTCCCCCCGACCTAAAAAACGGGAAAAAGATTTGGAACCAACGGTTTGAGCAAATCAATTCCTTTGAAAAATATCTGTCGGAGAATGGAATTGTCACGCTCAAGTTTTACCTGAATGTGTCCTACAAGGAGCAGCGGAAGCGATTTCTCGATCGCATCGATCGCCCCGAAAAGAACTGGAAGTTCTCGATGCAGGATGTGAAGGAGCGATCGCACTGGAAGGACTACATGAAAGCCTATGAGGATATGTTTGCCCACACCAGCACCGACTGGGCCCCCTGGCACATTATCCCCGCCGACCACAAGTGGTTTATGCGGCTAACCGTCGGCAATATCATCAACGACACCCTAAGCAAGTTGCACCTCCACTATCCCAATGTGAGTGACGAGCACCGCCAAGAGTTGCTCAAGGCCAGAGAATTGCTGCAGGCCGAGGAGGGCTGAATCCACGCCCGACCTCGCCAAACATGCCATCACAGCAAAATGCCCTGCAGGGGGACTGCTTTGTCCTGACTATCCGCGCTGCGTCTGGGTTATGCCAGGGGAAATGGAGGGGGATTTGGATGGAGCGATCGCATTTTCAGCAGTTTCGATATAAAATACTTTTGAAAGTTGACTGATCTTCATTGGGGCTAGCTAGGTTTAGAGCCTGTGAGTTCGGTCATCTTTGTTGTGAAAGCAGCAGGCATCTCGCTTGGTGGTCGTAGGTGTCTTCACGACCGTGCGATCGCTCAATGCATTTACGCCGATCCTTATAGGTGCCTGCATCGTTTGAATTTTTCCGTTTCCATTTGCTGTCGTCGATACTTCTATCTGACTATGCTGAAAAACATTGTTGCCAAGATTTCTGACCGTTTCCCCGCCGAAGCAGTGCATGCCCACTGCGATGGCCCTTGCGGCGTCTATGACCCCGCCGATGCACGGATCAAGGCCGAAGCAGTTCTGTCGATGACCAAGAAAATCCTTGATCTCGGCGCGCCCGATACCGTTGAGAAAGCCAACACCTTTGCTCGCTACACGGCGATCAAAGAGGAGCAAGCACAAAAAACTAAAGAGGAACTGCTAATCCTCTGGACGGACTACTTCAAGCCCGTTCACCTGGAAAAGTATCCCGACCTGCACGATACTTTCTGGAAAGCGACCAAGCTTTGCTCCGCCTGCAAGGTTGAAGTCAGCCTGGAGCATGCCAACGAGCTGATGGCCGCGGTTGAGAAGGTTCACAATATGTTCTGGGCCACGAAGGATCGTGTCGTGAACTTCTACAAGGCTAGCTAGACGTTGGCTTCAGCCAATTGATTCTCGCGAATAATTGAATCCAGCACCGCTTTTATAAAGTTTGGCTGGATTGAAAAGGGGCACGGGTTGCCCCCTTTTTTATGTGGGAGGGGGCGATCGCACACATCTTCTTGATTGCGCCGAACTCAACTGACCGAGTTCAACACTGACGGCATCAAAACGATTGTCTCCAGGATTTCACTCGAGCCAACTCAAACGGCAGTACCTCTAGGTTGAGCGACGGCTCGTTTCCTCTGCTTTGCTACCAGCACCTTTCACTTGCCGACTCCAACGGGCAGTTATACCGTCCTTTGGAGGCAAGCTAACCACTTTTCTGCCGCCTTCTGTCTGCTTTTTCTGCAAGTCAGCAAAAATTTTCTTCAAGTCATAGTTAAAAGACTGAGCATATCTCTCTCGAATGCTACGGATTTCTTCCACAATTTCGTCATGCCACATGGATTACTCTCCTAGTAATTCATAAGGGGTACAAATGAGCGGTAGCTGATAGCCACAGTCTAGACTGACCTCGGCAAGCTTTCGCTGGATCTGAGCATTCGCAATATGCTTACAGTTCCACGTTAGCAAGTAATCCATCCCATGAACGGTAGCGACAGCAATATGGATAGCATCAACCTCTGCTTTAGAAGGTAAATTGCTACGGCCTAAAAACTGGGCGGCTAATGCTTCTACATTCTGATTCAGATCTAGCAACGGATATTCACGAGCAATGGCTAGACGTTGTGCAGCAACGTCTTCATCCCCTTGAGCTGTCTCTATTAAAACTGCTTGAGAAACATATAAAGTGAAGTCTTGTCTGCGAGACTCCCACCAATTTCTGGTCAGTTCGATATTCGCAGCTACGATAAGATCTCTACTTGATCTCGCTGTCAAATAGCCTAGAATGCTAGTTTCAACATAAACAGTTTCATTCATGAAGATCAACAGTTTTATCTAATGCTGTTTCTTAAATGAGCCAAGTAGAAATGAACCAATTAGAACACCAGACGTTGATATTTGAAAGTATGCCACTGCCTCCCAATATGGCTCAATATGCTTGCAGTATTTGCGTATCGTTGTGATGGATAAGAACGCGTTGCCTGGGGCGAACTGGCGAGAATTTTTGTTATGGCTGGTGGGGCAGCGGCGGCGGTTTCGCGTGACGGGGCAGTCGATGGTGCCTTTGTTGCAGCCCCAGGAAGAGGTATTGGCGGATCCCCGTGCTTATCGTGATGCGGCTCCGGAGCCGGGGGAGATTGTGGTGGCAGAGCACCCCGATCGCCCAAGGTTCTGGCTAGTGAAGCGGGTCTTGTTTGTGCGCGAGAACGGCGACTGTGTGTTGGTGGGCGATAACTCCGATGCCAGCACTGATAGCCGCGCTTTCGGGGCCGTGCCTGCCGCAAAAATTTTGGGTCGCGTGACGAGCCGCTTTTCCTAAGCCCCGTAAGGGAAAGCAGAAGTTTGACAGCCTGTCTTTTGACTTTGGCGATCGCCGTCCCCAAAAATGAAGTGTTTGTAGTCAGCCTGAAAGAACAGTAGGGTTGGTGCTCTGCTTGCCTCAAGCCTGTAGCAGCATCAGCAAGCATCTACTCGTTTTTTCACTGGCTCTCATTTGTTGTCTCACAAGTCGTTCACGCCCCCTTCGCTATGTCATTCATTCAACGTCTTGCAGCGATCGCTCTCACGTCTCTGCCCTTTGCAGCGATCGCTCCCGCTAGTCTGGCTCAAACGGCTGAAACCCAATCCGTGCGCCTCCAGTTTCAGGGCATGGTGGGAGAGGAAGCTTTCTCCTGTGAGTCGACCTACGCAGGGCTGGGAACCATGGAGAGCACTGTTGCTGTGACCGATTTTCGGCTTTATGTGTCGGATGTGCAGTTGATCAACGAAGCGGGCGATCGCGTTCCGGTCATGCTGGAGCAGGATGGCGTGTGGCAATACGAAGACGTCGCCCTGCTCGACTTCGAGGATCGCTCGGGCACTTGCACCAATGGCACCCCCGAAATCCGGACTGAGGTCGTCGGCACCGTTCCTACCGGAACCTATACAGGCATCGAGTTTACCCTGGGTGTTCCGTTTGAACTGAACCATAACGATGCGACCCTGGCTCCTTCCCCCCTCAATCTCACCTCGATGTGGTGGAACTGGCAGGGCGGCTACAAGTTCGTTCGCATCGACCTGGAAAACGAAATGATGATGGGAGATGTGCCCCAAACCCAGCAGCATTCACCCCATGATGGTCACGGCGGCGAGCACGGCGGCGAGCACGGCGGTGACCACGACGGCATGGCGCAAGGCTTTCTGATTCACCTGGGCAGCACCGCTTGTCAGTTGGAAGGCGACGCGATGAGTCCGACAACGGCCTGTGGAAACCCCAATACCTCGATCATCACGTTTGAAGACTTTGACCCGACGAGTGATGTGATCGTGGCCGATCTTGCGGCACTGGTGGCCGATAGCAATCTGATGACGAATGAGCCAGATACCGCGCTTGGCTGTATGTCAGGCCCCGACGATGGCGATTGCCTCGGCATTCTCCACAACTTTGGTCTCTCTCACTCTGAGCAAGCATCCTCTGGCCAAACATTTTTTAGAATCAAGTAGGTGTTGGGTCACGGGCGATCGCCAAATTGAGAACGCAGATAAACGCAGATGAACGCGGACACCAACCGAATTTTCAAAGCTCTGTCGGATTGATCTCTCTGATTGCCTTATCGTTTTCTGCTACGGACTAGCCACTTGTTACCTTTTCTTGCTTTGCCTGTGAATCATCGTCGCTGGAAAACCTGGGGACTGCTTGGCCTCCTTGCTTTTTGCCTATCCATTGGGTTGAGCCGAGCCATGGCTGTGGAACCTCCTGTCATGTCGGAGGGGGCGATCGCCGCTGACTATGAGTGGCACCTGCCCGACTGGATGCCGCGACCACTGGTTCCCGAAGACAATCCCATGTCAACGGAGAAGGTGGCGCTGGGGCGGCGCTTGTTTTACGACACGCGCCTATCGGTGACACGGGACTTTTCCTGTGGCACCTGCCATTTGCAATCCCTGGCGTTTACCGATGGCAAGACCGTGGGCGTTGGGGCGACAGGGGAAGCCCATCCCCGCAACTCCATGAGCCTGACGAATGTGGCCTACAGTTCGGTGCTGACTTGGGCCAATCCGCTGATGCAGGATTTGGAAACCCAGAGCCTGGTGCCGCTGTTTGGGGAGCATCCGGTGGAAATGGGTATGGCTGGGCGGGAAGGGGAAATCCTCGCGATGTTGCAGGAGGATGAGTCCTACGCAGAACTCTTTCCCACCGCCTTTGATGCGGAGGCCGATCCCTTTACGATTCGGAATATCACCAAGGCGATCGCCGCGTTCGAGCGCGTCTTGATTTCGGGTAACTCTCCTTATGATCGCTATCGCTACGGCGGCGATTCCAACGCCATTTCTGCGTCGGCGAAGCGCGGCGAAGCGCTATTCAACAGTGAACGACTGGAGTGCTTCCATTGCCATAGCGGGTTCAACTTTTCGGATTCGGTGATGCACGAGCGATCGCCCTTCCGCGAGATTGCTTTCCACAACACGGGTCTCTACAACATTGATGGGAATGGAGCCTACCCGCCGGAAAATCCAGGGCTTTATGAAATTACGGATGATCCGGCCCATATGGGGCATTTCAAAGCTCCGACCCTGCGGAATGTGGCGGTGACGGCTCCCTACATGCATGATGGCAGCATTGCCACGCTGGAGGAGGCGATCGCCCACTACGCCGCTGCCGGACGCAGCATTGAGAGTGGCGAGTTTGCCGGAGTCGGTAGCGAGAATCCGCTCAAGAGCATCTTTGTAGTGGGTTTTGAATTGACCGATCAGGAGCATGAGGATGTGCTGGCGTTCCTCAACAGCCTCACCGATGACGAGTTTCTGCAAGACCCGGCCTTGAGTGATCCGTGGGATGGAGAAGAAGAGGGCGATCGCTGATGCAACCTATCGACCTAATCCTCATTTTTAGCCTCGGCTTCTTCGGCAGTTTTGGCCATTGCGTGGGCATGTGTGGCCCGATTAGCGTGGCGTTTTCCCTATCTCAAAAGAACAAAACAGCCCCTTCGCCAAACGGAACCGCTTCAGCGACCCCATCAAGCGGACGCTTCTCACAGCTTTGGTTCAACCTGCTGCTCAACCTGGGACGCATCCTCAGCTACGCCCTAGTAGGGGCTGGAATCGGTGCATTGGGGTCGGTCTTGGTTGCCAGCGGACAGGTAGCAGGAGTCGGCAGTGATTTTCGGCGGATCATCGCCATCCTCACCGGATTGATGCTGATCTGGTTTGGGCTGGTGCAAATCAATCCCCAGGTTTTGCCGAAAATCCCGCTGCTCAACCCGATGGCTCAAGGCAAATTGCACGATCGCCTCAATCGCGCCATGTCTGCCCTTTCTCTCAAAACGGCGGCGGGCACACCTCTATTACTGGGCATGGTGTGGGGGCTGATCCCCTGCGGCTTTCTCTACGCCGCCCAAATCAAAGCAGCGGAAACGACGGATATGGTGCAGGGTAGCCTGACCATGCTGGCGTTTGGACTGGGAACGCTGCCTACTATGCTAGGTGTCGGGTTGGTCAGCGGTTGGCTCAGTCGCGATCGCCGCAGCCAACTCTTCCGCATGGGCGGCTGGATCACGCTCCTGATCGGCGTGCTCACCGTCTTGCGCACGGGAGACAGCATGGTGGATTACACCGGCTACGGTGCCATCCTCTGTCTGATCCTTACCCTCGTTGCTCGCCCCCTCAGCCGCCTTTGGCCCACACCTATGCGCTACCGTCGGGCGCTCGGGGTCGGGGCCTTTGTCCTCTCCCTAGCACACACCGTCCATATGCTGGAACATAGCTGGGGCTGGAATTTTCAAGCGATCGCTTTTCTCATTCCTCGACACCAGTGGGGCATTGCCTTTGGCGCAGTGTCGTTGGCACTGATGGTTCCTCTCACGCTAACTAGCTTCGACTGGGCGCAACGGCGCATGGGGCGGCAGTGGCGATCACTTCATCTCCTGGCCATTCCAGCACTGTTTCTGGCTGCCGTTCATTGTCTTCTGGTCGGAACGCGCTTCCTCGGTCGGGTGCAACTCACCTGGGTCAACACCGTCATGATCGGCGGCTTGGCGATCGCTCTGCTATTTGTAGTGTTGGTGCGATCGCGCGTCCTCTGGCGTTGGCTTTCCCTGGAACGCTACTACGTTCCGCCGATTGTTGCGCCTGCATCTACTGTTGTATCCAATGCTGAACCCTATGACTCAACCCTTTCGTCACCCAAGCGCTAAACTCGCCCTTGCCGGTTTGCTGGGAGCTTTTGGAGTAGGGGCGATCGCCAACCTCCCCTTGGTTCCCTCCGCAGCCACCGCCCACCAGGTCGAAATTTCCGGCGATGTCGGCGGCACCATTCACATCGAACCCAACGATACTCCCCGCGCCGGAGAGACCAACCTCACCTGGTTCGCCCTTACCCGACGCGGCGGTCGTCTAATCCCCCTGACGTCTTGTAACTGTCAGGTTGCGGTCTATTCCCAGCACCATAGTTCCAGTGATGCGCCTGTTAGCCAGCCCAACCTGTTCGCCGTCTCCGCTGAAGGCTATGAAGGTATCCCCGGAGCAAATATCACGTTTCCCCGGGCGGGCAGTTATGAAGTTGTGCTGCGGGGTCGCCCCATCGTGTCGGGTGACTTTGCACCTTTTGAACTTCGCTTTCCCATCACTGTTGCCCGCTAGCCATACGGCTGTAGGAATTTGTGTGAGGGGGTGGTGACTGCGATCGCCACCCCTTCACGTATCGAGCACGGGGATCGTCTCTTTGATATCCTCTAGTAAAATCTATGCTTCATATAGCATTTCTCCTGCAACCTCTTGCTAGAAATATGAAGGTTTTGCATGCGTCATCCGTCTTTGGAATTGCGCCAAAACTTTGCCGAAAGGTATTTCGAGTACAGAAATAAAATCGGATCGTGCTTCCGCAAAGTGCGAATTACTTGCAATAACTGATTCTTGTTGCGAATGGCTTAAGATTCACTTAAGATAGGGGTACAGACTTTAATATCGCCATATCAGAATGGTGGACGGCTATGGCTATTACTCGCAACTCCTTCAAAGCGGAATTGAATTCGAAAGGTTGGCGGATGACACCGCAGCGAGAGACAATTTTGCAGGTGTTTCAAACGCTACCAAGAGGAGAGCATCTAAGTGCCGAAGATTTGCACAGTCGGTTGTCCGAGAAAGATGCGGGGATCAGTCTCTCAACTATCTATCGAACCGTCAAGATGATGGCGCGGATGGGGATCTTACGCGAGCTAGAGCTGGCAGAAGGTCACAAGCACTACGAACTCAATACGGCGTCGCCTCACCATCATCACCACATGGTTTGTGTGCAGTGCAATCAAACGGTTGAATTTGATAATGACTCCGTTCTGAAGCAAGGGCTGAAGCAGACTGAAAAGTCAGGCTTGCAGCTAATTGACTGCCAACTGACGATCTATACAATCTGCCCTGAGGCACTTCGCATGGGTTACCCGGCTCTACCCGACAATTGGATGTGCAGCCGCGCAGTCGCCGAAAAGCACGACTGAGGAAAAAAGAAAGCACCAACATCTCTGCAGAACGACAGAGAATCATCCTTCACTGCCTGGAGGAAGCCTGCGTCTTGATCGCCGTTGCTCTGTGCGGAGATCGAGATATAGCACTACGTGCTGAGGTAAAACCCAATCACATTTTTGAAAGCCCCGCGCTGCGGGGCTTTCAAAAATGTGATCTGCCCTAATCTCATTGCGTAAAGCTATACTATCTGGCACCAAACTGGGTACCCTGAAAGGCATAGATTGAAGAAAGCCCGATTTCTGCTCTTTGGGTAGCACGGCGAACGATGCATCCAAAGATCCAGAGCCAGGTTTCCTCAAGTCCAAGATTCTAGGCAGAGTAAGGCAGACCGTTGCTTCAGCAGGGAAATGGGGTTAGCGCGATGACGCAAGAACTGGAGTCATTGCTGAGTGAAGCGGAGCAGGCGATCGCTCAAGGAGACTTTACCACTGCGATCGCCCACTACCAGCATGTTACCGCGCAATTCCCTGCTGAGCCGGAAATTCTCTGGCGGTTGGGATTAGCGCATTTATTGCAGAACCAGGAAGCCACTGCGCAGGAGATCTGGTTTGAGGCGATCGCCCAGATCCCTGCTGGCGACCTGCCCGTTCATCTGGAGCGACTCCACACCTTGCTCCTGGCAACTGGGGTGCAACAACTGCAGCAACGGCGATTCGCCCAGGCCGAAGCGGCGTTCCGGCAATGTTTGGAATTAGAGGTATCATCCATCGCGCTGGCTAACCTGGGCTCAGCGATCGCTCAACAGGGGCGCTACGAAGAGGCCGTGGAGTGTTGGCAGCAAGCGCTGGATGTCGATCCTCAGCAGCCAGAGTTGTGCTGGCGTTGGGGGCAGATGCACCAGTCGCTAGGAGAATGGGCGTCGGCGATCGCCTGCTACCAAAAGGGCTTAGCGGATGCTCCAACACATGCGGAGATGTGGCATCACTTGGGACAATGCCAGGTGCAGTTGGGGCAATTGGATGAGGCGATCGCCACGCTAGAGATAGCGCTCAACCTTGCGCCCGAAGAGAGTACCGTCTGGAGCGATCTGGGTTGGGCGCAAGCCGCACAACTCCACTGGGCAAAGGCTGTCCAGTCCTGGGCAAAAATTCCTCACCTGCAACCGCAGTTCGTGCAGGACTACCTTGCCTGGGTCGAGCAATTGCGCCAAGACCATCGCGCAAAGCCGTTCTTAATCGCGAATCAGACATTCCTTGAACATCTGAAAATGGGGGAGGAGAGCCACACCAGAGAGGCGTTTGCAGCATTGCTACAGGCACGAGGGGCAGAGCATTGGGCACGGGCGCTTCACCCCACGATTCTGCCTGCTTCATCGACTTCAAAATCGGCTGAAACGACTCCAGAAAAAAGCGTCTCGCCACCCTCCGGCTATGTCGAGACAACACAAGACTGGCTGGAGCAGCAAGGGCTCACCGCTACCCATTTCCGCTCGCTGTATCCCGCCACAATCCTGCCGCTCCATCCGCCGCTAACGCCAGGCACCGACGTTCATCCCAGCTTTCGCTTCGGCAATGAGGTACCCTTGCCGGCATCCTTTGTCGCCACCATCCCAGGAGGACGTTACGTTATTGAGGAATCGCGGCAGGTGGCGGCGATCGCCCCTGACAATACCCTGCTGGGCGATGTGTCGCCGTTTTCGCCTATCCTCAGTCCGGGGCATCCCGGTGCCCATGTCAGTCGTCATCCTCTGCTCCGGCAAGCGGCTCTCCCAGCTGCGAAATCGATTGATGGCACAGTCGCCATTTTGTCGGGCTTGTCGAACTCCGTTTACTTCCATTGGATGCTGGATGTGTTGCCTCGCTTGGAACTGCTCCGACAGGCCGAGATCGATCTAGCAGCAGTGGACTACTTTTTGGTGGATCGCGATCGCCCCTTCCAACGGCAAACGCTGGAACATCTCGGTATTCCCCTCGAAAAGACGCTTGCCCCTGCCGATTTTCCCCACTTGGAAGCGCGATCGCTCCTCTTACCCTCTTTCCCGGCGAGCATCTCCTGGATGCCAGAGTGGAGCCTCGACTTCTTGCGTCGTACCTTCCTCCCGCCATCGTTGCAAGATAATGCCGTGCCGCCGCATCGCCGTCTTTATATCACGCGCTCCAAAGCAGGAGTGCGACGCTTGATTAACGAAGCTCAACTGATTGCAGCGTTGCAACCCTGGGGCTTCGAGGTGGTGGATCTGGAGCGATTCAGCGTGGTAGAACAAGCGCAACTTTTTGCGGAAGCGGCGATCGTCCTCACGGTGCATGGCAGTGGGCTCACCAACCTGGCATTTTGCCAACCTGGCACCACTGTCATCGAACTGTTTGCCCCCTACTATGTCTATCCCTGCTATTGGCTCGTCGCCAACTGGCGCAAACTCCGCTATTCCTACCTGCTAGGGCAAACGCCGGAGGGCGAATTTCTGCACCAATTGCTCTATCCCGACTCACGCCAGGAAGATCTCTGGCTCGATCCAGCGGCGGTGGTGGAGCATTTGGAATTCCTCAATCCTTGAACTACGCTCTCAGCACTGTCGTTTCCGGATATTTACAATAAAAATTCCAAAGTACTTCCCAAACTCTCCGGGCAGTTCCGATAATCGCCGAAAAAAGAATTGTCTGTCAAAGATCAGATAAAATGTCACGGCGCGATCATTTATCTTGTCATTATTCCTCGCCCACGAAATACGCTATTCTTTGCTGCGTAGGGCTTAGCGCCATTCTCAATAAGAAATTCAGTTTGATCC
>JADEXA010000134.1 GCA_015207365.1 Vacuolonema iberomarrocanum LEGE 07170
GGGGCGGCTCTGGAAGGGGCGGTGTTGGAGGTGCAGTTGTGGAGGTTGGAGGTGGCGCAGTTGGAGGTGGCGCAGTTGGAGGCGGCTCAACCGCAGCCGTTGGTGCAATCGGTGCCGTCGGCATCGGTGCCGTCGGCAGAGTCGATGCAGTAGTCGAGGGAGCAACCGTTCCATTCTCCTCGCCTGCCAGAACAGTATCGCTACCTGTGGGAGTGGCTTCACTCACTGCTTCGCTTGCATTGGGTGCGCAGGCGGGCACATATATCTGCTCCGATCGCGCCAACCGCAACCACTGTCCGCTGAGGGTGGTGTAGCCTATCTCTGCCACGTAATCGCGATCGTCCGCTGCCACGGGTATGTGCAAATCCTGATCCCGTTCGCTGCAGATAAATTGCTGAACATTGTGCGGTGGCGTCCGATCCATATCGATGCCTGTCACATCATAGAGTCGTAGCGCCATCCGGTTGCCCCCCTGTCGCTTTGCCTGCTGTCTGGGAGCATCGCCCACTTCCCAGTAGGCGTAAGCCCGACGACAGTTACGCGGCGCGAGAATGATGCGCGGCTCAGTCTCAGTGGAGGCTAGCGGCACAGGCGGGACGACGCCTGCTGCCTCCGATCGTCTCTCGTTACTCCGCAGCAAAAGCCACAGACCACCAATCAGGAAAACGGGCAACACCAACACCCACCAGGGGAAGCGATCGCCCGCTTCAAGGTCAGCATCTTCCGGAGCCTCGACCGTTTCGGCCACCATGCCGTGGACAGCCTCCGAGGGTAGCAGATCGCCCGTAGAAGCGGGAGTGTCGGTATCAGCGGCTTGAGCGTTTGGGATAGGAGTGGCGATCGCCCCATCCGCTGCGGTGGCGTCTGCCGCTGCCGTATCCCTGTCCGCTTCGGAGCCACTCGCTACCGCTTCAGGATCACGCTCGGTGGCCGAGGCGTCTTGTTCTGCTTCATCTGACTCCGCTGCGGCTATAAGCTCTGCGGGTTCAGTTTCCTGAGCGGCAACAACGTTTACTAGCCCTAGAAAGGCTCGCCCCCCTTCGCTCAGCGTTTCTGGGTCGTAGACAAAGTGGCGGGGTTGAGAATAGGGATAGGCGGGGTGCGTGGCCGACACGCCATGCATAAAAATGATGCGGACATTTGGGTTGTTGCGCACCTGGCTGTAGACGCCGTAGCCCAGACCATCGTCTTCCAGAGCTGCAACAACGGCTTCCGTGGTGTCTTCCTCAATAACCTCTGTGGTCTCGCCCGTATCCAGGTCGCCACCAAAGATGTCATAGACCCCCAGGGAGCGACGGGTATCGCTAGTTGCGGGGCGATCGAGAAAGCGGATGCGCCCTTCCCCACCCAGATCCTCCCAATCTTGCAGGTCGCCGCGAAAGATTTGCACAAACTGATCAAACGTCAGTTCTCCCTGAAAGGGATTCTCGCGGCTCACAAAGATCGCAACCTTCTCGCGCTCCATCGGTACAGCGGTCAGCCCAGCCGCCTTTTCCTCCGTCGTCAGCGCCCGTCCAATGGCGGCAATCCCGACTGCGCCCGCGCGCAACCGTTCTAAGGCTTGCGCATCGTTTTCCTCGTTGATGTCTACGATGGCATTCTGGAAGCGCCCCTCAAACCGCTGCTTGAGAT
>JADEXA010000135.1 GCA_015207365.1 Vacuolonema iberomarrocanum LEGE 07170
GGACTTTGGACAAACCGGGTGAAAGAAGAGCAGGAAAGTGGTAGAGGATCTAAAACTCTACGCTCTACCACTCATGTCAGATCATCTTGAAACGCTGCGCCAATTTCGCCAAGCGATTTACGAAAGTTTTCCGTATCGACGCGATAGCTTGCTGGACTTGTTGGATGCTTTCAGCAGTAATGAGCGAGCACGTTCGACCGTGGAGTTGAGCCTCAACTCCTGTTTTCGTCGGCAATACAGTGCGTTGTACAAAGCGTTAGGGCAAGCCTACGTCGAGAGTGACTATCCGGTGTGCAGCTTAGAAGCGTACCAGCAAGGCGCTGCACTATTAGACACGCTGCCCCCACCGACGCAGCAACCATATCGGGTGTTTGGCTTAGATGAGACGCCCAACGAACGGTTGTATGCGCGGTGCCTGAGCGACCGCCAAACCATTCATCGTTCCACCCCCGTGGCCGCCCAACGCCCGGTCAGCGAAGGGCACAACTATTCGGTTCTCGCCGCCTTTCCAGAGGTAGAGGCGGCTGACTGGTCACAGTGGGCTGTGCCGCTCAATGTGGCACGGGTCAGTAGTTTGAGCAACGCCATCGAGGTCGCCCACCACCAAATCGCGCAACTGCTGAGCTATCCCCAAACAGCGAATGACCGGCTTAAGGTGTTGAGCGTCGATAGTCGCTATCCCACCCCGGCGTTTCTCCATGGCTTGCGCGACTATCCGGATTTGCTGGTGATTGCCCGAGTGCGCCGCAACCGTAGTTTTTACGCCCAGCCCGTCCCCGACAGCAGTCCAACCCGTCCCCGCTGGTATGGCCGCCGCTTTAAGCTGAACGACGACGCCACGTGGCCCCCACCGACTCAACAACAGACGCTCAACGGCACCCAGCGCAACGGTCAGACGCTCACCTACCGACTGTCACGGTGGACGAACCTGTTAATGCGGGGGACCCGTGACTATCCGATGCATCGCTATCCTTTTGATGTCCTTTGTTGCCAAAGGCTCAATGCTAACAGTCAACCGCAAGGTGCCCCACTCTGGCTGCTCATTTGGGGGCAATCTCGACAGCACCTGAGCAGTGTTCAAGGGCAACACGCTTATGCCCAACGCTTCCGACTCGAACACTTTTTTGGCTTCGCCAAACCTCATCTGCTGCTGACGGCCTTCCAAACCTGTCACACGTCTCATGAGATCAATGCCGTGCGCTTAGCTGCTCTGGCGTATGGGCAACTCTGGTTGGCACGCCACCTCGTGAAGGCATTCCCGTTGCCTTGGCAGCGCTACTTGCCTACCGCGAACCCTCAGCAACATACTCCCAGACAGCTACAACGCGGCTTTGCCGCATTTATTCACCAGATGGGGTCGGTGGCAACGCCGCCCAAAACCCGAGGAATCTCCCCTGGACGTCCCAAAGGTACCCGGTTGCGCCCACGCTCTCCCTGTCCGCTGGTGAAGTTTCACCCATCCCAAAAGCTGTGCCCTTGCAAAGACTCTCAAAAGTCGGCCTGACCCTCTGTGTTGAAGCACTCTACGCCTGCGTTCTCAACACAGGCACGACTCTGTTTGTCCAAAATCAAA
>JADEXA010000015.1 GCA_015207365.1 Vacuolonema iberomarrocanum LEGE 07170
GGGCGGGGCGTCTCTCAATTTTTTCTGAGGCTGAATCAAGCAGTCGTGGGCATTCACGAAGACCCGTTGGAATCGACTGAGATGCCCGATTTGCCAGTCGTGGTGGGGAATCTGGCCAACAGCCTCCAGCGCGCTAATCTCGAAACCGCGCGCGGGGTGGTGATTTGCACCAACGACGAAATTGCTAACCTGGAAATTGGGATGATTGCCCATTCCACCAACCCCAACTGCAACTTGGTGATTCGGACATTTGACCCCAGCTTTAGTGACAATGTGGATCAGCTATTGCCCTATGCCTCTGTGCTATGCGCCTATGAGTTGGCCGCGCAGGTGTATGTGGCGGCAGCATTTGGCGAAAACATCGCGACCCTACTGCGGTTGGATGGTCGCACCATCATCGTGACGGAATACCAAGTTGAAGCAGGGGACACCCTGGGGGGATTGTTGCTGTCTGAAGTGGCCTATGGCTATGGCGTTGTGCCGATTTTGCACCACAAAGGAGAGGATCCGACTCCCACCTTGCTCCCCCCCGACGATCGCCGTTTGGAAGTGGGCGATCGCCTCACCGTTTTGGCCAGCAGCGACAGCCTCCAGCGTATCGAGCGGGGCATTCGCGCCCCTCAAACCTGGCGCGTTCGCATCGAAAAAGCCGCTTCCTCCGGTGCCATCTTCGATGGCACCCGGGTCATTACCCGCATTACCAACCTGGAACCCCATATAGCCAACGAAACCATGCACAACCTCCCCAGTGCGCTGCCCAAGCAATTGTATAAACACCAAGCCCTACGGTTAGTGCGATCGCTCCGCAAGACCATGGTCACCGCCTATGTGGTTGGTGAAGAGTGAGGCCAAATCTGGATTGGAAAAAACCATTTACATTTTTGTGAAAGGCTGGCTCCGCTAGCCTTTCACAAAAATGTATCGGGGGGTGCTATCCCTTAACTGAGCTGGACGACGGGGCGATTGCTCATTAGGGTTTCGCCGGTGAACAGGTCTTCAACGGTAATCCGGAGGAAGCGATCGCCATCCACCTGAAATAGCACCTTGATGCGATCGCTACCCGGCTGTCCGAGGGGGGTGAGGGCGGCGATGCTACGCGCTTCGGGGCTGTCGTTGAGGGGCTTGACAATGGTAGCGGCGCTGTCGAGGGTGCGGGTCACGAGGCGATCGCCTTCAAAGTAGACCTCTGTGGTACTCCCCGAGCGCCCCAGTTCCCCCAACACCAATTCGATGCTGGGCTGGTTTTCTAGAGATGCGCCCAGAAATAGCTCCACGGGCCGCTCCATCGGGTAAGGTTGTCCTTCATTGACAATGGGGTGCCAGCCGTGGCGTTTGTTGCGTCGATCCCAATAGCGAATGCCATAGCTGTGGTACAGAAAATCCTTCACCTCCAGCCCCTGATTCAGTTGGAGGGCACCATGGGCGATCGCCTCAAAGGGACGCTCCGCTCGGATTTTCTCCACAGGGAAGTATTGATTGGCCCAGGTTTGTACCGCTGGAATTTGTGCCGTTCCACCCACCAGAAGCACCGCATCGATATCCTCAACCTCAATGCCCTGCTGTCGCCCCTGGCGCAACACCTGAGTCATGGCCGCGTCGAGCCGCTGGAAAAATCCCTTGGCTTCGAGCAGAGTCTGGAAGCGATCGCGCTCCATGTGCAGCTCATAGGTTGCCAGGGTTTCGTCATCAAAATAAGCTTCCGTCGCCACTCGCTTGCTCGACAGCTGAATCTTCAACCGCTCGGCCAACCGCAGCGTTAGGGGCGAGAGGGGAACCCCCTGCTCTTTGGCAAAATAATCCAGCAACCAGTTGTCGATATCTGCACCGCCCAGGTTTTGTCCGGCTTTGCCCCGCACCCGTGCGACCTGCGGACGCTGCGACGAGTCTTCCAGGGTCTTTTTGCCCCACTTCAACAGAAACCCGATGGGCTTGGTGCCAGAGGGCGAGGTCTCCAGTTGCACCAAAGACAGATCCAGGGTGCCGCCACCAAAGTCCACCACCAGCACCGTACTGCCCGGTGCTAGCCCATAGCCCAGAGCTGCCGCTGTCGGCTCGTCTAGCATCCGCACCTGCTCGACCCGCAGCCCCTGACATACTTGCGACAGCCATAGGCGATAGGCTTCAAAACTATCCACAGGTACGGTAATGACCAGTGATTCGACGCTTCCCTCTTGTTGCTGCAGTTGGCGAATCACGCCCTCCAGAAACCACTGCCCCGCCTGCTCAAAGGTGACG
Organism: Vacuolonema iberomarrocanum LEGE 07170; assembly: GCA_015207365.1. Taxonomy (GTDB): domain Bacteria; phylum Cyanobacteriota; class Cyanobacteriia; order Elainellales; family Elainellaceae; genus Vacuolonema; species Vacuolonema iberomarrocanum. The sequence continues at coordinate 2,236 of JADEXA010000015.1, forward strand.
GTTTTGCCGTCCAGCTCTGGCAAAAAGCCACGAATGTCGGTGCCAATGCCCCGCTTGAAGTTGCGGAAAAAGCGGGCATCGGTGGTAATGTCGAGACCGCGATCGCGCACCTGCTGCCCCAACACGCTCTGCCCAGTCATTGCATCTTCTACATACAGCAGACTGGGCACTAAGGGCGGGTTCTGTGCCAATTTCTGCGAACATCCCTGCAGCGGCAGGGTTTCTGGCGCATTGGTTGCGGCATTCCAACGGCAGACCACCGTGTTGCTCGTTCCAAAGTCGATCGTGTACATACCCACTCAATCCACTATCCCGATACGCTGAATACATGCTTCGATCAATTCCGATGGAACGCGATTTCTGGATTGATCGGCGTAAATCCAGCGTAAAGCTCTAGACACCTGGTGTCTAGGACTGGAATGGCAGACACTCAGTGTTGTGTAAGACCGTCGGCTGCAATCCGGACTCGCTTTGCTTCACACTGTTGTTAGTCTTATGGCGTATTCCCGTATTCCTACGGTGTACGACTGTCAGCATTTTGCTCCATCTGAATGAGTCGTTGGCCGGTGATCGGGTTCTCTTCAAGACACCCATTGCCCGTGAAACGGCTGATCGCGACCTCACAGTCAGCGATTTCGCGATAGACAGAGTGCTATGTCCCCCCCTTCACTCATTCCACCACCATGAACCTCTCTCGTCGTCACTTTATGCAGGGTTTGCTCGCGGTTTCTGGGTTCTCAACCACGTTGATGGGCGGTTGTGCCTCGTCCTCCTCGCCGGGTTCAACCTCCCGCCTGATTGTGGGCATCGTCAACTACGAAGCGGGCGAGCAATCGCTGGAGGCTTATCAACCCTTTCAGACCTATCTCGCTGAGCAAACCCAGGGCGTCGTGGAACTGGAGCCTGTGTTCAATGAATTGAAAGCGCTCGAACAGATCCAGCGGCAAATCTGGTCCTTGGTATTCGCGCCACCAGGATTGGCCGCGATCGCCATTGCCGAAACCCAATATGCCCCCCTCTTTCCGCTGCAAGGGCCAAATGTGGTGCGATCGGTGATTGTGGTGCGCCAAGAAAGTGCGATCGCCAGCCTCGGCGACTTGGCCAATCAAACCATTGCCCTGGGGACTCCTGGCTCGGTCACCGGCTACTATCTACCGCTCTACGACCTATATGGGCTGACCCTTGAGGAAATTCGCTTTGCCCCCACCCCAAGAACCGTGCTGGAATGGCTGGCGGCGAATGAAGTGGTCGCCGGAGCCCTTTCCGAAGACGATTACCAAACCTATCGCAGTGAGTTTGGCAATGCCTTCCGCGTTTTGCACACCAGTCGGGGGGTTGCCCCTGGTGCTGTGCTAATTGCCCCAACTGTAGAGCGCAATCTGCAAAACGTGATTGAACAAGCGATGGCTAGCGCTCCCTCCAACATTGCGACCGATGCTGGGTATATCGCCAATGCACCTCTGCCCGACTATGCTCCGCTGATTGAGCTGCTCGCCAAGGTGCGCCCCTTGGAAGCCAATGTGAAGCAAACGCCCGCCATCCTCACCCTGGAGCCACAAACCTGATGCTATAGCGATCAGGACTTACGCATTGAGAATAGGACAGATTATTTTTTTGAAAGCCCCACGTTGTGGGGCTTTCAAAAAAATAATTGGTTTTTCCTCAGCACGTAGAGCTATATCAACTCTGCAATCTTTCGCAATGTTAGGAAACATCCATTTGCGATGTTCCTTCGTAAAGTATTGCGTAGGGGGCGTGCCTAAAGCCTGAGTTAGCGGTTCGCCAATTTTGCACAACTGTTTCCTCCCACTAAAATGAATGATAACGGGAAAGAAGTGCAAAAAAGTGCACCAGGGAATGGGAAATGAGCAGCGTTCGGGCTGTATCGCTTTCTAGGTGTTCCAATCAATCAGTAGTTTCCCGGAAGACATTTCCCAAAAAACTATCAGAGTGCATCGACACCCCCAGCGTCTCCCTCTATCATCCGCGATCAAGAACATACCCTCCAATGGAGAACGACCTCCGGTAGAGGATCGTCTTTGATAGAGGACGCTGGGTGCGCCGATGGTGCCGTCACAGCCTCCACCGTTCAACCAGGGAGCCCCGACCACCATTGATTTGGCATTGGGCGATCGCCATTGAGGTTCAAGCCATCTGCCCAATCCGCCTGCCACCTCTCCACCTCTATCAACTTGGATGATCTGTGCTATGGACGAAGGATCGTTGTCTCATATGCAAAACCAGCGCACCCTAGCCGCCATCGTGTTGACGGATGCGGTCGGCTTCAGCGCTCGGATGTCCGTGGATGAGGAACGGACGCTACAACTCATTCAGCGAGATTTGCAACTGATCGAAACCCTGTGCGGCGAGAAAGAAGGCAAAGTGCTGAAGTCAACTGGCGATGGACTGCTGCTGTATTTCACCAGTGCCATGCAGGCCGTTAGCTGCGCCGTGGAGGTCCAGAAGCGGTTAGCCGAGGTGAACGCGGATCTGCCGCCCGAATCGATCTTGCTCCATCGGATTGGCATCCACCTAGGAGATGTGTTTTTCAGCAAATCTGATGTGATGGGCAATGGCGTGAATATCGCCGCACGGCTGCAAACGGAAGCCGTGCCAGGGGGCATCTGCATCTCCAATGTGGTGCATGACGTGGTGAAGTCTCAAATGCCGCTCAACGCCACCTATGTCGGTGCCTTAAAGCTCAAAAATATCCAGCAAGAAGTCCCGGCCTACCAGATTCAACCCGTCACAGCACCCACGGCGAGTGAAACCAAACGGAAAGCGGAATCGGCCCAGAACCAATCGACGAGCCTGAAGCAGGGCGATCGCGTCGGGGGGCGTTATACCATCCAGCGCGTCCTTGGTCAGGGGGGCTTTGGGCGATCGTACCTAGCCGCTGATCAGCAGCGATTTGGGGAACTGTGCGTCCTCAAAGAATTTAGACCCGCCAATCGCTCTAGCCGTGCCATGCAGAAGGGGCTGGATCTATTCAAGCGCGAAGCCAAAACCCTCTACCAAATTGATCATCCCCAAATTCCCAAGTTCTTGGCCTGCTTTACCCAAGCCCAGCGACTCTTCATCGTGCAGGAATTTATCGATGGCGTCACCTATTCCCAGCTTTTGCGCCAGCAGCAAGCCCAATCCTTTCAGGATCCTCTCTTTGCCGAAGCCGACATCACCCAGTGGTTGCAGCAGATGTTGCACGTGTTGGATTACCTGCATGGGTTGAACATCGTCCACCGCGATATTTCGCCCGACAACATCATCCTTTCCCGCGATCGCAACCTCCCCGTGCTGATCGACTTTGGGCTGGTGAACGATGCCCTGGCTCGCATCATGTCTGATGAGGATGAGGAGGGCGATCGCCAGCAGCCCAGCTCCATCGTCGGCAAGTTCGGCTATTCTCCACCGGAGCAGTTGCGCTTGGGCATGTGCTACCCATCCAGCGACCTGTATGCCCTGGGTGTGACGGCGATCGTATTGCTCACGGGTCGCTTCCCTAAAGAACTAATGAACGCCGAATCCATGGAATGGGAATGGGACAAGCATATCCGTGCCAGTGCGGGTTTGGTCAAAGTCTTCCGCAAGCTGTTGCTGACCAGCCCCAAAGAGCGCTACCAATCCGCGCAGGATGTTCTTGGGGCAATTGATGCGCTCCCCGCCGCCGCTCCAAGTGCCAGCATCATGAGCGACACCACTACGATTGCAGTGTCCCCTTCAGGGTTGCTGGAGCTCACACCCACGATCGAGTTTGCCGAGGCAGGCTCAGAACCGAGCAACCCATCCGTTGTTACCCAACCCGAATTTCTCGATCAGTGCCGCCAAGAGCTTGCCCGCTGTGTCGGCCCGATGGCCAGCTTCCTCATTGAAGACACCCTGGAGCAATATCCCAACCTCACGCCCCAGGGCTTTGTGGAAGTCCTGGCCTCCCACATTTCCAGCGCCTCCCAAGCTTCAGAGTTTGTTAATCGTGTCAGCCTCCCCATCAGCGGAGCCAGCACAGCATCTGGAGCCAAACCCAACTCTGGGGTCCAAACCCTCTACCAATCCCAAGAGCATTCGGGTTCTGGAGAAACTCCAGCAGTAGATGACGCCTTCCTAGAGCGCTGTCGCCAAGAGCTTGCCCGCTGCGTCGGGCCAATGGCCAGTTTTCTAATCGAAGAAACCCTCGCCGACCACCCCCAGGCTGATACTCAAAGCCTGGTGAACCTCTTGGCCGCTGAAATTCCTGATACCAGAAAGGCCGAGGCATTCCAGCGAAGCTTGATCCAGGGCTGAGCATGAAACCACAAAGGGAAAGGTAGGACGGGCTGCGCTCGTCCTACCTTTCCCTTTGTGGTTTCACAAATTATTTGAGATGAGTGGACTTACCAAATTAGCCCGCAATTGATTTGCGGGCGGGCGATCGCAATTCCATGTCAAGACACTGCAATCAACCGAAACTAAGACGCTCCAGAAGAACCACGGCGCTCGGAGCGGTAGCGATCGAGGCGTTGCATGGCCATTTGTAGGCTCATACGCATGCGGTTGAAGGATTGCGCCAGCATCCCCACTTCATCCTCGGTGGTTTGGGGGAACTCAGCATCGGTATCGCCCATGCTGACGGTTTCAGCCGTTGCCGACATACGCTTGAGGGGACGCACCACGAAGCGGTTGAGCCAGTAGTTCACCGCCAAAATGACGACCGCAAACACCGTCGTGAAAATCGCCATTGTTAACAGGAGCGATCGCCGCGCACTGTTCAAAACCGTGACCGCCGGAACAGAAATCACCTGCGCCCCAACGATTTCATTCAACGTCCAGTCGAAGCCGTTTTGTTCACCGTAGCGCTCGATCATGCTGGCCGGGGCAGCAGCCGGAGAGCTGTGGCATTCTAGGCAACTTTCCTGACGAATCTGTATGGGGCGGGCAATGTAGTAGACCTGCCCGGCTGGTGTCGTGCGGAATCCACTAACCTCTGAAGATGCTGACTGGGAGCGGAAGTTATTGACTAATACTTCCTCAAACGCATCGGCTTTGTCGCGCAAATTCGTTGGATTGAGCGTTGCTTCCTTGTAGAAGAAGTCGCTGTAATCTGGGCTAGCGCGTAGGGTTTCAAAGACTTCGCGGGCGGAATACGAGGGCACGGTTTCCGGCAAAAACTCTTCTTCCAGACGCGGGCTAAGTTCAGGATTCACTTGCGTCGAGGTATAGTTTCGCACCGAGTTCATTGTTTCCATCAACATCAGCGCCTTCGACGTTACCTGAGCCTGAGCACCCTGATTGAGAATGCGCGACATGGCTAAGCCACTCGCTGCAATCCCAATCAGAAACACAATGCTCAGCAGTAACGTAAATTTTTGACCCAGTTTGAGAAATTTCAGCTTAACCATGGGGGACTTTTTCGCTTCTTACTTTTTGCTTCTTACTTTTCGCTGCTTTAAGAGTTCAATACGCAAGCAAAACTGCATACGACCTGTAGATGCGCCCCGCGTTTTCTCTTAGTTACTAATTAATTCACTCTGCATGAGGGTGTCTCCGCTTTTTTCAACAAGTTTTATGGTCTCTTTTATAGAACTGATGGGCGACATATCATCCCCTTGAGGTGATGACGATCCAGCTAAGCCTTGACCAAAGCTATAGTTGCCCGCTACAGAACGAGCCAGCGTTTCTATTAATAAATTCAGCCAACAACAAGCTGTGCTTCACTCTGCCCAACTCAATAGAACACAACCTATTCCATTGACCCGCTCTGACATCGCTTGCTATCCCACAGGTGCTGGCCTCTCCCCGATCACCCAAAGAAATCTAGGAAAGGGTCAGCTCCAAGTGCCCCAGTTGACGGCAGGGCATTGGGAGGAATTGACAGACACAACACTTGCGTCAGCCCCTCAATTATGGCCTCGACTTCGGCATTACCTAGCCGCTCTTATTCATTCGTTATTCAACAAAAAGTTATCCAATTCCACGCAAAAAACCAGGTATCGCTTTCAACTCCACACATTCTGGGCTCCGCATCTAACGCAGACGCACTGATCGGAATGTCTCAGAATGTATCAGGATGTTGCATTCCACAATCGACGGTCCAATCGCCTCAAAGCCGATTCATCGCAGATAGATAAAAATCAGGACGACCTCGGCTCAGTCACCGCTTTACCGAGTCCATCCGAATCGGTAAAGCGGTGACTGAATAACCCCTGACATTGCGTCAAGGCATTTGGCTGTCGATCGCGTGCCAAAACGCAAGGCGATCGCTCACCTCAGCTCTGTGACCAACATCAACCCTTGCTCTGATCAAGAACACAATTTCTCCCTCGGAATTTTATCGAGCGATTCTGTTGATCTATTCAGCAAACAACAGCAGCAGTCAACGTACTGCTCACCACAACTCACACTTTCTTACTTAAGGAAACTTGCCCCCATGCAACTGAAATATCGTGGCACCCTCTACAGCCCTGTAACCTCTGACTTCTCTCCCCTCGGTAAAGAGCAAACCGGACGGTACCGGGGCGTCGCCTTCCGCAGCCAAAACTTCCAGACCACTCCTCAACGGCTGGGCATACAGATGACCTATCGCGGCCAACAGTATCTCGGCTAAACCATCACTTTCCTTGGTTGACCAACGCTTTCCTCGACCTAAAACCCCGGCTTGATGCCGGGGCTTTTTTTGGGTTGCAGAATCAGCGTTTACCAGCTCCAGTCAACAGGCTATCAACTACCATCGCAAAGCCAATGCATCCCAACAATCAATCTGCAACGCTTGGCGGAATGTGCCGCGATCGCTTCTCGCCCCCAATCCGTCAAAGCGTTTCGGCAAGAATCCTGAAAGATAATCTAATTATCCAATCCGGTTAAAAACCCCAGCTATTGTTTGTGGCCGCTGCAATGCAGCGGCCACAAACAATAGCTGGGGTTTTTAACCATTTAACCGAATTGAATATTTAACCGAATTGAATATCAGCTACGCACCTGAACGGGCATCACCAAATAGGTCATCTTCATACCACCGAGAGGTGTGACGATCGAAGGGCTGGTGGCTGTGTTGAACTGCATTTGGATATCGGTCGTGTTAAAGGTTTTGAGTCCTTCCAGGAGGTATTTGACGTTGAAGGCAATCTCCAGATCATCGCCAGAAACTTGGGCTGGAAGGGCTTCGCGACCGCTGCCCACATCCGGAGCATCAACCGAAAGCACAATTTCTTGATCGGTGTTGCTGATGTTGAACTTAACGATATTGTTCTTCTGGTCGGCGAGAACGGCAATCCGCTCTAGGGCGCTGGTGAACTGTTTGCGATCGCAAGTCATTTGCCGGGAGAACTGGCCAGGGATGAGCTGGCGATAGTTGGGGTACTGCCCTTCTAACAGGCGGCTGGTGAGGCGCTGGTGTTCCCACTCAAAGGTGAGTTGCCCCTGGTCAAAGCGAACGGCGATCGCCTCTCCGCCGGGATTCACCTGCAACATCCGCTCCAGCTCCTGCAATGCCTTTCCGGGCACCGTCACATCAAAGTCCGCATCAGTCTCCACAGCCCCCGGATCTTGGATCGTCTGTACCATCGCAAGGCGATGCCCATCCGTTGCAGCAAACTCAATCCCCTCAGGGTTGACGGTGAGGTGAACGCCCGTCAGCACTTGTTTCGCTTCATCTCGGCTGGCTGCAAATAACGACCCATGTAACCCCTCTACCAGTGCCTCCACCGGCAAGTTGGAATCTTCATTAGCATCAATGCTGGGCAATTCTGGGTAGTCGTTCGCATTCATCCCCCGCACCTGATATTTCCCCGACGCACAGGTCAGCGTAGCCTGGGCATCGCCCTCTTCCTCCTGCAACGTTAGGTCACCCTCGGGTAGGCGCGAGACAATGTCCAATAGCAACCGCGCTGGCAGCGTCAGCTTTCCACCCACCTCTACCTGTGCGGCAAAACTCGTCTGCACACCCAAGCTGAGGTCAAATCCCGTGAGGCGCACCCGTTGATTTTCTTCATCGGCTACGAGCAGAACGTTGGCCAGAATAGGATGGCTGGGACGTGAGGGAACCGCTCGGCTGACAAGGGAAAGATGGGTGTTTAGGTCGCTCTGGGTGCAGGTCAGTTTCATGGAACGAGACGCCGTAAAAGAAAATGGGGATGATTGGGTTTACGCACTATAACCTGTATTGTCTGCTCGCGATCGCCCAATCCGTCGCGGCAACCCTACAGCCACAAAGGTGTGGATTAACCCAGCTTTTCTGTGGAAAACCCAAGCCAAAACTCCGATGCCATTCCACCTATGAGTAGTTGACTCGGTGGGAACGGCATCAGCATTTGAAGCTTGGACGGCGATTCTATCACTCCTCTCTGCTCCGTTCAATGCGATCGTTTGAACCCCTTTCTCGACAAGGCTTTCATCGCTGTTCTCTCTTCTTCTAGATCAGAAATTTTAAAAGAAAGATCCGTAGTAGTAGGGGGTGTGGAAAGTGTGGAAAAAATCCTGGGATCACGAAATAATCAGCGATCGCCCAACTTCCACGGTTGTGGAAAACCTGTGGAAAAAACAGAGGGCTCTCCACAGGATGTAGATACAGAAAGGGTTTTCCACGATCCCCCTGTGGTTTTCCCCGCCTTTCTCCCGAAGTTTTGCACAGAAAACCTGCTAGTTTTCCACAGGAATCCTTAGCAGCGGCTGAAACCCTTTCTGAGAGCGGGTTTCTAGATCGCGTGTTCTCCACAGGCTGGATGGCGATCGCTGATCTCTCCGTAGAATCACGATCTCTGCGCGATCAAATGCGGGACGATCGGGTGTGCGTAGATACCCCCTCTATCCAAATAGTGGGATGGTGAGTACACTGAAAATGAAAGGAAAACGTTACATTTTTTCATTTACCGCGCTTAGAGTGAGATCCATGCAGCGAATAGCAACTCGTGCGATGGCGACTGCTCCGACGGTGGCCCCCGAGAAGGCGGGGCAAACCATCCGTAAGACGTATCCAAATTTCAAAGTGATTGTGTTGAATGATGATGTCAACACATTCCAGCATGTGGCCGATTGTTTGATGAAATACATCCCCCACATGACGCATGACCTGGCCTGGGAGCTAACAAATCAGGTGCATTTTGACGGGCAAGCGGTTGTTTGGATAGGGCCGAAAGAGCAGGCCGAACTCTATCACCAGCAACTCCGCCGTGAGGGGCTGACGATGGCTCCATTGGAGGCGGCTTAGGATGCAGAATCAACAGCAGCGCTCCGCTCGTAGGGTTTGACATGGCAAACGAACGCACCGGGCGCGTTGTCTGGAACCATTCGACCCATATTCCAGGACTCATACCTGTGCTAGAGCGGTTGGCAAAGCTGCCCCACATTGGCACCGTGACCCCCGCTGTCATTGGCCGTGCCAAAGGCAATACCCAGGTTCTCAAGATCAAAGTTTCTGTTCCCACTCGGGGCGGCTTCAAGCTCATCGCCCGCAAAGGCAAATCGTTTCAAGAAGTCTTTGTGATTACAGACCTGAGCAAGCCTGAACTGGAAGCGGCGATCGCCCAAGTTCTCAAGTCCTGAACCCAACGGCATGAGAACCCTATCTGCCTACGATCTACGTGATCACCCTTATAGCCTTAGAAGGCTTAAGGCCGAAATGACGCTTTAATCCGCAAAATTACCCCTAGCTTCTTGAAATCTCCGTATAGCTAGGGCGATCGCCGTTAGAGCAGTCATAGCTCTGGGAATACTCTCTGTCAGTTACTAGCTCCAGTTCCAGAACCAACGGCTCCGCGTCTCAGCAGGTTGCGATGGTGCTCTGAAGGGCGATCGCACGGTTGAGCTAGCTATTGCTCTCCCAACTGGAAAACCCCCGGCGAAGCTCATCTCCCCTTGCCAATTGCTGTTCTGCTGTCCCCACCGCTACAGCCTTAGCCAGAGTTTCCCATTGCTAGCCCCTCAAGTGGGCTGCGGCAATCCATCAGCACTAGCCTCCGCGCCCACATGGACGTGGATTGTTTGACGGGTTTATCAACCTCTGTGCTCCGCGCCGTACAGGTCTTTTCGTGCCGGTTCTGCCGCACTGGCGGCAGCTTCTCGGCTGAAGCATCCCTTTTTTCCAAGGATTCAGTGCCTCAGCCCCTGCCATCCCCCTCGTAGATTCTGAGATTTGCCATGTCTCGAAGACAGCTCCAATCTCACTCCTCTTCAACTGTTGTTCCCAGGGAAATCAACCGCATCATGGCACGTTTCAACGTATCCAACATTGCACCTACCGCTAACGATATCGATGCAGGGGCTAACAGCCCTGTAGTCATCACCTTTGACGAAACTATCAACCCATCTACCATCAACGACACGAGCATCAAGATTTTTGGTAGCCAGACGGGCGAAATCGCAGGAAGCTTTTCGGTGAGTGGTAATCGGGTTACCTTCACCCCCACCAGTGCTTACAAGCCCGGTGAGCAAATTGAGGTAGTTGTTACCGACACTGTGCGGTCTGTTGGTGGGAATACGGCCACTGCGTACACGGCGAAGTTCACCATCGCCGCTGCTACCGGCCCAGCAGAGTTCATCGCCCACCCGACCCAACCTCCCGGCACGGATAGTAGCAACGACGTGAGTTTAGGGGATCTAGATGGGGATGGCGACCTAGATGCGTTTGTGGCGAATAATTTTCAAGCGAACCAGGTGTTGTTCAACAACGGCAGTGGGGTATTTACAGCTGCCGCCACCCAACTTCCAAATACGGTCAATGACTTTGGTGTGAGTTTAGGAGATCTAGATGGAGATGGCGACCTGGATGCGTTTGTGGCGAAGGTTATTCGAGCGAACCAGGTGTTGCTCAACGATGGCAGTGGGGTCTTCACGGCGGCCGCCACCCAGCCCCCTGGTAGGGACAGGAGCTACGGTGTGAGTCTGGGGGATCTGGATGGGGATGGTGACCTGGATGCGTTTGTGGCGAATGATGGTCGAGCGAACCAGGTATTGCTCAACGATGGCAGTGGTGTCTTCACGGCCGCCGCCACCCAACCCCCGGGTAGCGACGATAGCTATGGTGTGAGCCTGGGGGATGTAGACGGGGATGGCGACCTGGATGCGTTTGTGGCGAATTTTGGTCAAGCGAGCCAGGTGTTGCTCAACGATGGCAGTGGGGTCTTCACGGCCGTTACCACTCAGCCTCCCGGTACGGGCAATAGCCTTGATGTGAGTCTAGGGGATCTGGATGGGGATGGTGACCTGGATGCATTTGTGGCGAATTTTACGAATCAAGCGAACCAGGTGTTGCTCAACAACGGCAGTGGTGTCTTCACGGTCGCTGCTGTCCAGCCATCCGGTAGGGCCAAGAGCAGAGCTGTGGAGCTAGGAGATCTGGATGGGGATGGTGACCTGGATGCGTTTGTGACGAATGATGGTCAAACGAACCAGTTGTTACTCAACGATGGCAACGGTGTTTTCACGGATGCCACCACTCAGCCCCCCGGTGCGACCCGAAGCAGAGGTGTGGGTCTAGGGGATTTGGATGGGGATGGTGACCTGGATGCGTTTGTGGCGAATAATGGTCAAACGAATCAGGTGTTGATTAATGGGGATCGCTTTGCGCCGACTCTCACCCGCATTGCTCGCGAAACCCCCAGCGCTGCGATCACCAATGCAGATAGCCTCATCTTCCGCGTCACATTCGATGAGGATGTGCAAAACGTTAACGCAGCTGATTTCACCGTCGATGGCACAACCACAGCGACTGTTTCTGGAGTCAATGCAGTCAGTGCTTCGGTCTACGATGTCACCGTCTCGGGTGGCGACCTGGCCAGCTTCGATGGCACCGTTGGCCTAGACCTAGCAGTGAGTCAAGATATTCAGGATCTGGCAGGTAATGACCTCCCTGCGGGCGACCCTGGCACCGACGAAACCTACACCCTCGACAATAGTTCTGCGATTGTGTCCATCAGCTCGACGACCGCCGATGGCACTGTTGGCATTGACGATACGGTGAATGCCACCGTTACCTTCTCAGAAACGGTGACCCTGGCAGGTGGAAATCTCACCCTCACCCTAGATAACGGTGGCAGCGTCACAATTACGCCCTTTGCCAATTCGACGACGGCCTCGGGCACCTACACCGTTGTCGCTGGACAAGATAGTGCTGATCTCGATGTCACAGGCTTAACCTTAGCGGGTGGTGCAACCCTGCAAGATGGGCTGGGAAACGATGTTACCCTGACGATTCCGCCGGGAGCATCCCTCGCAGATAACAACGACATTGTGGTGGATACCACAGTCCCCGCCCTCGACAGCATTACTCGCGAAACGCCCAGCGATGCGACCACCAATGCCGATAGCCTCACCTTCCGTGTCACCTTTGACGAGGATGTGCAAAACGTTGATACGGATGACTTTGCGATCGATGGCACAACTACCGCGACGGTTTCCGGAGTCAGTCAAGTCAGTGCTTCGGTTTATGAAGTGACAGTTTCCGGAGGTGACTTGGCTGATTTTGACGGCACGGTCGGGTTGAATCTAGCCGGAGCGCAAAACATCACTGACTTGGTCGGCAATGGGCTACCTGCGGGCGAACCTACCACCGATGACATCTATACTCTCGACAACACTCAACCTGGCGATATCGTTGTCAACGAAATTCTTCAAAATCCAAGTGCTGTCAGCGATGCGGATGGCGAATGGTTCGAGCTTTACAACCCGACGGCTAACGATATCGACATCAATGGCTGGACGATTGCCGATGATGGTTCCGACAGTCACACGATCGCCAACGGTGCCCCGCTGATTATTGCAGCGGGAGGCTATCTGATTTTGGGGCGCAATGCTGACGCTGGCTCCAATGGCGGCGTTGCTGTTGATTATGAATACAGCAGCTATTTGCTGGCCAATGGCGATGACGAAATCATCCTGACCAATACTGTCGGTGTAGAGATCGATCGCGTTGAATATGATGGGGGGCCAAACTTCCCGGATCCAGACGGGGCATCCATGTCCTTGCTAGATCCCACGCTAGATAACAACGTGGGTGCAAATTGGGCCACTTCAAACACAGCCTATGGCGATGGTGATTTTGGCACGCCTGGTGCAGTCAATGTTTTCTTGCCGACTGTGCGCCTAGCAGCGAGTGATACCAATGCTGCTGAGTCTCCGGCTGATACCGCTGCGTTCACCCTGTCCCGCGACGATACGGATGGGGCGTTGACCGTTGTGGTTGACCTCGGCGGCGATGCCATAGATAGCGACTATAGCTTTAGCACTGGGACGGTCATGGGCAATCAGCTCAGCTTGGTCATTCCCGATGGCCAAGCGAGTGTCGTGGTCACGGTCACCGCTGTGGATGATGGCCTGGTCGAAGCGAATGAAACCCTCACCGTTGGCTTAGCCAACGATGCTGCTTACGTTGTTGACAGTACGGACAATGCCAGCAACATTACCCTTGTCAGCGACGATACGTCCCCTGTTGTCACCAGCATTACGCGAGTTGGAGACCCGCGCACGAATGCTGCCAACGTAGACTACCTCGTCACCTTCAACCGTGTTGTGTCCGGTGTAGACGCGACCGACTTTGCTCTCACTGTTACAGGCATCACGGGAGCCAGCGTTACCAACGCGACGACGACCGACGACATCACCTACACGGTCACTGTTAACACGGGTACAGGTGATGGCACCCTGCGACTTGACCTCAGCGATAACAATTCCATCACTGATAACGATACGAATCCGCTGGGTGGGTCTGGGCTGAATGATGGCGATTTCACCACGGGCGAGAGCTACACCATCGATAAAACAGCTCCAGCGAATCCTTTCGTCAATAGCCTTACAGACGACACAGCAGCGGACGATAACATTACTCGTGACACAACTCTAGTTTTTGCTGGAACTGCGGAAGCGGAGAGCAGCGTCGAACTATTTCTGGACGGGAACTCCATTGGCACGGTCACGGCGACGGGTGGAACCTGGAGCTTTGACTACACGGGCACGACACTGACCGATGGGGACTACATCCTGACAGCACGAGCGACCGATACCGCAGGCAACACCTCGGATGCGTCGGCAGACTTCGCATTCACGGTAGATGCTACTGCCCCGGATGCAGCGAGCATCGATAGCTTGAGTGAGGATAGCGGAGCCGCGGATAACATCACGAATGACCAGGGGTTGGAGTTCAGCGGGAGTGCGGAAGCAGGCAGTGTCGTTGAGCTGTTCCTGGATGGGAACTCGATTGGCACGGCCATGGCAACAGGTGGAATCTGGAGCTTCGACTACACAGGTACTGAGTTGGCTGATGGGGACTACATCCTGACGGCGCGGTCGACGGATACCGCGGGTAACACCTCCGATGCGTCGGCGAACTTCGCATTCACAGTAGACATCACTGCCCCGGATGCGCCCAGCATTGATAGCTTGAGTGAAGATAGCGGAGCGGCGGACGACCTCACGAATGACCAGGGGTTGGAGTTCAGCGGGAGTGCGGAAGCAGGCAGTGTTGTCGAGCTGTTCCTGGATGGGAACTCGATTGGCACGGTCACGGCGACGGGTGGCACCTGGAGCTTCGACTACACGGGCACTGAGCTGACGGATGGGGACTATGTCCTGACGGCGCGGGCGGCCGATATCGCAGGCAACACTTCTAATGTCTCAGCAAATTTTGAATTCACGATAGACACCACTGCCCCAGATGCGCCGATTATCAATAGCTTGAGCGAAGATAGCGGAGCGGCAGACAACATTACGAATGACCAAGGACTGGAGTTTAGTGGCACCGCCGAAGCTGATAGTGTCATTGAACTGTTTCTGGATAGCGCATCCATTGGGACAACGACTGCGACAGCGGGTGGGGCGTGGAACTTCGACTACACAGGTACTGAACTGACCGATGGGGACTATATCCTGACGGCGCGAGCGACGGATACCGCAAGCAACACCTCGGATGCGTCCGCAGACTTCGAATTCACAGTGGACGCGAGTGCGCCAGATGCACCGAATATCGATAGCTTGAGTGAGGATAGCGGAGCGGCAGACAACCTCACGAATGACCAATGCCTGGAGTTTAGTGGTACGGCGGAAGCAGACAGCGTCGTCGAACTATTCCTGGATAATGCATCCATTGGGACAACCACCGCGACAGCAGGTGGAACCTGGAGTTTCGACTACACAGGTACTGAGCTGACTGATGGGGACTATATCCTGACAGCGAGAGTGACCGATATCGCAGGTAACACCTCGGATGCGTCGGCGAATTTCGCATTCACGGTAGACACCACTGCCCCGGATGCGCCAAGCATCAATAGCTTGAGTGAGGATAGTGGCGTAGCGGACAACCTCACGAATGACCAAGGTCTAGAGTTTAGTGGAACGGCGGAAGCGGACAGCGTCGTTGAACTATTCCTGGATGGTGCATCCATTGGTACGACGACCGCGACAGCGGGTGGCAACTGGAGCTTCGACTACACGGGCACTGCTTTAACCGATGGTGACTACATTCTGACGGCAACGGCGACGGATGTGGCAGGCAACGCATCAGATGTTTCAGCGAACTTCGAGTTCACGGTAGATACCACTGCCCCGGATGCCCCGGCGATCGCCAATCTAAGTGACGACACAGCGGCGATCGACAACATTACCGGTGACACGACGCTGGTGTTTACGGGAACTGCAGAAGCAGATAGCACTGTCGAACTGTTTCTTAATGGCACCGCTATTGGTACGGCCATCGCGACAGGTGGGAACTGGAGCTTTGACCACACGGGGACGACGCTCGCCGATGGCGATTACACGCTAACGGCAATGGCCACAGATGTGGCGGGCAATGTATCTCTGGTTTCAGCAGGCTTTGACTTCACCATCGATGCCACTGCGCCGATGGTGACTGGGATTGTGCCCAGTGTGGAAACTATTCAAGATGCCAACGTCGGGAGCGATGGCTTCACATTGACCGTGAGCTTCAGTGAAGCGATGGATACCACGGTGGATCCCACCCTCAGCTTCCCGACGAGCGAAGAAGATCCCAGTCGCGTCCTCACCTTCAACTCAGGCACCTGGACAGACGCCACCACCTACGTCGCCAGCTATGATGTCACCGATGCGAACGAGAACATTCCGAACATCGATGTTCAAGTGGCCGATGCGCAAGACATTGCAGGCAATGTTATCAGCAGTCCAGTGCAAGCCGATCGCTTTAGCATCGGCTTGATTTCCAGTGTGGAATTTAGCGATACCCGCTACACTGTCAGCGAGGATGGGGGCACCAGCGATGTCGTGACCCTAACCCGTAGCGGCGATCTCAGTGGCATTACCACCGTTCAGGTCACTCTTGATGGCGGTACGGCGACGGGCAATGGCACCGACTACATCGATACCGATTTCCCCCTGACCGTTACCTTTGCTGCAACCGAAACCACCAAAACTGTTGCCCTACCCATCCTCGATGATGAGCTGGTAGAAGGCGATGAAACCCTTGCTTTGAGTGTGATCAGTGTTAGTAATGCGGCGATCGCCTCCCAATCCACTGCCACCATCGCTATCACCGACAATGACACAGCGGGCTTTACCCTGAGCAAGGCGACAGCCACCGTGGGAGAGGATGGCAGCACCGATACGTTTGTGATCACTCTGGATGCGGCACCACTGACCCTAGTCGAGTTTGCCATCAGTAGCGATGATACTGGCGAAGTAGCGGGTTCTCCGGCGACAGTCAGCCTCGACGAGAGCAACTGGAATACAGGTGCCACCGTTACCCTCACTGGGCAAGACGATACCGATGTGGATGGCAACCAGACCACAACGGTATCTGTCCAGGTCGTAGCTGCCCAAAGTGATGCGGCGTTTGCAGGGCTGAGTGCTCAGACCGTGCAAGTGACGACGACCGACGACGATGCTTCTGGGTTCACCCCATTTGATGATGATTTCACAGGCACCGACGCACAGGATGTGGAGTTTGCGTTGGCAGGGGATGACACTCTGCGTGGCCGGGGAGGCAATGACCGCTTGGCAGGGCAGGTCGGTAACGACAACCTCCTCGGTGGCAATGGCAATGACAGCCTGATTGGCAGCAATGGCACCGACACGGCGACTGGAGGCTCCGGCAATGACCGCATGCTGGGGGGCAGAGGGCGCGATCGCCTCGTAGGCAATGCGGGCAATGATTACCTCGTCGGCGGCAGTGGGGTGGATATCCTGTTGGGTGGTGCCGGTGACGATACCCTGATCGGCGGCGTTGATAATGACCGCCTCCTCGGGGGATCGGGCAATGACCGGATGCGCGGCAACCTGGGTAATGACCAGCTCAATGGTGGCGTGGGCAATGATGTCATGTTAGGTGGCAATGGCAACGACACCCTCAATGGGCAGGGCGGCAATGATAGGATTCGCGGTGGCGCGGGTCGGGATGTGATTCGTGGCGGGTTAGGTAACGATCGCCTTTCCGGCGAGCTGGGCAATGACCGAATCACAACCGGGAATGGGCGCGATCGCATTACCATTCGTCGTGGCCATGGCTTCGACCGAGTGACGGACTTCCAAAATGGGCAAGACCGCATTGTTCTTGGCGGCTTGCGCTTTTCCGACCTCACCATCCGCCAACAGGGCAGGGATGTGTTGATCCGCAGTGGTAGCGAACGGCTGTTGCTGCTGCAAAACACCCGCATTGGTCAAATCAACGCGGCTGACTTCGTCTAAAGCAAGCACATCCGACTATGGCATAATCCTTGAGCCATAGCCGGATACGTCTCTATTAAGCATTTTTGCCCGCTGCAACGCAGCGGGCAAAAATAAGACTTGGACTTCAACCAGCGTTTGCAATCTAGCAAGCTGGATCATCATCCCCTGGCAAAAGCATTCAAGAAACCAAGGGTAAACGCATCTTCGTCCGAACCTGCTTGCAGAGACGCAGTTCGGTACCTTTGGGATTCCAGTGAACCTGATCGAAAATTTGATGTAGGATAAATAGACCTCGCCCACATCCCTGCAATGCATCCAGCTCATTGTCCGAGTCGGGACAGCCACAGTCGCAAGGGGTTTCAAACCCACAGCCTTGATCGGCAACAATCCACCAGTACTCGTCGTCCAAAATGAAAAATTCGACGAGAACCGTTTTGTTTGGATCAAGCTGATTGCCATGCTTAGCCGCATTGACCAAAGCTTCTTGAAGCCCAAGACGAACCTCTGCCTTCCAGCGGGAAGGGACGTCAGTCAAAAGCAAATCCAAAACCGGACCTAAATGTAATGTTGAGGCGAAGCTCATGGTGCCCCACCGTCGTCCAGAAGAACGAGGTGTGATTGCTATCACTCCGGATACCCCTTCTATTTCCAATAGTGCGGATAACCATTCCGTCTGATCCTAACATAACCCCTGGCCAAACGGCTGTATCCGGCATTTAACCTCAGTTTAAGCCACCGTAAAGATGCAGATGAAATAGACAACGAATGACGCTGAAAGTGGGAAAATACGGCATTCTACGGGTACAGCTCCCAAAATCAACGTTTCAGATTAAAAATTGTGTATATCCACTATCTGTAGGGTGATGACTATTTGTTTGACACCATATTTGTTGGCTTTAGCGAAATATTTTGTAATCTCTCATTTTTTGAGCTGCAAGATTGGGGATCAGTACTTACACAGTGTGTTGAGTTTGGTGTGTTGATTTTGTAGCTGCGTCACAGTTGGAAAATCAATGAATTCCCCCAGAGTGGTGCAAGGTTTGCGTAAGTCTTGGGGGTCAACCATTGCGCAATGAGAGAACGAGATAGACCGTCGCGCCTTTCCAAGACACCGTTTGATGTTGGAGCGATCGCCCAAACGCCTCCTTCACCGCTCTGAGATCCTTCTCCGACAAGGATTCGGCCAGATAATCGGCATAGCTTGGCTTCTCGTCTCCCGGCGAAAACCAGCGATCGAGCAGAGCGGGTGAAAGATATAGATCGGTGTGCGTAATTTCAATCTGATAATCGAGATGAATTTGTATCTCTAATGACTCAAACAAGGAATGCCAATCGTCCACATCCCAATGCAGCGTGCTGTCGAGATTCTGGGAATGGGCGTTGGTGTAAATGGCATCCTCGGCTTTGATCAGTCGCTTATGGAGAGCGGGCTTGAGGGCGGTATCGGGGAGCAAGTCGTAGAGGCGCTGTCCCTGGCGGGGTAGGGATTCTGCTAAGACCAAGATTCCATTGGGTTGGAGGCGCTGTAGTAGGAGACGGGCGATCGCTCCCCGCTCTGCTTCCCCGGCTAGCACATGGCGTCCCAAAATCCCATCAAACCGCAGCGTTGGGGATTCTTGCTGGAGCATAGCGGTCAAATCGATCAACGGACTTTGTAGAAGAATGGGGCGGCTAAGTTCTGGGAGAAGGGCGGCTTGCTCCTGGAGGGCAGTAGCGTCTTGCGGCTGGGCAACCTGGGCATAGACGGAGCCTTCGGGGACACGACGCACGGCCTCCCAGGTGAGCAAGCCGCTGCCTGCGTTGAGGGTCAGCAAAACATGGTGGCGTTGCGGATTGGCTAGGGCGAAGAGGCGATCGCGCACGGCGGCTAACCGTTCCCCCGTCTGATCCAGGGTGCGCTGGAGCCAACGATCTTTTCCCCGATCCGTAGGGCTAAAGGTGAGAACTTCGGCGGTGCTGCCCCGCTCCACCAGTGCAGCCAACTGCGCTTCCCGCCGCCGCGCTACCTGTATCTGAATGCCGTCTTCATATCCCTGGTTCGAGGGTTGATAGAACACCTGCCCTTGCAAGCTATTGGGCAGATATTGCTGCTCCACCCAGTGATCGCGATAGGCGTGGGGATAGATATAGCCCTGCCCATGCCCAAAGCTGTGCTTATCGCGGTTGGCATCCCGCAGATGAACGGGCACATCGTCTTCCCGCTCCCGCTCTACCGCCGCCAGCGCATCGAAGAAGCCCATGACGCTGTTCGACTTGGGGCAGGTTGCCAGGTACAGCGTCGCCTGAGCCAGGGGATAGCGTCCCTCCGGCATTCCCACCCGGTCGAATGCCTGAGCGCAGGCGTTGACCACCACCACCGCATTCGGGTCGGCCAGCCCCACATCCTCCCCTGCCAAAATCAGCATCCGCCGAAAGATAAAGCGCGGGTCTTCCCCGGCATAGACCATCCGTGCCAGCCAATACAACGCCGCATCGGGGTCGGAACCGCGCAGGCTTTTGATGAAGGCGCTGATGGTGTCGAAGTGGGCATCCCCTTCTTTGTCGTAGAGCACCGCCCGATGCTGGATCGACTCCTCCGCCACGGCCAGGGAAATGGAGATCACCCCCTCGGCATTGGGCGGTGTGGTTTCCACCGCCAGCTCTAGAGCATTGAGCAGCGCGCGGGCATCGCCATTGGCAATGTTAATTAGGTGTTCCTGAGCGTCGGGGGTAATCTCGACCTGCAAATGACCATAGCCCCGCTCGCGATCGCCCAAGGTCTGCTGCAAAATCGCGTTTAGGTCGGCATCGTCCAACGGCTTGAGCTGAAACACGCGCGATCGGCTCACCAGCGCTTTGTTCACCTCAAAGTAAGGATTCTCCGTTGTTGCCCCAATCAAAATCACGGTGCCGTTTTCCACCCAGGGCAACAGGGCATCCTGCTGGGCTTTGTTGAAGCGATGCACCTCATCCACAAACAGAATGGTGCGCTGGTCATACATACCGCGCTTTTCCTGGGCAGTGGCGATCGCCTCCCGAATGTCCTTCACCCCCGCCAACACCGCATTAATCGAAATGAAATGCGCCCGCGTCGTATTGGCAATCACCATTGCTAAGGTGGTCTTCCCGGTTCCCGGCGGGCCATAAAAAATCAACGAAGACAACTGATCGGCCTGAATCGCCCGCCGCAACAGCCGCCCTTCCCCCAAAATATGCCCCTGCCCCACATACTCCGCCAACACCCGAGGCCGCATCCGCGCCGCCAACGGCGCTTCCGCCGCTGTCACTACCTCCCGATGCTGCTCAAACAGCTCCATAATCCACAGTCCCGCCCGACGCGCTAGCGCTAGCGTAACGCATCATGCCATCTCCCAATCCTGGGGGCGTTGTAGGGTCTGAGTTTTGCCCCATAGCAATTCGCTGCCCTTGCAGACAAGACAGCACAAAGGGGCATCCGTTTAGGGTGAATGCTAAACTGGGTTCAGTGATTTGGGGAGAGCGATCGCCGTGGCTTCAATCACCCTTGAACTGTCAGATAGCCAACTCCAAAAGCTACAGGATCTGGCAGCTTTGTATGGCGTTACGCTCGAAGTATTGCTAAAAATTGGACTGGACGATTGGCTCAACGCTCAAACGAGTGAATTTGTTGAGTCAGCTAATTATGTCTTGCAAAAAAATGCTGAACTGTATCGTCGTTTAGCGTAATGCGATTCCTATCCTTGATTGAGGTGTTAGAGCTACATCGCAGAATTATTGAACGATCGGGTGGGGCAATTGGCATTCGAGATATTGCATCGTTGGAGTTGGCGATCGCCCAACCTCGCATGACGTTTGCTGAAAAAGATTTGTATCCCAGTTTGCTGGAGAAGGCAGCAGCACTCGGTTTTTCAATCATCATGAACCATCCATTTATAGATGGAAATAAACGGACAGGTCATGCTGCAATGGAGACATTTCTCATTCTGAATAGCATGGAAATTAACGCCTCAGTAGATGAGCAAGAGCGTCTAGTTTTGGCGATCGCAGCAGGTGAACTCAGCCGTGAAGCATTGGCAGAATGGCTACAACAAAACACAATCACGACTGAATGAGGCATTACTTTCTGATAACTCCGTTGCGGACTAGATGACTCTAGCTAGTGCATGAAATATCGCGGAGTGTAGTGACAAAAGCATGAACGATTCTATGGGTTGGCGACTGTGACAAATTAATCGAACCTTACCAGCTTAGTATCAGGTAACTTCTCCATTGTTCTTCTATAACGTTTACACATAGACAGAAAATTTTTAAAGCTAGATTTAATCTCTGAAATATCCATATAACCATCATCTGCCTCACTCAACGCAATGTTGAAGAGACTGAGCATGATATCGATTACTCCACCTAACTCGAAATAAATAATTCTAAATTCTACCTGCCCGTTATTTACCTCATATGCTAATATTTCCAGGCGTTCTGCTATTTTCCTTATCGGTCCTAAAGTAAAAGACTTTGGCTTTTCATGTGCAGAAGCTTGCGTTTCGTCTGCTTCGATATCTTCCTCTAACTCAAGGCTTCCTTCTAGCAATATTCCACTGCCTACATCCTCAAATAAGCCCGATACTGGATATTCGCAACGCTCTCCTGAATTATTGAAATATAGAAAGGATCCATACTCTACTCCGGTTCCTTCATATGTGCTCATATGAATTGACTTCAGGAGCTCTATTGCCTGATCGTCTATTGAATCTCTAAAAATGAATCTCTAAAAATTTTAACTACGGTAAAAGCATTATCGATTTTCTTCTGGCGATTCTGCCCTAGATAGTTTAGTAAAGCAATCAACCCACCAGTAACTATGCTGGCATCTTTGATAATGCTGAGTGTTTGTGAAAGGTTGACTGTAAAAAGATCACTAGGTTTCATGCGGAAAAAGCTTTTGATAACTGCTATGAATGATTCTCATACTCAGATGATGCCTTTGAGTATTGCTTTAAGATAATAAGAACCTATTTTTATTATTGTTGTTTTTTAGAAGGCTTCAGCGTCTCAAATCTATTGCTACTTGCAGCCTAACTCCTTTTTTCTGAATGTATTCAGTGTAGGAGGCGATCGTGCCCATCGCAAAATATTGCTGTCGGGCTTTGAAAAACGCAGGTGGAGGGGCGATCGCGCTGAGTTGCCTTTGATGGGGGGTGGGCGATCGCCCGTTGTGAATTTGCGCCTACAGGGGCAAGAAAACGACGATATTTTGCCATTCGTCTTGTTTGCTGCATGTTGCTAGCAAAACTAACTCATCGATCGCCTGCCGGACAGTCATCTGAGCTTGGACGACGAAAACGCCTGCCATTGACGCGTTTTGGGTTACGCGGTTGTAAGCAAAATCGGGCATTGTAGCCTGGTCATGGGTTAGGAGAATGCGATCGTTCTGTGCTGCCCATTCCAGGATGGCTGGATCATCCACAGTCCTCAGCCCAACCTCTTGAACCCGAATCAAATCCAGATCCGGTAAGCGCAGTAACAAGCCACGTATGATGATCCGATTAAAGTTTTCATCACAGAGAAAACGCACGCAAGTCACCTACCTATCAGGATTGTGCGTTTTGTCTGGCTAGTAAGCGGGCACGAATTTGGCTTGAATCTGGCTGAATCTTGGCGAGTTTTTCCCGAATAGCTTTAGCCTGTTGGTCTCGACTTGCAAGATAAGCGTTAACGGCTTCCTGATGCCGTAGGTAATAGCCAACAGTGCTGTAGACATCTGCCAGGTTGAGTGTTGGGTATTGCTCAACAATAACTTCGGGGGTCGCACCATCCTGGAATGCCCAAATCACCAGTTCCAGCAAAACCCGCGAATTGCCAACCCGCACGGCTCCGGATTCTTCCGGGCAGAGAGGTGGGGTTTCCTGTTCTAAAGCAAGACTGGTCATGGTGCTTGAGCGAGTCAGTTATTTCAGATTACAGTGTCACGTCATCCAAAGGGAGGAGTCCTGCATCAACATCAGGGAACTCACCCTCACCGGAAAGAGCAGGGAGTGAGGCGAGTAAGGCAAGCAAGGATTGCGTTTGGAGAGGTTCGATGATGAGAGCGTGTCCCTCTTTCCGTACGATAACTTCACTATCCAGCGATGCAAAGTCTTGGGGAATGGTGATGACCTGATTGTCACCTTGCTGCTCAACGGAAACCTGTCGGGTATTTTGCATCATCATTTGGCAGGGTGAAGTTCGTTCACTTCTCAATATTGACATCAAAAACAAAGATATCAGGATGTAAAAAGTATCATGATGCCTAGAGTCATTGGAGGGATTGGGGAGGAGGGCGATCGCTAGATATAGTGAAGGATGGAATCGAGCTTCTAGATTTGATTGCGATGATCTCAACATATTCAACTTCTGTCGCCCTATGATTCTGGAGATAAGAGGTTTCTACAGAGGAGCGTTTGCTACAGATCGAAAACCTACTAAAGTCACAGTCGTAAATTAGGAAATAGACTTGAGATTTTCTGAAATTTTCCGTTATTTGATGTCTTCATAGCGAAGATGTTGATCATGAGATTACTTTTCGTTTGCAGTCAAAATCAGCTACGTAGTCCTACAGCCGAAGTAATATTTGCTGAGTATGAGGGATTAGAGGTTGATTCAGCCGGAATCAATCGAGGAGCTGAAATCCCTCTGGGTAGTGAAGCAATCCAGTGGGCCGATATTATTTTTGTTATGGAAGCCTCTCATCGCAAAAAACTTTCAAAAAATTTTCAGCCATGGCTCAAGAATAAACGAGTAGTCTGTTTGGATATTCCTGATGAGTACGAATATATGGAGCCTGCTTTAGTAGAATTATTGAAAAAGAAAGTTCTACCGCTGCTGGGAACCTTCCGATGAGCAAGCCTTGCATTGTTGTGTGTGACGAAAAAACTAAAGAGACCACGGTGGCAACCGTTAGTTTGGGTTGTGCGATCGCCAGCCATCGGTTTAGTTAGGTGCGTTCCTTTACCAAATATTCTCTGGTTTGAGACAAGGCTAGCGATCGGCAAATAAATGTTGAGGGATGCGTTACGCTGCGCTAACGACATCCTACAAGCCGGGTTGGCGTTGCATAATTGAGTCTTGTAGGATGCGTTACGCTACGCTAACGCATCATCCCAAAATGAATTCATTCATCTCCAAAATTCATTTGGGATTCTGTACCATCTGCAATCCCCCAATCTGGTTTATAGAAACCTTCAGCAACATAGCGATGAAAGCTGGAGTATTTCCACTCGGATGCATGGCTGCACAGTCCATGACGCACGGGATTGTAATGGATATAGTCACAATGTCTAGCAAAATCGACTTCATCTTTAATGCAATGTTCCCAATATCGCCGTTGCCAAAGGGTTCCTTCTTTTCTCTTCTTGCGGGACTCGCTTTTATTGACTTGAAGCGCTAGCTGATGCCCTCCATTTTTAGTGACATAGGTTTTGATGAGTCGCCAACGGGTTGCATAATCGGCATCGTTGGGTGGCAATGTCCAGATGCAGTGGAGGTGATCGGGGAGGAGGGCGATCGCATCAACGGTGAAAGGATATTTGCATCGGACTTTGGTAAGAGCAGCCCGTAGAAGCGAGCGAGCCATATCTGTACAAAGCCAGGGTTGTCGTTGGTAGACCACTTGCGTGAAGAAATAGGTTCCGCCTTCTATGTGCGGTCTTCGATAGGCTGTCATCGATGTAGTTTGATGTAGTTCTGCTATCGAGTGTTCCCGTACTTTTAACTGGCTAACATTTTTGTTGGATGGTGAGAGTGGGTTGGGAGATGCGTTAGGCAAAGCCATAACGCATCCTACTGGCTGAATCTGTGCAGGAAGGAGGCGATCGCAGCCACTGTAAAGTGTTATTTGTGCTAGATCTTGAGGAATGTGGACTCTGCGATAGGCTGTTATCGGTCTGGCTCACATAATTGTGTTGATGCGGACAGTACAAAGGCGATTGGTTGAAATTCGAGGTTATCTGCCGCTGCACAACTTTAAGTGTGAGACATGCTGATCTCCTAAAATTGGTACAGGTCTATCCAACGTCTGGCATAAGAGAGTTCAAATGGTACAGTCTCCATCTAAGTCCATCACGCTAGAGAAATTTCTGGAGATGCCAGAAACGAAGCCTGCCAGTGAGTATGTTGATGGGCATATTATTCAGAAACCAATGCCGCAGGGAAAGCACCGCACAATTCAAACGGAGTTCTCTACTACCATCAATGGGGTGCTTAAATCTCAACGAATTGCACGAGCGTTTTCAGAACTACGTTGTACGTTTGGTGGGCGCTCAACAGTCCCCGATGTGTCTGTGTTTACTTGGCAGAGAATTCCCCGTGACCAAAATGGTGAGGTTGCTAATATCTTTCCGATCGCTCCTGACTGGACGATTGAAAGCCTCTCCCCTGATCAAAGTCAAACCAGAGTAACCAAAAACATTCTGCATTGTCTTAATCATGGCACTCAAATGGGTTGGTTGATTGACCCTGATGAACAAACCGTTTTTGTCTATCTTCCAAAGCAGCAACCAGAAGTGTTTAACCAGTTAGAGCAAACACTTCCAGTTCCTGCCTTTGCCAATGAGTTGAATTTGAGTGTAGGTTTGGTATTTGGTTGGTTGTTGGAGTAAAAAAGGAAGGCAGTGTCTGCTTGGTTTTCGACATCCAACAATACGGCAGCATACCGATTTTGTAATGGCTTGATTGGCCAGTGGGTCATCGATTAAAAATGCCTCCCTCCCGAACGGCGGGGCCAATCAAGTCAATCCGATCGGTCCAGATGCCACCGGTATAGTCTGACGGTAGCGTCTTCAAACGCTCTGGATCGTCAAACCCTTGCGAAAAGCCCTCTCCCCGGTAATCGCCAACCAAGAACACGCGGGTTTCGACCTGCTCCATACGCTGCAAAAAGCGATTGGGCCAGCCCCATAGCCAGGGTGCTACGTTGATTGGAACCATCAGCATATTTCCCTCGCAGCTAGCCGGGATGTGCCCCGTCCATCCAAAGGCGATGTAGCGCGATAAGCAATGTCTGAGTCTTTGTGGCCATAGTGTTCGAATATGGGGAAACCGCTCGCGAATCTGGCTGATGGGTTGGCTTGCCCCATACACCATCAGTTGTGCTTGGCGATCGCGCGGGATAGCGGCGAGGCGATCGCCCAAAAGCACTCCCTCATTGGGATCTCCGCTTTTTATGTTGATCACGAATTGGCGATCGGGAAATGTCAATAGTACCTCGTCTAAGGACGGCATCATACCCACGCCTTTCCCGCGAAACGGATAGGTTTGTCCATTATCGGCGGTGTAGCCATAGCCAATATCGAGTGTTTGCAGATTCTCCAAGGTTTGCTCGCGGGTGATGCCTGTGCCATTGGTACGGCAATCGATCGTCCAGTCGTGGAAGACCGCGAAGTGAGCATCGACGGTGGGGTGAATGTCGAATTCGATGCTGTCGGCTCCATAGGCAAAGGCGGCTTCCATGGAGGGGATTGTGTTTTCGAGATAGTCGTGGGGTGTTGGCAGCATCCGCTCAGCGGTGCAGGTATCGTTGGTCAGACCTTCTCGATCAAAATCTTGGCTCAACCCCCGATGCGCGATCAAGACTGGCGCTGACCCAATTGGGGCTACCCAAAACGATGCATTGTTTAAATACACGAATAAGACAAAGACACCCACCAAGAGGGCGATGAATTTCTTGACCTTCCAACGTTTCACGACCACATATGCGATACGACATGCTCTGACTCTGCCACTCTGCAATCGATGAGCAATCTTGCTGACCATTCACCGACTTCAAGTACAGTTTGAAGGTCTGTATTTCCTGGAACCTGTGATGTTTCTAAAAGCTCATCGCAAATGTATCATCAACGAAATACGTAAGTTCTGAAGGTGTTTGGCGATCGCTTACAAGCCTTCTCGACACCGACACCCACCGTAAACAAATGGGGCGAACCCAGCGCCATCCCTCGCCCGCAACTGAACATGTGGACTAAAAGGAATGGAGGCAAGCCCATTGCACGGTGTTCCTCTCAACGTCTCAAGTACGGTCATGCCAACCTTCTTGCCCTGCGCTTCAAGGCAATCCGCCGTCTCACAAACGTACTCACCAAAATCACAATCGAGCTGAGTACCGTAACATATTGAATCGCAAGTGCCCCAACCAACGTCACAAAGAACTGCCTGATATAGCCACTCCCGATCGACAGTACTGTCTCTGACCCTGCTGCACCCGCAGGGTATTCTGCCGACAAGATATAAGTGCCCGGCGTATCAATGGTGAAGGTGAAGATGGACGTTCCGGCTCGGCGGCGAAATGAGTAGGTCGATTCAATCGTCGCTTGCGATAGCGGAACTGTCTCTCCGGTTGCCTCGGCGGTCAGGCTATAGTCTAGGTTCGAGCTTGTGTCGGGTTCCGTCGAGTATCGCTGCCCTGCGACGGAGCTTTGGTATTCATGGAAGATGGTGTAGCCGCCTGGTTCTGAGAGATTCAGCTCATGCTGACCGGGTACGACCACCCGCTCTAGGCTTCCCATCAAGTTCGCGACGAGGATGGAATAAAGCACTAAACCGATCGCCAAAACCAATCCTGCAAGCCCGTAGTACCATCGACTCGGTTTCACCCATTGCTGTGTCATCTGATCCCCTTATCCGTTGTCTATCGAACGAACCTAAAGTGCAGGACACAAAATCAAGGGTTGCTGATTGGGGGGATGATTTTTTGAGAAGGAGCGCGTATTACGCGCTCCTTCTCAAAAAATCATCCCTGGATTCTGCAATGCCCAAAATCAAGGGTTTTCTGGGTTTTGTCCTGTACTCAGCGACCGAACACTATTAACTGTTTGTCATAGTGTCTCGACTGAAGCGGCTCAATAATTGTTTCCGCTTCAACGGTCTGCTCCTACGGGTTGGATCAGATATTGCTGAGATAATACGATCGC
Organism: Vacuolonema iberomarrocanum LEGE 07170; assembly: GCA_015207365.1. Taxonomy (GTDB): domain Bacteria; phylum Cyanobacteriota; class Cyanobacteriia; order Elainellales; family Elainellaceae; genus Vacuolonema; species Vacuolonema iberomarrocanum. Next base: position 30,729 of record JADEXA010000015.1, read on the forward strand.
CTCTTGCACACACGAAATGAGCCACAAAGCGCACTCTGCGGCTAAAGGTTGAATGCTTGTAAGCTGCCTAGCTACCTAGATTCACGATTCCTAGGGCGATCGCTCAACTCAAGGCATTCTATAGATTCGCAGAAAAAAATACTCAAAGAAAAACAATGAGGTGGGCGATCGCCCCTAAGAATATAAATTTCTGGGGTATTGGCTGAGAGTGAGGAGGAGTCATTGTGCCAATACTGCCCGGATCTATTGAACCATCTACATTGCTGGTCATGGGTGAGAATGCCCTGTCCGTTGCATCTCGACCCTAGCTGTGTCGCCCTGGGCAATTAGTCTACTTCTATGCCTTAGGCAACACCAACAACGGTGAGTTCAAAGGTAAGGTTCTGGCCAGCGAGGGGATGGTTGCCGTCAATAGTGACGCCTTCATTTTGGACATCGACCACACGCACAGGTAATGCACCATCAGGTGTCTTGAGCTGGAGCGTCTGCCCGACTTCAGGATTCAACCCATCGGGAAATTGCTCGTGGGGAATGGTGGCAATCATGTCCTCACGTACCTCGCCATAGGCTTCGGCGCTGGGGATTGTGATCGTTTCAGTTGCGCCTTCATCCATGTTTTGAATGGCTGCGTCGAAACCAGGAATAACCTGACCCGAACCAACTTGAAATTCTAATGGATCTCTCCCTTCGGACGTATCAAAGATCGAACCGTCGTCCAATGTTCCTTTGTAGTGAACCTTGACGGTTTTGCCGGGTGCGACCATACAGCCTCCTCAATTGTTTTCTATGGTGTCGTATGAGTTGCAGTCTTAACCTAAACTGCGGCGGGTTATTCTGCAAGGATTAAATTAGTATTAAGAAAAATGGAGATTGAAACGGAATTTTGTGTTGAAATGGTTGAAATATTTTTGAGATAAAAAGCGATCGCCCATGCATGCCAAAGAAAATATATTCAAAACCTAAGTACAGGACAAAACCCAGCTAACACCCTTGATGTTGTGGCTACGACACGGCTACAACATCAACCAAACGCATCCATCTTGTCGGTGGTAAATGCAATAACATTACATTGCAATGAATGTATTTAAGAATGATGGTGTTCCCATTCTCTGCGCAAAATACTATAAATCAAATCATCCCAAAGCTTGCCATCGAGTTCATGGTGCTCCCGTAAAATTCCATCTCGATGAAACTTGAGCTTTTCTAATAAAGCGATAGATGCGGTGTTAAATCCACCCGTCTGGCAATAGAGCTTATTCAAATCAGTGGTTTTAAATAACTGATGCAGCGCTAGCGCTAACATGCGATAGCCAATTCCCCGCTGCCTAAAATTTGGATGAACAATATAACCGAATTCTGCCGAGCGATTGCGCGGATTCATATCGAAATAAACAAATCGACCAACAGGTTCGTTTACGCTATCGACAAAGAATGCCAGCGTCACGATCTGATTAATTGTTGGAGCCTGTTTACCTTTGACAAGCGGACGACAGGTGCGTTCTTCGAGGCGGCTGACTCGATTCCATTCGGAAAAGAGTCGTTGATGAAGATCGGTTGCAGGCTCAAATCGCATAAGTTCCAAGCTGCATGTCCTTCAGATAGCTTGCCAGATGCGGATGGTTTCGTCGTCGCTGCCGCTGACAAGAACGCGGCTATCGGGGCTGAAGGCGATCGCCTTCACACTCCAGGCAGAGGGGAGGCTTAAGGGGCGTTCTCCGGTGCGGCGCAGGCGTCCGGCTTCATCTTGGGTGAGGTTCCAGAGCTTGATGCGATTGTCTTCGCCGCCTGTAGCCAGGAGGCGGTTGTTGGCGGCGAGGGCGAGGCAGGTGACCCCGGCTCGGTGCGCCAGGAAGGTATCGATAACGCGCCCATTGCTGAGATCCCAGAAGCGGATGGTTTCGTCGGTGCTGGCGCTGATCAGGCTGAGCCAGTTGGTGCTAATGCCGACCGCGCTGACCCGAGCGTTATGTCCCCGCAGCGTGCGGATGATGCGATCGCTCTCCAGATCCCATAGCCGAATGGTGCTGTCATCACTGGCGCTAATCAAGGTTTTGCCATCGGGGCTGAGGAGCAGGCTGCCGATGGCATCTCGGTGTTTTTGTAAACGGGCGATGGGGGCACCACTGCCGATCTCCCAGAGGTCAACCAGCCCATCGCCACCGCCACTGGCGACGAGCCGACCGTTCTGACTGATGGCGATCGCCGCAATCGACCAGCCATGCTCCGGAGTTTGCTGGAGGAAGGTTCGCGTTTCCATATCCCACCACTTGAGGGTGCAATCATCGCTGCCGCTGATCAGGATGCGTCCATCGCTGCTAAAGGCGAGGGCACGAATGCGAGCGTTGTGCCCGGATGGGAACCGTAGCGATCGCCCTGGAAAGGTATGGAGCAAGCGGCCACCGCCCAATTCCCAGAGCTTGATGCTGTTATCGGTACTGCCGCTGGCGAGGATCTGTCCGTCGGGGCTGATGGCGATCGCCTCCACAGGCCCCGCATGGCCGATTAGGGTGAACACACAGTCCCAGGTTTGGGGAATGCGGGCGGTATCCGGTGGTGCAAGTTCGAGAGGGGGGGCTGCAACTTCGATGGCCGCTTCGTTGCCTTGGAGGGTGGGGACAGGGCGGCTCACACGGACGACAGGCCCGACTGACCGATGGAGCGCTTGCAATACGGCATCGGCACGACGGAAGCGATCGCGGGTGGCCCGTTGCAGCATTTTGTTGAGGACGTCTGTGAGGCGATCGCTCACCGGATGGATACGGTAATCTTGCCAGATCCAGGTATCCTCGCTGGCAGAATACAGGTCAAACGGATGCATTCCTGTGAGCAAATGAATGCAGGTCACGCCCAAGCTATAGATGTCGCTAGCAAACACGGCTTTGCCCATCACCTGCTCGGGGGCGGCGTAGGCGGCACTGCCGATGGTCGTCCCGGTGCGTGATAGCAACTCTGGGGTTACATACTTTGAGGCTCCAAAATCCACCAGCACCAGCTCCCCACTTCCAGGAAGATTTTGTGCCTTGGATGGCAGTTCCTTGCGCCGCAGGATATTCGTTGGTTTGATATCGCGGTGAATAATTTGGCGATCGTGAAGCGCTTGCAGCACGGGGAGCAGGCTGTTGAGCACCTGCCGTACCTGCAATTCATCAAAAGGCCCCTCGGACTTCAGCTCGTCTGCCAGGGTTGGCCCATCGATAAATTCCTGAATCAAATATTGCTCGCCATCGATTTCCAGATAATCGTAGAGTTCAGGAATCTGCGGCAGTTTACCCAATTGCCACAGTTGGTCAGCTTCCTGGTGAAACAAGTCGGCGGCATGGCGGCGATCGCTCTGGCTCGATAGCGTTGGAGAAAACTGTTTAATGACACACTGAGCCAGCGTGCCGTGAATCTCGGGATCATAGGCTTCATCCCGTGCTAGGAAGGTGCGCCCAAAGCCTCCCTGCCCCAACAATTGCAGCGAACGGTAGCGATCGCCCAACAGCAGTGCTCGCCCGCAAGTTTCACAAAACCGTGCATCCGGTAGATTTTTCGGCTGTGGACAATTGGGGTTGAGGCAATAACTCATGGAGAGGACTCAAGCTTTAGGTGGGCACCAGCTCACCAGGACGCAGCCGCGACCATTTACCCATGTCAGCGGTAAAGCTATCGCAGCCTACCACGTCATATTCTTCGCCAAAATCTCCCTCTTGGGTGATCTGACCGTCCTCCCCAACTTTCACCTCCGGCAGGCTGAAGTTATGGTTGATGGTTGGGTTCAGCGGCTCAAAATCAGGATTTTCCGTCAAATGTGGCTGTTGATGAAGGTCTTCGACCGCATGATAGGTGGTGCAGCGATCGACGTAGTGGCAATTGACACAAATACACATATCCCCGCCTCTTTGGAACTCGCCGTTTGTTTGCCTACGCAATTGCCAGAGTCACAGATTTGGCCTGGAAAAGCCTTGGGGGAGCGATCGCCCCATTCATACTTTGTCCACATTGGGCAAACATTTCTGATAATCTACCTTAAATTTGCAACAGGCATCGGCTTTGATGCATCGATGTAGCAAAATGAAAAATTGTGACTTTTTTTGACCGCGAGGGGTCCTTGGGTCTGATCGTTTTGAAAAAATAGGGTGACATGGCGTGAACAGGATATTGGATGCTGGCTGTAGGGCGATCGCCCAGGTCTATGACAAACAGCGGTACGGCGGGCAATGGTGCGACGAACAACGGTGCGGCAATCAAAACGTTGTAGAAAATGGGTCGAAAGGTAGGAAAGGGGTAGTGAGGACAAAAGTCAACCGCTAGCATGAGAATACGTCAAGCGAGTTCTGGCTTTTCCCTGCTCCATCCGGTTTGCTCTGCCAAGGCTCCTAGATTTTCGAACGCTCAGATTTATAGACGGTCTTTTTTCTCGCCCTATCCTTAATCATTCCCCTGCCCCAAACAGGAACGTCGCGGTTAAATGTCCCCAGAAAATGACCTCTCAAGCTATCGATTGGGCATCTTGATCCTGGCTATTTCGGCATTGCATTTGTTTGATGGAATGGGTGAAATAACTGCGAGAAGGCTGAGAGATAGGCTTGCAGCCTCCATCAGGTGGGAGCAACGGCGATCGCCCGTCAACGGAGTTCATCCTTAAGCGTCTCTTCCCGTTTTCTTCAGTCGCATCCATTGCGTTTTTTTGATTTAGTGACTCGTACAGCGTTTTGAGATTTTGAACACTTCTTTGAACTGCACATCCTCTACTGTTCTGCCCGTAGCGAGCGCTTCGGTGTTGTCGCCCCAGACCTGGCCCTTCAGTCTGGACTGGTTGCCGATGGATGCCTACTTGGTCGGAGGAAATGTGCGGGATGCCTTGCTAGGACGTAAGGCAGAATATCTAGACTTGGATTTTGTGCTGCCATCGCAGGCGGTGGAGACGGCTCAAAAAATTGCTCAGCATTATCAAGCGGGCTATGTCGTGCTGGATGCCGATCGCCAGATTGCCCGCGTCGTTTTCGAACGCGCAACCGTTGATTTTGCGCTGCAAGTTGGGGATTCGCTGGATGCCGACCTGCATCGGCGAGATTTTACGGTGAATGCCATTGCCTACCATCCGCATACCCATCAGTTGGTCGATCCCCTACAAGGCTATGACGATCTGCGACAGCAGCAGATTCGTATGGTCGCGCCCGAAAACTTGAAGGATGATCCCCTGCGCTTGCTCCGAGCCTACCGCCAATCCGCTCAACTCAGCTTCACCCTCGATCCCGAAACCCAGGAGACGATTCAGGATCTTGCGGATCTGCTCAGCCAGGTAGCGCCCGAGCGGGTACAAGCGGAACTGAACTATTTGCTGGGGACGGCAGCGGGGACACAGCGACTGGCTATGGCGTGGCGCGATCGCCTCTTGGCTGGCTGGTTGCCCCACGCCACGCAGCGGGGCTTGGAGCTTGTGGCTGGCATCGACAAGGCAACGGAGCAACTGCGCGATCGCTATCCAGACTTTTTTGCCGAACTCACCAACTGGTTGAAGGATCAGCAAAAGGTTTCGGGGATGGGTCGCAGTTGGCTGCGGGTCGCCAAGCTCACCTGTCTGGTCGCGGACGATCCTCCTCTCGCGGAACAGGAGCTGTGGACTTTGAAGTACAGCCGCCTGGAAGTGCAGGCGGTGCTGACGGTGCTGCGCTCTCTCAGCCTCTTGCCTGAAATCGCTGCCCAGCCGTCTCGTCGGGCGCAATATTATTTCTTCCGCAAAGTTGGCAATACGTTCCCGTCGCTGGTGGTGCGAGGTATGGCGCAGGGGCTTTCTCTAGAGACGATCGCCCCGTTAATTGAGCGCTTTCTCAATCCAGAAGATCCCGTTGCCTATCCCAAACCGCTGGTCTCCGGTCGCGAGCTGATGCAAGCCCTAAACCTGCGCCCTAGCCCTGAGGTGGGTCGGTTACTGGAGGCCATCCAGGTGGCTCAAGCGGAGGGTGCGATCGCCGATCGCACCGCCGCCATCCAGTTTGCAAAACGCTATGCTGAAGACGGAGCGTCTGCTAATTGACTGGACGCCATCGGCTTAACCTGTGCTCTAGCCTAATGCTGTGCTTTTTGCTGGGTGGGAGCCGATGGGGCAGTGGGTCAGTTACCCACCCACCTGACTCAAGAAAATTTACGGCAAACAACGAACTATCCCAGATTATTGTTTGCCTGGTAAAGGCTGTTTGCCTGGTAAAGGCGACGACTTTACGCGATCGCCGAGCCTTGGTAAAATCTAATGTTTGTGAACTTTAGCGCTTTTATGAGCTCTAGCGCTTAACGCCGAGATTCAACGCACACCCCTACCAAAACGAGGTCAAGGATGGCAAAACGCCGCAATCTAAAAAAAGAAAAAGCACTCCGTAATTTGGAATATGCTCGTAAATTCCGTAAACGTGGCAATAGTGGACGTTTCGGTAGACGCCGCTTCTTCAACAACAACCAAAGCAGCGAAGGTAACGAAAACGAGCAGGAAAACAGCGACAGCAACACCGAAGGGGCGGCTGATTAACGTGCCTCAGGGTTAGGCAGTTGCTCGAAACAAAATGGCTAATTCATGGTGCGTTATGCGTTGCTAACGGCACTCTACAACGGCCATAGTACTTTTTTAGTCATGTCCTGAGTTCAGCCATTGTTCTAGGAGCGAAGCTGCGCGAACTCCCGCTTCAACGGCTGATTCTAGGTTAGATCCGCGACACCAATCCCCAGTGATAACTAGGGGGATTGGTGTTTTTGCGTGGGGTAGTGGCTCCAGCATGGGATCGGGCGATCGCGCAAAGCCATAGCGCCAGCGATGCAGTTGCAACTGCTGGGGCTTCTCCATGCCCGGAAACCAAGCGGCTCCTGCCTGGAGCATGGCACGGCCTGCGGTCTCTAGGGTCGGTGCGTCTATATACTGGGTGGCAAAGGCGGGCGTGCTGTGCAAAACACAGACTTCGTGCCCTGGCATGGAGCGCTTCTGGCTCTCACGGCTGACCCATCGTAAGACCGGGTGCTGCAATGGTTGCAGGGCACCCACCCGATGCCATGCCGCTGCTTGCTCGGCTGGATAGGTGGCGATCGCTGTGATGCAGGGATCAAACATTGCCTTCCGCACTGTTTCCAGCACCGCCGTGGGGAGCCCTTTTGCTACGAGCGGCTCCAGTAACGGAACGGCTTGGGGTGCAGGAATGGCCAACACCAGGCTGCGGGCCTGTAGCGGCAGGGCTTCACCAGAGTCGGTGGTGAACTCCCAGGTCTGGGCATCTATCGATTTGATCTCGACCACGCGCTGTTGGCGGCGAATGTCGAGTCCTTCAGCGAGAACCTTGGCGATTGCGGTCATTCCCTCAGGTGCCACATAGCGCGGGGTCGGCTCGGTAGGTGTCAGGGTTCCCGCCGCATCCACTGTCCATATGGGAGCTGTCCAGGGTTGCAGCAGTTGGCGATCGCACAATTGCTGAATGAGTTGCTGCGTTTGCTCACCTTGGGGCTCGACAAATTTGGCCCCGTGGTCAGCACAGGTTGCCATCAGTCGTCGGGTCGCAACTCGTCCCCCTAGCCCACGGGACTTTTCCAGGATGGCGACAGTGTAGCCCGACTGGCGCAGGGTTTGCCCACAGGTGATGCCTGCTAGCCCTGCGCCAACGATTGCGACATCCACCCATTTCGAATTTTGCATGGATTCTCAAAGATTCTGATTCAAAGACTCGTGCTGTTCCACCACGCTATGGCACAGGCGAGGGGGAATAGCAGGTATTCCAGAAAGAATAACTTCCAGATGAATTGGTAGAAGCGAGCGATCGCCCGTCGGTCTCGCAGATCGACGCCTAGGCTAAGCCACCACAGCACGGCTAGCAGTAGACCGTGGGTGATCACTATAAACGGTGCATGAATCCTTGGCAGGATTAGGGCGGCGGCTATCATGCCCAGGTAGCAAACCGTTAACACCCATCGTGCTAGATTGAAGACCGCTCGTTGCCCCAGTTGTACGGTGAAGGTCGTGATGTTGTAGCGGCGATCGCCCTCTAGGTCGGGAATATCTTTGAAAATGGCGATCGCGAAGGTAAACACCAAGATAAAGCCCGTCAATGCCCAGATTGCAGGGAGAACGCGGGAAAGATCGCCCCACTTTTCCTGAAAATGTAGAAATAACCCCAAATTCACAATGACACCGCGCACCACAAAAATGCAAAGGGATGCGAAGAAGGGGAAGCGCTTGAGCCGAACCGGAGGCAGCGAATAGGCAGTACCGATGAGCAAACTGAGCCATACGGTTGCCATCAGAAACTGACCTTGGAAGGCAGAAAGGAGGAGGGCGATCGCCCCGCAAAGTCCAACAATCCACTGCGCTTGCTGCCGGGTAAATTCTTCTGACGCTAAAGGCAAATGTGGTTTGTTGATGCGGTCGATGTCTACATCCTCAAGTTGGTTCAGTCCCACGATGTAGATATTGCCCGCCAGGCATGCCACCAATGCCCAGAGTACAGCCCAGCCAATGGGTTCTATGGGCGTGGAATTGATGTCTGATAAGATTCCAGCCAGCGTTACCAGGCTCAGGACGCTCAGCGTCGTACCAATGACGGTATGCGGTCGCGAAAACTTCCAAAAAGCATAGAGGATATCGGAAAGGGATTGGGGAGGATTGGGTGGAGTGGTGTTTGGGGTGGAGGGGCGGTTTGTAGAAGCAGGCTGACGCATGGACGCTACAGATCGGAACAATGCGTCGATCTTACTTTGAATCGCCAGTGGTAATGTGCAGGGAATAGTGTCTAAAAAGATAGGGTTTTCTGTGTTCAGAGCTTCTGAGCCGTCAGAAGACCAAAACGAATTAAGCCCTGGCGATAGCCTTGTTGCATCAGGCGGATGGCAAAGGCACCTCGAATGGTTGTCCAGCCCGATCGCAGCAGACCCAGGATGGCTGCGGGGGTGAGAGCCGAATCGATCACCTCATCCCAGAAGGGGGCAACAGCCGTTGACCAGTCGGCGGTGCGGATGTTGCGTACGGGGAGATCCTGGGCGATCGCCTCATACTCTGGCAGCGCAATGACATAGGGCAGGCAGTAGAGGTCGTAAATTTTCTCGAGGAGTTGGTTTTCAGCGGCGGTCAATGGTGTATCGGATGTTGTGGGGCGATGGCACCAGGTCACCATCAGTAACGTTCCACCTGGTTTCAACACCCGAACACATTCCCGCAGAAACTGCTCCTTGTCGGGCATATGTTCGCCGCTCTCCATCGACCAGACAAAATCGAAGGAACCATCGGCAAAGGGCATTTGCAGCGCGTCGGCAACCTGAAAGGTGGCAGCGATGCCAGCATCCTGGGCGCGCTCGGTGGCACGGTTGGCCTGTACCGGGCTGAGGGTGATGCCCGTAGCGTTTGCCCCATATCGTTCGGCCAGGTAAAGAGAACTGCCACCAATGCCACAGCCTACATCCAAAATATGTTGTGCTTGGGTGATGTCTGCCCACCGTAGCACTTCTTCGATCAGATCAATTTGTGCCTGCCGTCGATTTTTTTTCTCGGTACCATTGGCTCCGTAGTAGCCATGGTGCATATGCTCGCCCCAAATCTCTTCCCAAAGATTGGATGAGCGATCGTAAAACTGCTGAATACGTTGGTTGAGGGTGAGGGGCATGGATGCGCTTTAATGCTTGAGTGAGGGCTGTGAGCGTTCGTCTGTAGCGTCTCTACAGGTTTGTCTGTAGCTTCCCTACAGGTTCGTCTGCAGCTTCGCTACCCGTCTGCGGCCAGAACGTTCAGTTGCGAGTATGTCAGGTTTTGCGATCGCAGAAAAGCCTATCGACGGCTTGGATGGCCTTGGATGGATCTTCAGGTCGGTGGTCATGCTCGCCCTACAATAGAGCCAGCCTGTAGCGGTTTTGGATCGCTGGTTTCGGTCATCTCTCATTCCTTGCCCTAGCTCGCTGTTTGCAGCCATAGTGTTTTGAAGTCACACCATTTATGACTGTTCCCCGTACCATTTGCCTGGGCTTTTTGGCCGTCATCGCCATTGGCACCCTGTTATTGACCTTGCCGTTTGCGATCGCCGATGGCTCCTGGGGCAATTTTGTAACCTCGTTTTTCACCGCCACCTCCGCCGTTTGTGTGACGGGGTTGATTGTGGAAGACACCGGCTCCTACTTCTCCTTTTTTGGCCAATGCCTCATTGTGCTACTCGTGCAGATTGGAGGGCTGGGTTACATGACCGCCAACACATTTCTATTGCTAATTCTGGGACGCCGCCTGGGTCTACGGGATAAGCTTGCCGTGCAACAATCTCTCGACAAGCAGGGACTGTCGGGGGTCAAGCAACTGGTGAAGTCCATCATTGCTGTGACGTTGATCTTTGAGCTGATGGGCACGTTTGCCATGATCCCGCTGTTTGCCCAGGACTTTTCATTGGATCAGGCCATTTGGCTGTCGATTTTCCACAGCGTCAGTGCGTTCAACAACGCCGGATTTAGCCTCTTCCCCGATAGCTTCGTCAGATATGCCACGTCGCTGCCCATGAATCTAATTCTGTCGCTGCTGATTATTTTTGGTGGCATTGGCTATCAGGTGATTATGGAAACCTTTTTTTGGCTGCGCGATCGCCTCTCTGGCAGCACCGAGCGTGACGTCTTTCCACTCAACTTCAAAGTTGTGGTCAGTACCACCCTCTTTTTGCTAGTTTTTGGCACCATTGCCTTCTTTTTGGTGGAATCCCACAACGATGAAACCCTAGAGTCCTTCCGCTTGCCAGCGCGATTTCTGGTGGCCTGGTTTACCTCTGTCACCGCACGTACAGCTGGTTTCAACACCATCGACTATGGGGAAATGACCTCGGCAGGGTTATTCATTACCATTGCGCTAATGTTTATTGGAGCCAGTCCTGGGGGCACAGGCAGCGGCGTGAAAACGACCACCGTCCGCATCCTATATGCCTGCACCAAGGCCGTTTTGCAAAACAAAGAGGAAGTGTTGTGTTATCAGCGCCGCATTCCCTACAGCCTTGTTCTTAAAGCCGTAGGGGTTGTGTTTGGCTCAGGTGCAACGGTCATTATTGTGACAACGCTGATTTCCTTCACCGACCCTGCGATCGACTTCATCGATACCTTGTTTGAATCGGTGTCTGCTTTTGCAACGGTCGGCCTCTCGACGGGGATCACGGCTGCCCTGTCTATCCCTGCTAAGTTCGTCATTATTTTGGCGATGTATATTGGCCGCATTGGCATTTTAGTGTTGATGACGGCATTCCTCGGGACGCCCACTCCCAGTTCGGTGCGCTATCCCGAAGAGAATTTACTAGTGGGATAATTCTCATTCTCTCAAAACAAAGACCCTAGCAGCGCTAGGGTCTTTGTTTTGAGAGGTTCGATATGAGCATCACCGTTTGGCTATCCGAGACGATCGCCCCTTCCGTGCTGCATCCCGCCGCATGAAAATCGCTTTGAGGAAGAAGTAAGCGGCTCCACCAAAGGTGACACCCATCACGCCATATTCCCAAACGGGCGGACGCCAGAGGGATAGTTCTTCAACCAGCCGAGCGGCCTCTGGCTCAGAGAGGCGATAGGAAAAATCCACGACTGCGCCAACCTGGAGGCGATCGAACAGAGAAGAGGAGAGGATTTCGATGGTGAGCGTCTGGTAGTCCTCGGAGATGGCATCGACGCTTTCCCTGGCTCGGCGGGGAGGTGGAGAGGGGCGATCGCTCCAGCGATCTCTATCGTTGTTGTGAGGCAAGTCAAACGGGGAGCTTGATGCCTCGGCTTGCTGTAGATCCCCAATCGCCGTGGGAAGGTCGTTGAGATATCGCACTTCCACCAGCCGCATCCGTTGGCTCGGATCCTTTTGCTGCCCGTGGTCGCGAAACTTCCGGATCACAATACCTTGGGTCGTGACGCGATCGGTTTCTAACCGTGCGGCTTCACTGCCCTGAATGCCAGCAAACAATAGCGAAATGACGCCCACTGCAGAGAGGGCAATCCCATTGTAAATAGCGTCCTTGCGCCGTGTTCGTCTGGTTGACACAGTTATGTTCTACGAAAAGCATCACGCACCCTGATACGAGCCTACTTCGTTTTGCTAGAGCCGTGGGGCAGGTTATGCCAGGAAACGAATTGTTTGGTAGATCTAAGCCATTTTTAATCGAGCACTGACAAAGCGGTCATTGCCAGATAGATCGCGATGGCTGTGAATTGCGGTGTATCGTCCGGTGTGTTGGAGCAGCTGGGTAACGGCGATCGCCTGTCCGACCATGAGCTCTACCAACCAGAGACCGCCGGGCTGCAGGTAGGCGGGTGCCGTTTCCATGAGATGCCGGATCGCATCTAAGCCATCTTCGCCTCCATCCAGCGCCAGTGTCGGTTCATGATGCACGACTTCAGGTTGCAGTGTCGATAAAAGGTTGCGAGGGATATACGGCGGGTTGGAAACCATGCCCCTGAGTTGGCCCCGAAGCGCGTCTAGGGGGTCAAACCACGAACCATGGAAGAATTGAATGCGATCGCGCAGGCCATGCTCCACCGCATTTTGCTGGGCGATCGCCAGAGCCTCTGGGCTGCAGTCGATCGCGTGGATCTGGGCCTGAGGAAAGGCTTGCGCCAGCCCCAGGGCGATTGCTCCACTGCCGGTGCCCAGATCGACCCAGTGACCTATACGATCGGCCTCAGTGGTGAGGGCACAGGCCAGATCAATGATTTCCTCAGTGTCGGGACGCGGAATCAAAACGGCTGGACTCACCCGTAATGAAAACTCTCGCCAGGGTGTCCGCCCAGCGAGGTATTGAATCGGCTGGCGATCGCGCAATCGCCGCTGCCACAGGTCATCGAGTTCGGCCAGCGATACCGTAAGGGCGATCGCCTCCTGGGAGCGAAAGCTCCCCAACTGCAACGTTAGCCGGTCTAAACCGGCCAATGCTTGCAGAAGCCAATCCACTTCGTAGGGATTGACGTCAGTGGCGATCGCCGCTGCCTGCGCTGCCTGTCGCCATTGCCAGAGCTCGGCTCCAGAGAGAGGGCGATCGCCCGCTAAGAACGGTGATGGGTCAGAGGGATCCACGATCCGTTGCGTCCCGGTTACTCAGCCGGAGCTGCTGGCTCTGCTGGGGCTGCCGGAGCGCCACCGCCCTGACCCTCGATATATTCCAGAGAATCGACCATGGGTACCAAGAAGATGTTGTTGAGTTCGGGATCGCTGTCCTCACTCAGCAAAATGCCAATTAAGCCTTCTAGGGTTGTGACCTGAATTTCCATGGAATTGGCTAGCCCTGGATTGTTTTCTGAAACCCGGGACAATAGATTTTCTAGACCCTCTTGCTCGAAGTAGAGCGGAATAATGCGCTGCGCGCCCTCACCCTCACCCTCGGTAATGGTGAGGTAGCCACCCTCGCCGCCACTGGCTTCTGCGTAGTAGAGCGGCACCCCCTCAAATTCTTGAACCTCTTCTCCCTGCTCTTGCATCAGCGTCACAGCGCTAACCACTTCCTCCTGCGAGGGAATGAGCGAGAAACGGGGCACATTCGACTCTTCGCCGCCACCGATGATGGAGTCAAACACATCTGCCAGCGATAAGGGACGCACCTCAACCTGCTGCGCCAGTTCAGGATTGCTATTTTGTAAGGCTTGGAGAAATGCTTCGGCATCCCGCCAGCTGATGTACAAATCCGTGACGGCAACGGTTTCCCCTTCGTTCTCAATTTGATTCACCAAAGGCACACCGTCGGGCGTTGTGATAGCAAACACGGGAACCGAGCGTAAGCGGTCTGCAACTTGTTCATTGGTTAGAGCCAATGCCTGGGTTACTGCTGTCAACAGGGTTGTCAGCACGACACCCCCGAAAATACCCGCCATCCGGCTCCAGCGAGACCAACGTTTCATAACTTGCCTCCTCGGCTTTCGCGACCTAACTGTCTGTGAACTTTTGTGAACGTCTATAAACGCGCTTCAAAAAACCTGTCTGTGAATGCATTCAGACTGTTATCAATTCCTTTGCCAGTGGAAATTGGCGATGACAGGTGCTTTGGCAGTGGGCGATCGCCCAACTGGCCTATCCATCCGCTCGATCGGACCGTGTCTTAAAAAAGGTTTGACCTGACCCTCAGGACGGCGATCGCTCCACTACGGATGCATAACTTAGGAATTCTTGATAGTTCTACCACAGCTTTGGATTCTTCATCAGGAGAATGTGGCAATCACATCGGCGTCAATACGGAAAATTGTTTGTCATTCTGCGGCTTGCGGTTCAATGGTCGCGGATGCGTTGGTCAAGAAGGCTGCGATCGCCTGATTACAAGCGTCTGGGCTGACAAGGTGCGCCCAGTGGTTGCCAGGAATCGGCTGGATTTCCAATTGCGGTAGATATTTGCGATAGGGCTGGAGTTGCCATGCCATGCGGTTGAGACCTGCTTCGGGGAGGAGCAATAGCGTGGGCACCTGGAGCGGTTCGGTCAGCCCCGGCTGTTGGAGAATATCAGTGAAAACGCCATTGCGGGCGGCGATCGCAAACTTGCTGCCCCATCTCCCATCTGACTTCTGCTCCATGGCCTCTTGAAAAACGGCCTGCTGCAAAGGACTCCACCCTCGATATTGTTTGAGTGGGCGGGCGGTAGCTTCGGCGGTGGCGTAGTCGCCAAAGGGCCCCATCACTTTCAGGAAGGGCAGGGTGCGATAGAGGAGCGGAAAGGTGGGGCGAAACAGGCCGGGGAGCCGATTCACAAAAAAGGGGTCGAGCAGAATCAGGCGCTTCAAGCGATCGGGATGTTGCCGTGCCCAGATCAGCGCAATTTTCGCCGCCCAAGAATGGGCGACGACATTGACGGCGGGTAGGGCACATGCGGCGGCGAAGGCTTCGAGATCCTGGGCGATCGCGTCCGAGCCGTACTCTGACTCTGGCGGTTTGTCGCTGTTGCCATGACCCCGCAAGTCCGGTGCGAGGCAATGAAACTGTCCTGACAGCGTTTTGGCTAATGCCTGCCATACCAATCCGTGGTCGGCCAACCCATGTAGCAAGACAACAGGTTCCCCGGTCCCCCATTCTCGATAGGAGAGGGAAAGATGGCCCAAGTTCACGTCCCTTTGCTGTGACTGCATCCCTTTCTCCGTTGGCGATCGCCCTGACGAACTCTCATCTGATGCTAGTGTGCGGTCGCGAGTTTCGTCAGGCTCCGATACGTTCTAGCATGGCGCGGTGTTGTTGGGGCGAAGCCAGGGTGTTAGCCGTGATCATGCCGCTAGCGGCGACAGCGGGCAAGCCAATACCGGGGAAGGTGGAGTCGCCACAGCACCACAGCCCAGGGATGGGGGTGCGACTGCCGGGGAATACAGCTTTGCCGGCTCGCAGTGCCGGGCCATAGGAGCCGCGATGCCGACGCAGGAAGCGGGCATGGGTTAAGGGCGTACCAATGAGGGTGACCTCACAGCGCGATCGCACCTCTGGAATGACCGCCTCCAACGCCTGCCACATCACGCGCGATCGTGCCTCCTTCAACGCCGCGTAGGCGTCACTGCGACGATCCAATCCTGCCCAGGGTTCGAAGGGCTCGTTGCCGGGCGTATATACATGGATGACATGCTTGCCGGGAGGGGCGAGTGTGCGATCGAGGATCGAGGGAATGGAAATGAGCACAACGTTGTCCGGTGTCGCGATCCCTTGCTCCCAATCCTGTACCACGATGAAATGACAGGGTAAATCGGTGGGTAGGTCAGTGGCATCAATGCCCAGATGCAGATGCATGAAGCTATCGCAGGGGGGGATGGTTTGGCGCTGTTGGCGGAAGCGGTTGGCGGTGGCGGTGTTGGGCAACAGGGGTAAGGTATCCCAAATCGAGGCATTGGAAATCACGGCTCGGCGTGCTCGCAGAGTTTTCCCATTGTGCAATCGCACCCCCGCTGCCCGTCCGCCTTCCAGCACAATTTCGTCGACATGGGCATTCGTCAACACCGATCCCCCTTGCGTTGTCAGACCCTGGATCAGCGCGTTCACCAGGGCTGCGCTACCGCCGATGGGATACTCTAGCGCTACATTGGGGCGATACCAGTCGGCAAACATGAAGGCGACAGCAGCGGCACTGGTGCTGTTGGCCGGTAAGCCAGATAGCAGAAAACACAGGAGGTCTAGCCAGTTGCGTAAAAACGGATCGGATACAACGCCGTCTAGCAGGGGGGCAAAGGCTCCCGTCAAGCGGCCGACATTGGGCAGGTGTTTCAATAATGCTGGGGCATAGGAAGCAACGGTGAGGGGAGCCCTCCAGTCCAGGCGTACAGCAGCCGTGGGAAGGGCGATCGCGGCTTCTTTCAAGGGTTCCATCTTGCGTTGCAACTGTCGCCATTCGCGCACGGCGGCCTCTCCCCGCAGGGTTGCTAGCACCTCACAAAATTGGTCGGCACCCACGGAGGTATTGAAGTGTCCTTCCGGCAGGACACAGCCCCAGGTGTCGTAGGTGAGGCAGGGTAGGTTGGCACCGATCGCATCCAGCACCTGCTTCAGCGGATTGGGTGAAGGGCTGTAGGACAGGCCGGAATAGAGAGAAGGCCCGGAATCGAAGTGAAATCCCTGGCGCTCAAATCCGTGGGCTGCGCCGCCGGGAATGCTGTGGCTTTCGCATACCACCACCTCAAAGCCATACTGGGCTAACAAAGCCCCACAGCATAGCCCACCAATGCCGCTACCAATGACAATAATTTCGGTATCCACGCCGCTTTAATCCCGAACAACCCTGCGAGAGCATTTGAAGGGAAAGCTGCATCAGCAATCCTCTTTATATAACTTAACAATCTCGTAGTGTTTAGGTCACATTTAGAGATCGGTTTTCAGGGAGATCGGTTTTCAGGCGATGTCTAGACAGTAGAGGCTCAGTGCAGGGTGCGTGAGGAACTAAGGGTTACCTGCGTCAAACGAGGATTGGATTTCTAGCGATCGCCTTAATAAACGGGCTCGTCGTAATAATCTGGCTCGGGAGCATAGCCGGAATCCCCATAACCAGAGTCATCGTAGCCGGAGTCGTAATACTCCGAATCGCTATAGCCCGGATCGCTGTAGTCAGAGTCGTAATAGCCCGGATCATCGTAGCTAGGGGCCGCTTCTTGGGCTTCCCACATCTCCCAAATCATCTCCCGCTCTGCTTCCCACTGCGCGATCGCACTGCTGGCTTCTCCATGAAGAGGGCGATCGCTGCCGATTTGCGCGGCTAGCTCGATAGCGCGGGTGAGGCTATCCTGGCTGGCAAGGGCTGTGGCTTCGTCCAAAATCTGGCGATCTTCTGCAATCCGTGCCCGATCGATGGTCGCTTGCCAGTTATCCATTGGCTGGCGGGCCTCGGCGTAGAGCGATCGCCCTTGCTCGATCTGCCGAGCTTCCTGGATGGCACGTCGCAAGTTACCCTCGTCCGCATATTGCTCTGCTTGATCAAGGATCGGTTGGTCTTCGATGCGCTCAATTTCGTCACTCCAGGCACCGATTTCTTCCTGGGCGTCGCTATGGAGAAGTCGGGTCGTCTCAATCCGTAGAGCCAGGGCGATCGCGGTTCGCAAGTCAGCAATAGTACCACCGTCTGCCTGTTGCCGCGCCAGGGTCAGCAACGGCATATCCTGCAACCGTTCGACTTGTAGCGTCCAATGGGCGATCAGCGTTTGCGCTTGTTGACGGCGAGGGCGTTCGCTCTCCACCTGCTCGGCTTGATAAATCGCCAATTCCAGAGCGCGACGCTGTCCCAAGGAGGCGATCGCATTGGCCAGTTGCAGTTGTTGCGCATCAGCGAGTTGAGCTTGCCAGCCAGTCAGAAGTTCCTGAGCAGAGGTGTAGAACAAGCTATCTCGGGGAATCGTTTCGAGGGCGGCGATCGCCTCTTGCAACTGCCAGATATGAACTGGAGCGGGTTCCCATTGTCCACCCTGACTGGCTTGAGCCAACCGCCGAGCATGGCCATAACGCACCAGATGTTCCCCTTCTGCATCCAGAGTGTCGCTGGTGGGAATGGCTTGTGCTAGGGCGATCGCTTCCTCCGTGCGCCCATCCTGCCAGTATTGCAAGGCGATTTCTGCAAGGGCTGTGCTCCATTCTTGTCGCTCGGCTTTGGCGGCATCCCAGGCTTGGGTTTGCGGGTCAATCTCATCCAATTGTGCGAGCGCGGCCACCAAGTTCTCTGCATTTTTGGTGCGAGTCAGCCGTCGTGCTTGTTGCAATGCGCCCCAGGCGCTGCGTTCTGCAAAAATCTGGTTGGTCAGCGTGGCCATCCGATGCTGCCGCCAGTAGGGTGCTCTCAGTTGCCCCAACGCCCGCAGTTGCGCAGAGGCAATGTTCCATGCCTGATCGGCTAATGCGTCTTGTGCCCTGTTGTAGATTTCCTCGCCTTGCTGCCATTCATCCTGCCATCCGGCGATCGCCACCTGGGCATCCTCATACAGCGAGCTGGATTCGGGAATAATCCCCGCGACCTCCAGCGCTCCCCGCAAGTCGCTATCTTGATACCGCTGCCGCGCTATTTCCAACAAGGTTCGAGACCATTGCGTCAAGCCCTGCTGCGACTCGGCGTAGAGGGGATGGTTAGGCGTCCAGTCTTGCACCAGCTCCACCGCTGCTTTGAGGTCTGCCACCTGCCCCGATCGTGCCACTTCCCGGACACAATACAGTTGCTCGGTGTTGGGTGAGAGAGCCGATACCCGTTCACAGCGCGGCATGGGTGGCAGGGTCGTGAGCCACACCAAGGAAAGGAGTCCCAAACCGCCCGATATGCCCAGTCCCATCATGGCCAGAATCGATAGCCGCCATCCCGATGCCTTCGAACGGACTTTCCGGATTTTTTTGGATACCGTTTTTTGGGAAGTAGTTGATGATGGTGGGGCGATCGCCGCCGAAGGCGTAGATGTTGGTGTGGGCTTGCGACGAGGTAGTGCAGGAGCCTGGTAGCGGAAGTGAGAACGAATTGGTGCAGGGGGTGTTGCGGCTGGTTGTGGCGGTGAAACGAGTGGCGGTAACTGAACCGGACGCACCGCAACCGAAGACTGCGCGCCATGAATTATCCAACCCAACTCCTGTTGGTGTGGCTTGGAGCCCTCGCTATTGTGATGCACGGCCTTCTCTTGCATGTCCTCTCCTTACGGCTCAATCCTCACAGGTGCTGCTCAACAGGTAGGCCTAGCAGGAGAATCAGACCGACAAGAGACAGATGCAAGCTCAACATCAGTTCGCTCTGCACTCCATTCCTCAAACCAACCTCGTGGCTTTGGTGCCTGAGGTTATATCACTTACCCTGTGCTTCCACAGCCCCTCAAATCTATCCGAAACAAAGGCTGTTGAAACCCAGACTCTATGGGAGGACGACGGCTAGCCTCCTGGTACCTGCCAGAATTACCGTAGATACTAGCGAATTCCGCTAAAAACGAACCAAAAAACCTTTCTAAACATTCTCAATAGGATTGACGCATTCGTCGATTTTGTGACTACGTCGCGGCCACAAAATCGACGAATGCCTTCAGGATTACGCCGGTTTTGCGTAAGTCCTGCTCAAGATTTCTGGCTCAAGCAGGGTCAGCCGTCTCCGCCTGACGGTAGCCGTAGAAATCGATGGTGTAGTGGGTAATTTTGACGCCCGTTTGTTCCTCGAGCTGCTGCAACAAATCGGGAGGCAATTGCACATGCACATCCATGATCTGCTGCGTGTCGACGCAGTTCACATGGCTATGAGGATCGCTAATGTTGCCATACAAGCGACCATCTGCTCGTTCGATGCACTCAATGACACCGTTGTTGGAAAGGGCTTCTAAGTTTTGGTAAACCGATGTGTGCCCAATATCTTTTCCCAGTTGGTTGAGGCGATTGTAAATATCGCGTGCCGAGAGGTGCTCCTGTGCCTGCCACAGTAACTCCAAAATATACCGACGCTGTTTACTGACCCGCATTCCTAGGGTTTGGCAGCGATCGATCGCATCCTCTAGGGAGCGAATAGGCTTTTGTAGGGTTACATCACTATTCATAGCAGGTTCAAGTTCTTTGGAAACGGTGTCAAACGATAGGTATCGAACGGAAATGCCAGGGAATGAGGAGTTGAGTTGTCTCGATGCACTTACTCGTACTCACTACCACTTTAACTTGCAGAACAAAATCCTGTCTATTTCAAGATTTATATCAAATCCAGTTAAACAGCCGTAAAACCCAACTATCGTTTTCGCCCGCTGCATTGCAGCGGGCGAAAACGATAGTTGGGTTCTTCAACCGGATTTGATATTACGCATTTTATTGATGATGTGGCCGCGTTGTGGTCACATCATCAATAAATTTACTCAGGATGACGCAAAACTTGCGTCAGTCCTGTACTTAGATTTCCTCTATATAGCAATCTGAAATCGGGTGTGAAAGGTGGGGCTGCGCCGCCCGCTCCAACTTTCACACCCGATTTCGCAAATCATTTGAGATCGCTATAGATGAGACGTTTGGGGTTTTGTAGGCGGGAGATGGAATCGCCCCATGGTGCTTTAGGCTAGAGAGAGAAAGCGTGCTGAGATTTGGGCGACCGGGTATTCTGATGGCAACTTCTATTTCTCTCGATGCAGATACACTAAATCGGCTGGATATTTCCGCTGTTGAGGCGATCGCCGATTCCTGGCAAAACACGGCGACCCTCGCCAAAACGGCGGAATCAGATGACACAACCAACCCCCAACTCAAGTTTGAGATTGAGATCGATCGTGATCCGTCTGATCCCCGCGAGTTGTCAGAAATGCCTGAGATCCGGCTCTGGTTTGTGCGCTTGGATGCCCATTATCCCTGGCTCCCCCTCATCCTTGATTGGGAATCGGGCGAGCTGGCTCGCTACACGGCCATGCTCGTTCCCCATCAGTTCAGCCCCCAGGAAGGCATCCAGTTCAATCCTGAGGCGCTAGAGATTTTCGTTATGAGCAAAGTCTTTGTTTGCCTAGATTGGATGCAGAAATATGACTGCGTTAGCCGCGTTCGCCTCCAATTCATGACCAAAATGTTGGGCTATGAACTGGAAGACGGCTTCTTTGCGCTGCTAGGTGCATGAAGTGGGTGAGAGGGCTGATACCAATTCGCTAAGAATCCACTACAGATCATTTTTTGAAAGCCCTGCAGGGCTTTCAAAAAATGATCTGGTTTTGGTTTTCGTAGAAAGTGGTATGAATTGAACCCTGGATGAATGCGAAGAATGTCATGCACTCACATTCCATCATTCTCGACGTTTAGCCACCCCACACCTTTTGCAGCACCGTATCGGGGTTGAGGTTTGTCAGATCACCATCGGGAGCAGCGATCGCCAAAAACTTGTCACCCGTCGGCATCATCTGGTCGGGTTTGTCGCTTCCCATCATCCCCAGTGTGAAGACATCGAGGGCGATCGCAAATTGCATGGGAACCCCTGGTGTGCAGACCATGAGGTTAGCGCCAGCAACCATGGCAGCTTGCTGCCCCCAGCTTGTGGGAGCTGTCACAACCAGATCTGGAACAGCATCGGCTAGGGCGGTTGCCCAGTCCTCGTTGCTCCCATCTTGCAAAGCGACTAAGGGGAGGGATGGTTGCTTTTGGCGGAAATCTTGGGCGATCGCCTGCCAGTTTTCCAGCGGGTAAACGCGCCCGGCTTCATTGTTGTTGTAAAACACCACATAGCCACCGCCACCAATGCCCAACCGCTTTTGCTCGGCTTCTGCCCAATCCAGATCGTTACGACTTAGCTTCAGCGCCAGGGGTGGGCAGGGAATGGCAGCGTCAAACCCCGCAATCAAATCGTGATAAACCTGCGGACGATACTGCTCTGGGTGATAGGGCACCGTCTGGGTTAGAAATTGTTTGTCACTCGCGCCATACCCTACGCGCACGGGAGTTCCTGCCAGCCATAGCAACAGTCCCGCCGACCCGCCATCGCTCATGGTGAAGGCAACATCGTAGTAGCGATCGCGCAGGATTCCCAACAGGTTGGCCCAGTCCGCTGGGCTGTTGTACGCCTGGAACGTAAAGGGAATGGTAGTACTGACCGATTTAGAAAGGTGATAGATAGCCAGGGCACTGGGGTTTGCCACAATATCGATTTCAAGGTCAGGATAGGCTTGCTTCAAGCCATCCAGCGCCGGGAAGCAGAAAATTTGATCTTCAAGGCCGCCAGGAACGAGCGCAACAGCTTTCATAAAGATTTCGTTACAGATGTCGCTCTTATTTTAGGGGAACACGGCCAATGGGAGCTTATGGATCCGATTTATTCCTTTAAATTCTCATGGATTTCTGTGGCTGTACTGAGGCGGGACTGTTTGACCCTGCGATCCAAAGCCTTCACTTGATTGGCTAAATGCAAGCCTTTTCTCAAGATTTCGCTGCATGAATCAGGTATCTGTGACTGCAGCTAAGAGGGTCTCGTTTCGCTGTTAACTGATACGAGAAACCGCGTTTCTTGCAAGGCTCGATCGGCGCTATAAACGTCAGAAGGTTCGGGAAATGACGCGAAAATGATGTCGAGATTTGGGCTTCTGCAGGTAGATTCCGTCTTCTATAAAGGGTTTGCAAAGATTTACATCTACGTCTCAAGATCGCCCCATTTACTGAAGGAAAACCGCTAACCTGTCATTAACGCGCTTTTCTCGCTAGCGGCGATCGCTTCCAAATGATTGGTTTAACCGCTTTGACGATAGATTGCATGCAGTGTGAGCTGTTGCGCGACCCCCAACAAATCTATTTCCACGCACTGCTTTGCCCCGTCTGGTAACGTGCATCATTCTGACCGTTGAGCCTTCTTTTCGCCTTGTTTCGTTTGGGTGGCAGTGGGTTGTAACGCCTGCATGCTAGACCTCCGAAATTGTGCTCAGAGTTCTGCGGCTATTTTCCTCTCACTATTTTGCAGCCTATCTTTTCTCGTTATGCGAGCTAATCATCCTTCTATTTCTCTTCCTAATCGTTTTAGTACGGGGTCTTCCTCTCTTACGCCTATTCCGCTGGTGGATGTGCAACTGCAGCACCAGCCGCTTCTCTATGACCTAGAGCAAGCAATGCGGCAAGTTTGGCAACAGGGCGATTTTGTATTGGGACGAGCGATTGAAGAGTTTGAATCGACCTTTGCCCATGCCTGTGGCGTCGGGCAGGCGGTCGGTGTCGCATCTGGAACTGACGCTATCATGCTGGGCTTACGTGCCTGTGGCATTGGCTCTGGGGATGACGTTTTAGTGTCTGCCCAAACCTTTATTGGTACGGTGTTGGGGGTTTTGGCGACAGGTGCTCACCCCGTTTTTGTTGATTGCGATCGCGAAACAGGCTTGATGGATCTGACGGCAGCAGAAAAAGCGATCACAACGAATACGCGAGCGATTATTCCGTCTCACCTCTATGGGCAGATGGTGAGTCCCCATCGGTTGCTCGATTTAGCGAGCACCTATGATCTGAGTATTTTTGAGGATGCGACCGAAGCCCATTTGGCTGAACGGGAAGGCTATATCGCAGGTACGGTGGGTATGGCAGCTGCCTTCGACTTTTACCCGACTCACAACCTGGGTGCATTTGGGGATGGTGGCATTGTCGTCACGCAGGATGCTCAGATTGCCGAAGGGCTGCGAAAATTACGGAATTATGGTTCGTCTCGCCAACATGTTTATACAGAGATGGGGCTGAGCAGTCGCCTAGACACGATGCAAGCGGCTATTTTGCAAGTCAAGCTACCGCATCTTTCTCGGTGGAATAGCGATCGCCTCCACATGGCCAACGCCTACAATCAGCGACTGCGATCACTCCAACCCTTTGGCATTGTTCCCCTAACCAATCAGGCCGGATCGGGGCATGTGTATCACCGCTATGTTATCCGGGTAACCGAGACTTGCCCCCTCAGTCGCACCTTCATCCAGACTAGTCTCAGTGCGGTTGGCATTGAAACGGGCATTCACTATCCCGAAATTTGTCCCCTGCAACCGGCTCTCCATTTTCTGGAGCATGAGCCCGGCAATTTTCCAATTGCTGAAGCCTTTAGCCAGGAAGTCCTGTCGTTGCCCCTCTATCCAGGTTTAACGGAGCAACAGATCGATCGGGTTGTTGATACGCTGGTTGCGCTGTTCAATGCGCCGCGCCCCACTGCATCCCACGCCCAAGTTGCATGGGAGTAGCCCGAAACTGGCACCACGGCATTGCAGAATCAAGGGATGATTTTTTGAGAAGGAGCACGTATTACGCGCTCCTTCTCAAAAAATCATCCCCCCAATCAGCAACCCCGGCACCCCTCCATGTAGCCATGTAATGAGTTGCAGCCATCAGTTCAAGCCCGCGCACTCAGAGGGTATGCGGCGGGCTTTTTGCGTACGCAGGAAAGGGGCGATCGCTCACGCGTACAGATCCGCAACATAGTCTCCGTAACCGTTGTAGACCAGCGTTGGCACTTGCTCCCATTCAAACTGAGAGCCCGGCCCAATGAGCTTCTCCGTGCTTTGCGACCAGCGGGGATGTGGAACCTCTGGCTCGACATTGGACTCAAACTTGTACTCGTTTGCGTTCAAGGTGTTCCAATAGGTGGCGGGTTGATAATCAATAAACTCGATCTTAGCGATCGACTTAGCACCCTTAAATCCATATTTCCAAGGCACGACCATGCGGATTGGTGCACCATGCTGCTTCGGCAAGGTATGCCCATAGATACCGACAGCAAAGAAGGAGAGGTCATTCGCCATTTCCTCGATGGTCAAGCCTTCAGTATAAGGCCAGGGTAGAAATCCAGCCGGAGGAAAGGAGGGGCCTTTAGTGATTTGACTGTCATAAAAAGAGGTGAACCGGACGTAGCGTGCTCCCGATGTAGGTTCCACTTCATCCATCAGCAGGCGCATCGGAAACCCTAGCCACGGTACAACCATGGCCCAGGCTTCTACGCAACGGAAGCGATAAATGCGCTCTTCCAAGGGAAAGCGACCCATTAGGTCGTCCATATTATAGGTTTTGGGATTGCGGACTAGGCCGCTGACTTCGATGGTCCAATCATCGGTTGGCAGTGACTGTGCCGCTTGCCAGATATTCTTGGTACTCCCAAATTCATAGAAATTGTTGTAGGTTGCTGCCAAGACTTCATTGGTCAAGGGTCGTCCTGCATCTTCAAAGGCTGAGTTGAGCTGAGCCTGAATCGGCTTGACGCCAACGATCGCTTCCGATTCGGAGGCTTGCGATCGACAGCCCACTAGCGGTAATGCCGATCCGGCGATTCCTGCTCCTACCAAGCCTTTGATAAATTGACGACGATTTAGAAACGAAGCTTCGGAGGTTACGAGTTTCTCTGGCAGTTGCCAGGACGGAGGAATGTGAATAAATGGCATAGGTAAGCGATGGCACACGCAAGAGTCACGGTTTTACTATAACCTGAGATGCTCTGGTGCCTTGTCGAGTAAGCGACCTGTCGCCCTGCCCGCGCAAATCAGCGAACGCCAGGTCAGCTCTCACGAAGCATGATTGGTAAGGCTACCTGCTAGACATGTTTAGCGAGTCTGAGTGCAGGTGAGTTTGGGCTCAAGCGTGAATTTGGACACGCTCGAACTACTCTGTTTTTGACCTTTCTACAGTTGGCTTGGATTGCCCCACCGACAGAAACGCTTTAAATGATGGTAGAGGGCGATCGCCGACCTGAGGATTGGGCTTCTCCCTCCGCAAGCTGACCCAAATGCTACATTGACGGCTCGTCGTTGTAACCATGACGCTTGTACGATTGGCAAGTTTGCAGGCGTAGTGATAGATTTTGGCACGATGGCGGATGCTGGCCGTATAACGGCGATAGTAGAGTTCGCTGCGATAGCACATTCCGTCTTGAATATTTTCGTTGAACCAAAATTTAAATGGGGAAATATCCCGCTCGCTAATAACTGGCGGCAACACAGAATTATCCTCAATGCATCCTGAATTTTCAGGTAAAGTCGCGTTCATAGGGGTAGATGCATTTGCCTGCTCCGAAGAAAGTCGTCTCGGCAACATCCTGCGCGCAAGCATCAGTTGTGGGAATCAATGTCTATTAGCTACGAACTTTAGCTCAAGCATTCCTCAAGACACGCGAAGTAGGATTACGCTTGAGCCCCCTGAATGACTGGGGTATTCCTTTTCGCTTCTTGTCACTCACCGCACCCATCTGGCGAAGAAAACCATGGGCTGGTAGTCAGAAAAATATCACGTGTCGGTCTTCTATAAATCCGTAATAGCCAGGACTGACGCAGTTTGTTGATGTTGTGGCCGCGTCGCGGCCACAACATCAACGAATTCACTGAAGATGACGCAAGTTTTGCGCAAGCCCTAATAGCAAATTGTTTGTTGCAAATCTTTGTGCTGCAAAGATGGCAAACAACTATCTGATTCTGGTTTTTGGCGCTTCGGGAGACAGCTGTCATCGCGACGCCACGATGACCCAATACGGTTGCTACGGCAAAAGATGCAATCCGAAAACCGCCCTCTGAAACGATCAAGGTTTACGGTTATCTCAGTCGCCACTGCGGCCAAGGTGTCGCAGACTGAATTTGCCAGAGCTGGTCTACAGTAACAAAGCGGTAGCCATTCGCCTGTAGCGTGGGAATGAGTTGCTCGGCGATTGCCACCACATCTGCGCCACCATAGGCACCATCATGCAACACGATCAAAGCACCATCATGCACTTGTCTGCGAATACGCTCTAAAACGACATCAATCCCCGGATGTACCCAATCTTCTGGTACAACGCTCCACATCACCGGGCGATACTGCCACTTTTGTAGGGCATTGAGCGTTTGAGGCGTAAACAAACCATTGGGTGGACGCACATCCCGAATCGTCTGCGCTACTACCAATGGATCCAGGTCGCAGGCACGGGCGATCGCCGCTTGGGTTTCTGTCAGAGAGTGCCATAGCTCTTCGGTCGATAGCATCGGAAAAGAGCGATGAGTGTAGCCATGCAGCCCCACCCAATGTCCTTGAGCGTAGGCTTTTTGCGCGATATCTGGAGCGCGATCAACACAATGGCCCAACCAAAAGAAGCTAGCCGCAATCCCATGTTTTTCCAGCAACGCCAGAAGGGGCAGAGTGTATGTGGGATGTGGCCCATCATCAAAAGTGAGGGCGATCGTCTTTTGCCCTCGTGCTCCTTCCCACAGGCAACTGGGAAATGCTGCCTTTAAGGCAGGCTGAATCAACGGATAGAGGGGAGCCAGTTCCATAGATTTGGAATATTTGTTGGGTGGATCGTTGGCCAAGCGTCACAACATCTGCTTATTTTTGATTTTTACCTAAATAGGAACATCTGTCGGGGAAGCTAGAGTGCTGATGTCCGTATTGCAGCTCATCTTTTTCTGAGCTTTTCCCTCAAGCCAGCTACAAAGTAACTGTGACGAGGTTAAGGAGAAAACCACTCGTCACCTATATTTTTCTGGAACTTACGCATTTTGTTGATGGTGTGGCCGCGACGTGGCCACACCATCAACAAAATGCGTAAGTCCTGGTTCCAGAACTGTAATGCCCAGAATTGTTGAAGTCAGTAGGCATTACAAGGTTACTTGGCAAACGGCGGTGGTACAGGTTTGTCTGGCCCAAGCCGACTGGACTAGAGATGTCAGCACATCAATATTCAGCGGTTTGACCAAAAAACCATCAATACCAGGGACATCTTCCAGTGGAACCCAACTAGGATCATGACAATCTGTCAGTGCCACGATTGTTGAACAACGAGTGTTGGCTGAACTGCGCAGATCTCTTATTAACCCTTCAGGTGCATCGTGATGGTTGTCCGACAAAATGACGAGATGGGGGAGTCGTTGCTTAACCTTCAGCATGACTTGCTCCACCGACATCGCAACGTCGGTAGAGCAGCACAATCGATTCAGAATTCCTAGAAGAGGTTGTAAGTCCTCTGAGGGATGCCCTACGACCAATACATGACTACGAGAAATCGTCATTACTTTCACAGTGATCGATGCTTGTGGGTTCCTTCATACCCTATTGCATTGTTAATCTTGCTGTTGGTTGCAAACACTTATGCTGTAAGCTCTTCCGCCAATTATTATAAAAAGTTGGTTTTGTTTTTCTTCCCTTTCTCGCATGAAACGTTATTAAACATTCATGCATCGCAACAAACAACGTTAACTGAGCCAGCACAATTCATGATTCCTGCATTCAAGCTTCTAAAGGATGGGAGCGATCGCTCGATCTATTTTCTTGTGTGGGAAATCAACTGTCTTAGGGGTGAGAATTATGAGTAAGCTTCTATCAGTTTTTATGCCTGTTGTCCTATAAGAACAGGACTTTATTCAGAATGAAACAGGAGAAACCTTGGCTTGTCTTAGAGGTTTTCGCAATATCTCACAAATGCTCCTTAAAGCTATATTTTGCTCTATCAGGATAGCAACTCACTTGGGTTCTTCAACCATCGGATGGTTTTTGCTTGCGATCGCAGATATCCTGATTCGTCATCATTTGAGCTGCCATGTTTATCTCTTGTTTAAGCAAGATATTGCGATCGCAAGTTATGGCCTAAAAGTTACAAGCTTAGACCTATAAAATACGGAACATGTCATCGCTCTTACGAAAATTTGGGCGACTAAATACTGAGGAAAAGTGTGAATCACTATGCACGTGACAGTGTTTAAGCTAGCGCGGCAAAATATGAAAAAATCCTCGAATTAAAAATTTGAGGATTTGTCGTAAAAGAATATCCGGAAAAGATTTGACGGAGTATATTAATGGACACGCTGACGTCCTGCTATAGGTTCTGCTCTGTCAGTGAGTCGCTTTACTGTTGCAGAAACTCTTCAAGCTGACGTGACAGACTTTGCACCAAAGGTTCTCCATCCTCGGCAGACGATAGTGCCTCAGCTTGGATGCGAGAAACGGTTTCAGGCGCAAAACCTAATAGCTCTACTAACTCTCGATACGCCTCGGCTTCCTCCACATTGACTAGGGCTTCATCGGGTGTACGAGCGCTGGAATGAATCACCTCGTAACCCAGCTTTAGCACCAACTCCCGTTCAGCATTTGTTTGTAGTCGGGGTACAAGCTCGTTCAGCGGGATGTTTTGCATTAAGTAATCCCGAAGTTCTTCTTGTAAGGCTGCTTTTTGGGGGGCATCTGCTGCAAACATGCCGCTAAAGCGATCGAGCATCAGGTCGGCTTCTTCATCAGCGAGATTGCCATCTGACCATGCCATTGACGCGATAATTCGCAGCACATTCATCTGCTCGGGAGAAATGGATGGCGGCGGGGGTGGTGCAGGTAAAGTCATAAATTGTCTCCAAAATAGGGAATTTTCCGGTCATGCCACTCTTTCCTACGGTTTGGCTGAAGCGAGATACAGATGCCCATTGTAGGAAATGTTGAAGGTTAGAGATTTCGTTAAAGCAATATTCGATTAACGTCAACCTATCAGGTTGTTGGGAAGGCTATAGAACTTGATCAAAATTCTTTGGAGTTGGTTACACGCTGTTACCTGTCCGGGATTGGCGGCTCTACGGTATGGTGTTGATGGATAGATCCTCACTTAATAAATAAATTTCAATGACTGCTATTCATCCTGACTCTGCTCCTCAGTCTTCTACATCCCAAGGGACGCATCAAAAGTCAAAGGCAATGAAGCCAGGGAGCCGTCGTCCCGCCAAAGAACTCTGTAGCGAATGTGGGCTATGCGACACGTACTATATTCACTATGTCAAAGAAGCCTGTGCGTTTCTGAATCAGCAATTTGACGATTTGGAGGAACAATCCCATGGGCGGCAGCGGGATCTAGACAATCCTGATGAGCTGTATTTCGGGGTGCATCAGGACATGATAGCCGCGCGGAAGACAGACCCAATCGCTGGAGCACAGTGGACAGGTATTGTCAGCAGCATCGCTATCGAGATGCTGAAGCAAAAAAAAGTGGAAGGGGTTGTCTGTGTCCAAAATACGGAGAGCGATCGCTTCCAGCCGATGCCCATCATTGCGCGCACGCCGGAAGAAGTACTGGCCGCACGGGTGAACAAGCCCACCTTGTCGCCAAATCTATCGGTTTTGGAGCAAGTGGAGCAATCTGGGATGAAGCGGCTACTGGTCATTGGCGTGGGCTGCCAGATTCAGGCACTGCGGACGGTGCAAGACAAACTGGGTCTAGAGAAGCTGTACGTGCTGGGAACCCCCTGTGTCGACAATGTAACCCGTGCGGGCTTGCAGAAGTTTCTAGAAACCACCAGCCGATCGCCCGAAACGGTTGTCCATTACGAATTCATGCAGGACTTCCGGGTGCATTTCAAGCATGAAGATGGTTCTGAAGAAACCGTGCCGTTCTTTGGTCTCAAAACCAACCAGCTCAAGGATGTGTTTGCCCCCTCTTGCATGAGTTGCTTCGACTATGTGAACAACCTGGCGGATCTGGTGGTGGGCTATATGGGCGCACCCTTTGGCTGGCAGTGGATTGTGGTACGCAACGAGACGGGTGCAGAACTGTTGGAAATTGTGAGAGACCAACTGGAAACGCAGCCTGTGATGTCGAAGGGCGATCGCAAAGCGGCTGTCCAGCAGAGTATCCCGGCTTACGACAAGGGCGTGACGCTACCGATGTGGGCGGCCAAGCTAATGGGTGTTGTGATTGAGAAAATTGGCCCCAAGGGATTGGAATATGCTCGCTTTTCTATTGACTCGCACTTCACCCGCAACTTCCTCTTTATGCGACGCAACTATCCTCAGAAGCTAGCTGCCCATGTGCCGGAGTTTGCCAAGCGCATCGTCGCACAGTACAAATTGCCTGACGATAATTCTGACAGTTAGGGCTTGGAGTCTGCAACCCTAGTGCTTAAATCTAGGGTAAATAGGAGGAGCGATCGACTGATGCTCTAGTTGCCGTCAGTCGTCGAATATAGCGCCGCGACGAACCAACTCGCGGCGCAACTCGCGGGTCAACCCTGGGTTGTTGCTAAAGTATGCGCCTTCTACCATAGCCCCGTCCAAACTAGCGTCATGGAAATCGACACGGTATAAGGTTGCACCGGCAAAATTGGCACCAAACAAGTTTGCGCCCTTCAGATTGGCATGGCTCAGGTTTGCCCGCCGAAAGATGGAGGAAGAGAGATTCGCTTCCTCTAATCGGACACGATGCAAAGAGGCTCCCGTCAAGTCAGAGTAGCGAATTGATGCACAGTTGCAGTAGGCATCGCTTAGGTCTGCCATCTTTAAGGTTGCATAATTCAAGATCGCGTTTGTCAGATCTGCTCCTGACAAATCGACGCTCGTCAGGTTTGCGCCTGTCAAAGTAGCACTGGTCAGTTTTGCTCGTGCCAGAAAGGCATGGGTCAGATCGGCATTACTAAAATTTGAGCTGCTGAGTTCGGCTTCAGTCATGCTGGCACGAATCAGAACCGCTTTAGAAAAGTCAGCACGAGCTAAATCCTTGCGATCGAGCGAAACACCAATCAGATTCTGCCCACCATAGCTCTCCAAAGGACTGAGACCTACAATTCGGGTCAACTCAAGGAAATCGTCGGTGTCGGCAAGGATAACTTGCTCAATGAGTGCTAGTAACTTGTCTTGAGATTGAACATCTTCACTGCTAAAACGGCGCTGAAGAAGCTCAATCAGCCTGCGTATAACTCTGTCATCGGACACGCTTCAACTCGTATGCTCCAGATGAACCCTGTGACGGCTAGATTCCCATGCATGAATCAGAGCGCGGATAACCGCTTGCTTATTTGGAGATAAGGCTTGGGAGAGCAAGGTCTCCAGTTCAGATGCTTCACTCAGAGGATACCTCGAAAAACCAAAACTCGATGCTTTTTCATGAGACCCATAGAAGGAGCCTCTCAGATTTTTCTCGGAACGATCTGCATGAAGCATGACAAACCTACTAGAACACTACACTACAATGCGCAAACGAAGGAACTATCCTTTTTTGAACGATTAAAACAGGAAGCAATTAAAACAGGATATACCTACTTAAACAGCACCCCACAAGAACGTCAAACGACGAAAATATCTCGCGAAGATGCATCCTTCTATGTGTTAGAACAGTGTAGTTCCAACAAAGCCGCCATCCCAACAGGGAATTTACGGTAACGGGACTTACCTATTCCTATAATTATATAGCTCTTTTCCCTGCGGAATCACATCCCCTCGGCATACAGATTTATAAAGTCTTCAAGAACCAGAGCTAATGGCTGCACCTGCGAAAAGCACTACCTTTCTGACTAGGCTTACCTTTTCCTCTATTGTGGCAGGCTAGGGAGCGATCGCCCTCTGCCATCTATCCGGTTGACTCTCCCCATTTGGGTGGGTTCTCGACACCTTACTTTATCTAACAAACGAGAGAGAGGTTGAACTTGCGTATATTTTAATACTCTGACTTTATTAGAATAGAAGCTTTGAGGCTAATTGTACCTGTCCCAGCGGGACCTCGGCAAATCCACTGTCGGATGGGAGATAGCGCGGCAGTTGGGCGAGACGGATCAGTGTTTGCTGGGGAAACTGCTCGGTGGGCATAGGTTGCCCTTGTTCGTAGCGGTTGTGAACAAGGTAGCGTTGAGCGATTTGCAGGTCGGCGAGGGACTGGGTCAGGCGTTGGGCTTCAGCGAGAATAGCAGAATGAGCCTGAGCCACGCCAATGAATTCGGTGTGACGGGGGTCTTGCAGTTTTTTCTGTGCCTGCATGACGCGCTTGCGCAGGGTGCGGAGGCGTCCCATAAACTCGACGCGCCCGACGACATCCTGGTACTTGATCCAGAGTTTGAAGATCCAGGCTAGCCAGTCGCCGAGTGCTGTGGGCATTTCCAGGAAGCGGAGCAGGTGCCCGGTGGGAGCTGTGTCGAGGATGATGAGATCCTGATCGCCGCTCTCTAAGCGTTCCATAATGCTGAGCAGCGAGAGCATTTCGTCGATGCCAGGGAGTGCCTGGGAGACGATTTGCCGCCATGCTTCAGGGCCATAGGCAACTTGCAGGTTTTCGTCGCCAGTGTCGCCACTCATGATTTCTGCGAGCTCCCACAGATAGTCTTCACGAAACTGATTGAGTAAGGCGTCGGCATCAATTTCCTGGGCGCTGAGGTTGGGACGAAGGTCAATTGGGTTATGCCCCAGGGATTGGCCGAAGGCGTCGCCAAGGGAGTGGGCAGGGTCGATGGAGATGACACGAATCGCGTGGTCGGGGTGGCGATCGCTCATACCCCAGGCGATCGCTGCGGCTACCGTGGTTTTACCTACACCCCCCTTGCCTCCGACGATGACCAGCCGATGACCTGTTTCAATGAGGTCAGGGAAGGTTGGTTCGTAACGGGGCGGCATCTGGAAATCCAGAGAGGGAGCTGGCGTTGCGCCCGCAACAGCCAGCGCAGGCGTCAGGGTTTGCATCAGGTGGTCGAGGGCCTCGTTGCCGACGGGTTCGCGGTCTCGCTGGGCTACGGCAATCAAGGGTTTGTCGAGGGCGATCGCCTGAAACTTTTCTAGGATATGGTTCTGTTCGAGCAGGCGATCGGTATCGGCATTGGCCGTCAGCATATGATTTAGAAAAATGCCACCGATGGGGATTTGGAGGCGATCGAGGGACTCCATCATGCGACGGGTTTCAAACCAGCTCATGGGTTCGGGTATAGCCACGATGAGGCAGGCGGTATGGGCGCTGTCTTGCAGCAACTTGCGTCCGGCCTGGAGGTGCGATCGCATGTCTTCTAAAAATGCGTCTGCTTCATCATCCTGATGCCGTCCGGCAAAGCTTTCGCTGATCACCCGGTGTTTTTCTTGAAACAGGTTCAGCGCATTCAAAAACTCATCTAGAAAATCCATCAAGCCGAATAAATTAAGGGTGTGACCACTCGGGGCCATGTCGACGATGACGCGATTGATGTTGTCTTCGCGCAGGATGCGTTGGATTTCCAAGATGCCCATCAACTCGTTCAAGCCGGGCCAGCTTAAATCCCAAACTGGGGTCAAATCTTCCCCGGCTACAAAGCTGCCACGTTCGACCAGTAGCTCTAGAACCTTGCCGTAACGCGCTTTAAAGTTTTTTAAGAGGCGATCGGCGTCCAATGCCTGCACTTGAAGATTGGGGCGATCGGGTAGCAACTGGGGCTTGTCTTCGACCGGCACTTGCAGCACATCACCAAGGGAATGGGCCGGATCCGTCGACAGCAGCAGTAACCGTTCCTGAGGAAACTGCTCAGCCCAGGCGCGCGCAAAACCGCAGGAGAGTGTGGTTTTGCCCACACCACCTTTGCCGCTAAACATGGCCAATTGTAAGGGGGTAAATGGGGTCAGTCTCAAAGGGAATCTCCCAAAGTGTGGGTGGAGGAGTGAATCGAGGGGACGTTGCTACTATCCTATTCTTCTGCGAAGGGTTCGGCCTTCAGGGGAAATGGTGCGATAAAACTTGCGACAAAAAGTAACGCGGGCGTTGTTGTTTCGCGATAGCTCTGTCCTGTGAACGGGAATACTACGCTGAAGAGAGAATTGATGCTGCCTAACCCCACATACAACTTATGAGTGATTTATTCAAAGGCTTTGAACAACTGCTGGAATTGGCAAAAACCCTGGAAGAAAAAGCAGAAAAGGGAGAGCTGAAGACCAATATCCAGATCAACTCCCGGTCTATGAGCAATATTCCGCAACAGGGCAGCCGTCCGGGAGGTGTTGGCACAAGCCGCATTCGCACAAACCCCTCTGATGATTCCCCAGATGAGCGGGTGATTATCACACCCCCGCCTGGAGAGGGGACGAATGCGGGCGAAGCCGGAGAAGCGGCAGCCGACCAGCCCTCCTTAAAGGATGTTGGGGGATTAGGGCCAGTCCTGCAGGAGTTGCGGGAATTGGTGGAAATTCCGCTAAAACGACCGGATTTATTAAAAAAGCTGGGGCTGGAGCCAACCCGTGGGGTGTTGCTCGTTGGCCCGCCAGGAACGGGGAAAACGCTGACAGCACGGGCACTGGCGGAAGAGATGGGTGTAAATTACATCGCTCTCGTTGGTCCCGAAATTATGGGGAAATACTACGGCGAAGCCGAAGGTAAGCTACGGGGCGTCTTCGAAAAGGCGATGAAAGCGGCTCCTTGTTTAGTGTTTATTGATGAGATTGACAGTCTTGCTCCCGATCGCAATAAGGTCGAAGGAGAAGTCGAAAAGCGGGTCGTTGCTCAGCTGCTCAGCCTCATGGATGGGTTTGCGAATACTACCGGGGTCGTGGTGCTAGCGGCAACCAATCGCCCTGATCATATTGATGGAGCCTTGCGGCGACCGGGGCGTTTCGACCGGGAGGTGCATTTCCGGGTTCCCGACCGTGATGGGCGCTTGGAAATTCTGACGATTCAAACTCGCGCGATGCCGCTGGATGACACGGTGGATCTGGCGGCGATCGCTGATTTCGCGGTAGGTATGGTTGGGGCAGACCTGAAGGCCCTCTGCCAGAAAGCCGCTTATACAGCCCTGCGCCGTCAGGTCCCTTCCCTAGATGCTCCCATCCCCGACACGATGACCGTTGAGCAAGGAGACTTTTTGCAAGCCATCCAGGCGATTAAGCCTTCGGCCTTGCGCGCCATTGAAGTGGAATCGCCAAACGTCAACTGGGACGACATTGGTGGTCTAGAACGCGTTAAGCAAAAGCTGCAAGAATCGGTGGAAGGAGCATTGCTCTATCCCGAGTTATATCAACAGACAAAGGCGAAGGCTCCCCAGGGCATTCTGCTTTGGGGCCCACCAGGAACGGGCAAAACCTTGCTGGCTAAGGCGATCGCCACCCAGGCTCGAGCCAACTTCATCGCTGTCAACGGTCCCGAATTGCTGAGCAAATGGGTCGGTGCGGCAGAACAGGCCGTGCGCGAACTGTTCATTAAAGCACGGCAGGCCTCTCCCTGTGTCGTGTTTGTGGATGAGCTGGACACTCTGGCTCCGGCACGGGGCAAGTTCTCCGGCGATTCAGGAGTGAGCGATCGCGTCGTTGGGCAACTGCTCACTGAGCTGGACGGTTTGCAATCGGCAACCAACGTGCTGCTCGTCGGCGCAACCAACCGTCCCGATGCTCTCGATCCGGCCTTGCTCCGAGCCGGACGCCTGGATTTGCAAATGAAAATTGATCTCCCCGATGCCGACAGCCGTCTGGCGATCCTCCAAGTTCACAACCAGGATCGTCCACTTTCCGATGTAGATTTAGTCGCCCTGGCAGCCTCAACCGATGGCTGGAACGGCGCAGATCTCGCGCTCTTAAGTAACCAGGCAGCTTTGGAAGCCGTGCGTCGTTTCCGTGCCTCCGGCGAAGCCGACCCGACAACCCTGCAGATCACAGCGGATGACATTGCCGTGGCCTATGAGTTGCTGGCAGAGCAAAAACAACAGCAGTAGTGGAAGAGGGCATAGATGGGTGGATGAGTCGATGGGGCAAAGGGTGGATGAAATCTAATATCCAAAATTGACATGAGGTGATGCAATGAATGAGGTCACACCGGATCCGGTAAAGCAAGAAGCCTTGATGGCTTTGATGGCGAGTTTTGTGGCGCAGGGGCATTCCCAAGACTATGCGAAGCATATGGCGATCGCTACCATTTTTCAGGCCGACCTGGAACTGCGAAATGCCCAACTGAATCGCCTCTTGGGTTGGCTAAAGCAAGACCACAGCGATCTTTACTCGGAAGCACTGAAGCTAACTGAAAATACCCGCATCGAGTTCGAGCAACGGCTACAGAGATAAAGGCAGACTGGATTGGGCTCAATCACTGGGAGTTGGTTTGGTGGGATTGCCCGTATTTCTTGTGCGTACAACCTTGCTGAGCACATCGAACCAGAAATTTGACCCCATGGCGATCGCCAATCCCGTCACAATCCATCCAGCGATAATGCGCGGAACCATTAACCAGCGGTTGGCGTCGGGCGGTAACTGTTGACTGCGATTGGCTTCCCCCCAGCCAATAGGTAGGGGAAGGTCACCCAGGGCTTCGCTCATCGTCGTTCTGACCCGGTCCAGTTCACTGTCTGAACGAATGGGTGGAGCGGTTGGAGCGCTGGGTGTAGCCTGAGCGACGGTTCCCGTCGGTAGAGCGCCCGCGTCAGGGGCGGGTGTCCCCAAGGGTGGAAAGGGATTGGGAACCTCCGTATCTGGGGGGAGGGTAGGATCAAGGGTCGATCCAGGTGCCTGGGGGCGAACCAACTGATCGGCACTCTGGATGATGGCATTGCGGAGAGCCGTATCCTGTGCGAACCGCTCCACCATCAAAAATGCATCAGAATTGGTGGAAATAGCAGTCAAGATGCCCAGGGTAATGGCCACGCCTTTAGCATTGCGGCGATAGACCCCTGACGCCCTATCCATTGAGCTATTAAACCAATTTTCGATTTCTAGACCCAGTTGGTTAAC
Organism: Vacuolonema iberomarrocanum LEGE 07170; assembly: GCA_015207365.1. Taxonomy (GTDB): domain Bacteria; phylum Cyanobacteriota; class Cyanobacteriia; order Elainellales; family Elainellaceae; genus Vacuolonema; species Vacuolonema iberomarrocanum. Next base: position 67,942 of record JADEXA010000015.1, read on the forward strand.
GCCATCGGTGAGGTTATCGACTCGCAGTTGCACCTGTTCTGCGAGAGCCAGGATATTGCGACGCAGGTTAGGGGGAATATATTTCACCCCTTCGCGCATTTCCAAGACGACTTCGAGCAACTCTGGAGGAATGTCTGTTCGGTCTTCGATGACCAGCCCTAAGATGTCGTAAATTGTCGGCTCGACCCGTCGTTGCAGCACGGTTTGACGGAGAAAAGGTAGCCGTGCCCGGATAATCTCCTGGCTGAAGTTGTTCTGGTTGAGGAAAATTTCGGTGTTGTCGAGGAACTGCGCCAACTGCGCGATCGCCTCATCCAACGCCTGCGATAGCCGAACTCGGTTGCCAGTGAAATTATCGGTAATCTCGCGTAATTGCCGGTGCAACCCCTCAAATTCAGCGGCCAATACCGAATCATCGCCGAGGCTGTTGCGAAGCGATTCGAGAATGCCCTCAATCATCTCCAGGCGCTCGCGGCAAAACTGCTTCAGGAGAAGTTCGCTCGATTTCTGAGCGGCTACATCAACGCCCAGTTGTTGCATTAGCGCATCCGCAAATGCCCGCGACGGAATGTAGGAGGGGCCGGTCTTCTCGCCACCAAAAGTCTCTTTCGTCCCCGTCAAGGCTCGATAGGTCACGCCTAGACTTTGGATAATACCCCGAAAGAATTGAGGCAGAATGCCCTTTGCTTCTTGATTCAGCGCTTTGATGAGAGGGCTTTTATAAAACTCATCGACAAACGTTTGATGAGCGGCGCTACTCGTTCGCCCCCCCAGCATGAGGTTTTCAATGGAGAGCTTGAGATGCTCTGCCCGCCACTGCAGCACCGTCGTCAGCAGCTCCTGCACTTCAGATGCCAGTAGGCTCAGGATGAGGAAAACAAAGATTAGCCCAAGCGCAATATCAAGGATGAGCGGTAGACCCATGAGAAATCCTGCTTCACATTGCGGAGGTTCCTTAGAGATCGACTGGAAGGGCTCGACAGAGCTTGCCAGCAAAAATCCCAAAAACCCTACCACGAGGACATCTCACGATACAACAACTTCTGGCGATCGCATCCAAAAAGTTTGAGTTCTTTGCACGGTTGCATCTACGCAAAACGCCGGTCTAGCTTACCTGACGGTGCCTCTTACTGTGCCACGGTTGCGATGCGTGAAAATAATCCATCGACAGAGTCAGATTGCCAATGCTGCCCGACCAGCAGTTGCGCGGTGTGCGGGACGGAGAAGTTTGGCATTTCCTGATGGCAATGAGGGCAAAACCAGTAGACATTACTGTGGCGAATATGTCTAAGGAGTGGTTCCGAGCAGCATGGACAGTTATTCATAATTCATACCAACGGAGTGATTTTAAAGAGCGGGATCTCAGGTCATTGCCCAAAAAGGTTGGGGTGCACTGGGCGATCGCAAATCTAGGAGAACCATCGACTTGGGGAGGCGATCGTCGTTCATGGGAAAAATACGTTATCTCAATCACTAATGGCTTTATTGAACATGCTCTTAACAGGAAAAGTAGTATCTTCGAAAACCAATTTGTAATTAATTGACTCAAATCAGATTTTGTTTCTTTTAATGACGATAGCTTGGTAAGCTCTAATCAATCTCAGAAGCTTGAATCTTTACCGAATGTATTGAGTGAGCGGATCTTTTCAAAACCTATTAACCAACACAGCTAATCCTAGCTAATGCTAACGTTGTCCTACGAAAGCAACCAGAAAGCCTATCTTTATCATGGATTGCACTACAGCAACAGACTTAAGATTTTTTAGAGATCACCATCTATAAGATAGTGCTTGAGCCCAAAAATTCAGCATAAAACTGTCATGCATCTAATGCTTTTCTAAATGCATTGAAGGCTTTTTGAATTCCTCAATGGGTGATAATCTTTTGCCGATTTTTTGTTATCCCATTAAACAGCTTGAGACGTCTATTAGAGTTTATGCTCAACCAAAAATGTTAATGATGAGAATAATCAAGCAAAAACTCTATAAGAAAGGGAATTAGCATCGAATCAAACGCAAAAACGTAAAGCTATGCAGAACTCTCTATACTTATTATTAAAATAGAAGTTGCAAGGTAAGCAATAAACCTAAAGGGAACGTTACAAAAGTAATAAATGCTTTACATTGGCTTCCAATTCCCTTATTTATGACGTAGATCGCCTTGTGCTTGCGGGATATTTTAGCGATCGTGTAGTGCCCTAAACCCTTGCGGGTAATAAATTACGGCTATTTTCTAATAGCTGTTCATATCATTACCTATGACTTATAGCCGTATAACGATGATCGGTGGGTCTGGTAGGGTGGCTCACTATGTGACAGTGATGTGTGCTGAAAACGACTGCAAACGAAGCATAAAAACACAGAATTCCCATAGAGTCTTCTATAGGGTGAAGAGACTCAATTAACAGAAAGTAACTTCAGCTACTAAAAAATGTTGTGGATGATTTCAGTGAAAATTGTTGCATCTCCGTATTGAAGAATAGGTGATTCAGACTAGAGCGAAACAACAAATCGATCTGCGAATCGATCGTTCGTTTAAATCACAATTTCATCAATTTCATCCAAAGATGGAACTGCATCGTTTGTTGGAGAGCTAGAGCGGATGCGCTGGCAGCGTATAGCAAAGGGACAGTGAGAACAGCGATCGCTACCTTCGGCTACTTGGGGTAACGAGTTTCTTGTCTCAAACTGGTGCAAATAAGCTGTCAAAGTCATCAAAATTTGCTGTAATTCTTGCCGAGTTTGTTCGTGAGTATCTCGATTGTAAGGAAATTTTAGGTGAGTGGGTGGTGCCTCGGTTTGCGCTACATGAGGGCGAACAAACCAGTAGCTCAGCGTAATTTGTTCCGGGGAGTAGTTGCTGGTTTCTGCTAACACAAAGGGATAGAGCTTGTGCTGCCAATTGTCTTTGAGGATCGCTGGCGAAGGAACAGTCGCATAGATTTTCCAATCGAGAATTTCTGCCTGATCGGGTTCTAGAATGAGCAGGTCGTAGACCACGGTAAGCAAGAAGCTGTCGAGGGGAAGGGTGCGTCGATGCTCACTCTGGCGAAACTGGACGCGATCGCGCCGCAGCACTTCTGGAGCTGAGGCCAGAAACCGCTCCACGGCATCATAGATTTGGGCTTCTTCCTGGGAGGATCGCTGCATAGGGGCGATCGCCAGCCCCAATTCCCGCTGCTGCATCAGCAAATGAAAGCGATCGCCCAGGGTCAGGGCCGCTTGCTGGTCGGGGTTGGGCGGCACACTCAACTGTTCCAGATAGGTGTGCTGAAACCGCCGAGGGCAGTATGCCAGCGTGTTGAGTTGCCCTTGGGAGATTTGCATCCTCCTGATCCTCGTATCTATATGACAGGACGGTTGATAGAGCGGATACGGCTAACAGAGTGAACCAGAACCCTTGCCCTTATCTATTGTCAGTTGTTATTCCCAGGAAAGTTCTAGAAATACCGCTCAAATGCAACCTCGGTGGCAGAATATGGAATGGTAGAGTCAACTGCGTAACACCCGTTACAATTAGCCGCTTCTGACAGTGTTACAAGTCATGCTGGTGTGCGGGTTGCTAACCGATTAGGAGTGAGGCAACAGAATGAAAAAAGTTGAGGCGATTATTCGTCCATTTAAACTTGATGAAGTCAAGATTGCTCTGGTCAATGCAGGCATCGTTGGAATGACAGTATCCGAAGTTCGTGGCTTTGGGCGACAGAAAGGGCAAACCGAGCGTTACCGTGGGTCTGAGTACACGGTCGAATTTTTGCAGAAGCTCAAGCTTGAGATCGTCGTCGAGGATGATCAGGTTGATATGGTCGTTGAGAAGATCATTTCAGCTGCTCGTACTGGAGAAATTGGCGATGGCAAGATTTTTATCTCCCCTGTAGACAGCATTGTGCGGATCCGGACGGGCGAGGAAAATATGGAGGCGATTTAGGTCGGCTTCCTGAGATCAATCAGGCTTGGGGCATGCTCCATCTAGCCAATGCATCAAGCATGGCGAACTGGTAGGACGTAAAGCCAAGACCCATGTGGAAAGTACGATCTCTTTAATGAGCTGTCAAAACCGAGAATTAGGGTGTGCGTAGATTGGGTTGGGCAATGTGAAATCCAACAATGGCAAGTGTTCTGAACGACAACTGTTGTGTTGGATTGCACGAACACTACCCTAATCTGCCCATTGAAGGATGACGCTGCACTAGCTCGTCAGTTCTCGCAGTTTTGGCAATAGTTCAGCAAATGCCAGCCCTCGATGGCTGATCTGATGCTTCAAGGCAGCAGGCATTTCGGCAAACGTTATGCCATGCTCTGGCACATAAAACACTGGATCGTAGCCAAAGCCACCCTCTCCCTGGGGCGCATTGGAAATTGTGCCCCGACAAACGCCTTTTGCCTGCAAGACAATTTCTCCATTTGGGCGAGCGATCGCGATGACACAGGCAAATTGTGCGCCGCGCTCGGTGATGTTTTCGAGCGCAGTGAGTAACCGCTGAATTCCTTCGGCGGGGGTTTTGCCATAGCGGGCGGTGTAGATGCCGGGAGCGCCATCCAATGCGTCGACTTCCAATCCTGAGTCGTCAGCGATCGCCCACTCTCCAGTGGCAACCGCTACCTGGGATGCCTTCAGTCGTGCATTTTCTGCAAAGGTTTGTCCCGTTTCTTCAATTTCTAGCTCCGGTGGCTTTAGCGCTAGCTCCCAGGGTAGATCGGGTTCAGATAGGTAGGCTTGCATTTCCTGGAGCTTTCCAGGGTTTCCGGTGGCAACAATCAGTTTTGGCATGTGACGGTGGCATTAAAACTCAAAGGGCTTGGGCTGAACCGTAGGGTACTGAGTGCGGCGATCGCCACTGGGTGTCACCCCCTACCGTCATTCCACATCAACCTTATACCAGCAGGACTGACGTAAAACTTGCGTAATCCTGAAAGAATTTTTTGATGGTGTGGTCACGTCGCGGCCACACCATCAAAAAAATACGTGAGTCCTAACCAGGTTGTTCATCCCCATTCTATGAAAATCAAAACTTGATAACTTCTAAAACTATTGTTCTGTAAGGGTTTCAGAAGTTATTCTCTCAATTAGCAACGCCTTGATTCTTAACGAGAGTGGAGATTACAGACGATTGGCGACCAGCAGCGTTTCAAATTCAGCGACGGAAAGAGACGGACTAAAAAATGCGCCTTGGGCCGCATGGCAACCATTTGCTCGAAGAAAGTCGCGTTGTGCTTCGGTTTCGACCCCTTCGGCGATCGCCTTCAGATGGAGGTTATGGGCAATGGCGATCGCTGCCCGCACAATACTCTCGTCACCCTCATGATGCCCAATAGAACTGATGAGGTGTGGATCAATTTTTAATGCCGTAAGGGGCAGTTTTTTCAAGGCTTCAAACGAAGAAAAGCCTGTGCCTACATCATCCATATGAAAGCTGATACCTTTATGGTGCAAGCGTTTTAGAGTATCGAGCAACTCCGGTGATGGCGGCATTAGATCCGATTCGCTCAATTCTAGAACCACTAAATCGGGACTCAGGTTAACCTCTTCCAAGACCTTGACTGTACTCTCAACGAAATTGGGCAGCTGGACTTCTGAGACTGAAAGGTTAATCGAGGTTTGTAGGGACAGGTGATATTGGGACTGCCAGCGTTTTGCCTGGGTAAAAGCAGTTTGCATCACCCACTCTGTAATGGTGGGCAGGATGTCATTTTCTCTAGCGATCGCCAAAAAACTGCCCGGTCGCAGCATTCCTTTGGTTGGGTGCTGCCAGCGCAACAATGCCTCTGCTCCGATGATTTTTCCGGTGACTAGATTGATGCGGGGTTGGTATTGCAGAAGAAACTCTTGCTGTGTACAGGCACGCTCCAATTCTTTGACGATCGCCTGCGGATCGGTCCACAGTACATCTCGTCCCGCATCGAAGGTTGCCAGATGCTTTTCCAGGGGTTTTTCGGTACGTTTCAAAGCCATTTCTGCTTGCAACAACAAATCGGCTCCGGCTCCCAACGCTGGGGAACAATAGGCAACACCCACATAGACGGCTGGTTCCGCGCTAGCCTCTCCAATTTGCAACGGGTCTTGGAGTAAACGTATCACTGCCCGTCCGACCTGTTCGGCCTCTTGATGGGAGGAGAGCGATCGCAGCCCCATGCCAAAGCGATTGTTCCCCAGATAGGCTAGCGAGTGTTCTCGATCGATAGCCTCCTCCAACCGCTCGGCAACCTGACGTAGCAAGGTGCTGGCCGAAGGGTGATTGAGCCACTCAGGTGGCCACTCTAGGGCAATGGCTAGCACAGCAAGCGTGAGGGGTTGGCGATCGCCCATTTGCAGCGCCCCATCCAATTCTCGCAAGAACCATTTGCGGTTGGGTAGCTGCGTCAGGTTGTCTTGATAGGTCAGCCGTTCTAGGTTGTCCGTAGTGCGTTGCAGCTCCATTTGCAAGGGTTGTACCGTTGCCTGGTGTTTGGCTAGGCGTGCAGCAATGGCTCCCAGCAATTCTTCTCGCTGAAACGGTTTATAGAGATAATCATCGGCTCCTTCTTCCATACCACGACGGTAATCGTCATGTTCCGTCTTTGCCGTCAGAAAAATGAAGGGGATACCTGATGTGAGGGGATCTTGGCTGAGGTGGTGTAAGACTTCGTAGCCATCACATACTGGCATCATGACGTCACACAGGATGAGGTCTGGCTGAAGTTTTTGAGCCAGGTTCAATCCTTCCTGTCCATTAACGGCTGCGATCGCTTCAAATCCTTCAGACTTTAAAAACTTCAGGATCAAAACCTGAACCACCGGATCATCTTCAATCAAAAGAATTTTTGTCATATCGCTTTAGTGCTTGCCGCAAAGCTGATGTCACTTGTGTGCTGTTTATTGCTGTTAGTTGGCTGCAACGGTTTTCTGGTCTCTGTATGCTCCCTGGGTTCGAGTCCAGATGTTGGACAGAAAGGCTTAACCACTTGTTCAGGGTAAACGCATCTAGTTGCCGGAGGATATTTGAAAGCCACATATCTCGCTAAAGCTCAGCTGGAGAAACCAGTTTGTTCTCAGTAGAGCAAGTCTGATGACAATAAACTGAACAGAATCAGATCTAGCGTCAACGGTGTATCAATGCTTTCAGCCTTTAATTATTCTCTCTAAACTAGATGCGTTTACCCTGACCACTTGTCTAAAAGTTGCATTGCCTTAATTGTTTACTCATTCTTCCCCGCTTTGCTGTAATAATTGACGGGCTCTGCCCCCTTTTTACCGATTCATCTGTTCGGGATAGCGGCGATCGCTCAGAAGCAATGATGTTAGGTGCTTATCTCCTTCTTCGAGTCCGTGCTCACCGAACAGGGGAAGGAGGACAAATTTTTTGAAAATGTATCGGCAGCAACATTGCCAAACCTGTGAAGCCATAAACTTGAAAAAACAGTTTGCAGAATCCCAAAACAATGTTTTCTGAAGAGGCTCGTACTGTGCCCCTCTTCAGAAAACATTGTCCCCTCAATCAGCAATGCCAGGACAATTGATAGGAACAAGGCAAAAAAAACTGGCCACAGAGTAGCCAGTCCATAATCCTTTCAAACGTTGTCTGAATTCTGCTCAGCAAAAGTAGTGGCTAGACTTGATTTCTACCACGCTCTCGAACAGATTCGATTTTTGGAGAAAACCCCGGCTGCGCGTTCCCAATTCGGCAGTGGGTATCAAACAATCTCTCGAACAATGACCCCATTGCCTCAAGATGTAATTTTTATCTCCCGTAGTCCATTGTATCAAGCAGTACAGAAAAATTATCATTAAACTTCGTACGGGTATGCTGACATTTGCATAATCCTTGCTAATTGCATCGAGGTTAATGTTTTCTGCTCCTAGGGTTTCCTTCAGCATTTCCCCGGCCCTTTCCAGAAAGTTGTTGGCCAAACCATCGCGTTCAGGTGCTGAAGATTCTCATGGAACTTTTGCTACCTTCCATCGTCGCGGTAGTTAGTTGCGATCGCACACCAATTCTTTCGATAACCTTTTGATCATTGCATCGTCACTCGATCGCATCAGCCTCTATCCGAAACCTTCGTTGAGGACGTTGGATGCCAACTTCTAGCAACCCTTCGGATAGATGTTCGTTCGATAGCGGCTACGGCTACACACAAGACACTCACACATCATCCAGAGTCATTGAGGTAAAAATAATGCAGCATTTGCCAAAGTTGGTGGGAACGGTAGGGGCACTGGCGATCGCCCTCGGCAGTTGGGGTGGTGCATTGGCGGTCGAACAAATGCCCGCGCCCAAGCAGGCGACAGACTCCTCAGAAGACACATCGTCGGATTTTGATCCACGCTTCCAGTGCCAGGTCGTTGACGGCGAATATGTTGTAGTCTATCTGCCAGAAAGCCAGCCCGATGAGGCATACCCCTGGGCACAGCCGACCGCTATGGGGGGTGGCTGGACGCCAGAGCGGCGCTGTGCTGAAATCAGCCGCCGCCTGGAGTTGTATCGGCCAGATGGCTTGCTAGAGATGCAAACTGCCATTGAGAACGGCTACGACACTGTTTGCGTCACGACGGAGCGCGATTCCAGTTGCCGCATTGTGCTGACGGTACCGGAAGGGCAAGATCCAATTGCGACGCGCGATCGCGTTTTTGAAAATATTGTTGTTGCAGACAGCGGGCAGCAAACGGATGCGGTGAATACTCTCGTGGGCGATGACAACGACATCCTCGGCCAAATTGGTGATGTACTCGGCATACCCGGAGTGGGTCGGCGGTCATCCTCTAGCATCAACCTGCGCCCCTTCCTTGATCCCGCTGATGGTGGGACAGGGGAGCAACTCGATCTTGGTGCATCCTCAGGGAGCCGCCAACTCAACCCCGATGGCTTCCGCTAAACGATGATTGCGGTTTAGTACTCCTAAAGTTGTTCCTTCAATTGGGTCATTTCCGTTCTTGCGGAAATGACTTTTTTTATGCGTGGCCGTCGAGCGATGTGGATTCTTAGCAAATTGGTGTTGTGTCAAATCCGTTTGAAGAACCCAAATAGCGTTTGTGCCCGTTGCAAAGCAGCGGGCACAAACGCTATTTGAGCTTTACAGCTATTTAACCGAATTTGATATTACTTGGTGCCGTAGAGGCGATCGCCCGCATCGCCCAGTCCAGGAATAATGTAGCCATGCTCATCCAGATAGTCATCAATGGCCGCAGTGTAAATGGGAATATCTGGATGCTGAGAATGAAAACTCTGGATGCCTTCGGGGGAAGCCAGGAGGCAGACAAACTTGATGGAGAGGGGATTGGCTTCTTTAAGGCGATCCACAGCGGCGATCGCCGAGTTCCCCGTTGCCAGCATTGGATCGACCACCAGCATGTCCCGCTGCTCAGTTTCCAACGGCAGCTTGAGGTAATATTCCACCGCCTCCAGGGTTGTTGGCTCACGATAGAGCCCGATATGTCCGACTTTGGCGGTGGGAATCAGTTCCAGCATTCCATCCAGCAAACCCTGCCCGGCGCGCATGATGGAGACAATCACCATATTTTTCTCCGCTGCCAGCACAGGGGCGTCCATTTCGACGAGTGGCGTTTTGATCGTTTCGTGACGTAGCGCCAGATCGCGGGTCACTTCGTAAGCCAGCAGCAATGAAATTTCTCGGAGCAGTCGCCGGAAGTCTTGCGTTTGGGTATCAGCGCGACGCATCAGGGTGAGCTTGTGCTGAACCAATGGATGTTGGATGACAAATACCTTAGATTTTGTTGCCGTCGTCATAGTTGATGATGCGAGCCCTAAGTTACGGTACAGATTGGGATATAGAACATGACGTGCGATCGCAAGTGGACTCCGATAGGAAGCGATGTCCCTGTCGAAAACACCTACTCATCCTTCCACAAAACGATCGTGCAAGTGTTTAGCATAGAGGAAGTCATGAATGGTTTCTGTTGCTGGCAATGCCTACCCTTACCTCTCATTTGACGGCAAATTAATTGCAATCCTCAGTCATTTCTGATACTGATCAGGTTTATTCGGGTGCAAGTTTAACGCTATGGCAAACACGGAATCATCGTCCAAGCCTCGACATATCATTCTCACTTCCCACCACAATGGGACAAATAAGCAAGCGGTTCCCATTCAGTGGGGGGCAGAAAAATGGAGCGATCGCGGCCCCATCGTCGGCTCGCCAAAGAAGCATACTCTGCGTAATGTGATTGGAACCCATGGTGGTTCCTATAGCGTCTATCGCGCCCTGGCCGTTGCGAGTGGGCAGCTTGACCCAGAGCATCGGGCAGACCTGACGGATACGGCACCTGTCGCCCGCATCGGGCCTCATCCCAGTTGGTCCGATCCCGAAAAGATTGTTTCTCTCGATCCCTATGGTGCGTTGGCTGGAGAAGTGTTTGCGCCTGAGTATCCGGCAGACTATGACATTCGCCCGACGATCGCCATTACCCGCGCCCATATCCAGATTCCTGAGCTGAAGGATACGATCGCGGCCGACCGCCTGGAGGTCGATGGCACATTGCTGAAAGAGGATGGCAGTCTGGTGGTGACCAAGGCGGCAATCGACCCAGTCTGGTATCTTCCTGGCATCGCTAAGCGTCTGCAAACCGATGAAAGTACCCTGCGACGCATCCTGTTTCAACAAGCCGGTGGCATGTATCCAGAACTGGTCACCCGTCGTGATTTGCATGTCTTTTTGCCCCCCATTGGTGGGACAACGATTTATATCATTGGCGACGAGTCCAGCATTGCCGACCCTACGAAACCGCTGGCGATTCGAGTTCATGATGAATGCAACGGCTCCGATGTATTTGGCTCCGACATTTGTACCTGTCGTCCCTATCTAGTACATGGCATCGAGGTTTGCGTCCGTGCGGCTCAAGCAGGGGGAGCCGGAATTATTGTCTACTGCCGCAAAGAAGGACGTGCCCTAGGCGAGGTGACGAAGTTCCTGGTTTACAACGCCCGCAAACGTCAAGAGGGGGGCGATCGCGCCGATGCTTACTTCCTCCGCACAGAGTGCGTAGCGGGGGTGCAAGATATGCGCTTCCAAGAACTTATGCCCGATGTGCTGCACTGGCTCGGCGTCACGAAAATCGACGAATTCGTGTCGATGAGCAACTTGAAGTACGAAGCCGTTACCAACTCCGGCATTGAAATCGTCAATCGAGTTCCCATTCCCCCAGAATTGGTTCCCCCTGATGCCCAGGTCGAAATTGAAGCCAAGAAAGCATCCGGCTACTATTCCGAAAACGGTGTCCTTAGTCAAGCGGAACTTTCTGAATTGAAAGGGCGGGAGTATCAATAGGGGCGATCGCCCATCCATCCATCCATCCAACTTCAAAGCTGCGCCCGAATGGCTTCTGCCGCCTCGATCTGGTCGGCACTAAACCCGGCTTGCTCGAGAAAGGGTAGCTGGCTGGCATCGCGATAGCGGCCATCTACCTGAATCGCTTGTTGATAAGCGGCGATCGCCTCCTCCACTTCCTCGGCGCTGGCATGGGCGATCGCCAGTGCTACCCAGGGATGGGGATTGCTGGGTTCGAGTTCCGTGGCGCGCGTGGCACGGGCGATCGCCGCATCAAAGTCACCGAGCCGCTGGTAAGCCAAGCTCAAGTTATAGTGAGCAATCTTGTTGTCTTGATCGAGATCAACCGCGCGGGTGTGAGTCTCCACGGCTTGCTCCAGTGCTCCATCCACCAGATACACAATGCCCAAGGCATTCAGCGCAGGAATATCATCTGGGTTCTGGCGCAGGGCATCCTGAAGCGTTTCGGCAGCAGCGGTACGCTGCCCTGCCAGATGCTCGGTCCAGCCCAGCAAAACGTAGCCAGAAATGTTGTCTGACTCCAGCTCTACCGCTGCTTTGAGAGGAGCGATCGCCCCTTCAATATCCCCTTGATTCCGCAGCGCCAATCCTTCTTGTCGCAGTGTTGCTGCCTCAGCACGCTGCTCTGGTGTGACCACTACAGGTGGCTCTGGACTGGGCAAGGGAATCGGTGTCGCCTCTGTTACGGGAGATGGCTCTGGAACAGATTCTTCGCCTGTGCTCCCACAACTAATCAGTGTGAGACTGAGGAGAGCGATCGCACCACCTAAATACCGTTTCATGACTGATCTTTGAATGAACGACTGTAGCTGGCTTCTATCTGAGTTCTCAACATACCTCAGCTTTCACCACTTATTCAGCCGCACTATGATCATGAGGCATAGCTCATTCGGACGTTGGACATGGTTCAAACAACGGAATATCTTTACATTGTTCGGGATGATGAGATCCTAAGCGGAGAACCTATTATTCAAGGGACTCGTACGCCTGTGAGAGCGATTGTCGAAACGTGGCGAATGGGTGTTGCGCCAGAGGAGATTCCCAAAGGACTCCCTCATCTGTCGCTAGCTCAAGTTTTTGGAGCATTAACTTACTACAGCGATCATCAGGATGAAATCAATCAATATATTGAGAGAAACCGGATCTCTGATGACGAAGTGGATCCATTAGTCAGAAATTTGTGAGCGAATACTTTATTTCGTTATACCTGGATGAAGACGTTGCATTGAATTATTCCCAGGTAGCGACGGCGCGTAGGCTGTCGGGGATTTCGGTATCGGTGGGGAATTCCAGGGTGGTTTCGCGCAGGCCGAGGTAGCCGGATTCGGTGAAGGAGAGCAGCATCCGTTTGAGGGCGACCCAGACTTCGGGGTCAAATTCCCAATCCTTTTCGTAGGGGGTATAGGCGGCGATCGCCTTCAGTGCCCAGAAGTAGGTGTTGCGGACGACCGATCCCGTTTTCTTGTAGGTGGGGAGGTCTTCGGCAGCAATGAAGAGAATGTCGTCTGTGATGTGCGATCGCATGGATGGAAACTGATACACTTGTCCTATTTAATCTTTATCATATCGATTGACGCCTATTCTCGACAGGCTTTTGCAGACTTTTTTGAAAAAGGTTTTGGGCTGTAACCTTGCAGCCTTGTTTTTGAAGGGTGTGATGGCTGCAGGAGATCAGCGGAGGAAGGATTTTGAGATGGCGCGATGAAATTTTTTAGGAATCGCGATCGCCGCTGCATGAACTCAGAGGGAAGCCCTTAGACTAGAGAAGGAAATTGGGTTATTTCACGGATGTTCTGGACGCGGGATGTAAGGTCAATCGTTGCCTATGTTGATGTCGCTGCAAATTGAAAACTTTGCGCTGATTGACCGCCTCATGCTGGATTTGAGCGACGGCCTGAACGTGATGACCGGGGAGACCGGGGCGGGTAAGTCCATCATTCTGGATGCGTTGGATGCGGTGTTGGGCGGCAGGGTCAGCGGTCGCGCCATTCGCACAGGTGCAGAGCGGGCAACCATTGAGGCAACCTTTCGACTCGACGATACTCTGAAAGCCTGGTTGCAGTCTCAGGACATTGAGTTGCAGGGTGATGACGCGTTTCAGTGCAGCCGCGAAATGACCGCGAGTAAGGGCAGCCCCCGTAGCCGTTCGCGCATCAATGGCGTGGTGGTGAACAAGCAGCAGTTGGAATCGTTGCGCGATCGCCTCGTCGAAATTACGGCTCAGGGGCAAACGGTGCAACTGGGACAGCCGGGGTTGCAGCGGGCGTGGCTTGATGGCTTTGGGGGAGAGGCGATCGCCCAGCAGCGAGAGCAGGTTGCGACTGCCCATGCTGCGTACCAGCAGGCGAGTCAGGCACTCGAAAAACGGCGGCAGATGGAGCAACAACGGCTGCAACAGCTCGATTTGTTCGACTATCAGGCCAAGGAACTGGCAGAGGCAAACCTGACCGAACCGGATGAGCTGAATCGTTTGGAGCAAGAGCGGCAGCGGCTCAGCCATGCCGTAGAGTTGCAGCAACAAAGCTACGAAGTGTATCAAGCGCTCTATCAAAACGACGATGGTAAAGCCTGTTCGGATTTGCTAGGGCAAGCGGAGGCAACGCTGAATAGCATGGTGCGCTATGACACCGAGCTGCAGCCTATTTTGGAGATGGTGAGTGATGCGCTGGCGCAGGTGGAAGAGGCCGGACGCCAGATCAACGCCTACGGTGAAGATTTGGAAACCGATCCCGATCGCCTGACCGAAGTAGAAGCCCGGATTATTCACCTGAAAACTATCTGCAAGAAATATGGGCCGACCCTGGAGGATGCGATCGCCTATGCCAAGCAGGTGCAGGCGGATCTGACCTCACTGACCGATGGTGGGCAGTCTGTTGAAGTGCTGGAACAGCAGGCGGAGGCACGGAGGGCTGAATTAGAGGGCTTATGTGCGGTGCTGACAGATCTGCGGCAGGCGGCAGCGGCGAAGTTGGAAGCGCAGTTGGTGGCGGAACTGAAGCCCCTGGCCATGGATAAGGTGCAGTTTCAGGTGAGCCTCACCCCGATTTCCCCCAATGCCAGTGGAGCGGATCGCATTACCTTCTTGTTTAGCCCCAATCCGGGTGAGCTGTTGCAGCCCCTCTCGGATATTGCCTCGGGTGGGGAAATGAGTCGCTTTTTGTTGGCGCTGAAAGCCTGTTTTTCTCAGGTCGATCCGATTGGCACGATGGTGTTCGATGAAATTGATACCGGAGTGTCGGGGAAGGTGGCGCAGGCGATCGCCGAAAAGCTCTACCAGTTAGGACAGCGCCACCAGGTTCTCTGTGTCACCCACCAACCGCTGATTGCGGCTATGGCCACAACCCACTTTCGGGTGATGAAGCATGTGATTGATGCGCCTGTGGAGACTAATGGCAAGTCCGGTAAGTCCAGCCGCAAATCGAGTAAGGCAGCTCCCCCCAGTTCAGCAGAAGGGACGGTGGATGCGGGTGATGATGTGCGCACGGTGGTGCGGGTCACACCGCTTGCCGCTGCCGATCGCCAGCATGAAATTGCGGCCCTGGTTGGTGGCAACCCCACCGAAGCGGCATCCTTTGCCGAATCCCTGTTGACTCAAGCTGCAGACATTCGACAGGCGATCGCTCCCCCATCTGCTACGTCAAATGGGACGCACCCTCCGGATCCAGAGGAACTGCAGTCCACAACGCCACCCAAGCAATCGACCCGCAAGCGCACATCAACCAAACGTAAAACCTCGCGCTCCAAACCGTAATTATTCAAAACGTAACTTAGCGAATTGCCGTGAGCAGAACGATGGTTCAAGCCTCGTCTAATGTCTTTACATTTGCAGAATACTTAACCTATGACGATGGCACCGACGCCTGCCACGAACTTGTGCGGGGGCAACTGCTTGCCATGACACCTCCAGCTTGGTCGCATGTAAAAATTGCCCGGTTTTTAGAAGATCTGTTTCGATCCGAGATTCGCCGTCTGGGTTCGCCTTGGGATGCCATCCGTGGAGATGTGGGACAACGAACCGGGGTTGCGGATTCTCGTTTACCCGATGTGTTGATTGCGCCTTCTGCGGATTTGGAGCAGTTGCGCGATCGCCCTGCCGTACTGGAAACGCCTGCATTACTGGTTGTCGAAGTTGTCAGCAAAAGCTCTGTGCGGGATGATTACCTTCACAAACTGGCAGAGTATGAAGCTATTGGTGTGCAGGAATATTGGCTGGTCGATTACTTAGCATTGGGGCCTTCCCGTTATCTTGGTATCCCTAAGGAACCAACGGTATTTGTCTACACCCTTATTGATGTGGATGCGATGGCTACAGGGCGAGAATATGCTCAGCCCCGCAAGTTTCAAGGGCGCGATCGCATTCAATCCCCACTTTTCCCTGAACTGCACGTCACGGCTTCTGCTATTTTTGAGGGCGAGTAGGTTACCTTAATCACATTTGGTAATAAAAATCACAGGTTCGCTGGAACGAATGGATGCGAAGTACGTCCAGAGGATATAGCACTGAAGAGCTATTGTTTGACCATAATTTGTTTGACCATAATTTGGACGATGGCGTTGCTCTAGTGATCCCTGTTGACTGTAATTTTTGCTTTACGAGGTATTTCTCAATGGGCGGGATCAATAAAAATCGAAGGTTAAAATTGGCGGCTGTTGCACTGGGTAGTGCACTTGGCGTGATCGGCATTGGAGCCATGTCTCCCATCCTGGCAGATACAGCACCTGTGGTGGTAGCACAATCGGCTTCCAACGAAGAAAGCGCTGTAGAATTTATCGATCTTATTTTTGCAGACCAGTACGATGCTGCGATGGACTACCTGCATCCGTTGCTGCGGTCGGATGGTGAAGAATCAATGATTGAACGGGCTCAAGAGTTTGAAACCCAAATTGGTGAGTTTCAGGAGCAGCAAGGGGTAGAAACGGTAGACAACGTCGTCCTCGTTGAAGCGGTGTTTGGAGAAACCTCCGACACGATTGTCGTCATCTTTGACGAAGATGGGTTGATCACGGGTGTTGATTTCCCTATCGAGCCATAAGATTGCCATATTACATTCGGTTAAAGAACCCAACTATCGCTTGTGGCCGCTGCACTGCAGCGGTCGCAAGCGATATCTGGGTTTTACGGCTAATTTAGCTGGATTGGATATCAGAGTCAGCCAGACTGGCGACCGCGATAGACCGCCTGCAAGATTCCCCATTGCTCGTCATCGCCAATCACCAGTTCTGCAAGTAGGGTGTACTGCCACTCGTAGAGCGGCATGTTGTCTTGAGCGATGCGCTGGTGCAGGTAGTGGATCTGATCGATCAGAGAAGCAGCGTCTTCCGGATCTTCCAGGAGCCAGGTGGCGAGGGGATGCTCCCACCCAGAAAGGAACTGTTGCATGAGGGCGCGATCGTCGGTGCCGACGAGTTGGGCGGGTCTCCCCGTGGCATAAAGCTGCTCTTCGTTGGGCTCTTGAGACGCTTGCAATGCTTTGGGATCAAAGGTTTCCCAGCGCGGCACGATCAAAGAGGCAACGAATCCAAAGGCCATTTTGTTGTCAGGGTCGATCGAGATGCCGCCGATGTCGGACGGTCGATCTCGTTCCACCAAAAAGTCGTAGAGGTGGGTAAAGAAGGGTTGGACAATTTCCTGCGTGATGACGCGACAGAGGCGATCGCCCACTTCCGAATAATCCGCATCGTTGAGCCAGGTTTGTTGATGGTGCAGCAAAAGTGCGCGACAAAGATTGTGCTGACTCCGTTCTTCCAGACAAAACCAGACCGTGCTACCGAGCTGTGCTTTCAGTCGACGTTCGACTGCATCCAGGTCAAGGGGCGGCGCAGTGGTCGATGAGGTTTCTGAGACGGGGGTGGAATCTTGCTCAGGAGTCATCGGGTCGTGCGGAGGAGGGGATGGTTCGGCAGCGGCGGGTGGGGCAGGCTCGGATGAGACGGAGGTGAGCTGAGCTTGGAGATTGGCCAGTTGGGACTGGAGGGCAGTGATTTGGCGATCGCGCTCTTGCAACAGTGCCATCGATGGGGGACTGGTGCGTTCCTCCAGTTGAGTTTGCAGATCGCGAACCTGTTGCTGGAGGGTGGCGATTTTCTGCTCTTTTTGGGGATCGGGCGTGATGGGAGGATGGCGCTGTAGGTCGGCCACTTGCGTTTGTAGCGCGGCGATTTGTTGGTGTAGCGCGGCAATTTGCTGGTCTTTCTGCTGGAGTTGCTCAGAGGTTGGGGCGGTCGTGGATTGGCTTTGCAGTTGTGCCACCTGACTTTGGAGTCCGGCGATTTGTTGATGTAGTGCGGCGATCTGTTGCTCTTTTTGTTGGAGATCTTGGGGAATAGGGGCGATCGCAACTTGCTGCTGCAATTCGGTAATCTGCCGCTGTAGACCCACAATTTGTTGCTCAAGGGCGGCAGTTTGCTGGTGCTGCTCCAGGAGTTCAGCCGATGCTTGGCTGAGTTGTTGCCGATATCGTTCTGCTTGGATATTCGCGGTCGCCGCATCCGCTGCGGCACCTCCGTCCTCCAGGTTTTGCAGCCGTTGCATCAACTCTAGAATTTGTTGATCTTTAGCGGCAATCAATTGGTCTTTTTTTTTATCCAATCGTCCTTTTCAGACAGTTGGAGAGCGTTGAGAGCCGATTGCATCAAGCTGGCGTAGAAAGGTTGTGTCAGGTCAACCCATTCCGCTTCGCCTCCGGTGCGAGTAAGCTGACCACGCTTTTCCTTGGGTGCGATGGTGAGCAGGTTACCCTCGGCATTGTGGATTTGCAGAATGCGGCTGGTGGCCTGGGGCACGACGCGGCACCGATAGCGGCGACGGTTGAACACAAATGGTACGCCGGGTAACTCCGCCGGAAGATTAGCCGCACGAGCTGCATTGGGGGATGGAAAGAGTGCAAGTTGGGGAGCAGGCTTTTGTGGCAGCGCAGCAGCAGAGGATTGTGAGATTGAGGAGGGTGGAATTGGAGCTTGAGTTGTTGCAGCAGGAATGGTGGTTTGAACCTTAGGAGGGGGGATTTGACCCGTTCCATTTGCGGGAAGGCGGAGACCGACCAACTCAAGCTCAATACTGCGTTTGCCGTTCCACTCGTTAAGCCGCAACTTGTAGGCAATATCCACACGGTTCGGGATGGGGCAATGGTCGCCCATGCGCCAGCCGATCGCCTTCAGCGCTACGTTTGGATTATCGTCTTCTGCCACCAGCAATCGCAGATGCGCACGGTTCTGACCCATCCCCTGCTGTTCCAGCACTCGCACATTGGGGGTCCAAAAAACCGGGTCAGGATTCTGAATGCCGCAGGGATGCAACTGGTCAATTTGTTGGTATAGCTCGAACGTGAGGTCTTTCAGAGACGTCTGCACATCTATTGTGACTAGGGGTTTGAGGTGCTCCGGCTGGAGATGCTGATTGGCGAAACGGACGAGGCGCGATCGCATTACCTCTAGGTTCTCAGCCTTCAAAGAGAAGCCCCCGGCAGCTCGGTGTCCGCCAAATTTTTCCAGGATCCCGGCGCAAGCTTGCAGGCCATCAAACACATTGAACTCGGGAATTCCTCGCGCCGAGCCACGCACATGCTGCCGCGCCTCGTCTTCGTAGATACCGATGAATACTGGAACGCCGTAGCGCTCCACCAGCCGCGAGGCCACAATGCCGATGACGCCGTGGTGCCATTCCGGCTGCACCAGCAGGAGGACGCGATCGCGCAGCAAATCTGGTGGGTTGGCCTGAAGATGGGCGATCGCCTCTTGTTCAATCAACTCGCACAGTCGCCGCCGTAGCTGGTTGATTTCCTCACAACGCAACGCTTTCTCCAGCGCAACGCCAGAATCATCAGTCGTCAGCAGGTCAATGACAATTTGTGGATCCGCGAGGCGTCCCACCGCATTGATCCGGGGACCGAGGCGAAAGCCAATGGCCTCGGGTTTGAGGGATCCGTTCTCTTCGTTTACCCCAGTCACCTGATTGAGGGCTTGTACCCCGGCCAGTCGTGAGTTGGGCAGTAACCCCAGCCCTCGGCGCACCCAGCGACGATTCACCCCGGTTAATGGTGCGAGATCGGCGATCGTGCCTAGGGTGAACAGCTCTAGCAGGGGCGCGGTCATTTCTTGGGTCTGCCGCATAATCTGCGCCAGAGAAACCGCCAGCAGATAGGCGACGCCGACCCCTGCTACGCCTCGGTAAGGCGACTCTTCCCGAATCAGCTTGGGGTTGAGGATAGCGTTGGCGTTGGGGAGTTCTGGCGGGAGGTCGTGATGGTCAGTAATCAGCACGGCCAGTCCCAATTCGCGGGCATAGGCGACGGGGTCATGCGCGGCGATGCCGTTATCCACCGTGAGGATGAGCTGCACACCCTGTTGCCGGAAGTCATCCACAATTCGACGGTTGATGCCATAGCCTTCCTGCATTCGGCTGGGAATGGCTTGCACCACCTGTCCACCCAGCGCTCGGAGGGCTCGGAGGAGCAGAGCAGTACTGGTCATCCCGTCGGCATCGTAGTCGCCGCAAATGCCAATAAGCTGCCCTTGGGCGATCGCCCCCTGCAATAAGGCAATGGCCTTGGCCAGGTCGGGAAAATCCTCAGCGGGCGACGGCAACACCTGCAACTCTGGCTGCAAAAACACCTGCGCTGCCTCCGGGGTATCGATCCCGCGATTGAGCAACACCTGGGTCAGATAGGGATGCAACTGCACCGACTGCGCCAACGCGATGGCGGCCTCTCGTTGTGGCGTTGCGAGCGCCCATCGCTGTTGCGGCAGCGAGCGATCGCCCAAGGCATTTCCAGAATTGGCAGAGTTGGTCGGAACGTTATTCACAAGCAATCAAGGCTATCCACCGCCCCTCAATGATAAAAGACGAATCCAATCGCGGAAACAGATGTTTGCTCTGGTGTCACAAAGCTGCGTAATGAGGAGAGGGGAGCGGGCGATCGCCTGCAAAGCTCACGCCAAAATGCGAGTTAGCTCTAGCACCAAGCCTGGAAGTACAGCTTCTCCCAAAAGCTTCTGTGGCGCTTGCAGAATTTCGACAGGTTGCCCGTTTCGATAAATTTCAACCTGCTGATCTTGAGGATTGATTAGCCAACCGAGACGCACACCGTTGTCCTGATACTCCTGCATTTTGGCTTGGATGGTGGACAGGCGATCGCTGGCAGAGCGCAATTCAAGAACGAAATCGGGTGCCAGGGGCGGAAATCTTTCCCGATCTTCTGGGCTGAGGGCTTCCCACCGACTGCGCTCGACCCAGGCAGCATCGGGCGATCGCTCGGCACCGTTGGGCAATTTGAAACAGGTAGAAGAGTCAAAGGTATAACCCAGACGGGCTTGACGGTTCCAAATGTTCAAATCTGTCGTCAACTCCGCATTACGGCGACCACTCTCGCCCCCTGTCGGTGACAGGACGATCAATTCTCCTTTGGCGGATCGCTCAAATTTGACATCAGGATTTGCCTGACAAAGCTGATAAAACGCCTCATCGGTAAGAATGCCAACCGGATCAAGGGTAATCGTGAAAGCCGTCATAACGAGGCAAGCCCCCGCTCATTTACTGTGATTCTAATTGGTTCTCAGGCTTGATGCCCCCAGCTCTCCCACGAGCAAATCAGTCCCCTTCGGCCAATGTGCTAGAGACCCTTCATTGCGTTTGCAGCCGTTTAACAGAAAAACTCTAACCCTTCCCATGGTTGGACTTTGGCTGCTTTAAGACGTGCTGCTAGATCAGAAACATGAATTTCTAGCTTGTGTCCGTTGGGATCTGTGAAGTAAAAGGATGCCCCCTCTGATCGATTCTCCTGCCAACTCTCTACCCCTGCTGTTTGGAGCTTGTGAACCATCGTTTCAAACTCTGCCGGAGAAACCGTGAAGGCGATATGGGTATATTCCGGCAGGGCTTGCTCCCGTACATGGGGTTCCATAATCAGCGCTAGCCACAGCTCGCCCGCCAGCATGTAAGCCCCTTTCGGCCACTTTGCCACGGGTCGGCATCCCAACACCTCGGTGTAGAACGCATAGGATGCTTCCAGATCCTTGACGGACAGGGTGATATGGTTGATGCCTGTAATCATGGATGGTTCTCCTGGAACGAGACATTATGGATGATTCTCATGCATCGTTGGCCTTTTGCTTATATGGAGTCTAGCGGTGGTTTGTGAATTGCTACACCAATCATCACGAGTAAAATGCCGAGGAGATCTCTTGACGTTGGGATCTGACCCAGCACAATGGCACCCACGATGGTTGCCGTCGCAGGCAACAAGGCGAGCAAGAGCGCGAAGGTATTGCGTGGCAACCGAGCCATCGCAAGCTGGTCACAAATGTAAGGAATGACGGATGAACTCACCCCAACCCCAATCCCTGCAAGGATGAGCGCAGGGTAGGAAAAGGCAGCGATCGCCTCAGAGAAGCCAATGGGCATCACAAAAATGAACGCGGCTGCCATGGCGGCACCCAAACGTCCTACCCCTTCTCCCGCCCCTTGTCTTGCAATGCGGTGCCCCAGCACGATGTAGGTCATGAAGAGGAGCCCGTTCACAATGGCATAGGTCAGCCCTAGCGGATCGCTAGACCAACGCACATCGGTCAGAATCAGGACGCCTGTGATCGCCAGTGATAAGGCAACGTAGTTGTGTGCCGATCGTAAGCCAAACAGGGCGATCGCAATCGTGCCAACAAACTCGATCGCCGCGACCAAACTTAGGGGCAAACGGTCAATGGCTAGGTAAAACGAGCTGTTCATCAGCGCCAAACATGCACCCAGTAAGAGCAGCAAAACCACAACGTCTCGACTGACTGAGCGAAACGTTTTCCAGGGCTTTGTCCATAGGGCAAAAATCAATGCGGCACTGGTAATGCGAAACCAGGCCACTCCTAAGACACCAATCTGCTGAAAAAGCAGTACGGCAAATGAGGGGCCGAGATAGTGAAAGATCGCACTAATGATGAACCAAAGATGCGGTGGTGCGGCTTCCACCCTAGACACGAAAACTCTTGGTAATTTCATGCATTTCTTGGTATTAAATGCACTGATGGTATCAACGTCTTCTTGATGGTTGTATACGGCTCTAAAGGTAAATTAGAGTTTTTGCCTAAGAAATAGAGGAAATTATGAAAAAACGCCTTCGTCTACAAAAAGCGAAGTTAGACAACGTAGATATTCAATTGCTCTATGCATTGAGAACTGATGCCAGAACCTCTATTGCAGACCTAGCGCGATCGCTCAATATGTCTGCGCCCAGTGTCTCTGAACGTTTACGTCGGCTAGAAGAATCTGGAATTATTCAAAATTTCACCATTGAAGTTGACCCAAAAATACTTGGCTATTCTCTAGCTTTCTATATTCGAATTCGTCCCTTGCCGGGACAACTTGAAAGAGTCGTTTCTATGATTGTGGATATGGAGGAAATCGTGGAATGCGATCGCGTTACAGGAGATGACTGTTTCATTGCCAGAGCATATGTCAAATCGGCTGAAGCTCTTGAACCAATCATCGATCGATTAATTCCATACGCTCAAACCAATACATCAATGATTCAATCATCACCGATTAAGCGGCGATTGCCTCCTTTGGTGGAGAATGTTTAAGGCTGTATCAGAGCACTGTCAGAACTATTTTAGGAACGAGTCAAACTTCTTTTCAGCGACTGATTTAAAGCCTTTGAATCAGGGCGCGATCGCTCCTCCCTACTATCCGTGTTACCCCACCCACCCCGTCCTCACGTTAAAATACCTGCGATTCCTATCAATGAATGTTATGGACTATCGCGAAGCCGGAGTAGATGTGGAAGCGGGGCGAGCGTTTGTGCAACGCATCCAATCCCTGGTGCATGGGACTCATCGCCCTGGTGTTTTGGGCAGTTTGGGTGGATTTAGCGGCATGTTTGAGGTGCCCAGCGGTTACCAGGAACCTGTGTTGGTGTCGGGAACCGATGGCGTTGGCACGAAGCTGAAGCTAGCACAAGGGCTGAACCTCCACAACACAGTGGGCATTGATCTGGTCGCGATGTGCGTCAACGATGTACTGACCTCCGGGGCAGAGCCACTATTTTTTCTGGATTATCTGGCAACGGGCAAGCTGAATGAAGACCAACTTGCAGCGGTCGTCGAAGGCGTGAGTCTGGGTTGTAAGCAGGCAGGCTGTGCGTTGTTGGGAGGCGAAACAGCGGAGATGCCAGGATTTTATCAACCTGGGGAATATGACTTGGCGGGCTTTTGTGTGGGAATTGTAGAGAAGCGGCAGATTGTGGATGGATCGCAGGTGCAGGTGGGAGATGTGGCGATCGCCCTCCCCAGTAGCGGCATCCATAGCAATGGCTACAGCCTCATACGCAAAATCCTCGACACTACCAACACCGGGTTGAACGAATGTCCGGCTCTACTCCAAGGCGAAACTTTGGGTGACGTCTTGCTAAAACCCACGCAGATCTATGTGGAACCTGTTCTGGCTACACTGCGCTCAGGTATTTTGGTACATGGCATGGCTCACATTACTGGAGGCGGTTTGCCAGAAAACTTGCCCCGCTGCCTGAGCGAAGGCCAATCGATACAGGTCAATCTGCAGAGCTGGACTGTGCCACCAATCTTTGAATGGCTTCAGGAAATGGGGGCGATCGCCCGTTCCGAAATGTTCAATACCTTCAATATGGGTGTGGGGTTTGTGATGCTGGTTCCCCCCGCCGAAGCCGCCTCAGCCCTAGCTTGCCTGCAGAAAGAGGGCATTGACGCCTGGACACTTGGTGAAGTCATCCCTGGCAACAGTGACGTCGTCTTTTCTGAGTAACCTCAAATGTAGGGTGGGCACCGCCCACCTTCTACCAAATGTAGCGGAAAACAGAGTTATACAGCTCTGCTTGACCAAGCATTAACGCTGTTAGACCAACGAATTGAAGCATAATGAGAGCGATCGCCCCTTCTAACCCATGACCAACCCTCCATCCAAACCCTCACTCTGGCAACAAAAACCTTGGTGGTGCCAACCCTGGAGCATTGTGCTCACTGGCATCACGATCCCCTCCGTTGCCTGGGTATTGACCCATCGCTGGTGGATTTTCGTTCCGGTTACGTCTGGGATATTGCTCTGGTGGTTTGTCTTCCTCTACTTAGTGCCGCGCCAATATGCAGAACTGGCGAGTGAAGCTGAGCATTCGGATTAAAAACCCGCTAATTTAGAGACAAGTTGTGATGCGCATTTTAGAGTTTGGATAGAAGGGTTTGCCTGTTATGCAGACGGCTGCGTATTGCCATGAGTAACAAGTCAAAACCACGCCATTCCTTCTAGTTTTCCCAACTATCTGGCAACACATCGAAGGCTATAAGGATATGCGCCTTAAAAAAGTTGAACGAACCTTTAAAACTAGCGAGGCTGCCTGCTAGTTTAGAGAGGAGGAAAAAGTCACTATTATGCTACGAGATTGGTATAACACTAAACCCAGTGAGTCAGTTCCCATTCGTGTCAATTTCGATGCTTTAAATACACTGTAGCGATTGCTAGCAACCAAGACAATCTAGGCCAGTACAAGCGATCGATTGAGAACTACAAAAAATGATTGAATTTGAATCTGAAAATGCTCTCGAATATAATAATCGCGGGCTTGATTACGCTGATTTAGAACAATATGAGCAGGCAATAGAAGCTTTTAGCAAAGCGATTGACCTTGACCCTAATTTTTCTCAGCCTTATAAAAATCGTGGATGGACTTATTACAACTTAGATCAGCCCAATCGTTCAATTGAGGACTATAACAAAGCGATCGCACTTGACCCTGAAGATGCTTTCTCCTATAACAATCGTGGGCTTGCGTATGCTGATTTAGAACAGTATGAGCAAGCGATTGAGGACTATAATAAAGCGATCGCACTTGACTCTGATTTCTCTTGGCCCTACAAAAATCGCGGATGGGCTTATTACAAGTTTCGCCAACCCAATCGGTCAATTGAGGACTACAACAAAGCGATCGCACTTGACCCTGAAGATGCTTTCTCGTATAGCAATCGTGGGCTTGCTTATGCCTATTCAGAGCAGTATGAGCAAGCGATTGAGAGTTATAATAAAGCGATCGCACTTGACCCTAATCTCTCTTTGTTCTATACCAATCGTGGATGGATATATGATAAGTTGGGCGAGTCAGATCGTTCGATCGAGGACTATAATAAAGCGATTGAACTTGACCCCGAAGATGTAATTGCTTACGACAATCGTGCAGCTGCTTACAGTGATTTAGAAGAGTATAATCGGGCGATCGAGGACTATGAAAAAGCGATTGAACTTGACCCTGAAAATGCTCTCACTTATTACAACCGTGGCCTTGTTTATACTGATTTAGAACAGTATAATCGGGCGATCGAAGACTATAGCAAAGCGATTGAACTTGACCCTGGATATGCTCCTGCTTATAACAACTGTGGAGCTGCATATACTGATTTAGAACAGTATCAGCGGGCAGTTGAAGATTTTAACAAAGCGATTGAACTTGACCCTGAAGATGTAATTGCTTACAACAACCGTGGGAAAGTTTACGGTTACTTAGAAGAGTATAATCGAGCAATCGAAGACTATGACAAAGCGATTGGACTCAACCCTGAAGATGCTCTTGCTTATGTCAATCGCGGAAAAGCATACGGTTATTTAGGAGAGCATGATCGGGCGATCGAAAGCTTTGATAAAGCGATTGAGCTTGACCCTGAATATGCAGTTGCTTACAACAGTCGTGGGACTGCTTACAGTAAGCTAGAAGAGTATCATCGAGCAATCGAAGATTTTGACAAAGCACTTGACCTTGATCCTGAATATGCTCTTGCCTATTATAATCGCGGGGAAGCTTACGGTTACTTGGGAGAGTATAATCGGTCGATCGAAAGCTTGGGCAAAATAACTGAAATTGATCTAGAGATGTAATTGCTAAGTCATTGAAGTTGCCCCTGAGTTATCTCGCGATTAGTACGATCGTTGATGTGATTATCGAAAGCTAGGAAAGTATGGGCGAGCGATCGCTGACTTCGAAAGACGTCTGGAGCTAGCAGAAGGTTCAACTGATGTGGACATTATTAAGTTCATGCTCCGCAAAGATTAATGTTCCGCGAAGATCTCTGCAGGAGTGAGCGCAAGTTGGGGCACAATGGTCGATTGCAACGTTTCCGAACCAGCATAAACCTTGTCTTCGTAAAGGCCACTGACCCAGCGACAGAGTGTTATCTGTTGAACTTCGGGGTCGACAATCCAGTATTCGGTAATGCCTCGTGCTGCATACTCTGTGTGTTTGTAGCGGTAGTCGCGGTCTCGATTGCTCTGACCGGGGCTGACGACCTCGACGACCAGCGCAGGTGGCGGCATATCGCGTGTGAGGGTTGCTCGAGGTGTGCCTCTGACAGCGGCTTTTGATTCTTCGGTATGCACCAGCAAATCTGGAATCCGGCAAGTTGCCCGTCGCCCTGAGACTTCGATCTCGGTATCTTTGTAAGCTAAAAGCGCGATGGGAAGGTGTTTTGCAAATTCAAACAACAGCTTCCTGGCAATGTCGTTGTTTGCGTCAGACTCCGGTGGCATTTCGAGCAGCACTCCGTTCACCAGTTCATATCGGGTATCTGTTCCTTCGCTGTAAAGCAAATACTCTTCGAAAGTCAGGAGTTGGGATTCAGTTGACGGGGCTTGGCTCATGAGTACAGCGCTCCGCTCTCAAACACAGTATTACAGCAATTTTAACGAGCTTGTCTTGTAGTACGATAATCGACGTTCGGAAACTGATTGTTTTCTTCACGATCTGTATTCGTGGCCATTCGGCTTACAGCCTGTGTTTCCGATTTTGAGCTGTTCAGCGGGCTGCTGCATGGTCACAGTAAGCTCGCCAGCCGCCGTACTCTGTAATTTCTCGCTCGCCTTCGCAGAGAAACGGTTCGCCCAGCACGCCCAGCACCTCTTCGCCGTCTGCTAGTCGAACGCGCCCAATGCAGAGTCCAGGGGGTTCTCGTAGCAGAATTTGCACTAGTCCATCAGGTGGGACATCCCAAACTTCGAGAGCGATCGCCCGCCCCCCCTCTTTTACCTTGAGCATGGCCGGATGGCGATCGCCGATAGACCATAGCCGATAGTAGGGTTCAGTTGTTGCTTCTCGGACAAACTGTGCGCCTGCCGTCAGCAAATTGCCGTTCAATTCCAGCCCCCGCATCAGCGTGCCATTTACCACCAATCGCACGTTTGCCATATCTGCTTTCCTGCTCTGTGGAGTTTCACTACCGTGAGTTTGGGACAATGCCGTGGCGATCGCAACTCCCTAGTAATATCGTTTCCTGAAGAACCCGCTACAAATCATTTGTGGAAGTCCATACGCTGTAGGAGTTTCAAAAAATGATCAGATTGTAGGACTGAAGGAATTCGTGTAACGGCTGTTTGTGTATTTCCTCCCCTATCAAGGGAAAAATCCAGGTAAAGCGGGAGGGAGACAATAAGTAATGAATCACATGGAGTTTATGCTGGCGCTCATTCCTGCAACAGCAGGATTACTTCCGATCATCTTTGAAATGCTAGACGATCGCACACGGCATAATATACACTCGCGGGAACTTAAGCGCCTCCAAGCTGAACTAGAGCTGTTAGAAAAATGGCAGACCTTGTTTGAGG
The DNA here is from genome assembly GCA_015207365.1 of Vacuolonema iberomarrocanum LEGE 07170. GTDB lineage: Bacteria > Cyanobacteriota > Cyanobacteriia > Elainellales > Elainellaceae > Vacuolonema > Vacuolonema iberomarrocanum. The sequence continues at coordinate 95,815 of JADEXA010000015.1, forward strand.
GATGGAGTCATGGGGAACCCGACGACAGAACGAAAGCCATTCGCGATCGCTACCGAGAGCAATTGGAACGAGTCTTGGAGCGATTTCGCTTATTAGAGGAAGAAAAACAAACGCAAAGACAGGCTAAAAGCGCAAGAACCATTCAACAGCTCTCTCTCTGGGATCGCACTTTCCTGTTGTTCACTCCCAGAAGTCTCTGGGGTTGGGCCTGGCACACAATGTTCTATTGTTTGTTGCTTTTTGTTGGTGCAGTTAGTGTGTTAGTCGTCACCAATCCGCTGTACGCAGAACCAGAACTCACACTCACGCTCACAGAAATGCTTGTTTTGTTTTTGTTTGAGTTGATTGTATTTGGTTTGCCGCTTTTCCTACTCCATCAAGCCGCCCTTAGCGACTACAGAAAACGCTCTCAGTTTCCCCATCCTGTGATCTAACTTTGGTAAAGATTGCTCACGAATGGGGATGGGAATGCTGCGTGCGGGAATGCCTGTGGGTGTAGGCTCCTGCCTCGGGGTGAAAGGGATGGATGCTTTCGTGGACGTCCAATCCCATGGCTGTCAGCATGTCTTTCAGTACAGAGTCGGGCTTCAGCCGGAGGTAATTCGGTGCAATTTCTAGCGACACATGGCGATTGCCCAGATGATAGGTTGCCCGTAACAGAGCATAGGGTGTTTTAGCCGAAACGGTGTAAATAGGTTCGGCTTTCGCCTGCACATGTACTCTTTCTCCTGTCGTTCCGCAGAGAATATCTCCATCTTGCAATACGGTTCCCCGTGGCAGTTGCAGGCAAACCAGACTGCCATCCTCAGCGGTAAAGGTATGGCGCGATCGCGTCCGTTCTTCCGCTGTCAAGGCCAGGATTTTGCTCACGGGCTGAGAAAACTCCTCAACAGCACTTCCAGTGAGTCGTTGTGTCAAAGTCAATAACGTTGGTGTTCTAGCCATCTTCGGAGATGTATCGAGTGGGAATGACGAGTCTGTTGCTTCATTGTACGAAGGAGTTGCGCCTGGGTTAAACAGAACAGGGCCGGTTCACTATCAAAGCAACACAATCAAGAAAATTGTAATGAGAGCAGAGACCGCGACTGCCAGTGCGCCTCCATGTTCGTTTTTCCGAAAACGTTTTTGGCAAGTTGCACAAAAGCTCTCCGATTCCGGGCGATCGGGATGATCCACGATGAAACAGTCGGGCTGACCCATGACGTTTCGAGGACATTTCACAACGAGACTCTCCAATCTAGAAACGATATTTGAATCATATCATATTTTTTAGATAATTGCTATTGATGTATAAGTTTGAGAGGTTTGCCTTGCCTGATTCCTGGGATCTTGTGGTGTTTTGTTCTATCTTTAAAGGGAAATTTGCGCTATCCCTAATGCAAAAGGCGACTCCTGTAAGGAACCGCCTTTCATTGCTTCTTGGTATTTTGTGATGGATGTAGCTGAACCGGAAATCTACCGTCACTGTTGAAAACTGGCTCGGTTTAACCCACGCTATGCAGGAGATGCAGGGCTAAGTTGGCTGCCAGGCATGCAGTGCTTTGCGAAAGTCATCTTGATGGGTTAAGGCGCGAGATCCCTGTAACGTGATGCGGAACAGCTTGCGCCGAGCACCGCCCTTTTCATCGTCTGGACGTGCGACCAAATGGGAGGTAACCAATCCCCTTCCCTCCATTCGGCTGAGGGTTGGATAAAGGGTACCAATGCTCAGCCTGCGTTTTCCCTGGCTCACGTCCTCATAAGCTTGAACAATTTGCAAGCCATACATTTCTCGTCCCATCAGAAGGTACAGGATTTCTTCCTCTAACTTGGTGAGTGAGAGGTTTTCCTCTGGAGTCGGGGTAGAGCCTTCTGAATGCTGGGTGTCAGGTTCTTCAGAACCATTGCCATTGTCAAGTTCTGTGGAACCCAGGCTCTCGTCCAATCGTTTACTCATGCTAATGTCCACTTGATTCAAGTTATCCTCTAAAGAAGGAAAACAGTAAGTCGGAAGTAAAATCGTATTCCAGTTGATACTGCTGCCCTTCTCTCGTGTGAGGTTCAATGTCTGTGAGCAAGCCGAACGTCTCATGTTTACCTGCAGATTAGCTGACTGGCCCCACCCTAGCCAAGCATTGGGCTTAGCGCAGAACAAAGCAGTATCAGACGAAATATCAGGAGGTCTGTCTATTCTCCTGTACTTCGGATCCTCCGAGTGCTTCCCTATCCTAACGCTTAAATCATGTTTTTTAGATAGTTTCTTTTTGATATTTCCAGTTAGATCATGAATTTTTCGTGACGCTTTTATCTATAATGCAAAGTAATATGCGGTGAGTATTTTTAGCTATTGTGCCTATTCCCAACGAAAATCTGCTCAGCATCTATGGTGTCGGGTGCTGGGATGCCAAGAACGTTCAGCAAAACCTGTCGAATCCTGCAATAGCTAAAGATTTTTAAGACTTTAACTTTTCAAATAGGACGGCAATCTTCCTAATGAGCAGTGGATGGCAGTTAAATTGCTGGGTCAATAGTGGAGCAAAATGGCTCTTGACCTGGCTAGCGGATGCAGTGGAGCATTGGATTGCGATCAAGCAAGAAGGTGTGACATCGCGCCAAAGGGATTATGTTGAAGGAATGGTGGCTGAATACAAACACCAACTACTGAAATGGCATGAGCAGGGTATGTCGGATGCTAAAATCCTCCTTTTCCTTCTTCCCAAGAGCCTAGACACGTTGAAAGGCATCTGCCGCCTTACGATTGAAGGGTATATCGAAGCTATCCGCCTTTTCCTTCATGCGAACGATGAATTTTTATCATTGCTCGAATCCACTGATATATCTCCCATATCGACTCTTCGGCTAAAAAAGCTTTTTCGTTTGCTGCACTATCTGACTGGAAACGTTCGCCACCCCATACCAAAAGTGCGCGTTCGGCTCAACCCCTGCACGCAGATTACGCACTGGGATGCTAAGGCAGAAGAGACTTTCGGCTGGAGTGAACAGGATGCGCTAGGTAAAGGTGCGGTCGGTTTGTTTGTGCCCTGGATCGAAAGTGGTAGTGGGCGTATCATGACCGCCCACCTTGAGGATGTTTGCCAGTTTCGCGATGATTTTAGCTTGAACGTTAATCAAAATCGAAACGCTCAGGGGCAGTTGTTTTGGATGTTCTGGGTCAATGTTCCGGTGACAGATGCGGCAGGGAAGATTACGGAGCTGGTATCTGTCGGTATGAGAACGGATGAGCCGGAGTTGATGCAACGGATGGTGAAACTTTGGCGCAAGTGGAGGCGGTTCCGCCGAACGTCCTGGTTGCTTCGACGTTATACCAATTCGATGAAAACTAGAATCAGATAATCACTTGAAACCCAGTCAGCGCGTTGGTTTTATAGCGGTGTGCAACCGCCTTAAGCACAGCAACGGTTGTGTGGGGCGCGCCGCGCCCCACACAACCTTACTTAACTAACGCGCATAGCGCTATAAGTGATTATCTGTGGATGGCAAATAAAAAAGGGTTTAGCCAAAGCTAAACCCCAAACATGATTCAACTGTTTTATGTCGTGACACTTACACCGTTAGGGTGCGGCGCTTGGTCACCAATCGGAAGGTTTCGATGATGTCACCTTCCTGCCAATTTTTGAAGTCATCGCTACCGATACCGCACTCAAAACCTGATGCGACTTCCTTCACGTCATCCCGCATCCGCTTGAGGGAATCGAGGTTGCCTTCGTGGATGACTTCGCCCTTGCGGCGTACCCGCATCCGGCAGTTGCGAAGCACCTTGCCAGATTGAACGTAACAACCGGCGACCGCACCCCGACCCACTGGGAAGACGGCACGGACTTCGACTTGACCCAGGGGTTCTTCCACGAGTTCGGGTTCGAGCAGACCTTCCATGGCTCCCTGTACGTCTTCTAGCAGCTTGTAGATGATGGTGTAATCCCGAACATCCACTCCAGCATCATCGGCTGCCCGTCGAGCACCACTGGCAAAGGTGGTGTTGAAGCCGAGGATGACGGCATTACTGGCAGCGGCCAAATCCACGTCTGTTTCGGTGATTTCGCCGGGAGCTGCTAGCAATACGCGTACCTGAACTTCCTTCTGAGGCAACTGCTGCAAGGAGGACAGAATCGCTTCCACCGAACCTTGCACATCGGCTTTGAGGACAATGTTCAGTTCCTTCAGATCGCCTTCCTGTGCTTGGCTAGACAGGGTATTGAGACTGACGCGGCGAGATGCCATGGCCTGCTGTAGGCGCGACTGGCGTTGCTCGTCTGCACGCCGATCGGCGATCGCCCGCGCTTCTTTCTCGTCACGATAGACATCGAACTCATCCCCAGCAGCGGGTACATCACTGAGACCCAGCACCTCAACGGCAAAGGAGGGCGTGGCTTCCTTCACGCGATCGCCGCGATCATCCACCATTGCCCGCACTTTACCGAAGACATGACCAGCGACCAACACATCGCCAACCCGCAGGATACCGTTTTGAACCAGCAGGGTCGCCACGGGGCCTTTCGCCTTATCGAGGTTCGCTTCAATGATCGTCCCTTTCGCTGGGCGATCGGGGTTGGCGTAGAGGTCTTCAACTTCTGTGACCAGCAAGATCATTTCCAGCAAGGTATCCAGGTTGTCACCCGAGAGCGCACTGACTGGAACCATGATGGTGTCGCCACCCCACTCCTCTGGAACGAGGTTATGCTCCATCAGTTCTTGCTTCACCCGATCGGGCTGAGCTTGTTCCTTGTCCATCTTATTGATGGCAACGACGATGGGCACCTCTGCTGCCTTAGCGTGGCTGATTGCCTCAATGGTTTGGGGGCGAACTCCGTCATCTGCCGCCACCACCAGAATGGCAACATCGGTCACTCGCGCACCCCTTGCCCGCATTGCGGTAAAGGCTTCGTGACCTGGAGTATCTAGGAAGACGACTTGCTTGGTTTCGTCTTCGTGATCCACATCGACGTGGTAGGCACCGATGTGTTGGGTAATGCCGCCCGCTTCGCCCTGTGCCACCTTGGTCTTGCGGATCGAGTCCAGCAGGGTGGTTTTGCCGTGGTCAACGTGACCCATGATGGTAACCACGGGCGGACGTCGTTGCAGGTGCTCCATGTCGGCCTCAGACAACATCTCTGTCGTCTTCTTGGCTTCTGCGTCTTTGGCTTCAGTGTCGATCAGTACCTCAAATTCCTCGGCAACCATTGTTGCTGTGGGAACATCGAGCATTTGGTTGACCGTTGCCATGATGCCCTTGAGGAACAGGGTCTTGATGATATCCGTTTCGGGAACCGCCAATCTGTCTGCCAGTTCTGCAACCGTAATGTCACCGTTAAGGGTGATGATTTCGGGACGCTCTCGCGTGGGTTGTTCCCGCCGATCGCGCCGATTACTGCGGCTATCCGAAGACGAGGACGATTTCTTCTTCGGCGCGGCCACCGCTGCTGGCTTGGCCGGCGGCTTGTTGCTTTTTGGCTTGGGTGGGCGAGCCAGAGACATCCGGATAGAGGACATGGCTGAATCCCCGTTTTGACCCTCATCCAGCGCCTCATCCAGGTCGATGTCTTCTTCCAACTGTACTTGCGATCGCCGCTTGTTCTTGGTGGTTTTCGCCACCTTGCTGGTGTCTTTCCGTTCTTCTTCCTCCTCATCTCGACGCCGACCCCGCTTAGCCGTTTTGGGAGGAGCCGGGCGTTCGGGACGCTTCAGTTCTAGAACATCATCACCAGGAAGGGCAATGCCTCCCTCGTCACTCGTCTTGGCTTCGGCCTCGTCCTTCGTTGGTTCGGCCGGACGCACAGGCTTCTTGCGCAGCTCGATCTTTGGCTTCTCGCGCTTAATGGGTGCTTCGGTTCCTGTGGATCGCTCGCGATCGCCACTGCGCTTCATGATGACGAGCTGCTCACTGCTCCCGCTGTCTCCACCCTGGGAGCGCTGGCGCAACTGGCTGGGTTTCTTGAGGATGGGGCGACTAACGGAGGATGTCGGCACCTCTCGCTTCACCTCTTTTTCTGTTGTGTCCTCTCGTTCCGACAGCTTGGTCGGTGGCCCGATCAAGGTTGGTGCGGGTGCGGGTTCTGGAGGCTTAGGGGGAGGAGTCGCGACCTTGGGTTGTGCTGTTTCCGGTTCCGGTTGTTCTACAGGTTCTGGCTTCTCCAGCTTGGGTAGCGCCGGTTTCTTGGCGACAGGAGGAGTGGTGGGTTCGGGTGGTTTTGGTGCCACGGGTGCCACGGGCTTTTCGGCCACAGGCTTTGGCGCTTCAGCAACCTCAGCCACAGCCTCATCCTGATGGACGACGGCTGGTTTGGCCACCTGCTCAGGGGAGACAGGGCGAGGAGGTGGAGCAACTGGGGTTGGAATACTCCCATTTCCAGCTCCATTCCCTGCAGCAGCAGGCGCTTCTGGCTTAGAGGGTTCAGGAGCCTGACTTTCTTGTGCCTGAAGCGTTTCTGGGCGCTTGGGAGCCTCTGCGGCCACAGGGCGTTGCCGCCGAATTTCCAAGATCTGTTGCTTGGGTTTCTTGATCGGCGGTTGTGGCTTGTTCTTGCGAGGCCTTGGAGTGGACGATGCGGCAGCAGGACGTGACGCAGTCGCACTGGGCGATCGCGTCGCTGCCTCCGAGCGGATCTTTGCTGCATCATCAGCAGAGATAGTACTGCTATGGCTCTTGGCGGGAATGTTCAATTGTTCGCAAACGTCTAATATGTCTCGATTATCCAAATTCAATTCTTTTGAAAGCTCGTAAATTCGTACTTTGTTCATCCACTCTCCCTCGTTGCACCGATGTTTGTTTCACATAGTCTTCTACTCCCTGTGGTGGGATAACAGCGTTGACACCTTGATTATCATTTCACACCCATCTACCACTCCCAACAATTGTTAGGAGAATTTTCCAATTCTGCTTGAGAACCTGTCTGAGAAGTTGTCTAATCAGCAAATGTTTCAGTGACCACTCAGTTACTAATTGTCGATGCGCCCGGAGCAACAAACCTGAAGCCTGATAGAACCTTTTCCACCTGCACTGTCCGCTGAATAGTCTGCTAGGCACCTTCAGCTGAATGGGGATCCTGGCTGCTTCAAGCTGTTTTGCTTGACGTGCTACTTTCAAACGAGCGGGCGATCGCTCTATATCCTAACGAACAACTCCCGTATCTGTGATTCTCAAAATCACCCTTAACCCATCCTAAGGCATTTGCCCTCAGCCCATCGCAAAAAAGCTAGGGAAGATTCCGCATAATGTATGGGGGATTACCCCATGCATATGAAAAATATTAGGCTTTTTTACACCTCTGTATTCCAAAAGATCGAACTCGCACCATCAAACGGTTGATACAACTCTATGTTAGTCGATCGCCTGCTGATAGATCTCGCGCGACTGCGCCATCATCCAACCCCTGTGGTGGTTGAGCATTGAAGATGCCTCAAGTGAACCCCGGTACAGAGCTCGTTTGCGGAAAGCGTATGGAGTGATGGCTCAAAACAGTTCAATTCTCCTAATCCTCTCCGTCTCAAGTTTATCCAAATCGGCATTTGCAGCCAATTTCGCAAGATTGATGACGTGGAAGTGTGTCCTATAGTTTCGACATTCTCCGAGCTGAAATCAGGCCATTGGCCTAGATGTGTGTTTGAGTGATGGGATCAGCGGTGCAAGTTATCCGCGGAGTATTGGGATCAACGGAACAGGTCTTCCGCAGATGATGAATGATGTCTCCATGCTAATCATGACTAGAGGTTAGTTAGGGATTCGATTGTGAATCCAGTTGGCTGTTCTGCCTGGGATTAGGCAGACGTTAGCTAAGAGGGTTGCCCCTTGTCTAACCTTTCCCAGAGGAGTTGGTAGATGTCAGGACGTTCAGGGACACGAAGCGATCGCCGAATGGCTTTTTTCTTTTGTGCCGTCTGCAAACAGGCCTCCGTTTGGCAAAGGTAGGCCGATCGCCCCATACCTTCGTCCAGTTGCAGTTCTTGTGACGGATGCACCCGCACAATGCGCCAAAAATCAGATTTTGGTGCAACTTTGCGGCAACTGATGCAGCGGCGATAGTTTTTGTCCATGGCCGGTTACCTCGGGTGCATCTGACTGGCGGATCGTTCGGTCAGATTATGGTAATGACGAAGATCCTGGCAAAAGTTCGCCTGAAGTTTTGGTGTATCGAGAGAGCGGTAAGGATTTGGAGCGACGCTGAAGGCGATCGCGATTTACGCTTCCTCTTCGTCGCTTTCGTCTTCTGATGTCGTTGAGTCGGTCATGCCCTCTTCCTCGGCATCGGCATCAGAGGTGCTTTCGTCTGGAGTGGCGATCGCCTCTGCCTCCGTTGCCTCTTCTTCTTCGTCCTCATCTATGCCATATTCTTCGGCAGCGGCAGCAGCTAGAGCCGCCTTCTTCGCGGCGATGTCCATTTTGACTTCTTCCTCGTCGCCATACTCTTCAGCGGCAGCGGCAGCCAGAGCGGCCTTCTTCACGGCAATTCGCCGCTCAGCCTCCGTCATGGGCGGCTCCTCTTCCTCCTCATCGGCATATTCCTCCGCTGCGGCTGCTTCCAGGGCAGCAACTTTGGCGGCGGCGCGCTCCTCTGCTTCATGGGCAGCGGCTTCACGGGCTTCACGGGCAGCCGCTTCTTCCGCTTCGCGGGCGGCGCGCTCCTCGCGTCGCTGCTCGATAAGCTCGGCCATTTTCTGACTCTCGACTTCGAAGTCGTACTTAGCGACATCCTTGATGTCGATTTTCCATCCCGTCAACCGAGCCGCCAGACGCACATTCTGTCCTTCCTTGCCGATCGCCAGACTGAGCTGGTCTTCGGGGACAAGCACATGGGCCTGCATATCCTCGGGGTTCATCAGAATCACCTGGGTCACCTTAGCCGGGCTGAGGGCATTGGCGATATAGGTCGCTGGGTCAGGAGACCAGCGAATCACATCAATTTTCTCACCGCGCAATTCGTTGACCACCGCTTGAATCCGTGATCCCCGAGCACCAATGCAGGCTCCAACGGGATCAACATCCCGTTCCAGGGTGTCAACTGCAATTTTGGTACGGGGGCCAACGGATCGAGAGGGGGGATTGGCTTCGCGGGCAACCGCCACGATCCGCACAACTTCCTCTTCAATTTCTGGGACTTCGGTGGCAAACAAATCTACCACCAGGCCAGCATCTGCGCGGGAAACCAGCAATTGTGGGCCACGATGAGCCCCTTCCGAAACCCGCTTGAGGAAGACCCGGAACGTCATATTGGCGCGGTAGTTGTCATTGGGGAGTTGATCCCGCTTCAGAAGTTCTGCTTCCACTTCAGGGTTTCCATAGCCGCTGTTGACCGCCATGATCACCGACTGGCGCTCAAACCGTAGAACCCGCCCCTGCAGAACCGTGCCTTCGAGTTCCTGAAACTCTTCCTGCACGAGCTTGCGTTGCTGGTCTCGCAGCTTCTGGGCCAGTACTTGCTTGGTTTGGATGGCTGCCATCCGTCCGAATTCTGCCTGATCGGGGGTGACATCCAGTACCACGGTGTCGCCCAATTGGGCTTCGGGTGCAACTTCGCGGACTTCCGTTAGGGCAATTTCATGGTCAGGGCTAGAGATTCCTTCCACGATCGCCTTGGCTGCCAGCACTCGAAAGCCTTCTTCTTCGACATCCAGCTCCACCTCAAAGTTGTCGAAGTATTCTTCGTCGAAACTCTGATCATCGGGACGAGTGGTGCGACGAAAACGCTCATAACCCTTGAGCAATGCCTCACGCAGCGCTTCTTGAACGGCATGCTTGGGGAGATTACGTTCACGGCTGATATTGTCGATCATGTCTTGAAGACCAGGGAGCGTGATAACTGACATAGATAAAACGAACCTCCAGATTTAGTGAGGAAAAGATGCAAAAAGAAAATCAATCAAAGCTGAAGCCATTGCGCGCAGTGGGGATGATCCAGGGAACTTGAAGCGATCGGTGGGTTGCCTGAGTATCAGGAAGATTGGGGATGGTCGTCGAGTTGGACGGAGAGGATGAGCGATCGCGGAATGGCGACTGCTCGCCCTTTCTGGCTCAAGTGAACCGCCGCCTCATCCCGCCGAATCAGTTGCCCATTCCAAGTTGTATGCCCCTTGTAAGGTTCCTGCACCGTGACCACCACCGGAAAACCCTTAAACGAAGTGAACTCGCGATCAGTCGTCAACGACTCTGGCACACCCGGACTAGAAATTTCCAGGACATAAGCATCGGGAATTAAATCACTGGCCTCTAGGGCTGTTCCCAGGGCGTGACTCATGGCCTCACAGTCCTCCAGGCTCGTATCGGTAGCTGGGTTGCGAATGTCAACACGCAAAACTGGAGGGCTTTGGTTGGTGTAAAATACGGCTCCGGCCACCTCAAAACCCAGGGTTTCGGCAATGGGCGTGGCAAGTTCTAAAAGGCTGGGAATTAAGGGATGTGTCATATTTCAGGAACAGACAGGCCACGGATGCGCTAATGTGACCCGCCGCAAAATTGAATGGAGAGCTAAAGGTGAACGCAACAGGGAGAACCAGCGGAATTGGAAAACTGCGGGAATCAAGCAATCCGGTCAGATAGCGGTGAAGACGCAGATTCCAACCCTTTTCCGATGGTTTAGACAGCTCGCAGGCAGAAGCGGCACCCCAAAATTCATTCGACAGAAGCCCAAGATGTTGATGTGGGCTATCGAAAAAAAGAACAAAAAAAAGCGGGGAGCCCCCACTTCTCGACAAGCTACGTCTTGAGTGTGCGACAGCCGATCGCTGTCACTAAATATAGATATTAGCGCATGCTCACTCAAATGGGCCGTTTCGGATGAATTCCTTAAGAAAGAGCAAAAAATTAGGAATAACAAATAATTGGCAATTGAATAGACCGAAGTTGAATCTACCCACAATTTCTTTAGCTAAATCCTGTTTGATTAGAAGGCTTGTGAGACAGCAAAGCTACGGAAAGATGGAGCTTGATTTTTGATTTTGGGCTTTCGACTATACGAATGAAATTCAGGTATAGTGAGGATTCTAGTGCTTGTATAGTTAGGCTTAAGATTTAGGCTTAAGCAACAGGATTATAGGAGATAAAATCTCAACCTTTAGGCTGCCATCCGACAAAAGCACCTTCCTGAAACACCCATTCGTATGAGGAAGAAAAGGGAATGCAGTCATTATGATGAAGATTGTTCATATACAGTAACTATCTGGCAACCTCGCCAGTGGTTTGGATTTCCATGAGGACTCGTAGCAAGCTTTCTAGAGGCGTCTAACTGTATGAAAGCGCAATTCGGAGAAATGGAGAGGGAATTGCAGCACTCAACGCGCATTTTGTTGCTTACAGATCGTCCAGCCGTACGGGCAGAAGTTCTTGAGCTTCTGGCATCCGTGGATAGGTCACTCACGAATCACGTTACCGTTGTGGAAGAGGTAGGAACTGCGATCGCCCACGCTCAACTTTACTTTCCTGAAGCAATTCTGCTAGATGGAGCGCTCGACTCCAGCGATAGTTTCCAGGTGTGCGAAACCTTGCGGCAACAGCCCACCTTGAAATTGCTCCCCATTTTTATGTTGGTGGAGGCTGCGTTCGACCGAGCAGAAGGCTTTCGACGAGGAATGACAGATTTTCTGCTGCGACCGCTGGAGTGGCAGGAAGTGCAGCAGCGGCTGAATCCACTCCAAAAATTTAAGGACGATGCCGGGCAAGCGATCGCTCAACTTCATCAGCAATTACAAAACCGGGAGCAGTCTCTCGCGCAAGCCAATGAGTCGCTGAAGCTGTTGCTGCATGCGGTGTCTCATGACCTTCGCAATCCCGTATTGGGAATGCAGATGGTGTTCCAGAACTTGCTCAACGGAGCCTGCCAAAATCATTGGACGGAAGAGGAGATGATTCCCGTCCCGCGCTCCTTTCTAGAACGAATGGTAGAGGGAAGCGATCGCCACCTCGACCTGATGAGCACCTTGATTGACTCCCACAGCAAGGTGACCCGCCCTCTGGTGCTGCATCCAGAACGGGTTGACCTGGGGACGCTCGCGTCTACAGCTCTGCAAGAGCTGGAACCCTGGTTTCGCAAGAATCAGGCAACGGTCACCCTGCAGGTGTCGCCCAACCTACCATCGGTGAAAGCCGATCCCGTCCAAATCAGCCGCGTGCTGAAGCATCTAGCCGAAAATGCCCTGAAGCATAACCCTCCGGGAGTGCAGCTCCAAGTTGTTGCCTACTCAGACGGCGACGCTCTATGTTGCGTGGTGCAAGACGACGGGCAAGGCATTAGCGCAGACGACTGCGATCGCCTATTCCGCTTGTCGCAGCGGGGCGATCGCGCTGGACATACTTTTGGCCTGGGCTTGGGACTCTATCTCTGCCAACAAATTGTGCAAGCCCACGGCGGCACTATCCAAGTTGCCAACGTCCCCGAAGGCGGCGCACGCTTCTGGTTCACCTTGCCGCATATTGCTTCCTGCACCTGCAAAACAGCGGTTGTTCCAGGAAACCAGGAATTGTCGCTTCAGTCTTGATAGCCAAAAAAGTTGCTGGGTGATGCCAACCCTACATTTAGCGTCGTAGGATTGGCATCGCTCACCATTCCGTACATATCTATGTGTTAGCGAGGTTATGACTGGCAACGATCGCACGTCCCACACCGCAATGCCTTTGCCTCTTTTTCAAATCCGAACGCGCGCATCAGGTATTGCCAGCGGCAATCAGTTGTGTGGAGATAGGGTTCGATCGTGAGATTGCCAGAGGGGGTTGAGGTTTTGGCCGCTTTGCCGGAGCAGATGGTGTAGTGGAAGGGATCGCGCCAATGGAGTTGTCCCAAGCTGTGAAGGAGGGAGAGGGCGATCGCCCCGTCTTTGAACTCGCGGGCGATCTGGTTGACTTCGCCAGATTTTGGGAGCTGGTGGGCGAGGCGTTGGGCTTTGCGGATGAGGACAGTTTGGCGATCGCGGAAAAACGTTTGCCGTTGTTTGTCTTCGGGATCGAGCAGTCCTGTGCGCTCACTAATCAGCGTTAGGGCTTCGGCGAGTTGGCCGTCTCGGCCACCGCGCCCGACCTCCTGCACATATTCCGACAGCAAGGTTGGTGCGTGAAAGTGGATGACCCAGCGCACATCAGGTTTGTTGATCCCCATGCCAAAGGCGCTGGTGCAAATGACAAAGGGAAGTCTGCCATCGATCCAATCGGCCTCGATCTGCCGCCGCTCCTGGGGGCCGAGTCCGGCGTGGTAGCCGATGGTGCGGTGTCCCTGTTGGGTGAGCCATGCGGCTAATTCTTCGCTGTCGCGACGGGTGCGGACATAAACCAGCCCTGCTTTACCAGTGCGCTCTCGGATGAATCGTCGCAATGCTTGGCGGCGACCCCGGGGCGTCCACACGGTTTTCACCGACAGCGCCAAATTGTCACGATAGGGGTTGATGAGAAATTGCTGGGGATGTTGCAGTTGCAAGACCTGGCGGATCGTTTGCTGCGCCTGGGGATCGGCGGTAGCGGTGAAGGCGGCGATCGCCATCCGACTGCCTGCTGGCTTGTGCTGCAATAATGCTGGACGCACGGCTCCTAACCGCCGATAGGCCGGACGAAAGGTGTCACCCCACTGCACCAGGCAATGGGCTTCATCCAAAATCAGCCCGTTAATTTGCAGGGCGGGATGGCAGAGTCTTTCCCAGACGGCTGATGTCAATAGAGTTTCCGGGGAGAGGTAGAGCAGACGCAGGCGGTCGAGTCGCTGTAAGGTTTGGCGACGTTGGAAGGCGGGGACTTCGCTGTGGAGAGAAGCGGCAGGCAGATGGCGCGATCGCAGCTCCTGTACCTGATTTTCCATCAACGCTACCAGAGGCGACACGACCAGCGTTAACCCCTGCTGCATCAATGCCGGAAGCTGGAAGCAGATAGATTTTCCACCCCCAGTGGGCATGACAACCAGCGCATCTTGTCCATTCAATAAACTACGAACAATTTCTCCCTGTGGGGGACGAAAATCTGGGTAGCCCCAAATCTGCTGAAATTTGGCTCGAACTGTTTCCCAATCGTGCTGCTGGTGTTGCTGAACTGGATGCATCCTGAACTCCCTGTATTTCTCCTAGAATTCCCGACGTTACGGGATCCACACCAGAGAAGATTCTCGGTTATCTACCGTTTGGAAACCGCAGGGCTAGCGGTGACATACCAGCGCCAGGGATGGTCGACGCCCTGGGAGATGCCGATGCGAGTGGTTTGGGTGATGGCGATCGCCCCTGATTCCCAGTCTTGGGCAAGGTCGGGCGATCGGTGCTCCAGCCAAAGGGCTTCCCCTGGTTGCAGTGGGGTTTCCGTTAGCGAGAGGTCGATGTCGAGGGCGCGGCAGAGCTTGCCAGGGCCAGCGGCGACACGGGCGGGCTTCTCGCCCCGTGGGTTGGCATCGGGCGGAATCGTTTCCAATTGCAAGGCTCGTAGCAATACTGCGCTGGGCGCACCATCCGCATCGGTTACTACATTGAAGCAGTGGTACATCCCATAAATCAGATAAACATAGGAAAAGCCAGCAGGGCCAAACATCACTGTATTGCGGGCTGTACGCCGACGGTAGGCATGGCAGGCTGGGTCGCCAGGGGTGTAGGCTTCGGTTTCCACAATCCGTCCCCGGATGCAACGGCCATCGGCCCAGCGACGTACCAGGGTGCAGCCTAGCAGATCCGGTGCAACCTCGGTCGCGCATCGCCCGAGCCACCCGGCCTCAATAGGTTCAGTGGCAGGAATCGGCAACAAGTCAGACGGAAAGAAAGGCGAGATGGGCATTGGGTAAACCACCGATTAAAGAGGGGAGTTGTATAGTGGAAAAGTGAGAGATATGGCAAATTCTGGAGAATGTCTCTGAGTGCCTATAAGGCGCAGCGATAATGCGACAAACTTTGGACTTGAGCCTGGTTGTTGCTGCCGTTTCTCTTCAGGTTCCTGCTCAACGCTGAGTCTTACAAAATATTGAATTTCCAAGGACTTGATGAGTTTGGCTCTTAGAGTTTTGAGAGATTCATATTATCCACCCGTTAATATCGCGCATTAAGGCATAAGGATTTATCTATGGATGTGAAGATCATTTTATTGGGGCTGACTCCCATTTTCATTGCAGCCTGTCTGTTCTTTGGAACTCGCAACGGGTTCTATGACACCGATAACTATCACGGCAACGGTTCGGCGCACTAGAGCGATCGCCGTCTCAAGCAAAAATCCACCGATCGTTGGATACGGTTAGCGCAGCGTAACGCATCGTTAGGTCGATATCTCCGTATCAAACCTTGCCTGGTTTTCCGATTCTTGCCAGTGGGTGAGACAGGTTTAGGTGTTGGATAATCCTTGTAGTGCTTTGTGCTGGCGCTAATGCGTCCTACGGATCCGATCACTCTTTCATTTTTTTAGCACCTCTATTCCAAAGACAGTGACAGAATTGGCTTGCCTGCCCTATGGGGTGGGTGCTGTACAAGAGGGCGTTTGTCTGCTGGTGCAAATGGGTACCCATCGGATTTTGTTGGACTGTGGTTTGGCAGATCTGACGCCGTTGCTAGAGAAGGGAGATTTTCCCCCTGCTGATGTGGTGTTGTGTACCCATGCCCATTCCGATCATGCCCGCGGGTTGCTGGCGCTACATCGGCAGTTTCCTCGCTTGCCTATCTATGCCAGTGATGCGACCACCCAACTGCTGCCGCTCAACTGGTTAGAGGAAATGGAGGTACCTGTCTTTGGGCGGGCGTTACCCTGGCGATCGCCCGTCGAGGTATTGCCAGGGTTGCGGGTTGAGCTATTCCCGGCTGGGCATCTTCCTGGCGCGGCTGCCATTTTGCTGACGGAAGTGACAGCTACCCGCGATCGCCCCCTGTCTCTTTTCTATACGGGAGATTTTTTCCTGTCGAATACGCGCCTAGTCAATGGTTTGCCCTTGGAAGATGTGCGGGGCTTGAAGCCAGATGTGCTGATTGTAGAAAGTACCAACGGCTTGGCGCGCCTGCCGCGACGGCGACAGCAAGAAAATCAACTGGCGGAATTGATCTATCGGGCGATCGCCCATCAACAGTCTGTTTTGCTACCCACGCCGACCCTGGGTTTGGGGCAAGAGCTGCTGATGCTGTTGCGCAGTCACCACCATTTCACCGGCCGGGATATCGACATCTGGGTTGATCCGATTGTGGCGGCAGGATGCGACGCCTATCTGTCGCTGTTGCCCCACCTTCCCAGCTCAGTGCAGAACTTTGCCCGCCATCAACCGTTGTTTTGGGATGAGCGGGTTCGCCCCCATGTGCGTCGGCTGACTGCCGATGCATCTGCCTGGGATGACAAGACTCCAGCGATCGCCCTTGTCCATCGACGCGCCGACCTGACGCCCTACCTCCAAACCCCTGCATTTCCCTGGTTGCTCCTATTGCCCCAGGAATCCCACGCTGTCCCGCCCCGTCTGACGGAAACACAACTGACACCGCTGGTGAAAGAAGCACTGAATAATGGCCAGCTTACAGTGGATACCTACTTGCTAAGCGACCATTGCGATGGCTCGAATACGGCACAACTCATCCATAACCTGCGTCCTCAGCATGTGGTGTTGGTTCATGGGACAGAGAGCGATCGCGCTGAACTGGCCAACCTGGAAGAACTCCAAAACCGCTATCAACTTCATATTCCTGGCAATGAGCAGCAGGTGGAATTGCCCGTGGGCGACGCGTTTCTCCAACCCGCACCGCCTGCCACCCGCTACGTTGGCGAGTGGAGCGAGGCCCATGAAGGGTTGTCCCTACAACTTCCCGAAACCCTCCGGGCAGACCCCCGCTGGGAGCAACTGGCCAACACAGGCATCATTGAGGCACGATGGCAGGGGGATGAGCTAGTGATTCGGGGGATGGCGCAGAAAGAGCTATCGCAAAAGCAAGACCAGACCTTGGATTTCGAGCGGGAATGTTGTCAAAACTGCCAGTTTTGCCGCAGCCATCGGTGCTGGAACCCCGCCTCCCCATTACATGGTTTTCGCGTCAGCCCAGAGGGCTACTGTCCCGCATTTGAGGCGATCGCGCCGCTCTCTGCTGATTCCGATTCCGAAAAATAGGAGCTGTTCAGCCGCTTCGGCGCTCGTCGCCACACAAAAAGCATTCCGCTACCTGTAGGGTGGGCACTGCCCACCGATCGCTGTAAGAGTCCAAGTATGGTGTTAGGTGGGCGGTGCCCACCCTACCTAACTAAGGGACTACGGCTATAGCTCGGCATGATGAAAAACCAAATCCCAAAAACCTGCGCCGCCCGCAGCGCGGGCGGCGCAGGTTTTTGGGATTTTCGGTTTAATTGCACCTATTGACTTAGAAGATCGAGAGCTGCTGGGCTTCGGGTAAAGCGGCTTCTCGCTCCAGCAGCGCCTTTTTCCGCTCGACACCCCAGCGATAGCCAGTAATCGAACCGTTACTCCCAATCACACGATGACAGGGAATGGCGATCGCCCAGGGATTTTTTCCACAGGCATTGGCAACAGCTCGCACCGATTTGGGTTTGCCTAGCTGGTCTGCTAGCGCCTGATAGGTCAGGGTTGTGCCGGAAGGAATGGCTTGGAGAACGTCCCATACTTCTTGCTGGAAGTCGGTTCCTGATTTGTCTAGGGGTAAGTTGTGGGGGCGATCGGGATGATCGACAAGCTGCTGGACTGCCGCGATCCGCTCATCCTCTGCGGGTTCTCTATCCGCGAACTGCGCCGTCGGAAATTGCTGGGAAAAGTGCTGGTGAAGCGCTTCTGGACTATCTTCGAGGGCGATCGAGCAAATTCCGGTATCACTCAGCACCACGCCTGCCCAACCCAGCCAACAGCGCCAGGTCGTACGGGTTAGTTGCTCCGATGGCAATGTACTTGATGATTTCTTTGTCGCCATTGCCCGTTCTCCCTTACGGAACATCAAAAAATTGGGAACAGACCGATTGTCTATCGACCTGACACTGGAGATAATAGTACAAAAGTTCCGATAAGGAAATGCTATTTCTTGCTGAGGGCGATCGCCTATGCCTCAAGCTGTTCGAATGCTTTGAGGAGACTGGATGCCCTGCAATATCACAGTTGGCAAAATTGGCGTTGGCGATCGTATTCGGGTTCTTGCCAGGAGAAGGCGAAGTGGCTGACCGTGCGGATTTGGGGTGCCGCTTGACGGATGGCGAGCATTTGAGATTCGAGGGCAGGGCGGTTATTCGTGCGTTCGCCCCAGCTTCCAGCCAACACGGGCTTGACTTGTCCAGGGTTGGCGGCTCGTTCGACCACGCGCATGACTTGGTCAACAATGCAGCCCGTGCCGCCACAGACACCGTAAGACATCGGATGCCACTCCATTGAAGTGGGGAAGCGATCCCAGGGCTGAAGGCGCGAGTCAATACCTGTTTGACCAACAAACTGATTGCCTTCGGGGAAGAAAACGGCTCCAGCGGGAATGCCCTGGCGTTGAACGGGGGCGGCGGCTGTGTTGAGGAAATCCACAACCCCTTGAAACGCATGGGCGATCGCCAATCGCCACAGGTTTTGTTGCAAGTAGGCGCGGCGCTGCTCGGTGGTTGCGTCGCCATAGCCTGCGGCGGGCTCTAGACTTTGCCAAAGAGGTTGTGATTCACCGGGATAGAGGGAAGCGACATCCACGACATCTTGATTGGTTAGATAGCCCCGTTGCAAAAAGCGAACAATAATATCCTGCCCACTATTATTCTGTGCTCGCTGCAAGAAAGCTTGCTGGGCGGAAGGGCCGTAGATCCACAAGTCATCTACCCGCTCGGCGACAGAATCCGGCCCTGAGCCGCGTGGGTAGCGAATGTAGTCAAACAGCATCCCATCTGGATTGCGCTGCAAAACGGAGTCAAGCAGTGCCTGGTAGTCGGTTCGGGCTTGAGGGTTATAGGGATCGATAAACACTTCCTCATGGTTGACTTCCCCGCCGTTGATGCTGATCTGGCGGGAATAATCGAGGCTACTTTGTCCCTGTCCATTCCGTGCCAGGATTTGGGAGGATCCCGAGCGTTGCAGGTAGGAATGCCCAAAATTCATGCTGAACATCCAGGCATAGACCTTCATGCCCCGCTCGCGGCCAGTTTCGATCGCCTGTGCCAACAAATCATGGTTCTCGTAGCCGGGCGATCGCAATACAGACGGCCACACCGTCGGGTTATCTGACTGGGGCAGCAGCACCTGCCCGGCTCCAAATACTTCGACATAAACCTGGTTGTAGCCCTTGTTCACCATCATGTCGAACAGTTGATTCATCACCTCTGGACGGGCATCGCAGGGATAGAGCCGCACCCAGATGGCTTGGTTTTGAGGCCAGTTGTCCTGACGACAGTCTTCTAGAAACTCGGCATGGCGATCGACCAACTCTTCATATTGCTCCATGCTGTTTGCGTCACCCTGTACCCCAGCTACCAGCAGTTGTTGTTTCAGTTGGATTTCGTTGGTGGGCACATGGCAGAAGTCTGGACGTTGTGCCTGTGCCGGACGCCCCATCCCCATAAAACCGCCGATGCTAAGCATTAGCGCCAACCCTATCAGCGGAAAGCACCGCCGTCTGGTTGACCGTCTGATTTTGGGAAAAGGGGAGTACGTGCCTGACGTCCCTTGTGGCCGAGCTAGACCGGTGAACAGTAACCGAGCAAAGGAGTGAAGGAGCCGAAGAGGAAGCGACATAAGGCTGAAACAACGTGAGAGAAAAGGATAGACAGACTCGATGGTCAATGGTAGCGCAGGTCTAACGTAGCGCGGGTCTAAAGTTTTCGTTGGCAATGTTTTCTACTCATACGGACACTGGTAGCGGTATCGGGGAATTTTCGGACAAAACGAAACGGAAGGAGTATAGTAATAACAACTTACTTGGGTTCTGCTCCAGATATTTCCTGAAACTC
The DNA here is from genome assembly GCA_015207365.1 of Vacuolonema iberomarrocanum LEGE 07170. GTDB lineage: Bacteria > Cyanobacteriota > Cyanobacteriia > Elainellales > Elainellaceae > Vacuolonema > Vacuolonema iberomarrocanum. Next base: position 115,631 of record JADEXA010000015.1, read on the forward strand.
TTTTGGTATAAGGGTTTCAGGAAATATCTGTTTCTGGTTTTCGTGGCGTTGATATAAAATATATCGGTTGTCTTCGGCATAGCGAACCTTGATTGAGCGATATACCCTGCCCGAAATGGGCGATTTGTGGACCGATGCCTTTAAGTTTCAGACCTGGCTACAGGTAGAAGTTGCGGTTTGCGAGGCGCAGGCCGAACTGGGCTATATCCCTGCGGATGCCGTCGCGACCATCAAGGAGAAAGCAGCCTTCGACCCGAAACGTATCCTTGAAATTGAAGCAGAGGTGCGCCACGACGTGATCGCGTTCCTCACCAATGTCAACGAGCATGTCGGGGAAGCTGGTCGCTACATTCACCTAGGCATGACTAGCTCTGACGTGCTGGATACGGCATTATCTCTACAACTGGTCGCCAGCCTCGATGTTGTCTCCAGCCAAGTAGAAGCACTGATTCAGGCGATTCGCTACCAAGCGCAGCAGCACCGCGACACAGTGATGGTAGGGCGATCGCATGGTATCCACGCTGAGCCGATGACCTTTGGCTTTAAGCTGGCGGGATGGTTAGCGGAAATGCTGCGTCATCGCGATCGCCTATGCCGTTTGCATAAGCAGATTGCCGTCGGCAAGATTTCTGGTGCCGTGGGAACCTATGCCAACATTGACCCCAGGGTAGAGGATCTAGCCTGTCAAAAACTTGGGCTGGAGCCAGACTGCGCCTCAACCCAGGTAATTTCGCGCGATCGCCACGCCGAATTCCTCCAGACTCTGGCGCTCGTCGCTGCGTCTATCGAGCGCTTTGCCGTCGAAATTCGCAACCTCCAGCGCACCGATGTGTTGGAAGTTGAAGAGTTTTTTGCCAAAGGACAAAAGGGTTCCTCGGCCATGCCCCACAAACGCAACCCTATCCGCTCTGAGCGTTTGACTGGACTGGCACGAATTCTGCGAGGCCATGCGATCGCTGCCCTGGAAAACGTTGCCCTCTGGCACGAGCGAGACATCTCCCACAGCTCTGTCGAGCGGGTCGCGTTTCCCGATTGCTGCATCCTCATCCACTTTATGCTGGTCGAAACCACTGACCTGATTCAGCACCTACTGGTCTACCCCGAAAATATGCAGCGCAACATGAATGTCTATGGGGGCGTGATCTTCAGTCAGCGGGTGTTGTTGACATTGGTAGAAAAGGGACTTACCCGTGAAGAAGCCTATTCGATTGTCCAAGCCAATGCCCACACCGCTTGGAACCAACCCGAAGGCAACTTCCGCGCCCTCATCTCCAAAGACGAGCGCGTAACATCTCACCTCTCTCCCGAAGAAATCGCCACCTGCTTTGATCCATCCGAGCATCTGAAGCATCTCGACGTGGTGTACCAACGACTCAATATTTAGTGAAGTGGATTATTGTTGGACAGACTCCTGACGGTTAGCGTAGCGGCTGTAGAAACAGGCTCTGCCACCTTGCTAGTCTCATGCCCACCTGCAAGTAAATTGCGAGCTAACCTAGAAAATCTACTAAACAAGCTAAGAAGATTCATCGCTTGAGAACCTGTAAAGAGGCGTTTTATTCGTCTATCTTGAGGCAAGAAATTTCTTGCTAAGTACCTCGGTATAGTTAAAAACCAAATCCTAAAACCCTGCGCCGCCCGCGCAGCGGGCGGCGCAGGGTTTTAGGATTTTAGGTTTAATTGCACCTATCGACTTAGTCATGGGTTAGATCAATATTTATTTCGGGAACTATAAATCTATATAGCGTTTCCTATTCTAGTGAGGTACACTTAGAATAGAATGTTTATTTCCTAGGGGACGACTTGAGGTGCAACCCTATTCGCTTGACTTCCGTAAAAAGATTATCGATATCTACGTTAAAGAAG
>JADEXA010000016.1 GCA_015207365.1 Vacuolonema iberomarrocanum LEGE 07170
CAAAATCCGATCGAGGATATCTGGTTAGCCACGAAGACGTGGGTTCGCCGCTTTTGCGGCTTAGCCCAGTCGTTTACTCGGCTCAAGTGGCTATTTGAGTGGTTTGTGCAAAACACGACCTTTGATTTCCCCAAACTTCACCTGTACGGAGAGTTCTCAGAAATCAAATAGGATTCCTATATAAATTTCCAACAAACAACCCCAAAGCGCTTTTTGTGCTTACTATGCTGCGCTGTTCGAATAGTCGTATACAGGAACCTGAATGAAATGGTCAGGTTCTTTTTTATCTAGAATTGTCTGTTGTAAACGTTCCACAGTTGATGGAGAAAAAAACTGCTCACCTGTTTCTTCGTTTACACGAGCAGGTACGTTCTCAATCAAGATAATTTTACCGTTGAGATTTAAGGTATATGTTACTTGTTTTTCAACCAACGTTTCTTGCCAATTAGTTGTCATTCTCACTAAATTTCCTCTGAGTAAAGTTGTTATTCCATCGCTGGGGATCAGGTTCGTACACCGTAATGATTTTGATGCGTGAGCGAGAGGGATAACTACACTGAATGTGAATAGGGCGTTGTGCTTGAGTGAAACCGCAGATTAGGCAACTCGGCCCATACTTATCTTCTGGGTAGTTTTCGATAACTTGACCACTCGCAATTGCCTCCCTAATTTCTTGAACTCTAATCTGTCGCACGATAGATTGGTCGACAGCATGTTTAGAAAACTCAAATTGCTCCTCGGCAAATTTATGACGTATCTCTACGATCAGTGTAGTCATTCAGATATCTTCTTGGGAAGGAGTTCTACTAAGCGTAACTGACGATTGAGATCTAAAGGACAAATATACTACTCCTTCAATATAAAGGGCTACAGCATTTCTGAGGCTAGTTACGTACACTCAACTTTTGAGATACAGACGTTTCAGACTTAAAAAATGTACCTCACGGAATCAGGAAACGCTGTAATTATCCATATAGAAGCAATTAAAACTCTACGTTGACCGCTCTCACTAATAGATGCGAAGCACCATAGCAGCGAAATGTAGCGGTATCAGATAGCCTCTTGTTGTATTGCAGGTAGCTTTTGTTTGGCCTCTACCATGAGGCATAGGGGCTTGCCTCTTACAATTTTTCTCTTAATTCCAAGTCTTGTGTCTAAGATATTGTCCGTCAAGTCAATATTCGTAACCTTTCCCCAGAAGACCCAAAGGTATAGGATTTGATGCCGAAGGATTATGAAACAGTAAAAGGGATTTACTAATTGCAACTGGATGATTAAAGACATCTGCACATGAATAAATAATGGCACTTATCCCAGAGTATTTTGTATTCAAGAACGATGTAGTCTCTATTTCTGTGCCAGAGGCTTTGTTAACTACTCCTTGATATTTATAGCTGGTGTCAACTAGCTCTAGCGTTTCCGTATCTAGATGCAGAACTTCATGTCCAAAAGGCAAAAGCGCTCTTACAATTCTTGGGATCTTGTGCTCAGCGCTTGCTGAGGGAATCTGAGCAGCATTGATGGCAATAATGTAAGGCTCCTTTGTACTAACCCAGTCTTTTTCAATGTATTTATTATATTTCTTGCTTTTTTCAGCAAATGCATTAAGCAAACGTAGCTTAATCTGGTCATCGGGTACATCCCTTGCTACACCAGGTTCTGCTTCTTGAACAGCATCATTACCCTGCCCAGAAGATGCTGTTACAGCTTCCACCCATACCCTTGATTGAGCAGTTTTAATACAAATGTCTGGACCAGCACGACTGCTACTTTACTCTAGATGTAGACCTGCTTCCACTAGAGAGGCAGCTAAATATATTTCCCAAAATCGCTGATGGAATTGGTTTGGTAGTTCAGCAAGAACATCTGGATCAATGTAGTTATCTACTCTTCTCCAAAGTTCCTCAACCAGCTTTTTTGCTTCTTGGCAGCGAGGATTTATCTCATCTTGAATGGCACAGTAAACTACATCTGTTCCACGTGCTTCAAAAATACTCCTCATATCCTTCCGATATATCCAATTGATGAGACAGCTAACTCCCGTGATTAGGAATCGGATGCTTCTGAGGGGGTATCGGCTTCGGATGCCTCAGCTTCAGTTTCAGGGGCGATCGCCTCCTCCTCCGCTTCTGGTTGTGCGGCGACAGCGGCCTCGGCTTCGCGAATCTTCTGCATCCGCGCTTCGGCATCGGCCATCAGTCCATCCAGGTTCTCTAGCACTTCACCGGGATAGCTTTCCAGTACCTTGGTCGAAAGGGAAATGCGGCGCTTAATCTCATCGATGTCCTGAATCACCGCTTTGATGGGTTGTCCGGCTTTGAACACGGCATCTGGCGACGACACGTAGTTTTTGCTGATTTGGTTGATATGCAGCAGGCCGGAGGCGCCATCAAAATCAACAAATACTCCAAAGGGGCGAATGCCCGACACGGTGCCTTCAATCAGTTGGCCGATGCTGAGGCGACTGAAGCTCGCGGCCTGGGAGGCCAGCCGTTGCGATAGCACCAGCTTGCGGGTCTGGGCATTGGCTTCTAGGACGCAGACGGTAATGGCTCGACCCACCAGGCTATCGGGATTGCTGCGATCCACCAGGTGCGATCGCGGCACAAATCCTCGCAGCCCTTCGGCATCTACTGTGATGCCGCCTTTGTTGACCCCACTCACCCGTACCTGCAGCGTTGCCTCGGTATCCTGCATTTCCGCCAGTTGTTCCCACAGGTCGCGGATTTCCATCGCTCGGATCGACAGCGTGACCTGCCCGTCCGCGTTCTGCTCCCGGATGATCATAAATTCCCGTTCTTCATTGAGAGGGAGCGCCTGGGATAAGTCGGCGACTTGCTTTAGCCCCACCTCCGAAGCGGGGAGGAACGCCGCCGCTTTGCCGCCAATATCCACATACACCCCGTCGCTGTCATAGCTTGCGGGGCGTCCGCGCACGATTTGCCCCTTGCTAAAGTCGTAGGTATGTTGCTCCAACGCTTTCGCGAAATCATCCATGGAGAATGTCATGGAGACCTCCCAATGACCGTCAATACTAAATCCCTACTGTAACCTAACTCTCTAGCGTTCTAGAATACCTTTGGGTGAGATGTCCGTAGGATTGTTGGTAGATTTACAATTTTGCACGCTCAACATCCCATTGCCTTCACATCTCAATTTTGTCACCCTCACCCTAAATCTCTCTCCCGCTCTGGGAGAGGGACTTTGAACCCGGCTCCCCTTCGCCCAAACTTGGGAGAAGGGGCTGGGGGATGAGGGGCAACTTGCAAAACTGGGATGCACTCCATTGCCTTCACCTCTCAACACTTCCATTCACCCTCCAATCACTCCCAACAACCGTGCCGCGCCAACGCCTGGACTTACTACTCGTAGAGCGATCGCTCGCCACCTCTCGCCAACAGGCTCAACGCCTCATTCGAGCCGGGGAGGTGAGGGTGGATCAGCAGGTTGTCGATAAGCCAGGAACCGAGATTTCCCTGGAGGCGACGGTTACGGTGAAAGCGCGATCGCGCTTTGTCTCCCGTGGCGGTGAAAAACTGGCCCGCGCCCTCAACCAATTCGATATTCCCATTGAGGGACGGACGGCGTTGGATGGCGGCATTTCGACCGGGGGCTTCACCGATTGCTTGCTGCAAGCGGGAGCTAGCCGTGTGTATGGGGTCGATGTGGGCTATGGGCAAGTCGCCTGGAAGCTGCGCCAAGATCCCCGTGTGGTGTTGAAAGAACGCACCAACCTGCGCCACCTAACCCCAGATGCGTTGTATGGAGATGATCCTCTGCCCGATCTGGGCGTCATTGATGTGTCGTTCATCTCTCTCACTAAGGTGCTGGCGGCGATGTGGGCACTCCTTCAACCCCCTCGCGAAATCGTGATGTTGGTTAAACCGCAATTTGAGGTGGGTCGAGAAAAGGTGGGAAAGAAAGGCGTCGTGCGCGATGTGAAAGACCAGGCAGAGGCGATCGCCCAGGTTCTAGATGCAGCGCTGAAGCAAGGTTGGGGCTACTGCGGGCTAACTTGGTCGCCACTCCTCGGGCCGGCAGGGAACATCGAGTACTTGCTCTGGCTCAAGATGGATGCCACCGATTCTCCACCCGATCGCCCGACGATCCTGCAACTTGCCAAAGATGCTCGCGCCGACCTTACCCGCTCTGATACGGAAGATGCCGGAGCAAATCCTTAGGTGGTCTATGGATGCAATCATCCTTTATTCTGGCTTGTACAGGAGTCTGACTGGTAAAGCGCTGGAGCCAGACGACTCATACCAATTCAACGAAAACCAAAACCAGATAATTTTTTGAAAGCCTCGCACTGCGAGGCTTTCAAAAAATTATCTGTAGTGGATTCTTAGCGAATTGGCCTCACCCGTTGCTAGTGAAGTTCTATCAAGCGCTCTGTCGAGTCAGGGTAGTAGATATCTAAGCCTTGGTCTTGTTCATCCGTAATGAGCCAGGGATGCGTCAAAAACGTTTGGAGTTGATAGCGTTGCCTAGGGGCGAGTTGTTTGTACAGTTGCCGTTGTCCTGAGTAATCCAGCCAGTAAATCTTGCGAACATCGTTAGCACGATTTACAAAGGTAATTGCCGTTCGATACTTGGCATGGAGCGAACGAGAAACCGCTTTTCCTTCTGCTGGATGGGCCGATGCAAGATCGCTAACCGATTGAGATGGCGGCTCAGTAGGGGCAGGAACGACCTGTGCGATCGCCTGTTCCACACATTCGGCTGGAATCTGTGCCTCAGCCGCCGCCGCAATGAGTTCGTCTGAAGGGATAGCCGTTGCGGCCTGCTCTCGCTCAACGGAAAGTTGAGCCGCGATCTGGAGGACTGACTCGATTTGATCGGCTGGAATTTTCGTCATTTTCAGACCCCTCAAAGGCGTGCGATTGAACCACAGGCTAGCTGGCTTCGATAAAGCACAAACAATGCCTGATAGCGTTCGACAATATTTATCCTTCCCATTTCGATTGGGTTGCTAGCGCTGCATAGTTTTTCATAGCAGGGTGACTGCATAGGAGAATCCAGGGTTTTTAATCAATGAGCTGCATCAATGATTAATATCAAATCCGGTTGAAGAATCCAACTATCGTTTGTGCCCGCTGCAACGCAGCGGGCACAAACGATAGTTGGGTTTTACGGCTATTTAACCGGACTTGATATAAGAATGGCATTGGGTGAAGTGAGAGGAGTAGAGCGGTATGAGAATTTTAGTGACGGGGAGTGCTGGACATTTGGGAGAGGCCTTGGTTCGCACGCTGCGAACAACCGACCACGAAATCATCGGCCTTGATGTGCTGGATTCAGCCTTCACCAACAGGGTTGGTTCCATTGTTGACCGGGGCTATGTCAAGCAATGCATGCGCGGTGTCGATGCCGTCATCCACACGGCCACTCTGCATAAACCCCATGTCATCACCCATAGCCATCAAAGCTTCGTTGACACCAACATCACGGGCACCCTCAACCTGCTGGAAGAGGCCGTATCGGCTGGGGTGCGATCGTTTGTGTTTACCAGTACCACCAGTGCCTTCGGTGATGCCCTCACACCACCTGCCAATGCTCCTGCGGCCTGGGTCACCGAAGATATTAAACCGGTTCCGAAAAATATCTACGGCGTCACCAAAACAGCAGCGGAGGACCTTTGCCAGTTGTTTCATCGCAATCATGGCCTAGCCTGCCTCGTCCTCAGAACTTCACGCTTTTTCCCCGAAGAAGATGACCACAAGCCGCTACGCCAGGCTTACCCCGATGAGAACATCAAGGCCAACGAATTTCTCTATCGCCGGGTAGAACTCGAAGATGCGGTCAGCGCTCATCTTCTGGCGATCGAAAAGGCTCCTTCAATTGGCTTTGGCTGCTACATCATCAGTGCAACAACTCCCTTCACACCGGATGACCTGTTGGATTTACGCACAGATGCACCTACTATCGTCCATCGCAATTTTCCAGACTATAAGGACATCTATGCCCACCGGGGTTGGAGCCTGTTTCCTGGTATCGAACGGGTGTATGTCAACGATCGCGCCAGACATGACTTGGGTTGGCGTCCACGCTACGACTTCAGGTTTATCCTCGACTGCCTGCAACAAGGACTGGAACCGCGTAGCGCTTTGGCACGAGCTGTCGGGGCAAAGGGATACCACGGGCAACAGTTTGCTGAAGGGCCATACCCTGTCGAGTGAACCCCAATCTTTGCTAGATAGCATAAATTTGCTAAGAGCCCGCTACCTATGATTTTTTGACATCAGGCTTACGCAAAACTTGCGTAAGTCCTAACGCGATCGCCCATGGCATCGGGCGCACTAGGATTCAAATGCCGTGGGATGATGGGAGGGATAGACATTAGGAGGACAGGCAACTGACATTACGTGCCATTTCAATCCCGCCTGCTACTGGGGACGCGCCCAGCTACCTGTTTGTTGCATTGCATGGCTGGGGGGCCAATGCTCAGGATGTAGCGGGACTAGCCCGATTCCTCGATCTGCCGGGCTATCAAATGATTTTTCCCGACGCGCCGTTTCCGTTTCCCTTTGGTTCGGTGGGGAAAATTTGGTACAACCTGCCGATGAACTATACCTTCACCTGCGATGCGGAGTTGGCGAAGCAGCCTGAATTAGTGGAGAGTCGACATTTGCTAACGGAGTGGGTGCGATCGCTCGAATCGAGCACGGGCGTGCCCCTCTCACGTACGGTACTGGCAGGCTTCTCCCAAGGTGGTGCGATGACGCTGGATGTGGGCTTGAGCCTACCGCTAGCTGCGCTGGTGATCTTGAGCGGCTATCTCCATGCGCTCCCCCGTCTAGAAGAAACCGTGAAGCCGCCTCCCGTATTCATGGTGCATGGGCGGCAGGATATGGTTGTCCCCCTCCCGTCTGCCCAGCGCTGCCGAGATGAGCTGGAAGCCTCCAACATTGCTCTGACCTACCATGAACTTGACATGGGGCATGAAATTCCTCCGGTCGAGATTAAACTTGTGGAAAACTTTACACAGCAAGGGTTCTGATTCCCATTTAAACCTCATAGGATAGAAGGACGGGGAGATGTTTGTGGGTAGATTCGCGGATTCACCAAAGATAATATTTGGATGCGCCGCTTAACTTTCCAAAACACTCGTCGTTGCTGTTGCACATGACGGGGAGAGCCAGCGATGACCACACTCAGCTTTTCTGAACAGGATGTTGCTCATCTGACCGAGAAAGATATCGAAACTCTGGCAGAGCGTTTAGAAACCGATTCCTACAAGTCTGCGTTTGATTGTCTGAAAGACTGGCACTTGCTGCGAGCCGTCGCGTTCCAGCGTCCAGAATTGGCAGAACCCTACTATTATCTGCTGGACATGGAGGCATACGACGAGTCATAGGACTTGCCGTCTTTCCCATAACACTCGACTCGTTCAATCTTTTGTAGGGTGCGTTAGCGTATGCGTAACCCACCTACCTTTATGTTTGCGGGTATATCGAATCCGGTTTAATAGCCGTAAAATCCACTACCGTTTGAATCCGCTGCTAGGCGACGGACTCAAGCGATAGTGGATTTTACGATTGGCTTTGGTTTGAGGCGCTACTCTAAGGGCGGTTCCAAGTCTTGAATCGCTTGCGATCGCCGTTCTTCCAGCCGCAACACCAGTTCGGCATGAACCTCCCGCGTAATGGGGTAGAAGTAAGCCAGCGCCAGGCCGATCGCCAGCACGAATGCCGGGACAGGCCCCACCAACAGCCGGATCGCCAGGAGGGCAGAGGCGGGCTGCTCGGGAGCCACCTGTCCAGCGGTGGTTGTTAAAAACCCCGAAACCTCCAATACTTGCCCCACCAAAAACAATCCCATCGCCAGCGCCAGCTTTTGGAGTAAGACCATGAAGCTATAGAACACCCCCTCGCGCCGCTGTCCCGTTTCCCATTCGTCGAGCTCAATCACATCGGGCAGCATCGACCAGGGAATGAGATAGGCGGTGGAGACGCCCAATCCTGCCATCACCGCCAGCCCATACATCATCCCCACCTGCCCCGGTTGCAGGAGAAACAGGCCAATCTGCGCCACAATCCAAATGCCCGTTCCAATGAAGTAGACGACACGCTTACCAATCCTGCGGCTGACTGCGCTCCAGACAAACAGCATGGCTAGACCCGTGACCTGTACGGCAATGACAACCAGGGTAAAGTCTTGCTGCGAGCCCCCCATCCAATCCTGCACAAAGTAGGGAATGATGGTGACGGTATTCTGGACGGCTAGCCAGGAGCAGAGATAAATCCCGATTACATAGAGAAAGGCGCGATTGCGGAAGGCAATGCGAATCTGTTCACGGAAGCGTAGGGGAGGAGCCTGGGGCTTGGCAAGGCGATCGCGCTCCATTTCGATGACCCGCCGCTTGGTTCCCCAAACGCAGAGGAATAGGGGTACAACGGAGAGGATGGCGCACAGGAGCCCGAGGAGGAAGTATTGCGATCGCGCTTCTGTCGGCCCGAATTGGAAAATGGCCAGGGCGATGATCAGCGAAAGAATGCTACCGCCAATGGAGAAGGCAAAGCGGAAGCTGTTGAGGCTCGTGCGCTCGTCATAGTCATGGGTGATTTCCGCCGTCAGCGCTGTATAGGGCAAGTTGACGATGGTGTAGAAGGTGTTGAAGATAACGGCGATCGCCAGATAATAGGCCACCAGCGACCATTGGTTGACGCTAGGTTCTGTGCTGAACTGAGGGACGACCCATTGCAAACAGAAGAACAGCCCAAATGGCACTGCCCCCCACAACATCCAAGGTAAGCGGCGTCCTAGCTTGCTTTTGGTGCGATCGCTCACCCAACCCACCATTGGGTCGTTGAAGGCATCCCAGATCTTCCCCAGCATCAACAAGCTGCCTGCAATCCCTGGACTCAAACCTGCGACATTCGTGAAAAAAATCAGCAGGAATACGCCCAAGATGTTGGCCGTAATCGCTGGTCCCAGATCTCCTGCGCCATAGGCCAGCTTGGTGATGAAGTTTAGCTTTTCTGACGGATGCTCGACGATACCTTGCGGCGTGGTTGAATCAGTCATAATGGCAGCTCTTGCAATGGCAGGGGGCAAAGGAGTGAATCCAGCATCTCACGAGTCGTCGTCGTTGTACCATGCTCTCCTTTACGGAGAAGCGGATCAGGCGATGAAGGGTGGAGGAATCAAATGTTTTCGAAACGTCCGGCAAGCGTATCGTAGACCGTTCGACTATTAATGGTTCGATTATTAATGGATAGATAATGAATGGATGAGGGATGAGATCCATTCGCCTAGAACCCCCACCCATCATTTTTGACAGGACTTACGCGTTTTGTTGATGGTGTGGCCGCGTCGCGGCCACACCATCAACGAGTTCAATCAGGACTCAGCAACTTCTGCGGAAGTCCTATTTGAAACGCCGATGCTACAAAAAATCAAAAAATGATCGAGTTTTGGTTTTCATAGAATTGGGATGACCCGACCGAGATTAGGTCAGCAACCTATTACGAATGCGATTGAGAATTGCCATCCCCTGTATTATTGATTCTTAATCACCTGTGCCCTGTATCTAAGGTCATGGGTTGCCAGTTCCATAATCGTCATTGTCTAAACGTTATGGATCTAGCACAGGACTTACGCAAAACTTGCGTCATCCTGAGTAAATTCGTTGATTTTGTGGCCGCGTCGCGGCCACAAAATCAACAAAATGCGTCAGTCCAGTGGCAATAGTCTGGGCATCGCGACCCTCTCCCTACCCTCTACTTTTTTAATTTCCATAGCCTCCCATGTCCGATCTCTACGTCAGTTGGTCTGATTATCACCAAAAAGTTGAAACCCTTGCCCTCAAGGTTTATGAGTCAAATTGGCAGTTTAACCAGATCGTCTGTCTGGCCAAAGGAGGTTTGCGGGTCGGCGACATTCTTGCGCGGATTTATGAACAACCCCTGGCTATTCTCTCTACATCCTCCTATGGAGGGCCGAACAACCAGGTGCGCGGCTCTGTCACTTTCTCCCAGGATTTGTCGAAAACCACGGCAAACTTGGGCAGCCATGTGCTGTTGGTCGATGATCTAGTGGACTCAGGCGTCACCCTCAAGCGCAGCATCGAGTGGTTGCAACTGCGCTATGGCTTCTACATTGACGAAATTCGCTCGGCGGTGCTGTGGTACAAAAATTGCTCTGTGATTGAACCGGATTACTACGTAGACTATCTGCCCGATAATCCCTGGATTCATCAGCCGTTTGAAAAATATGAGCAGATGAGTGCGAAGGAGTTAGCAGAGTCGCTCAAAGCACCATCCGGTCAGTAATGCTCAAAGGCTTTTAGCACAGGTCGCAGGAGCTTCCGGGTCGCAGAATTCAACGGGTCGCAGAATCCAGGGATGATTTTTTGTGCTCGGCTCTCGAACCTACTGCCAGGAGCCGCTTTCGCAGTTGATAAGGCGATCGATGGTGGCGATCGCCTCTTGATCGCCGCTCTCCCGAATCTGTGACTCCATCGCGATATTCAGCAACTCCAGGCGCACGCGCTCCAGATAGGTGAGGGGAATAGAGCCCAACGCCCACTGGCTCTGCAATGCTTGTTGACTGGCCATGTAGGGCTGAGATACCAGCCCCAGTTCCTGCGCCAACCCTTCCACCACATACTGCTGCTCTGGGCGTGCCGTTTCCAGAATCGACTGCATCGGCTGGCTCAGAATTTCGTCTTGGAGTGCCAACGTTGCCCGTTCTTGCAGCCAGACCTCCAGGGTCGAAACAGGTAAGTCGGTGGTTTCTCCATCCACCTTAGAAAAGGCATGAGCTTCGGCATAGGCTACGCGCCCGTCCTCGTTGTAGTCTGCCGAGGCCACAGGGGTGCCGGTGCGATCGATTCCGCTCAACCCAGCAAAAAAGCTGGAACTGTAGTCGCGATAGTCGGCCTCATTTACCTCTGGGGTACAGCCGACAGAGGGCAACGTCCGCAATGTGGCGAAGAAGCCACAGCGATCTTGTTCGGCCAAGCCTTGGGACGGTTGTCCGTCGGTATAAATCAAATTGGCGAAGGAACCGGAATAGCATTGCGCCATCATGCTGACAACGGGGGTATCAGCGGGAAGCTGGTCGAAGGTCTGCGCCAGATCTTGCACCGAGACATATTGATCTCCCCACAACAGCATGTAGTTGTTGTTCAGGTTGCGATTATTTCGAGCACCATGCCCGGTGAAGTAAAAGAACAACGGACGCGGCTCCTCGTGGCTAGAAGTGAGGGTTTGCCCAACCCAGGATTGCAGGTTAGCAAACGTTGAGGCACCCAGTAAGTGAGGAATTTCGGGGACTTTGAAGCGAATTTGCCCCTGGGGGTCGAGGTAGCGGATCGTGGCTTCGCCGCTGTTGCCATTGGCGAAAAAGACACTGGCGTCGGCAGGGTCATAGCCCATCGCCTGCAACGTTCGCTGGAAATAGAGGACGTTCTTCTCTAGGGCAATTTCGTTATAGCTGGGCGCACCGCCCCCCGCCATCACCAAAAAGTTGGTCGCGTTGGTTCCGTTGGTCGCGTTGCAGGGTGCTGCCAGGGGCTCCGCCACTTCAACAACATCCCGTGCCGCAACGGATACCCCTAAACCCATGACCAAGCCGCTGGCAAGCCCTAGAAACAAGCGAATTCCGTTGAATGCTGCCGCCATGCCAATTGCTCCAAGTGACGTTGCCCCGATCATAGCCGGGGAAGAGAGAAAAATGGGGGTTGCAGAATCCGCGTATGATTTTTTTTCGAGAAGCGGCGTATCCAAGCCGCTTCTCGAAAAAAAAATTATACCTTTAGCCAGCAATACCGAAAAATGGGGGGTTGCTGATTGGGGGGATGATTTTTTGAGAAGGAGCGCGTATTACGCGCTCCTTCTCAAAAAATCATCCCTGGATTCTGCAATACCGAAAAATGGAATCACAGAGACACAGAGGGCATGGAGAAGGAACAACTCCAACCATCTCCCCTTCACTCGTCACGATTTGGCTTTACATCAAAAATCAGATGAATCCGCCAATCATCAGACTCGTTATAGGCTTGGTGCGGTTCTTTGTTGTTGAACCACCAGCATTCGCCTGGGTGCATTCGTACCCATTCGTCCCTTGCCGCCAGGACGCTCCCAGTCGAGCTGTGGAGGACGAGGTGGTAGCGATCGCGCACCCGGTAATACTCCCCCTGATCAATGTGCGGATATACCCGCCCTTGGGGAGCCAGGCGAACTAACGTGACGCGCCCTAGCTCGCCGGAACGAGCTGCTGCAAATTGCTCGGCCCATGCCAGCACAACCGGGAATTTATTGGCCATGCGGGTGCGGTGGCTCGGGTGGACATCATTGCCACTGGTGACGCCGGGTGGGAAAGGTTTGACGGCACTGCGGAGATAGATGGTGTTGGTTTCCCGTTGCACCTTGACCTTGTCCTGACGGCTGGTGTCGTAGAGCCAAAGGACTTCGTTCGCCCTGATTTCATCCAGCAAAGGCTGAATGTCGACGGCAGGGTCGATGAGCCGAAAGTAGGTCAGCTGGCGGCGAGCCTCACCATCAATAATAGGAATGGAATCGAGAGAAAAGGGTTGCGGATCAGGCTCAGGTGGTGGCTCAGGCGTGCGATCGCCCTCAATCTCAACACCCTTACGAATGTTGGCAGGGGGATGATCAGGATTGGGCGAGAAGGGAGGCGCGATCGCCTCTGCAAACTCTGGCAAAGGTTCTAGCTTCAGCAATGCCATCAGGCAATGTTGCACATTGTCGACCCGAATGACATTGTCATAGACCGTGGTGCGAAGGCCGCCATGCACCGAGGCCGTTTTTGAAACGTAGAATAGGTCTAACTCATCGCGGAACTGCAATTGCCGGACGCTGCGCAGCCCCCGCCAAATCGCCTGTTGGTAGGCCTGAGCACGGGTAGGATCTTCCTCCTTTACCGCCAATTGATAGGCATCGACCAAGCCTTCCAGGTACACGCCAGTGGAAGAGGCATGGGGTGGCCCATAGGGTTTATCCGGATCGTAGAAGCGTCCCTGAACGTCGGCATACTGCATACCTTCCCACTGCTGCATGGGTAGCAGCCAGTCATTCATCTCGAAAATAAAGTCGAGGAACTGGCGATCGCCCGTTTCCCGATACAGCAGCGCATAGGCTTGAGTATGCCAGGGGATAAACGCTGGATTGCGATTCTGCAAATGCCAGTCTTTGTAATAACGGAAGCTGGCATAGCATTTTTCGAGCAACGTCGCGTCATGGGTGTGGCAATAGAGCGAAGCCCAGAATAGCAGCGCTTCGCCGGGATAAAAGTTTTGGTTGTCGTTGCGATCGCTCGGCTTATAAAAGCTCTGGAACGACCCATCTTCATGCCAGAGGGTATCGATGGTGGCGCAGAGGCGATCGAAGGTTTCGGTATAGGGTGTGGCGATCGTCGCAGAGTCAGAATATTCCAGCAGCGCCAGAGCGGCCAGCGCCACCGCTCCCAGTTTGACCTTGCCGTCATATTCCACAAACCCCAGGCCATTCTCCTCGCGGTAGAACTGCTTGAGGTTGTACTGTAGGTTTTGGGTGGCTAGGGTTTGATGCTCAGGCTTACCCGTGGATTTGGCATAGCGGATGAGGCAGAGGGTCGCCATGAATTGCCGAATTAGGTTGTTGACATTCGACTCTTCCCCTCGACTAGGAAAGTATTTGTAAACCATGCGCCCGTCGAGCTGCACCTGCCGCAGCATCCACTGGCCCATACAGAGGGTCATGTCTTGCAGCACGTTGCCCGATAGTTTTTCGTAAGGGACGACGCGGTTACCCCGATGCAGGGTTGTGGCCGTGACCTGCGGAGCCAGATGAATCAATAGCTGCCGTGCCTCGAAGGATTGGATGGTGCCGCCATTGCGCCAAAACACCTCAGGAGAAAGCGAAAGATGGGTAAGGAAGCGCTCGAACGCGCTGCCAAAGCTGAGGTTGCTGGCAATCATGCGAGTGGGACTGTAGCGACCGATATGGTCTTTGTATTGCACCTCGATGCCACGAATGCCGCGATGGACATTGGCCAGTTGGTGGGCAAATTGTGCCGGATCAACCAGACGGTAGCTATGGGTCAAACAGAGCTCAATGGTGTCGATGCCGTGCTGCTTGGATTTGGCCGTAGTAGAGAGATAGGCGATCGCATCCTCCACCACATTGCCCAGCAGATGCCCTAACTCCAGGTCGTAGCACCAGTAGGAGCGGCGCATCTGCCCCCCTTCTCGCAGGGCTACGTAGGTTGCCCCCAGACAGGGCACTGGCGGCTGGGGAGAAGCATCCCCTGCGATCGCCAGATAGGCCATCTGAGACAGGCGCGCATCGTCCAGGTCGAGACAAGTTTTGATCTGACCTGTCGAAGCGGAAGCGGTTGTGGATGAAGGATTGCGAACACCCATAGTTTTCGTTTTCTTAGCTATTGCCTCTGTCGTTCTATTTTGCTTATTGATACGTTACCAGTACCAATCACCATCACCATCACCATCACCATCACCATCGCCGTCGCCATCGCCGTCGCCGTCCCCATCACCCCAATCGCCATCGCCATCACCGTCGCCGTCGCCGTCGCCGTCGCCATCACCGTCGCCCCAATCGCCGTCGCCATCACCCCAGGAGGCGATCGCCTCTTGAGAGGAGGAATTTGGGGTATCGAGCATCGTAACATCTAGGGCTTCTGAGGTCGTTGTCGTTTCGGCTGCGTTCAGCGTCGAGGTTAGCATCTCTGCTGAAGGATTGACTGTTCTGAAGGACAGATGGGCGATCGCCCGTGCTGTCGCAACGCCAAACAGAGAGGCCAATGTAAGAAGAAGGAGAAATTTGGGTTTCATAGTTTCTTTCGCAGAAAATGGACTGAAGGTAATTCTCGTGCAAAGGTTCTATGCAGTTTTGCGAACGTTAAACGCGCCCCAAAGATGCCAGCATTTACTGCATCTTTCTGGAAGCCATCGTAGGCAAGAAAGTTAACGGAAATATGACACAAACTCCCTCCAAAAGTTTTTGTCATTTCAATTTGCTAAGAATCAAAACCCGATTATTTTTTGCCCCTCTGTACCGTTGGAGGTGCAAAAAATGTCGAGTTTTGGTTTCCATAGAATTGATATCAAAAGGAAAAGGGCAGCTAGACCAGCCGCCCCTGAGACGAACACAAACATGACTGAAGTGAGCAAACTTACCCTAGTAACGAAAGGATTGCGACTTTAGTCATCAAAATCGGCGCTTGTAATAGTGCTGGCATTGACGCCAATCACGAGCGCTACCCTACTGCCAAATGCGCGGATGAGGGTATTGCGGCCTTGTTGCGAGATGGATAAATCATCGAAATCCAAACTACCCCGGAGTTCGAACTCATCGGTACCATTTCGAAAATCGCGAATGACATCATTTCCGCGTCGTTGCAGGATGAAGTCATCCTCGCCACCGCCACCAATTAAGATGTCGCGACCGGGTCCACCCAGCAGATCATCCTCGCCGCCGCCGCCGCGGAGAACGTCGTTGCCCGAAGCACCAAACAGATCATCCTCATCGGAACCGCCAACGAGAACGTCGTTACCCGAACCACCAAACAGGTCATCCTCATCGGAACCACCGACAAGCGTGTCGTTGCCAGCACCTCCATAAATGTCATCTTCGCCGCCCTGACCGAAGAGGCGATCGTTGCCACCGCGCCCTCGGATCACGTTATCGCCGCTGTCTCCACGAATGAGGTTGTTGCGATTGTTGCCAACATAATTTCTGCCATCGTCATCGTCATCATCATCGTCGTCATCATCATCATCGTCGAAGGAAGAAACAAAGAAACTTGACTGAGATGCCAGCAACAATTCATCAGAGGCATCGGTGTAGGAAAGTGGTGATTTCATGATTCTAAAGTCATCAAAATAAACGTCGCAAGAAGTAATCACGGTCAAAAAATGACCGTTGTCTGAAGAAGAAAAAGTGCTGTTGAATTACAGCGCTAGAGGATGATTTGAAGCCAACTTGAGAGATTCAAGCTAACCAAACATTGTCTGAAAATGTTTGATTTCTATGAACAGAGAGCATGGCTTCTGCTCTTCAAAATGTATGCATATTCAGCTCAATCGTTGAAGTTAGAAAGAGACAGTATTTAGTAGGAATATGCAACATTTGGGTGTAACTGAACTTGATTTTCATGATAGTGGATTTGCTTTTAATTATTTGATTTATGAGAATTTTCTAATTGACCTCTTAATTTTTGCTAGAACTGAACTTACGCTTCATTAGCGTAGATGAACGAAGTGTGGAGTACTACGTTCGTTCATCTACACAATGAGAAAAACTTAATTTTCTTAGATTAGGAACTTCTTAGAAAAAATTGCGTCTACCCGCATCATTAAGTCTCACCTTCAGTCAATCGTCTTAATGGTTTGTAGGATGTGCTAGCGATCGCATCATGCTTCAAATTCCTTAAAAAAGATGCATGAGGCTACTTCTAATATCAAATCCGGTTAAATAGCCGTAAAACCCAACTATCGTTTGTGCCCGCTGCACTGCAGCGGGCACAAACGATAGTTGGGTTCTTCAACCGGATTTGATATAAAGGTCTTGCCGCTAGATTTCTTGCTTGGCAGCAGAACCACAGTATTCTTAAGAGGTTTATTACTTAGACCTAAGTACAGGACAAAAGAGTAAGCCCCTGTTAAAACCCTTGATTTTGTGTAGCGCGGGCACCGCCCGCGCTACACAAAATCAAGGGTTTTCTGGGTTCTATCCTGTACTTATTACTTAGACATTAGAACTAACGTAAATTCTTAAGAAAAGTAACAATAAACTTCAAGCTTGAAAATCTACTAAGTTGGCAGGTGCAATTAAACCTAAAACCCTAAAAACCTGTGCCGCCCGCAGCGCGGGCGGCACAGGTTTTTAGGGTCTGGTTTTTCATCGTGCCGAGCTACTTATACGCTTTTCAAGCTTTGTATAGAAGAAGCTTGACTCAAGCTTAGAAAGCTATGTCTAAACTTACAGACAATAGCTCAACCGACGAGTCATTTTAATGAAGCAATCTCAATTCCATGAAGATCAAAACTCGATCGTTTTTGAACCTTTCGTGCTGCAAGGGTTTCAAAAAACAATCGGTGGCGGATTCTTGGCCAATTGGTGTAGCCTCACAAACTATAGCGCTATGCGCGTTAGTTAAGTACGGTTGTGTGTGGGCGCGCCGCGCCCCACACAACCGTTGCTGTGCTTATAGCGGTTGCACACCGTTATAAGAATAGGGTAGGTGCGATCGCCTGTTCCCATAACGGGCGGCATCGACAGACAGCTTTTCGTTCATTGCAGTTCAAGAGACGAAAAAAGGGGATAGCCGCCCAGGTCGCTATCCCCAATTCAGTTCGTATGAGTCGCTATCCGTAGCCACGAGAGATTTTGGAAGCCAAAACCTCTGACATGGTTGTGGGATAGGTTCCTAGTTGGATGGTGCCAATCACTATGCGATTGGCCGGGCGATCGCCCTAGGAGATATCGAAGTCGGCCTGGGTGATCGTGTTGGCATTCACGCCACGCAGGAGGGCGACCCGTTCGCCAAAGGCACGAATGAGGGTGTTGTTTCCTTGCTGCGTAATGCTCAGGTCACCAAATTCCAGGCGACCAGAGAGTTCCAGGTCATCAATACCATCCTGGAAGCCACGAATAACATCACTTCCACCTGCTTGCAGGATGAAATCATCTTCGCCCGGGCCACCAATCAGCACGTCGCGTCCGGCTCCGCCGACGAGGTCGTCATCGCCGCCGCCACCCAGGACACGATCGTTGCCGCTGCCGCCATTGAGGTCATCATCTCCCGCGCCACCCACTAGCCTATCGTTGCCAGCGTTACCAACGAGATCGTCTCCACCGCCGAGACCGACCAGGCGATCGTTGCCGCTGCCGCCGAACAAATCGTCATCGCCTGCGCCCCCGTTCAGAAAATCGTTTCCAGCATTTCCAAAGATGTCATCTTCGCCAGCCAAACCAAACAATCGATCATCCCCACCTCGACCAACGATGTGATTGTCACCGCTGTCACCACTGATGCGATTGTTGGTGTCGTCACCGATGAAGTCGCTATCACCGTCACCATCGCCGTCGCCATCGCCATCACCATCGCCGTCGCCGTCGCCATCACCATCACCGTCGCCGTCACCATCACCATCACCATCGCCGTCGCCATCACCATCGCCGTCGCCGTCGCCATCGCCGTCGCCGTCACCATCGCCATCGCCGTCGCCGTCACCGTCGCCATCGCCGTCGCCGTCACCGTCGCCAGGCGCAACAAATAGTGGCGCGGAATCATCTAAAAACAGGTCATCAGATAAATTTTGGGTCGAAAGCGTATCTTTCATTGGATTCAAACCTTGTAGATATTAAAGGATTGCTAAGTTGCTTATCACGCTCCCTCCGCAGAGCATAGGCTCCTCGGATGCTGAAGCTATAGGTAGGAAAATAAGTGCTTGCTATATCTAGGACAGCTCACAGCAAGAGGGACACAGGCGATCGCCCTGCATCATAGGGGTGAGCTGGTAGATGGGGATGATAAGCGATTCAAGTTTCTGTTCGTCTCGCATCAAAGATTAGACCACGAAAATGACAAAAAAATGACGTATCAAATGGAACCAGTGATCTTTTTGTTTCTCTTTTATCACTCTGGTCGGGAAAATTTGAATACCCTATCGACGCGTTCCGTTTGGCCTGTCAATGGGTCGTTTCAACAACGAGGATTTGGTATCCCAGATTTTCTTTTATGAAATGGACAGACGAACGTTATGGAGCTGGAGCTACTTAGGCGTAACAAGCGATGCTCTTGTCATTCCTACATGCGGGAGTCCAGCAAGGCAGGCACTGGTCATCCATGGATTTCTACAGAAAGAGAAATGAGAAAATCCTTTCGTCAGATCTTGATGGTTACGATTACACAGAAACAGCAAAAAAGGGTGTTTGAAACAATACAGGATTTACGCATTTTGTTGATATTTTGACTGCATTACGGCCACCCCATCAACAAAATCACTCAGGATGACACCAGTACAGGACAAAAATCGAACCCTCGGCTAAAACCCTTGATTTTGTATAGCGCGGGCACTGCCCGCGCTATACAAAATCAGAGGTTTCTGGGTTTTGTCCTGTCCTCAGTGGGATGACACAAGTTCTGTGTAAGTCCCGCAATAGAAAAATGGACGAACCCCTCCTTTGGGTCTCGTCCATTTTTCGTTTTGTTGTTTGCGATCGCAATGTTAGCCTGACAGCCGTGACGTTAGTTCCAGACGATGTCTTGATTTTCGGCAAGGATAACCCTGCTATATATCCATCGACCTCGTCATAAGACACGGGGGACAGCCGCGATCGCACTAGGAGTCGAAGTCCGCTTGGGTGATCGTGTTGGCATTCACGCCACGCAGGAGGGCAACCCGCTCGCCAAAGGCACGAATGAGGGTATTGTTCCCTTGCTGCGTAATGCGTAGATCACCAAATTCCAGACGACCAGAGAGTTCTAGGTCATCAACGCCATTACGGAAGTCACGGATCACATCATTTCCGCGCTGTTGCAGGATGAAATCGTCTTCGCCTCCATTGCCAATCAGGAGGTCGCGTCCGGCTCCGCCGACGAGGTCGTCTTCGCCGCCACCACCACGAAGGCGATCGCGGCCACCCCCGCCAAACAGGTCATCATCACCTGCACCGCCAACCAGCAGATCATTACCACCATTGCCAAAAAGATCGTCCTCGCCTCCCTGACCAAAGAGACGGTCGTTGCCACCGCGACCACGAATGGTGTTGTCTCGGCCATTGCCCCGCAGCACATTGTTGCGGTTGTTGCCAATCAATCCGCTGTCACCATCGCCATCGCCGTCACCGTCCCCATCGCCATCGCCGTCCCCATCACCATCGCCGTCACCATCGCCGTCACCATCACCGTCGCCGTCACCATCGCCATCACCAGGCGCAACAAATAGCGGCGATGAAAAATCTAGGAGCAGATCGTCAGAAGCATTTTGTGCCGACAAAGTATCTTTCATAGGTTCAAATTTTGTTGAGGGTTAAGAGGGTGTCAATTTGCCCATAAAAAACCTCTAGCAAGGACAAGAACTCCCAATGCTAAGGGTCTACGGGCAGGAATTTAATGATTGCTATACCTGGGATGGGCGCAAGCTACCGCGCTGCAAAAGTCTATATGCTGAGCATCAAGAATAGATGGGAAGCACTTCTAAGGTGCTTGCCAAGCTTGCACCACAGGTTAGATAACGAAAGTGACAGAAAGATGACGTTTTTGATGGGTGTAGCATTCACGCTTTCTAAGGTTGCCGCTCCATGCGATAGGGCTGTCGCTGAAACGGATAGGTCGGAAGCGGGAGCGGACGATGACGATGACGCGAATAGTATGGCTTCCAGTCGGAGAGCTGCCCTGCTACGTAAGCTTGGGCGATCGCCTGCCAAGCTTCCATCGTTGCATCTCGCAGGGTTAGGGATAGAGGCGGTACATCATTCGGGGCGCGTCCCTGGAAAATCTGATCCGTCGCCTGCTGCTGCAGGACGGCAAGGATCTGTTCTCTGGCCTCGGCCAGGGAACGGGCGAGGATGGCAAGGCGTTGGGGAAAGTGCGATCGCCCCACTGCTGCTGTAAAACAGACATCGCCCCAATGCCAGTCAGGGTGCCGCCGGAATGCGTCAGCATAGCGTTCGGCCAGTTGTCGCAGTGCGGTTTCATTGCGAGCAGAAAGGGGCAGCACAAACCACCCAGATGGCGGTGGGGACAGATGCGGGGATTCGGCTTCAGCTAGCACCACATGGGCATTCGTTCCATTAAATCCGAAGGCGCTGACCCCGGCGATGCGCCGCTCTGCTGTCGTCCAGGAAATCGGCTGAGTCGGTACCTTAAACGGTAAGTCTGCCCAGGCAATGTGAGGATTGGGTGTGGTGAAGTGCAGATTGGCAGGAATTTCCTGATGATTCAATGCCAGCACAGTCTTGATCACCCCTGCAATGCCCGATGCGGCTTCAAGGTGCCCAATGTTGGATTTGACTGAACCGAGGGTAAGGGGATGAGTAGCGGTGCGATCGCCCCCAAAGACCTCTCCAAGTGCATTCACCTCGATTGGATCTCCCAAAGCAGTGCCTGTACCGTGGGCTTCCAGATAGCTCACCTGGTTGGGTTGAAGGCGACTGTTTTTAAGCGCCTGCCGGATCAACGCTTGCTGAGCCGGGCCATTGGGCACCGTTAAGCCGCTGGTGCGTCCGTCATGATTGGTGGCAGAACCAAGGATCACGGCCCAGATGCGATCGCCTGCCTGCACGGCATCCCGTAGTCGCTTCAGCACCACCAAGCCGCAACCTTCAGCGCGCACAAAGCCATTTGCGGCGGCATCAAAACTCCGGCATCGTCCATCTGGCGACAGCATCCGCGCCCGAGCAAAGTTCAGGGTTGGCTCGGGCGACAGCATCCGATTCACCCCACCCGCCAGAGCTAGGTCACACTCATCATTGCGCAAACTTTGGCAGGCTAGATGCAGGGCTACAAGGGAAGAGGAGCAGGCTGTATCGACCGCCATGCTTGGGCCCGTTAATCCTAATAAATAAGAGAGACGCCCGGCGGCGACGCTGTGGGTATTTCCCGTGGTCAGATAAGCATCGATTTGGGCAGCTTCCTGGCGCAGGAGTTCTTGCCAATAGTCGATACTGCAAATGCCAACAAAAACGCCGGTAGCCGTGCTATTTAGAGAGTCGGGAGCGATCGCCCCATGCTCTAACGCCTCCCAACCTACCTCTAGCAGTAGCCGTTGCTGCGGGTCGAGGGTCATCGCCTCGCGGGGCGCCATGCGGAAGAAAGGGGCATCAAAGTCCCACAAATGCGGCACAAAGCCCCCCCGCCGCAAGCTGTTGAGGGTCGCTGCGTCCAAGTTGGGGTCGGCGCTGGCCAGAGTATCGGGCTGCCAGCGATCGCCCGGCACCGGAGTAATGGCGTCTTTTCCGTGCTGCAACAAGTCCCAGAAGCGATCGGGCGTATCCACATCGCCGGGGAATCGACAACCCATCCCGATAATGGCGATCGGTTCGGTTTTCGCTTGTTCCATCGCATCCAGCTTGGCGTGCAGTTCTTTGAGGGCAAGCAAGGCGCGTTTGGTAGGCGAAAGCTCGGCGGTGGAAGGCGACAGAGATTCCGTCGGGTCTGACATAGCGATGCGTCCGTTAATCCTAAACAGGGGTTCGTTCACAGCACAATGCAGCCCAGTATGCCAGATGGAACGAATGTTTGCGCAGGTGCTCCCGCTAGAGCTTTGCCCAGCGGATGGAATTGAAATTGGCCAGACTCACCCCAGCCCTCTCCATCCCTTTAGGACTTATAGCGGTGTGCAACCGCATTGAGCACAGCAACGGTTGTGTGGGGCGCGCCGCGCCCCACACAACCGTACTTAACTAACGCGCATAGCGCTATATATATTGTGTTGATGGTGTGGGTGCATCGCGCCCACACCATCAACGAATTTGGTCAGGATTAGGCGAGGTTTGCGTCAGTCCCGCCCTTGAAACTTTTTTTAAAGTGTGTCTTAAGCTTTATTACCGAAGAGTTTGTCAAAAATACTCACCCGACTCTGACATTCATGCGGCAGAATAGGGGAGATCAATCTATCTCACTAGAGCTATGATCCGTCGACGCCAAACTCCATGGATTCAACGCTGGTCACGTCCTCTGATCGGAGGAATTGCTGTACTGGGAGCCGTCAACACGGCCTATCTCACCCTAACTAAGTTGCTGGGTGGCGAGGCGGCCTGCCCCACCAGCGGGTGTGAACAAGTGCTGTCTAGCCGCTATGCCGAAGTCTTTGGCTTGCCGCTGGCACTGTATGGGTTCCTCGCCTACGCAGCGATGGTCGTTTTCGCACTGGGTCCCCTTCTCGTTAATCCCGACAAGGATAAAAAGCTTCGTGCCAACTTAGAAAACACAACCTGGCTATTCCTCTTTCTTGGAGCAACGGCCATGCTGGTGTTTAGCGGCTACTTGATGTACATCATGTTCACCGAGTTTGTCGCTCCCTATGGTGCAGCGGGGATTTGCTACTACTGCCTTGCATCGGCTCTTTTTGCCTCCGTTTTGTTCGTACTGACGATTCTGGGGCGCACCTGGGAAGATGTCGGCCAGCTCTTCTTCACTGGCGCACTGGTCAGCGTTGTCGTGTTGGTGGGAACCCTGGGTGTTTACTATGGCGGCAACAACCCCAACGGGCAGATTGCCGATGGGGCTACAGTGCCCGCTGTTGAAACAACCTCTGGCCCTGCAGAAATCTCTCTGGCGCAGCATCTCACCGCACAAGGGGCGCGGATGTTTGGAGCTTACTGGTGCCCCCACTGCCACGACCAGAAAGTCTTGTTTGGGCAAGAGGCATTTGACCAGGTGACCTATGTCGAATGTGCCCCCGATGGCGCTAATTCTCAAGCAGCTCTATGCGGCTCTATCCCTGAGATCCAGGGCTATCCTACATGGGAAGTCAACGGCCAGTATTACTCCGGTCGCCAAACCCTGGAGCAACTAGCTCAGTCATCTGGATATGATGGCCCGCGCAATTTCCAAAACACGCTGTAACCGGACAGTACTCGCCAGTGATTGGTCGCTTGATTGGCCAATCATCGACATAGGCCATGAACTGGCAGTCTGTCTGATCTGCGTGCCTTGACATTCAGGGATGTCTTACCGTGTTGTGGGGACATCCCTCTTCTTATTGCGCCCATTATCAAGTTATAGCGGTGTGCAACCGCATTAAGCACAGCAACGGTTGTGTGGGGCGCGGCGCGCCCCACACAACCGTACTTAACTAACGCGCATAGCGCTATATTAAAGTTTTCTTAAGCAGGGAAGGCTCTGGCGTTGCGCGCCTTTGAGAGCTTTCCCTGCTTTTGTTGCGCTAGGTATTTCCTGATGCGTCGGGAAACCAACGGAATAAACGAATAAAGCAATTCCTCTCCAGGATTCCAGATGGGTTCAATCAGTCGCACCCATTATTTGGATATCTGGATAGAAACATTTATTCCTCCTGAGCACTGATTTAGGTGTCTCACGCGCACTCTCATCTGGGGTCTGTCACCTTGAAAAAGACGCATCACTGGCTAGACATAGCAGAATACGCCACGCTCGTCGGTTTGGGCGTGGGGTCAATTACTTCATTTGTCTTCTCCCAGTTCTTCTACGCATCGGCTCCGCTCTCGCTGTTGGTGTTGCTTAATCTGGCAAACCGCAACCGTTTGGAGCAGGAGATGCGGCGGAGAACCCAGCAGGCGATCGCCCAAATCGACTACGAAGTTTCCCAAAACCTGGATCGCCTCAACCAGCAGATTCAAACCCTGCCCACCACAGAAGCCATGGGTAGTCTGCGGAAATCCATGCTGGTCAAAAACCGGGAGATGGCCGAGCGCCTGTCAGGGGAAATCAAAACCTTACAAGATGGCGTGCAAGCTGTTTTAGTGATGATCGAGAGACTCAACCTGGGCACTGTTCGCCAGGATCTCGATGTGGTACGGAAACAGTATGAAAGCCTGAACAATGGGGTGACCAGCCTGACCAGCCAGGTGCAGCAGATGGTGACCTCGGGGCGGTTTGACCAGATGGAGCATGCGATCGCCCAGTTGCGCCAAAATACGCAAAAACTGGAAGCTCATATCCAATCCTTGGCCGACCAAACCAAGCCAACCTTGACGTCGCTCCAAGATCAAATTAGTCATCTCAATCGCCAGTTCCAAAAACTGCCGCCGCCGTTTGATGCTAGTGCCCTGCGGCAAGAGGTCGCCGAATTGACGCGGATGGTATCTGATCTGGTACCCAAACGCGATCTGACGCTGCTATCCACAGAACTCCAACGCCTGCAGACGCAGCAAGAGTCTCAGCTAGCCGCAGAGGAGGCATTGCGGCGCAAGCTTCAGGAAATTAGCTTGCAACTGCGGAGCCGACCCACCAAGTCCAGCCTGACATCCCTGCAAAATCAGATCAATCACCTCAATCGTCAGGTTCAAAAGCTGCCACCGCCCTTCGATGCCACCTCGCTGCGGCAGGAAGTGGCGAAGATGCTCAAGATTGTGTCGAATACAGTACCCCGGCGAGATTTCAGCGGTCTAATTGCCCAGGTCAAGTCCCTGCAGCAACAACAAGAATTCCAGTTAAAGATTGAGCGCACCCTCCAAAAAGAGTTGCAATCCCTCGGACAGCAAGTGCAGGAGTTGATGGAGAATCCTCCTGCGGCAACGGAGGTGGCGTCTGCACCAGCACCCCTTTCTGACCCACAAGTGTTTCAAGATCGGCTGGAAACGGTGTTGCGCCAGGAACTCGCCCAGATCAGCCAGCAATTGCGCGACTTGCCGACAGATTCAGAGCTAGAAAGCCACCGGGCGATCGCGCTCCAGCAAGAGTTAGTCGATATCAATCAACAATTACAGCGCTACCCCGAAGGCCCGCAGTATGAGTTTGTGCTGGACTTCAAATCCTCGGAGCTAGCCGCAGGCCGCTCTGCCCTACCCAATAGCCGCCGCATCCTGGAAGAAGCCTTGGAGCGATCGCAGGAACGGCTGATCATCATTCTGCCTTGGTCGAGCCAGGTGCGGCTGGACGATACCTTGCTGGAGCAAATGGAAGCATTTCTGCGCCAGAAGCGCCACTTGCATGTGGGGTGGTGTCATCAGACCGACCGTACCCAACATCGCTTCCTCAAGGCCATTCAACAACGCTGGCAAGAACAGCCCGAGCAGCAGAGCACCCTGCAAGAAACGCTACAGCGCTTACTGCAACTGAAACGTATCGATCCCCAGCGGTTCCAATTCCAAATTATGGGCACGCGGGAAAACTTCCTGGTGTCGGATCAACAATATGCCGTGTTGGGAATGGACGATGCCCTGGTGGGTACATCCTTACCTGATATCGAACTGAAGCTCCGCACCACCGATGAAGGCATGGTGCAGCAGTTGAGCCAGCGCTTTGGCCAACCGACCCTGCAACCGACAGATTTGGCAGCCCACTGGAACCTGATGGCAACTCGCTATGACTTGGGCGATCGCCAGGGCGCATTGGACGGTTGCAACC
Organism: Vacuolonema iberomarrocanum LEGE 07170; assembly: GCA_015207365.1. Classification (GTDB taxonomy): domain Bacteria; phylum Cyanobacteriota; class Cyanobacteriia; order Elainellales; family Elainellaceae; genus Vacuolonema; species Vacuolonema iberomarrocanum. The sequence goes on from JADEXA010000016.1 coordinate 26,023, forward strand.
AGATTCTCGCGATTACTCCCGATGATGCCAATGTCCTCAATTTCCGAGGCATCCTGCACTACGAAATGGGCGATCGCGTGGCTGCCATGGCTGACTTTGAGCAGGCCATCAAGTGCGATCCCCACAACATTGCCCCCTATTGCAACCGGGGCTACATTCGGGCTGAGCAGGCCGACCAACTGGGGGCGATCGCCGACTACAGCGCCGCTTTGCGAGTCGATGCCGAATCGGGCCTGCCCTACTTCCTGCGGGGCCTGTCCTGCCAGAAGTTTGGAGAGATTGAAGGTGCACTGGCCGACTATGACGAGGCTTTGCGGCGGATTCCTGATTCTCCCGTGCTGTTCTACTATCGTGGACTCACCCGTACGAAAGTTGGAGACTTTGGTGGAGCCATTGGTGACCTCCAGCAAGCCCTCGAAGGGTTTACCCAACAGCGGAACGAAACCAATGCCCGTAAGGTCTTTGGATACCTGGAGCAAATGCGTCAGGTGCATCCCGATGCGATCGTGCCCGCACCCAATACCCCTGCGATATCGCGCTCTGCCGCTGCAACGGCAGCGCCAACGGCCCCCGAGGCATCAGAAGTCGCGCCAGCGGATCCATCAACGGATGTAAAGGCATCTGACGACATTAGTGATGCTGGACTGCAAGCCGAAACAACATCTGAGCAATCGGACACCAACTCCCGCTTCACCCTAGACGAAGGGCTGGAACTATCCGAATTGACGCTTTCCTCCCTATCGGACGAGCCCTCTGATCGCCTGGCCACAGATGCTGGGGCAGAACCGGTGGCGGGCTCAGAGGTTCTTGCATCGGATACCTCGGCTATCAACGGAGTTCATCCAATCTCGTCTGCTACCAGCGAAACGGTACTGCCAGATGAGGCATCGCCAGCGGTTGATCCCATGCCGAATGAATCAGCGAAGGCGATCGCCACAAGTCAGATGGAGGACACGCTAGAGCTTGAACGACCAGCAGAGGTCATCCAACCAAGCACAGCTGCCAATGCAGCGTCAACGGTAGATGCAGAGCCGGACGCACCGGAGGCGATCGCCCAACCCGAAGGGTCTGAAGCCCGTCCCAATGTTGTAGCAGCAGACGACGTGATCTTGCTGCCGCCATTGTCGGAGTCCATGCCCTCCCCTTCCACAGCGCCCCCTGCCATCAAGCTGGGTGATCCGGCCAACGAACGATTAGCCGCTCTGGAGGATCCACTCGCTGAGGAGAACATCGCGGGTGAAGTAACCCCCGATGCCACCGTTGACGAGGACATTACCCTTGTCCAGACCGATGAGTCTGAGGAATCAGCGATTAATGGAGATCAAGATTCCCGCTCTGAAAATGGAGATATGGATAATCCTTTCCGTTTACCAGTGGATCAGTCCATGCTTTTTTCGCCCGCTGCGCCCGCTGCGCCCGCTGCGCCCGCTGCGCCCGCTGCGCCGGAAGAAGCCACTGCCACAACCTCTGGTTCTATATCAGGAGCAGCAACCAACCAAGTAGTTGAGGATGCGGTCATCGCTCTTGGGCCGGTTCCCGAAGCACCCATTGAGGCACCAGACGATTCTGCTCTTCTATCTCAGGACTTAGCGCCATCCGAAGCCCCCCTCCCTCCTCCTGCAACGGCTGAGCCGGAAACCACAACGGGTATGCTGTCCGATGGCTTTGGTTCCGATGAAGACGACCCGGAGCAAACAGAGATTCTTCCCTCCGAGGAAGAAACCCCTATCTCTCCGCCAGAATTGGCCGCGACCAGTAACCCCGATGCTCTAGCGGAATCCCCAACCATTGATGCATCTGCGGATGAAGCGATCGCTATTCCAACCGCATCCGCTCTAGAAGCCACCACCAGCGGCGAAACCCTTGCCGACTTCTTTGATTTGGCTGAGGATGAGCTGGTAGATGTCCATTCTGATGCAGAGCGGCTTGCGGCTCAGGACGAGGAAAGTAATGCTGTTACTTCCACCCAAGTATCAGCTCCTCCGACGGATGAAGAACCGACGACAACGACAGAAACCTTGTTCAGCTTTTTCAATGCTGAGGATGAATCCCAGGCGATCGCTCAAGTGCGTCCCCCATCTAAGTCCGCTGCTGAGCTACTTCCATCGGCCACTAACGCTCACACCGACCAAAACAATGTGTCAGCCAGCTCATTCGGGATGGTCGGTGCACCGAATGCCAAACAATCATCTAGAGATTCTGGACACCAAGAAGCTGCGGAGGTTGGTTCATCAAAGCTATCCATCCCACCTAGCGACAGCCAATATATTGTTGATTTAGCAAACCTAACGCTGTCGAAGTTTCTAGATGACTTAAATCAAGCGTGGGAGACGGAGCCTGATGCCCCTTGGGCAGAAGGGGCATCGGCAAATGGTGGAGCGGTTGCATCTAACTCAGCGACCGCAGCGAGCACGGCCGACCCCTCAGAGGAGGTTCGTCCATCCACTCCAGACTCAGGAACTTTGAGCGATTTCTGCGGCCAGTTCTAATTCTAGGGGAATGGTAGATGGGGTTTGCTCCAGAGTTATAGGCTGGCACTCAAGACCGCAAGCCGAATCGGTTACGACAGACTAAACCGTTGTGAAAGACGGCAATCGACGCGATCGCACTCACGAAAAAGCCGATCAATCACCACAGGCTGGGAGAGTCCCATAAGTTGGCAGAAATAATAGATGGAGAGTTAGCCCCAAATGGGTATTAACCTACCCAACTCACATCACTATCGGAAGAGTTGATTGGGGGAAGGGGCTTCGAGATAGGCGCATCGCGGCGCTTGAAATCAGTGGAAGAGGTGTCTGAGGCTGACACTTTCTTGGCAGAGTCAACAGCGGGACGGCCTGCGGGGGTCTGGCTGAGACCTTGACGAATAACATGGGGCTGTCGGAGCGTGCGTTCTTGCGCCAGGGTTGCCTGCTGTTTTTCCCAGCGAGCATAGGCTTGCCGTTCTGGCTTTGCGACTCGGCTGACGATCCACTCAACCGTTTGCTCCTTGAGCCATCCCCGTGCCACTAGCACTTCTCCGAAGCGCATTCCGGTTGCTTGTTGATCATTTAGAGCCACATCGACCTGATCGGTCGTAAGCAAACCCGCTTCGATAAGATAGCCGCCCAACCGTTTCGGGCGACGGGGGCCTCTCTGGGTACTGACTTTATAGCGATCGCTCTTATCTCGCATGGCACTCAACTTCTCTCTATCATCAGTTCTACAGGCAGCCAGCTCAGCTAGGTGAAGAAAAGATCTTGATGGGGAAGATGGGATTCTCAACCATTCAAGATTTTAAGCTGGATACTGCTTCTCGAACTTTTCAGTATCTACAACGTAAATCGAACCGTTTACGCGCTTTCTGGGAGGTTTGTTGCGCAAACTCGATGCGCGAATAAAGTCTCTCAAGTATAACAGGCTCCGTATTTTTCACCAGAGCTTTACTTTTCTTTAACTATCTTTTAATAGAAATTGTCCGGTTGCTCTTAAGCATACCGAATTGACTCCGTAGGTTTACGCAAGCCCTAACATCATCCTTTGACGCCACTATCCGTATCTGTCGGAACGATATAGCGTTGAACCCCCGTAAATACAATGAGGATGGGCGCGATAGAAATCACCGAGCCTGCTGCAATCAGCCGCCAATCATCCCCCGCCAAAGCCCCCGCCAGCTTTGCGACCCCCAACGGCAGGGTGTAGCGTTCTGGCTGATCCAAAATAATCAACGGCCACAAAAAATCGCTCCAGGATCCAATAAATACAAAAATTGCCAATGTAATCAATGCTGGACGTACCGCCGGTAACATGACATGCCACCAGATGCCCAGCTCAGAGCAGCCATCCATGCGGGCTGCTTCTTCGAGTTCCTTGGGTACGCCCTGAAACGCCTGACGCAGGAGAAAGATGCCGAAGGCAGAGGCGATCGCCGGAAAAATCACGCCCAGATAAGAATTTCGCAATCCCAGCTGCACCGTCAAGATATAGAGAGGAATCATGACGATTTGAAAGGGAATCAAAATCGTCGCAACAATTAGGGTGAAAATTGCTTCCCGACCACGAAAGGGTAGGCGGGCCAGAGGATAGGCAGCCAGGGAGCAGAGCAGCAAGTTTAAGGCAACCGTCAGCACCGCCACCAGGGTGCTGTTAAACAAATATTGACCAAACGGGTTGCTTTGCCACACTCGCACAAAGTTGTTGAAGGTGGGCGATTGCGGAATAAATTGCGGCGGAAACTGAAAAATGTCTTCGGTGGGTGCCTTGAACGCTGTGCTCACCAGCCAGAGCAGGGGCAGCAACATGGCAAGGGCGATCGCCGCCAGCAGCAGATACAGCAGAGCGGCGTAAAGGGGCGATCGCCCAGTTTTCCGGTTCATTGCTCCGACATGGGTTGTGGCCCCGACATGGGTTTTGCCACGGCCAGCGAGATGAGACGACGCTGAAGCGGCACCGTCCACTCCCGTCGCCTGCATTCGAGTTGGATCAACCATGCCCTCGCATCTCCCGCTGACCGTTTAGTGCCCCATTAGCTTACCGTTTGTACCCCTGCATCATGCTGGGGATGCAGCGCATTCCCGTTTTGCATGGCTGCGTTGAGGCGATTCAGCGCGTTCATGTAAGCCTGCGACGACGCCACAATAATATCCGTGCTGGCACCATGCCCTGAGAAGATCCGACCCTCATACCGCAAGCGAATCGTTACTTCTCCAATCGCATCAATACCGGCCGTCACCGATTGGACGGAATATTCGATCAACTGATTGGGGAGATTTACTACGCGGTTGATGGCTTCATAAACCGCATCCACCGGGCCGGTGCCGATGGCCGCATCAGTCAATTCCGCCCCATCGGGCATCCGCACCGTTACCGTTGCCGTTGCTCGGGCATGATCGCCACAGGACACCTGTACATGCTCCAGCTTGAACTGCTCTGGCACCTGTTGGATCTCATCGTTGACAATGGCTTCCAGATCCCAATCGGACACTTCTTTCTTCTTGTCGGCCAATTCTTTGAACCGCAAGAAGGCTTTGTTCAAATCTTGATCCCCCAGCTCATAGCCCAATTCCCGCAGACGGGTACGGAAGGCATTACGCCCGGAGTGCTTGCCCAATACAATCTGGTTGTCATTCAAGCCAATGGATTGGGCATCCATAATTTCATAGGTGAGACGATGCTTCAACACTCCATCCTGGTGAATGCCCGACTCATGGGCAAAGGCGTTGGCTCCAACGATTGCCTTGTTCGGCTGCACTAGCATCCCCGTCAGATTTGACACCATGCGCGACGTCTTATAAATCTGGCGGGTGTCAATGTTGGTCAACGGTTCGTCCGACTCGGGAGCCCGGCCCAGGTATGGGTTGTAGAAGCTGCGACGCACATGCAGAGCCATGACCAGCTCTTCTAGAGCCGCATTGCCAGCCCGTTCGCCGATGCCGTTGATCGTACATTCCAACTGGCGGGCACCGTTTTTCACCGCTTCTAGGAAGTTCGCGACCGCTAAGCCCAGGTCATTGTGTCCATGCACCGAAATAGTGGCCTGGTCGATATTTGACACATTTTCCTTAATGCCCCGGATCAACTCACCAAATTCCTTCGGCGTCAGGTAACCGACGGTATCTGGGATGTTGATGGTCGTTGCTCCAGCGGCGATCGCCCGCTCTAATAAGGGATAGAGGAACTCGGGATCAGACCGCCCGGCATCTTCCGGAGAAAATTCTACATCGTCCACAAAAGAGCGCGCATACGCCACCATTTCAGGTGCAATCTCTAGGACTTCTTCGCGCGTCTTGCGTAACTTGTGCTTCAGGTGGATATCCGATGTTGCGATAAAGGTGTGGATGCGGGGTTTTGCCGCTGGACGCACGGCTCGTGCTGCCGCCTCAATATCTTGCCGCGTCGCCCGTGCTAGGCCACAAATCGTTGGCCCATCTTCTATACCGACCTGCTCAGCAATCGTCTGGACAGCCTCGGCATCGCCAGGACTCGCAAACGGAAACCCAGCCTCAATGACATCGACCCCTAGTCGCGCGAGTTGACGGGCGATCGCCAGCTTTTCGTCTACATTTAGCGTTGCTCCAGGGGACTGTTCCCCATCTCGCAAGGTCGTATCGAAAATAATGATTCTTTCTGGGTGAGACGGATTATTCATGGCAAATCAAACCGTATTGCGCGAGTGACAGCAAAAGTGAGTTAACAACAAAAAGCGAAGTGAGTCCGACTTTTTCGGCATCATAGCGTGAACGAAACCACTTCTCCCTCACCTGTTCGGGCTACTGTGGATAGGCAAATCCTACCCTCTACCTCAATCATGGATCGCAGCCCTCCTCACCCCGATTAGGCAGTAGAACTACAACAAAGTCCTTGGTTTGATAGAGAGATCCAATAAGAGCTTGGAAGGGGCTTGCAGTTTCTTTGAGGAGTTGCCGATCGATCCCTGTAGTAGCCTGTTCGGGCAAGTCGGACAATTGAGCAAAACCTCGAAATCGATAGGCGCGGAGATGAGTCAGTCAAACACCGCTCATTCCAGCTATTCCTATTTCAATCACTATATCTGAAACCCACTCTAAACAAGTCGAAATTGCAAATCAGCTTGAACGGTCGTTCCACCCTGCGCGACTAACCATCCACCTTTTCGATCTTTGCCCGAATATCATTGAGATCGATGTAGCGATCAGTGGCGTTGCGCAGTTCTCGGGCAATCATGCCCTCTGTGGAAACGACGGTGATGTGGGTGCTTTTGGAGCGTAGTAACTCGATCGCCCGCTCAAAGTCTCCATCTCCACTAAACAGCACAACCTTGTCATACTGCTCTACGGTGTTGAACATATCCACGACAATTTCAATATCCAGATTTGCTTTCTGGGAGTACTTGCCAGAATTGTCGTCGTAATATTCCTTGAGAATTTTGGTTCGCACAGTGTAGCCTAAGCTAATCAGAGCATCTCGAAATCCACGTTGATCTTGTGGATCTTTTAGTCCTGTGTACCAGAATGCATTAGTCAGCGTCGTATTAGGCTGGACTGTTTGAAAATAGGTGAGCACCCGACGGGGGTCAAAAAACCAACCATTCTTCTGTTGGGCATAAAACATATTATTGCCATCCACAAAAATGGAAAGGCGATTCATTGATGTCATATTCTAGAACCAATAAAAATAGTTAAGTGATGAGGGATTGAAGGGAAGTTGGCAGGCTATAGATATTGAGCGATAAAGAATCTCTTTGACAATTTCCACAACCCAGACAGGGCAAAGACTCGAAATCGCTATTATCGCATATTTGGTTATGTTAGCTCAGGTTAAGGATTTGTGGCATTTCAAGAGGCTTTCTTTCATTGCTGGTCTCTATACATCTCTGTCAAAAGGAAGTTCCGCTGAAACCTTCCATTTGCATAAGACAACGGGATGTATTCAAATTACTCCCCTAGCACAACCTGAACAAATTCAGTCAAAAGAGAGCTTACCGAACTTGCTTAAAGAGATAGAGGATACGCCTTACTTTCCATTCTAAGGATTCCAGAAAATTTTGTCTGCAAACACATTAATCCAGTCAAAGAAAGCATTCTGGGCAACACAAAAGCATTTAGGATAGAAATGTTTTAAGTGCTATTACTTACACTTTAATTCCATTGCGCAAATTCTTTGACTGAAATTAACCTAAAGATTTCCGTAAAGCTTTAGACCAAAAAGAATCTCTGAGATGTTTCTGTCAGAGGCATTAACAGAGGCTAACTATCTATATAGAAATAACTTGAAATCCTTGTGAACCGAGGTATCCGCAGACGTTTTCGCGGATATCCCTATCGGGGATCAGAGACTGAGTATTCTGATCATCCTTGATACTAGCGTAGCGCTCGCGCTGAGGCCGTGGAATAGCCTGACGCATTTAGATGAGGACAGATTATTTTTTGAAAGCCGCGCACTGCGGGGTTTTCAAAAAATACTTGGTTTTACCTAAGCGCGTAGCGCTATAAAAGCGCTATGGGCGATCGCGCGGGTCCATGTAGGAACACCAGTCACTCCAACTGCCTGCATACAAACGACTTTGTGGCAGTCCGGCCAAATACATGGATAAGAGATTGACACAGGCGGTGACACCAGAGCCGCAGTAAACGATCACGTCATCCGCCGACCGTACTTGAGACCAACGGTTGGCTTGCGCTTCGGGCGATCGTACTTGCCCCTGATCATCCGTTACATCTAACCAAGGGTAGTTCAATGCGCCCGGAATATGTCCGGCGATCGGGTCAATCGGTTCATAGTCACCCCGGTAGCGATCGCCCGTACGTGAATCAATTAATACGCTCTCTGGGGAAGTCTGACGCGATTGTACCCATTCGTAATCAACCACCATTTCGGGCTGTGGGTGGGGCACAAAGGTGCCGGACTTAGGAGTAGGTACTTCTGTGGTTAATGGGTATCCGGCGGCCTGCCATCTCCGCCAACCTCCATCCAAAACGGAAACACGCGTATGCCCTAGATAGCGCAACAGCCACCAGAAGCGAGCCGCAAAGGCACACCGCGAATCATCGTAGGCAATGACCCAGGTCGGTTGCTCAGCGGCAGACGATACGCCCGAAGAAATGCCCGCCACTGCCAGGGTTCGTGCGAATGCGTCCGGAGCAGGGAGAGGATGTCGGCCTCCATAGCGTTGCGGCGGAGCCGATAGATCATCGTTGAGATCAAAATGAACCGCTCCAGGAATATGGCCGGCCTGATACTGACGCTTGCCCAACTGTGGATCCTCAAGGGCAAACCGACAATCGGCGATCGCAATATCGGGACGGTCTAAATTCTCATGCAGCCATGCCGACGAAACAACGGCAGGCGTCAAAGAAGGGTGAGAAGCACCTGAATGTAAACCCATAGCTGCAGAATAATCGTTCTTATCTAGATAGTTCAACCTCTATTTATCAGAACATCTCGCAGCATTGATGAATACCCGATGACTCATGACCTCAGGATGGGGCAACAGCCAAGCAGTTAACCAACCTGCTACACACTCTGACTCCTCACTGCCACGCATCGGGTAAACAATATCAAGAACTGAGAGCTCTTTGAAAAGCGAAGTTGGAGATCCAATCTTACGAGTAAAATTAGCGTCGGCCCATACAAAAATTGCCTAAAAAATCTTAAAGGAGTGCTTTCAACCCCTTGTTTTTATTGATAGTAAGTATTGGTTCATATATCAAACTCATAGGTGGATAGCCTTAATTTTTTTAGGGTATGTAGCGATCGCATATCGCTCAAACTCTGCCAATAGAGTGTTACCTCTACACCTCACAGTCATCTGAACTAAGTTGGCAGGTGCAATTAAACCTAAAACTCTAAAAACCTGTGCCGCCCACAGCGCGGGCGGCACAGGTTTTTAGGGTCTGGTTTTTCATCATGCCGAGCTACTTACTAATTTTCTAGGGCTCTGACAATTTAGATGGGCTCAATGCTGCAAGGAGCGTACCTTGGCAGTTAGTGACGCAAGGATTAGGCAAAATTTTACACAATCACTATCTTTCAATCATGATTCTTAGCCACAAATGGGAACACTGATGCTTAGCGCTCAGATAACTTCTTAGCAAGCGCTACCTACTAGAAATCATGGACGTGATTCAAAAAATTGCGTCGTCTCGCTACTTGCGTCGCCCAATCATCAGTCCTATGAGCAGTTTCTTACTCTACTGCTGCGGCTGAGAAAGGGGATAGATGCTGCACGAGCGTTAAATTCGATCTCCGTATAAAGCCGGATTTCGCTACTCCCACCATTGCTGATACTAAGGAGAAATCCTCTGTTACTGCACTGGAATTGCAGGGCTCAGTAGCGAGATCTCTAACAAGATTATTTATTGTCCGTCTTTTAAATAGAGAGTAAATTCCTAGTGAATGGTAGAGACTCCGAAAACCCCAAAATCCTGGTTGTAGATGATCATCCTTCCAGTCGGATGACTGCCGTTGCCTTACTTTCTGTTGAAGGGTATGACGTGGTGGAAGCAGAAAATGGTAGGGCCGCCCTGGATTGTGTCATCGATCTCAATCCAGATCTAATTTTGCTGGATGTGATGATGCCAGGCATGGATGGCTACGAAGTCTGTCGTTGCCTGAAGCAAGATGAGCAAACTCGCCTCATTCCCATCGTATTTGTAACGGCACTGAACGATCGGCGAGCCCGGCTTAAAGGGATTGAGGCTGGCGGAGATGATTTTCTCTCAAAACCTTTTGATCAATTAGAGTTGTCAGCACGGGTCAAGTCCCTGATTCGCCAGAAACGTCTGAATGAAGACCTAGATCATGCTGGACAAGTGTTATTTTCGATCGCCAGTACCATCGAAAGCCGCGATCCCAATACTGGGGATCACTGTGAACGTTTGGTGGCATTGGGCGAGGCGTTTGGTGAGTTTCTGAATCTCTCCCGTGCCGAAGTGCGGGATCTGATTTGGGGCAGCTACCTCCATGACATTGGGAAGGTTGGCATCCCTGACAATGTTCTGTTGAAAACCGGGAAGCTCTCCCCTGACGAGTGGGAGATTATGCGCCAGCATGTGCTCATTGGCGAACGCATTTGCCAGCCCCTCCGAACGATGCGAGGAGTTGTGCCCATTATTCGCCACCACCATGAGCGCTGGGATGGCTCGGGCTATCCGGATGGGCTATCTGGCAAGGATATTCCTTTGCTAGCTCAGGTCTTCCAAGTGCTTGACATCTATGATGCACTCACCAGCGAGCGGCCCTACAAAAAGGCGCTAACACCCAATCGAGCCCTCGAAATCATGCAAGAGGAAACGCAACGCGGCTGGCGCAATCCAGAACTCATGGAAAAATTTGTCCAATTTATCCGAATGCGAACCGAGAGCAATGGACGTTCTACCTATCCAGAATTGAAGACACATCTGCTTCCCAGCCATATTTCATGAGGCATTGCTGATTGAGGGAATGATTGAAGAGGCAGGAAGCGCGATATACTCCCATGTGAAGTTTGAGCGGAACTGAATTTATGGTTGCGGTAGCGCTGTTGGCAGCGGGGCGAGGAACCCGCATGAAGTCGAGTTTGCCGAAGGTTTTGCATCCCCTGGGTGGGCGATCGCTCATCGAGCGGGTGCTCGATAGTGTATCTAACTTGCCGATTGACCGACGCTTGATTGTCGTTGGGTTTGCGGCTGACCAGGTGAAAATAGCGCTGGCCCAGGAGCCGGATCTAGAATTCGTCGAGCAAACGGAGCAATTGGGCACAGGTCATGCTGTACAGCAGCTACTTCCACCGCTGCAGGGCTATGACGGAGATGTGCTGGTGCTGAATGGGGATGTGCCCCTGCTACGACCTGAAACCCTGGAAAAGTTGGTCAAAACTCACCAGGAAGCCAACAATGAAGCCACATTATTGACCGCGCATTTTCCCGATCCGACTGGCTATGGCCGGGTGTTTTGCGATGCGAACAATAGGATCAAAGAAATTGTTGAACACCGAGACTGTACCGAGGCTCAGCGGCAAAATTCCCGCATTAATGCAGGAGTCTATTGCTTTCGCTGGTCGTCCCTGGCCCAGATCTTGCCAACACTGAGCAATGACAATGACCAGCAGGAGTACTACCTGACGGATGTCGTGCGGTTTATGCAGGTCGTGCAGGCGGTCGATGTGGAAGATCACCAGGAAATCTTGGGGGTGAACGATCGCCTCCAACTTGCTGCTACCTACGATATTTTGCAGACGCGCATCAAGGAAAACTGGATGCGGGCGGGGGTAACATTGGTGGATCCGGCAAGCATCACGATCGACAGTGAGGTGGTGCTAGAGCCAGATGTCATCATCGAACCACAGACTCATCTACGGGGGCGATCGCACATCCGCTCAGGTTGTCGCATTGGCCCCAGTAGCCTCATCGAAGACAGCGAACTGGGCGAGAATGTGACGGTCTCCTTTTCAGTTATTAGCGATAGCACCGTGCAGGCTGGGAGCCGTGTTGGCCCTTACGCGCATCTGCGAGGGCAGGCTCAGGTGGGAGCCGGTTGTCGGATTGGCAATTTTGTGGAATTGAAGAAAGCGCAACTAGGCAATCGCACCAATGTCGCCCATTTGTCGTATCTGGGTGATGCCCAGATCGGTGCGCAGGTGAATGTTGGAGCTGGCACGATTACGGCCAATTACGACGGCTACCAGAAGCATCAGACGATTATTGGCGATCGCACCAAAACGGGGTCTAACTCTATTCTGGTCGCACCGCTGACGGTCGGTTCCGACGTCACCATTGCAGCCGGGTCAACGATTACGGAAGATGTGCCAGACAATACGCTGGCGATCGCCCGTTCGCGGCAAACCAATAAGTCTGGATGGAAGCTCAAGTCAGCCTCCTCGTAGGTTGCCTGACGGGTAAACCAGCATTGCTGATTGGGGGCGATTGGTTTTGCGAAGGAGCGCGGTACACTCCTTCGCAATAGTCATCATTGGATTTTGCAACTCCGGTAATACCAATTCAACGAAAACCAAAAAAAATCTGTAGTGGATTCTTAGCGAATTGGTGTGAATCGCCCCCGGATAGATGCAATTTTTGGAGATTAAGCTTGCCAGATAAGCCCAGGATTCGGCTGCATCGTTTGCAAGATTTTTGCCAAAATCCTGATTTCCTGGCGCAGCCTAGAAATGTGAAAACGAGAAGGCGTGCTCAAGCTAACCCAACCATTGCAACATCCGGCAGGGGCATGATGCATAAACTGACATCTGACACTGAACTTCAAAAACTCGGGATACACCTGGAACGGTTGCTCCAAAAAAGTAACGTGCCGCTGCAGGTGCGATGCGGACAGCAGGGCGATCGCTTGATCATCGTAGGGCACCACCCCTCCGAGGCACGCCTGGATCCATTTCAGGTGCTGCAATCCATCCAAACGACGCTGCGGGTCTTTCACTTCACCTTCGCTCGGCGCATCCGCTTGTACCTGCGTAAAGTTGGGCACACGCTGCCCTATGCCCGCTGCTACTTCACCTTAGATGACATCGAAAAATTGCCTTCGGTGGATAGCAAAATCCCCCTGAAGTTGACGGCCTGGTTAGAAGACCTACCACCCGCCGTGGAGGCGATCGCCCCAGAACAGCAACAGGATGTTGCCAAAGCGGGTAGCTTGCTGCGCCCAGAAATCGATGTTGTGGAATGGTTTCAGGAGACACCCCGTACCGTTAAAGTGCGCAGCTTTGACCAATACTTAGCTGTCACCGGCAGTATGGCGATCGCCGGATTGGCGCTCAGTGGCTTTGTTATCGGTCATCCTTGCGTCAGTGGCGTTTGTGCTGAATTGGATACGGCACAATCCCTCGGTCAGCGCTCTTTGGATCAGATGCAGGGGGCGCAAACCATTGACCAGGTGGCGCAAGCCCAGAACTATCTTGAGAATGCGGTGGAGCTGCTAGATTCCATTCCCAGATGGTCGCCCCGCTCAGCGGAGGCTCGCACGCTGGCCCAGGACTATCAACAGCACAGCGCTAGTTTGCGACAGGCGATCGCCGCTGCCGAAGCCGCAACCCTGGCACAGGAACGAAGCAGCCAGCCGGACGCGGATCTGAGAGCCTGGGCCGAAGCACAGATGCTGTGGCAGGAGGCCGTTACCCAACTTGAGGCGATTCCAGACGACAGCCCGCTAACAGCCTTTGCCGATGCAAACCTCGAAGGTTATCGCACCCAACTGGCCCTTGTGCAAACACAGCGATCGCAAGAAGTGGACGGTCAGGAGCGCCTGACCCATGCAAAGCGCTATATTCAGATCGCCCAAATGTCCCATGCTAAGGCAGAAACCCTTGAGGATTGGGAACGCGTCTGGGCAAATTGGAATATTGCCATTGATCAATTGCGCGATATCCCGACAACAACCCGTGCAGCGATTGAGGCAGACCGCTTACTGCAGGCCTATGGTGAGATTCCGGTGCAGTTGGGCGATCGCCTCCAGGCTGGCATCTTAGTGACACCAGAGCTCCCGCCCGAACCGCAAGCGGCTCCCATCATGCAAACTCCCATCGACTGGACGGATCTGGAAAATGAAATTCCTATCCCCCCGCCGCCAGAAATCGTTGAGACGGGGCAGGCATCACCATAATTTTGAGGGTATGGCGCTCCACGCTGCGCTGAAATGCCATGGCTATATCTGCCAACGCCTTCTGCCAACGGTTTCTTCAGAAAAGAGGTTGAGAAGGAGAAGGCGGAGCAATGATTTCTCCATTCAACATTTGTTGTAATCAGCCCGTGTTCCGCATCCCAGCCGCAATGCCATTGATGGTGAGCAGTGCCCCCCGCAGCAATTCGCCACGGCTGTAGCGAGAACGAATGATGCCCGATGCGGCATTGGATTTGTGCTGTCGCAGACGCTTCAGCAATGACACCTGCAAGAAACCGAGGGGAACGATGGTGCCATTGCGGAGTTGCACCGATCGCTGCAAGTCTGGATCGCCATCCAACAGCCGCTTGTGCCCGGTAATTTGCAGTACCAGATCGCGGGTGAGGTAGTATTCGTTAGCGATTTGGTCGAACAGGTCTTCGAAGCGATCGCGCTTGTCCGCTGGCGACAACTCTCGCACAAAGTGATGGGCAATTTGCAGATCCACCTTGGCCAGGGTCATTTCGCACTTGGAAATCACCATCTTGAAGAAAGGCCACTTGTAGTAGAAGTAGCGCAGGAGCTTTAGGTTTTCCTCTGGTTCTTCATCCAGGAATTCTTTCAGCGCCGTGCCCACACCATACCAGGAGGGCAACAAAAAGCGGGTCTGCGTCCAGCTAAACACCCAGGGAATCGCTCGCAAGCTGCTCAAATCCTTTTTGCCGCCCCGCCGCGCTGGGCGAGAGCTAATTTGCAGTTGGCTGATTTCCTCAATCGGGGTAACGCTATGGAAGAAATCGATGAAATCTGGCTGCTCGTAGATCAGGTTGCGGTAGTGGGTGCGCGATCGCATGGCCAGTTCTTCCATAATTTCCAGCCAGGGCTGAATATCATCAAACCCATTGCGCAATAGGCTGGCCTGGATCACCGCTGTCGAGATGTTCTCCAGGTTGAATAGCGCCAGTTCGGGCAGGTTGTACTTTGACGCCAGCACCTCTCCCTGCTCGGTAATCTTGATCCGCCCATCGATGCTTTGGCCGGGTTGCGCCAAAATAGCCTCGTAGGCAGGGCCACCCCCTCGCCCAACGGAACCGCCGCGTCCATGGAAAATCCGCAGGGCTATGCCATAGCCTTCTGCCAGCCGCTGTAGGGCTTGCTGCGCTTTATGGATTTCCCAATTACTACTCAAAAAGCCAGAATCTTTGTTGCTGTCAGAATAGCCCAGCATGATTTCCTGCAGCGACATACCCATGACCACGGGTCGCCCGTTTGCCGCAGCGACCTGTTCTTTTTGCTCTTCGACCTCGATCTCATAGGCTTCGTAGCCACCCGCCAGGGACGCTCGGTAGAGGGGCATTTCAAACAACTCACGCATGACCGCAGGAGCCCGGCGCAGGTCTTCCACCGTTTCAAACAGGGGCACAACCTGAATGGCTCCGATTCCAGTCGCCGGGTCATACAATCCTGCTTCCTTCGCTAGTAGCAGCACCTCCAACAAATCGCTGACATGGTGGCTCATGCTGATGATGTAGGTCTGGCAAATCTGCGAACCAAACTCCCGGTGCAGTTGGCGCACCATCCGGAAGGTAGCAATAATTTCGTTGACTTTTTCTGAGAATGGCAACTCACTCGGGATGAGTGGGCGGCGCGTTTTCAGTTCTGCTGTCAGCCAGGTAACCCGCTCGGCTTCGGTCAGATCGTTGTAGGACTGGGGCAGCACTTGCAAGTACTCGAGCACTTCGGCCACCGCGTCCGAATGGCGAGAGCTTTCTTGCCGCACATCGAGGAGGGCCAGGTTGAAGCCATAGATTTCCACCTGGCAGATCAGGTTTTCTAAATCGCGGCATTCCAACCCCGTTTCTACCAGGCTGCGACGAATCAGATCCAACTCCGCCAGGAAGTCCTGACCCGATGCGTACAGGATGGCGGGGTCGATTTCGGGAATCTCGCTCTGGAAGCAGTCGCCCTCATAAAGCTTGAGGTTGCGATCGCGCGTATTCTCCAACCGCTTCTTGATATACGCCAGCTTCAACCGATAGGGTTCTTGGCGGAAGCGAATCGCCAGTTGCTCGTAGATGTCGGGCATCTTTGCCTGATCTTGTTCCAAAGAATCCAGCAGATCAGGGAGGACATCGCTCCAGTGCAGCGACAGGCTCAGCAAATGCGTCAGATGGTCGATGGACTGGATATATTTCTCCAGCACCAGATTGCGCTGATAGCAGGCCGTGCGCCAGGTAACGTCAGGGGTAACGGAAGGGTTGCCATCGCGATCGGAACCCACCCAGGAACCAAACCGACAGAACTCGTGGCGCGGCGGAGTCAAGCCGGGAAAACTCATCTTCAGGGCTTGCTGAAACCGGCGGAACAACTGCGGTGTAACATCAAACAGCACTTCCTGGAAGTAGTGCAAGGTGTATTCTACTTCATCCAACACGCTGGGCTTGAACTGGTGCAGCTCATCCGTCCGCCACCAAAGGCGAATTTCTTCCGTCAGTTGGTCGCGCAACAAGTTGGCCTCCCAGGAGGAGAGGCTGTTGCTAGGGGCCGTGCCCGTATCTTCCAACAAGTCTAGTTGGCGCAGAATTCGGGAAATGCGGCGCTGCTTGTGGCGGATGGTGTGGCGGACAATTTCGGTGGGGTGGGCGGTAAATACGAGCCGCACTTCCAGTTTGTCGATCAGCCGCTGAATTTGGCGGGGTGGAACGTTGAGCCGCACCAACCAGGGAAAGAGTGCCTGAAAGGTATTGCTATGGTTAAGGCTCGGAGATTCTTGCAAACTCCGTTCTAGAAAAGAGGTGTGGAGGGGGTTGGCTTCTTCAGAATCGTCTGCACCGATGGTTGACCCCAGATCAACCCCAGAGTTGGCAACCCGATACTGCTGTCCGCGCTGTTCGTAATGTTGCTCAACAATATTGATTAGCTGGAAATAGAGGGCAAAGGCACGAGACGCCCGAATGGCTTCGTTCAGATCCAGCTTTTCAATCAGTTCAATCACCCCTAAATTTTCGGCGTTGGGGGCTTGCCCTTCTGGAGAGGACATATTCCGCAGTTGCCGCAGCAGATTCACCAGATCCTGCCCGCATTCCTCATGGAGAACGAACTCTAACAAGTCCTCCACAATGGTGAGTCGATGCCTCAGAAATAAGTCCCCGGTGGAGGCGATCGCCATTTCTGAAGACGAATCGGCTTCAGTCGTCGTCGTACCACGGAAAGCATCATCAGAAGAATGCAGGATAGGAGACATAGTTAGTAGTTATCGATTCAGTTGGAAATGCGTTGGGAAATTATTTGATAATTCTATGGTCTTTTCTGGAAAGATCTGCCACCGCGATGGGCTTCTCAATGTTTGTTTTGGGATTGCTTCCAGAGGGGAGAGCGATCGTGCCCTGACAAAGCACCGCTGACAGAGTGACTGGGTTAACTCTACCCCAATTATCGTTGGCGAGGAATGCAGGGCAGGACTCATCCCCCTCCAAACACTTCAATGTCATCGAATACGCAAACTGGAGCGCCATGTCCAACACGGATGGCCTGGTTGGGTTCCCCCTTGCCGCAGTAGGGCGTGCCATACATTTCCCAGGTATCGGCTCGTCCAACTTTTGCAAGGCTGCGCCAAAACTGGAGCGTCGTGCCGCGATAGTTGGGGTTGCGGAGAGAGTGCGTCAGCTTGCCCTGCTCAATTTTGCGGGCATATTCGCAACCAAACTGAAACTTATAGCGCTGGTCATCAATGGACCAGGAGCGATTGGCTTCCATGTAAACACCCGACTCAATACCACCAATCAGGTCTTCCAGGGAATCTGTTCCGGGCTCCAGATTCAGGTTGGCCATGCGATCGATGGGCGGACGGTTCCAGGATGAAGCCCGCGCACAGGCGACCCCCGGCAAGCCCAAACGCGCCTGACTTTCCAGACTGCCTAACCCTCGCATCAATTGGCCCTCACGAATCAGGTATTCCGTCTCGGCGGGTGCGCCTGTGGCATCGAAGCGATAGCTAGCAAACTCTCCGGCAATCGTTGGGTTGAAGGTGACATTCATCAAGGGAGAGCCATAGGTCAGTGTGCCAAAATCTTCCGGCTTGACAAAGCTACCTCCCGCATAGTTGCGCTCATCGCCCAAAATCCGATCCAGCTCTAGAGGATGGCCAATGCTTTCATGGATCTGTAACATCATCTGGTCGGGAGCTAGCACCAGCGTCGTCGTGGTTGTAGGGCATTCTCCAGCGGCCAGCAATTCCAACGCCTGCGCCCCGACCTGCTCGGCCCGTTCCCACAACGGCGCACCCAAAAACCGCTCCCATCCACCTTGGTAAGAATGGGCCAGGAAGCCATTGTTGCTACGCTGCTGCACCACCGCCCCATCCTGTGCGGTCGCGCCAAAGTGGGTTTCAGTCAAGACCAGCTTTTCGTAGGCATCGGAGCCATTGCTGCTAACAAACCAGGTGTCGATATCTTCGGTGACCGCAACGGCAGAGGTACGCACGATCGCCTCCGAGACCTTCAAAGACTGGCAAAGCCGCACCAAAATTTCGCTAATCTCACCAGGCGAAAGGGTATCCAACGGCTTTTGCACCGGGGAGGCGTAGCGCTCTGTCACCGGAGGACGGACGGCAGGGGTCATGGGGAAAATGCGCCACTTGCTCGCAGCAATCGCCTGCTGATAGGCCGTTTCGGCGGCGGCGCGAATGGCGTCAGGCTGGAACGAGTTCACAGCTCCATACCCCATTTGCCCCTGCGCCATCACCTCGACCATGACGCCCTGTTCCAGGCCACGATGATTCTCCTGTGGCTGTTCATCTCGCACCGCGCGATAGGTCGACGCCTGACGAACAGCCCGCATTCCTACCCACTCCGCAGGGATATCCAACTGGGAGAGGACTTGTTGCAACTCCGGATTCATGCTGACTCCACAAACGGTAACGCTTTGATGGTATAGGAAATCCGCTCATTCCGATATTTATGAAGTGCGCGTGACAAGCTTAGTCAAGAATCGATCACATCCGGAGGAGCGGGTTGCACTGAACGGCTGGAGTTAAACCATCACCTACGTCCCCGGTTGGGACATCCATTTTCGGCGATCGCTGAAAAATGAATGCTATGAGACAGCGAATGCTATGAGACAGCAATATTCAGGCGACAAAATTGAGGATTTCGGTCGCTGTGAATGCAGGCTGCTCCAAGTGCGGCACATGCCCACTAGCATCCACCCATACCAATCGACTCTGGGGGATGGCCTCCGCTAACTTCGGTGCATCTTTTATCCCCAAAATCCGATCCGACCGTCCCCACAAAATCAACGTGGGCATTTGTAGCTGCGGGAGTTGCGATTGGCAGGAACGAAAGCCGCCGCTCCGGGTGAAGGCCGCCAGAGTCTCTTGCCACAACCCTTCTGCCAAATGCAAGGCCGCGCATTGTGCCGCATCCTCTGAAGCAAAGACCGGATCGTGATACGCCTTGACTGCAATGTTCTGACGAACTTTGGGGCGCTTCAAAATTCCGGCAACCCAATAGGCAACAGCTTTGGGTAGAAGATTGCCAAAAGACGGCCCGACCGTATAGCCAGCGCTGTCGAGCAATACCAGCCGCGACACCGCATCTGGGTAGCGATGGGCAAAGGCGATCGCCGCTGTTCCTCCCATCGACGCCCCCACCAAGGTCATAGGCCGCTGAATCTGCTGTGCCCAGAACGCATAAAGATGCTGCACGATCGCCTCTGGGGTCACGGCCAACTCCCGCCGCCGCTGAGTAAACCCAAAACCCAGCAAATCCACCGCCCAAGTTTCATGTTGCGCCGCCAGCAACGGCAGCAACCGCCGAAATTCCAGCACGGAACTATCGAAGCCATGGAGTAGCAGCAACGGCTCAGCATTGGGGGAACCGCTCTGAACGAAGGTGGTGGCGATCGCCTCAGGCCTCAAATCCGTTTGCACCCCCACTCGCTGCACCTGTTGCGCCAAGGCGATCGAGGTTTCTTCCGCCAAACCATCGGTGGGCAAGGGATACGCCTCCACTCGCCCCGTATCAATTGCTGTCATCTACTGCGCTACCTCAATACATTCGAGAAATCAATTACAAAGCCCTCTAAAAATCAACATTACCTTGCTGCTTCAGGGACTGCCGCAAAACTTGCGTCATCCTAAGGGAATTCATTGAGGGTATGGCTGTGACGCGGTCACATTACCAACAAATGCGTAAGCCCTTTCAAAATGTGTAAGCCCTTTACTTATTTGGGAGGGTGAGCTACATCCACCCCATTGGCAACTCGTGCGAAAACAAGTCCAGAGAAAATTTGCTTGGCCTCTAGACCTTTGCTCACTTTGGAGACTATGATAGTTGATCGTGAGTTTTGAAAAAGCAGTGCCATGAATGCCCAGGAAATCATCCGCTCCATCGAGTCGGAACAGTTGAAACAAGATTTGCCCATCATCTATGTGGGCGATACCGTTCGCGTGGGTGTGGTGATCCAGGAAGGGGGCAAAGAACGTGTCCAGCCCTACGAGGGAACAATCATCGCCATGCGCAATGGCGGCATCAACCGCACCATCACTGTGCGTCGGATTTTTCAAGGAATTGGCGTAGAACGGGTGTTCCTTGTCCATTCTCCCCGCGTTGCTAGCATCAAGGTGGTGCGTCGAGGCAAAGCACGTCGCGCCAAGCTTTACTACCTGCGCGATCGCGTTGGTAAGGCAACCCGCCTGAAGCAACGCTTCGATCGCCCACTCTAGGCGTTGTCGTCTGTAGCTTATGTGCGGCAGCCGATCAGGTGCGGCAGCTTTCCCTTCCCTCATTTTCGAGGTTTGCAGGTTCCCTTACTGGAAGCTGCCCGCTTGCTGGTAGACTAGAAAAGCAGAACACCCTTGTGTTTAAAAATTTTGTGTCTATCGGTTACGTTTTGCGCTCTTAGTTCAGTTGGTAGAACGCAGGTCTCCAAAACCTGATGTCGGGGGTTCGAGTCCTCCAGGGCGCGTTAAAGTCAAAAGCCTTGAAACATCTACGTTTCAAGGCTTTTTGCTTGTGAATAGTGGTGAGCAATTTTACTTATCACAAGATTATTTAATTGGCAATACTTTGAAAAATTATGTTACATTTATTCACGTAGAGTTACATGTTAGGCTTAAGCATCAATGAGCGTTCGCCAGCAACTGCCACTAGAGCAGCAATTCGAGCTTCGCGTCTTCGAGAGTCAGGTTCGCCAGCTTTCACGGGAGGACGCCCACGAATTGCTGATCATGCTACGAGAAGATATGTTGCATCAGAAGTCCATCTTTAGGGAAATCCTCAAAGAGTCATGGGGAATTGGCAAGGATATTGACATCAGCCTTGAGTTGTCCGCTGAAAACTGACCTCTAAGAGGGAGAGTTATATCTAATGTTTGTTCAACAGACCAGTTTAAGCGAGCCGGTTAAGCCAAGCAGCAGCGGGATTGCAATTCTCTTTTTTCTATTAGGGGCTCCCCACATCTACAGCATAGTTAAGAAACGATCGACTCAAAAGTTGACCTCCTTCTTAGCTAGAGGAAGTTTCGGTTTGATGACTGCGCTCTCGGTTGGAACCTTGATGTTTTTAGCATTCTGATTTGAAAGTTTCAGGTACTGAAAGAAACATCTCCGAAGTAAAAAGAAATACTTGAATCAAAGTACTTGATTGGAGCTCGCCATGTTAAGTAAATCAAAAGTACTGTCCTTTCCAGTTTTTTTAGAGTCTAGCTTGACACTTGTGGGATTCCTAATCGTTATTTGCCTTATTTAATGAGAGGTCAAGTGGTTTCGTGCTTTAGTATCCTGCTCATCTGGAGATTGAGATGATGCTTCTGATCATGAGTTTACCTTTGCATCTCTAGGTTGAAGAACGTGAGTTAGACAAGTTTTAATTCTGAACAAGATATTGCAGGTTTGCCTCTTAGTTTGAAGCTGTCTGACATGAGTTCAACACACTTTGCCAGTCACATCCTTAGAAGAATTAATACAGTGAACAAAAGTTCAATGGAATAACTACTCTCTTTTACGGTGCTTACTTTTTTAGGGCTTTTTTCAGTTGCTAATCCTATTGAAGTTGTGCCTGCATGCTATAAGTTGACTTCTGACAAGACCAAGCTATCTCAGATACGTTAGACAAGGCGAGTGGCGGTAAATGTCATTGTTTTGGCTGACGTCTTAAGTCCACCATCCTTACTGAACTTCAAGGTAACATCATGGAACTAGCACAAATTGAAGCTTTGCTTGACAGTCCCGATCCGCAATCACGTATGAAGGCGATTACTGAACTTCGTCATCATGAGCCTACGATAGTTGTTCCACTGCTCATACAGCTAACTAATGACAGAGAAATCTTAGTTCGATCGTTTGCTGTAATGGGTCTTGGCTACAAGCGAAATGGAGCCTCATTTGATGCTTTAGTCAATATTTTGGCGCATGAGACTGATTACAATATCATTGCTGAAGCTGCGAATTCTCTATCCAAGTTTGGGGATCAATCTCTTACGCATTTGGTCGCTATCTTTGAGCAGTATCCTCATTGGTTAGTACGACAAAGCATTTTAGCTGTAGTGAGTGAGTTGGAATGTCCTGAGGTCGCCTTACATTTGTGTTCTCTTGGCATTGATGACTCTGACATTATTGTGAAGCAAGCAGCGATCGCAAATATAATCAGCCTGAAAAACACGCCTCGAGCACCAGAAGCACTGGACATGCTACTTCAGGCTGCAAATGATGCTAATGCAGAAACTCGCGCAATCGTTGTTGGGGCGCTAAGGCACTTTGATGATCGGCAAGCAAAGGCAGCTTTAGCGGAACTACGGTGCGATTCAGATTATCGAGTCGTCGCAGCTGTATTGGAAGGGCTTTTGGAAACGCAGTCAGAAGAGGCTTGATTCTGGAAATTTTATCTTTTCCCTAGCAGTAAGTAGGTGTGTGATGCAAGCCAAAAGGACGTCGCAGATCTTCCCCTGACTTAGAAGGGCGTGCCCTTTTCCTGGCGCTGGTGTCGCAGAGCTTCCTCGTACCATTCAAACTCATCGAGAAAGGAGCCAACGTGTCTGGTCAGCGATTCTTTCTGTGGCTTTCCGTCAGCATCCAGTGCGTCTGTAATTCTGGAGATGGCAAAGATTGAGGAAATCGTCGGCATTCCCATTTCGCTGAGAAATACCCGCAGTTGCATGGCAGCGCGAACTCCGCCAAACCCGCCTACCGAATAGCAGATAATGCCAGCGGGGCGGAAGTAATATTCCTCTAGAAAGTGATCCATCAGGTTGCTGAGTCCTGGTTGAATCGAGTGATTGTATTCTCCGGCCACCACCACAAATCCATCGGCGGTGCGGATATGCTCGGCCAATTCTTCCATCTTGGGAGGCGCTTGCCCTGGGTCGTATTCCTTATACATGCGATCGAGCAGGCCAAAGTCATACTCTAGAGCATCCGCGAAAACCACTTCGTGGTTGCGCTGAGTGAGTTGATCGAGGATGAACTGAGCGGCACGAACTCCGTTGCGATCGCGCCGATAGGAACCGTAAAACACCACTGTTTTGAATGCCATCATTCCTTCCCAGAATTTGTCAAAACCTCTGACAACGAAGACAGATGGCGTCTTCACGGCTAGCATGGCATCTCTGGCAGGGCAACACAAGCCGCCCCGCCAACATACCCGGCCAATATTTTATTGGAAGAGGAATGAGCGGTTCGATTAGTTCAGCTCTGCTCCGGTCAGTTCCGTCATCAGATCGACCACATGAACGAGGTGGCGGATGCGTCCGGCGTTGCTCCCAGAAAACACCAAGCCATTTTCGATATCCCCATGGGCGGCGCGGTCGAGGGCTTGGAGAATGCAGAAGGTTTCCTGGCGATCGCGAAATTTGCACACCTGCAAGCAGTTGAGGCAGCCTCCCGTTGGCCCAATGGCCTGAGTCGCGGTACGTTCCAAAAACGAATTGCGTAAAGCACGTCCTGGCATTCCTACCGGACTTTGGACCAGCACCACATCTTCGGGCTGAGACTGTAAATGGAATTCCTTATAGCGGAGGTCAGCGTCACACTCATGGGTGGTGATAAAGCGAGTACCAATTTGAACGCCACTCGCTCCAAGCGCCAACATCCGGTCGATATCCGCACGCTCCCAGATTCCTCCCGCTGCAATGACGGGAATCGATCCATCCAGATCATCTTGCACATAACGCACAAGACCAGCGACCACTTGTTCCAGGTCGTTGTAAGCCGGATCCTGGAATTCTTCTGCTTTGGCTCCCAAATGCCCCCCAGCCGTGCGCGGGTCTTCGACCACAAAGCCATCGGGTCGCCGCCCAAACTGTCGTTCCCACTTACGGCAAATTAGTCTTGCGGCTCGCACACTCGACACAATCGGCACGAGTGCCACCTTGGGATAGTCTGCTGTGTGAGCCGGGAGATCCAGCGGCAATCCCGCCCCACAAATGATGAGATTGGCACCATACTCAGCTGCCGTGCGTACCAAGGTTGCGTGATCGCGTGCCGCCACCATAGAGTTGATGCCGATAATGCCGCTTGGGCTGAGCGCGCGTGCCTGCTTCAGCGCATCAATCAACGCGAGTCGATTGGCCTCAAAAAACTGGTTGCGACGCTCCGCTTTGTTGGGTGTGGTTGAGTCAAAGTAGGGAGAGCTAAACCCCAAACCAACAGCTGAGATGATGCCCATTCCTCCCGCATTGGCAACGGCAGCGGCGAGGTTGGCACCCGAAATACGAATTCCCATTCCACCCTGGATGATGGGGCAGGGTGCGGTGTGTTGTCCGATTTGCAAAGATGGCAGTCGTTTCAAGATCTACTCCTCACAAAAATGATATGCATTTCGGATTATATGCTTATACCGTATTTATTTATACAGAGTTGCTAAAGCTTTACTTCAACAGATCTTTGCGGGAGGGAGTGCCACCTATGCTCAACCATCTAGCCCAAAAAGTCGTAACACCAAGGGCGAAGGCTTCCCTCTAAAATTCAGAATGATCTAATCTTCAGAGCCGATGCCTCACTTTGAATCTATGCATTTTGAAACCCTGGCGATTCATGCCGGACGGCAGGTCGATCTGGCGACTGGTGCCATCGCTCCGCCGCTCTACCTTTCCACCACCTTTCAACAAGACCCCGATCGCGGCTATGAATATACCCGCATGGACAATCCCAATCGCGCCATGCTGGAGCGTTGTTTGGCCGCTCTGGAAGGGGGAGAGGCGGCGATCGCCTTCTCCTCGGGCAGTGCAGCAACCACTAGCGTGCTGCAAGCGCTAGCTCCCGGCGACCATGTGATTGCGCCCAACGATGCCTACACGGGAACGACGGCGATTCTGCGATCGCTCCTACAGCCTTGGGGGTTGCAGGTTAGCTTTGTGGATCTGACTGACCTGGATGCCGTCCAGGAGGCTGTGCAACCCAACACACGGCTGATCTGGGTCGAGACGCCTTCCAATCCCATGCTCAAGGTGACAGATATTGCTGCGGTGGCCGCGATCGCCCATAACGCCGAAGCCCTCTGCGTCTGCGATAACACCTGGGCGACCCCCTTGCTGCAACGCTCCTTCGACTTCGGAGCCGATATTGTCGTCCACTCCACCACCAAGTATCTGGGAGGCCATAGTGATCTGTTGGGTGGCGCGGTAATTGCCAAAACGGAGTCAGCCATGGCGCAGCGCATTCGTCAGATTCAAGCCACGGGCGGAGCCGTACCTGCGCCGTTCGACTGTTGGTTGCTGCTGCGGGGCATTCAATCCCTGCCCTACCGGATGCGCGGCCATTGCGACAATGCCCGCAAGCTAGCGACCTGGCTTAGCCAGCACCCGCAGGTTTCCACGGTTCACTACCCTGGTCTAACCGACCACTCGGGTCACGCTATTGCCCAAAAGCAAATGACCGATTTTGGAGGCATGCTGTCGGTGCAAATTCGTGCCGGAAAGGCACAGGCGATCGCCCTCCTCCCGCATTTGAAGCTGTTTCATCGAGCCACCAGCCTCGGTGGCGTTGAAAGCCTGATCGAACACCGCGCCACAACCGAAGGCCCAGATACCACAACCCCAGATGACCTGCTTCGTATTTCCGTGGGGCTGGAGCATGTGGACGATTTGATGGCCGATTTGGCACAGGGCTTTGAACGGGTTGTGAACGATGAATAATTGCGAATTCAGACGTTGACTGGAATCCGACATCGGATGGCAATAGTACTATAACCAGAGAGCTAGAGCCATCGACGTATGTCAGCTACAACCGACACAACGACGGGCGGGCAGGATTTGAACGATCCAGATGCCCTCTTAGAACGGTATCAAGCCGCCTTGCAGGCGTTGCAGCAAGACAAAATTGCTCCCTTGCAGTTGATTGAGGTCTTGCGAACGCGCGATCGCCTTCAAGGATTGTTAGACAATGCCCTGGCCAAGCCGCAGGTGTCGGAGTTATCCAACCAGTTTTGGTTGCAGCTAGCCACCCTGGATGATCGCTTGCGGACATGTCAGAAGGAGATTGCGACGCACCCCGACCTGCCCCAGTGGCGGCAAAGCTTTCGGCCTCCTGAATCGGCCTGGTGGTGGCATTTTCCTAAGCCACCCGATGTCCGCGATCGCTACGATTGGTTGTGGGATGCCCTGGCGATCGCCTGTCTCACCGCCAGCCTTGCCCTCACCCAGGACATTGCCCGCCGCTTCATTGATGATTCCTTTGGTGGCGTCTGGAGTTCCCTCGGTGCGCTCACACCCGCCGTCATGACCCTGTTCGCTGGAGGAGGTGCATTTACTCGGTTAGGGCGCGAAACGGTCGAACGCCTGTTTGAAAACTCCCCCATTCATCGCAGCCGCTGGAGCGAGGTCAAATTTGGCCTGTCTGCCACACTTCTAGCGTTGTTGGTGCTGTTCCACACTATGTTGCCTCGACTGGCTCTGCTCTATAACGAGGCGGGCTTGCGGAACCTGGAAGCTGGAGCCTACACGCAGGCCGAAGGTAACTTCAAGCGGGCGTTGAAGTTGCGCCCCAACTTTGCCCAAGCCCATTACAACCTGGCCGTTTTATATGACGACTTGGAAGACGCCGAGAAAGCTGAAGCCCAGTACCAACTAGCGGCGCAAGGAGATATCACGGCGGCCTTTGTCTCGTTGGGGCAACAGGCGATCGCCAACCAAGACTACAACGAGGCGATCGCTCTCTCTTTGGAAGGCTTGGAGCAGCAAGAGGATGACCCCTCCGCGAACCCAGAAACGACGGTTAATCTCTATCGCAACATTGCCTGGGCGAGGGTGCAGCAGGCCAATACGGATCTAGAGCTTTCCTCCACTGAGCAAGATGTTTTGCTGACGGATGCCAGGGAAGCCTTAGAGACGGCTCTTTCCATCGATCCTAATGATGGTGCCATCAATTGCCTGCTGGCACAGGTTCTCGATATCCAAGGGGATCCTGACGCGTTGGATTTCTGGCAACGCTGTTTAGAATTGACCTCCGGTACTAACCCCGCAGAATTGCAATGGCGGCTGACGGCCAGAGAGCGTCTGATGATAGCTGAGTCCGATACTGCTGGCGAGGTCGATGATGTTGACGAACCCGATGATGCCGATACTGATGAGGCTGACAACTAATTTTGAACGCCTCGCAGTGCAAGGCTCTTAACAGATAATCTTTAGTCGGTTCTGTGTGAATCAGTCTGACCAGAACGCTAAACACCGCAGGCTGTCCACTGTTTGAGGCATTTGGCGATCGCTCGATCAACAGGCTTGACTCTGCCCTTGGGGCAGGGTGTTGGCTAAAAAACAGCGCACTCGAGGCCATCTATCATGCTCCGGATTGGAGATTTCTCCAAACTCAGTCTGGTTTCTATCAAAGCCCTGCGGCTCTATGACCAAATGGGCTTGCTTCATCCCATTCATGTGGATGAGCAAACGGGCTATCGCTACTATGCCGCCCACCAGTTGACGCGATTGAATCGCATCCTGGCCTTCAAAGACTTGGGCTTTTCCCTGAACCAGATCATAGATTTGCTCAACGACGAGATTTCCTTGTCAGAACTCCGTCGATTGATGCAGCTTAAGCAGGCAGAGCTGAGCCAGCACATCGAGACCGAGCAGGCACGCTTGGCTCGGGTCCAGTCATGGTTGGGGCAACTTGAGCGCCTTGAACAAGCCAAACAGGACAAACAGAAGATGACGAACAATGTTGTAATCAAACCCCTTGATGCGATCGCCGTGGTGTCGAGTCGGACAATTTTGACTCAGTATTCGGCAATTGGCTCGCTTTACAATGGACTTTACCAACACATTGCGCAGCAGGGAGTACGACCGGGCTTTTGCGGGGCGATTTGGCACGACAAAGAATACAAAGAACAGGATGTGGATGGCGAAGCTTTTGTGATCGTCCCTAAGGTTTTGTCTGAGCAGGGTTCCATTCGCTCGTACAATCTGCCCGCCTATGCCGATGCAGCTTGTATTGTGCATCATGGCAGCTATCGCACCCTCAATCAGTCCTATGGACAATTGCTGACTTGGATTGAAGAGAACGGGTATCACATTATGGGAGCCAACCGGGAGCTGTATCTCGAAGGTGGAGCGGAGCAAGACAACGAATCCTATGTGACCGAGATTCAGTTTCCAGTTGCCAAGGAGTGAGGGCGATCGCACAGCCATCACAAATACACCGTTTGCGGATACATCTTTCACGGATAGAACCGACCAGTCATAGCCGCTGCCCGTTCTAAACCTGAGAGCCCCCAATCCCATTCGCCATAAAAAGCCCAGACGATAGCCTCAGTGGCTTGTCTGGGCGATCGCCCTTTTCCAATCTCCCTGCTTAAACCCGCATTTATACCGCTGTGCGCGTTAGGTAAGTACGGTTGTGTGTGGGCGCGTCGCGCCCACACACAACCATTTCTGTGCTTGATGCGGTTGCACACCGCTATATACCTGGACTAGAGAGACACAAAATTCTGGAAGAATGTGACTTGACTTTTCAAACTAAACTGTATAGTTTAGTGAAATCATCCTGTTCGATGTAAACCTATTCACCTGCCTTTATTCCTGCTTGCAAGGTTGGCAATCACCGCTTCACTACTGAGTGTTCTCCTGGATTTAATCGTCGGCTAACCCTGCTCAAGCTCAGCATTGGTATCGTCTCTAGCAGCTACTTCCGCCGTTTACCCTTCATAACATAAGCAGCAATAGATCCATGTCCAGTACACTTTCTTCCCAATATTCGACGAACCAGCGCCCCTTTATCCCGCTCTCCGATCGCGAGCAGGAAGTGTTATCGCTGGTGGCAGAAGGGCACAACAATAGCGAAATTGCCCGCCAACTTTACGTCAGCCCTAATACCGTCAAAACTCACGTACGGGGCATTCTCAACAAACTGGGCGTAAAAAATCGGATTCAAGCGGCTATTCTTGCTGTTCGCTATGGGTTAGTTTGACGGGCGTTTTTGAGTTGGCTTTAGTTCTCCTGCGATGGCAATTGATGGCATAGTTGGGGATGGCATTACTACCAGGACTGACGCAAACTTTGCGTCGTCCTGATTGAACTCGTTGATGGTGTGGCCGCGGCGCGGCCACACCATCAACACAATACGTAAGTTCTGACGACAAGTTCGGTAGGGTGTGGAGCCAGCAATCATGCCAAAGTACATCATGTGGGGAAACTACTGCGAGGGCGTACTAGAAAAACGTGCGCCCTATCGCCAAGCACATCTAGACGGCCTCGCGCAACAAAAAGAGTCTGGTGTTTTGGTAACTATCGGACCCACAGCCGATATCACAAAGGTTTTTGCAATTTACAATGCGCCAGATGAAACAACGGTGCGACAACTGGTCGAGCAGGATCCCTATTGGCAACATGGCATTTGGACTGAATATGCCGTGAAGGAATGGATTCAGGCAATCTAAATTTATAGCTTCAACTGGGCTCTATGTAGAATTAGCCTGTGTGTTTTCCGTGAATATCCGGAAGAGACGATCGCCCTTTTATACGAATTTCTCGAGATCGTTTCTGCAAAACCTCGGATAAACCGCAGGATTGACCCCGATATTGGGACTTCGGGCTTGGTTCTGCTCCTGTTTTTCCAGTCAGAGTTTCCTATTGTTTCAGACTGCAAGCCCTTGGAGGGCAACGGTTACCGCTGTCTGAGCAAAGAAATACAGCAGGCCTTCAAAGGGCACCACACTCCTTTACTTTTTGAAGAAAGTTTCTATCCTTATCTCAAAGCAGCGATCGCCATTTAATAACAAAACGTTACTTACACTGAATTTGTGTTAAGTTTATCTACGGCTTTACGTAAAAATTATGATTGCCCCGAAAATTAGAAAGAAAGAAGAGTATTATTCTAGGCTTTGCGCGGCATCTGTGGCTCTGAAAGCTCAGTTTACGTGATAGCTACCATTTGATTTTCAGTGTTCTTGGCGTTGATGCATCTCGCTTCAGCGAGTAGGTGTTCCTGATAAAGATCGAATCGAGGCTACTTCTGCACGTCAGTGCTTCCTACAACTGCCGTATATCTAGGGTGTGTTTTCACACACAAGTCTTATGACTCGCTTTTTTCCAACCCCTGGAATTGCTGTTGTTGCTAGTGTCTTCATCGGGTTCTTTGCCCCTTCCACATTGGCAGCAACCGTCAATCCTCTACAAAGCAATGCTTCCTTCCAGCCTGAGTCATCCGTACGCAAGCCCGAATTGACGGCTCCCGGTTTTATTCAGGCGAATAGTTCGAACAGCGGTAATCCTCCGGTAAATGGGGGGCCTGGGAATACCCAGGGCTCTGGCACAAGGTAATTGTCGAAGAATCCTAGGGCGCTTCGATGCTCCTTGGGTTCAGACATCGATCGGGAAAGTTACTCAGCATCTCAGAGTTAAAAAAAGTCTGGCGTTGGCTTGGATAAGGATGAACGCACGATTGCAAGCCTTGCGCCGTCAGGGTTTTCATAATGCTCTCCCAGGCCTATTACGGGTCGACAGGGAGGGTAGATAGGGAATCACCTTCTACAATCGTGTGGACATGCCAGTGCTGATCATCAGGAGTCGGGTGGTCGTTGCGGAAATGCCCGCCTCGGCTTTCAGTACGGAAGTTGGCGCAGCGCAGGATCAGTAGGGCGATCGCCAACAGATTACGGGTTTCTGACCATTGCCTCAGCTCAGCGGGGGAAATGTCTAGCACATCCCCCTGGCTAGCCGTGAGGACAGCGATCATCCATTGCGTCAACGGCAAGGATTCAAAAGCATGGTACCAAGCCTGTACCTGGGCGATCGCGGCTTCAAGGGTCGAGCGATCGCGACAAATCCCCGCACTTTGCCACATCAGCCCAGGTAAGCGCGATCGCACATCCTGCACCCACTGAAGTGCCACCTGAATCTCATCGGCGCTGGGGCGCGCACGGGCTGTTTTGTTTGCAGGCTGGGGCTGAGAGGGTGGGGCGATCGCGATCTCAGGTAATTGCAGATGCCTCAACCGTGCGCCAAACACCAAGCATTCCAACAAAGAATTACTGGCGAGGCGATTGGCTCCATGCACTCCCGTGTTGGTGACTTCTCCAATGGCGTACAGGTTGGGGAGGGTTGTGCGATTGTCGTAGTCGGTGAAAATTCCCCCCATCCAATAATGGGCGGCAGGCGCAACCGGAATGGGTTGCGTGAACACATCAATGCCCCATTGCTCGCAAACGTGAATGATATTGGGAAATCGATAGCGTACGCGCTCAGCAGGTATGGAGCGCAAGTCTAGCCAGACATGAGCATTTGGGCGATCGGGATGTGTTTTTTGCAAATGGGAGAAAATGGCACGGCTGACCACATCGCGGGGCGCGAGTTCGCCATCAGGATGGTAGTCAAAGGCAAAGCGATGGTGCTGTTCATCCAGTAGATGTGCGCCTTCGCCTCGCACCGCTTCGCTAATCAAAAAATGGGGTGCGCCTGGCAGCGTCAATGCTGTGGGATGAAATTGTACAAATTCTAAATCGCGCAATCGGGCTCCAGCTCGCCAGGCGATCGCCACGCCATCCCCCGTACTAAGCGGAGGGTTGGTGGTCTGGGCAAACACCTGTCCCCCGCCCCCAGTTGCCAGGATGACGGCTCTAGCGGTGAGACGGTGGAATCCTGCCGCATCGCACATCACGACCCCCGCGACTGCACCAGCGTTTTGCCAGACATCTAGCACAAAGCCCTGGATAATCTGCACATTGGATCGTTGCAGCACTTTATCGGTCAGGGTTGTGATGACAGCATGCCCAGTGGTATCAGCGGCATGAAGCACGCGTTTGCGAGAATGGGCGGCTTCGAGGGTGAGGGCCAATCCATCGGTGCTCCGGTCAAATGCAACGCCTAAATCAACAAGGTGCTGGATGCAGGGCGCAGCTTCGTTGACTAGCTGGGTCACAGCCTGGCGATCGCACAGCCCCGCCCCTGCTTTCAGCGTATCGACCACATGCAGTTCGGGGGAATCGTCTGGGGCGATCGCTGCAGCGATACCCCCCTGCGCCCACTCACTGGCCGATTTGGCGAGGGGTTCTTTCGTGATGAGAGCCACTCGATAGTGCTGAGGCAAACACAGCGCTGAATATAATCCCGCCGCACCACTGCCCACCACAATGACATCAAACGCTGGCACATCAGATGCTGGGGAACGTTGTCCGGACTGAGAAAAAGACGAAGACACAGGCTACTACCTAATGACACCACCCGAGGTGAATCGCGCTCTTCGAAGAAAACCTTGGCTATCTCAAAGGTCGCGCCGCTGATGGACTGAATGGTAAAACGAACAGCCCCCAGCGTTTGCTAAGGGCTGACAATTCAGATTGGAGATCATAATCGCGGTCGAGAAACCGATTTAGACGCCGTGCGGTTTCCAGCACAACTAACTCTATTACTCAAGCGAGGGCAAGGAAGATTCGCCCTGGCCAGATTTTTCTAATCGGTCAATATTGACCCGTCCAGCTCTATCGGTAGATGCCATTGTTAATGCGATCATCTCCTTCAACCAGTGCATCGTTTGGCTCGGTGACCGTGAATTGATCGATATTGGCTTCCAGTACCTCCCGCTGACGAGCTGTTAGACCCGATAGGTTCAGCACTTCATCCACAGATTCGTAGGGCGAGTTTTTCACCAAAATACGAGCCAGAGTGGGGTATAAGCCCGGATATTGCATGAACGCTTTGACGTTTGTGTTATTAAGGTCGATTTTTTTACCAAATTCTGTTGAGAGTTTCTCATCAACCGCATTTCGGTAGTCGGCTTCGACTGCGAGAAGTGGAGCCGAAACAAAGGCCGAGCGATTGAGAGGGGCTGCGACCGCCGCCGAAATATTCCCCATCCATCCCCAGGTAACGGCTACCACAGCGATAATCAGCCCAAAAACTGCGAGTCGCTTCATAGGTTGAATCCCTTCCAATTCTATTCATTCAGGTGGCCATGCCTAGATCGGCATCACCACAAAACACAGCAAGTGCAATACAGCAAAATTACGAGAAATTTGGGGTGAGACACTCGATTATCTCATCCCAAGCTCTACTGAAAAGGATACCACTCCGACACAACGCATCCCTTTTCTATTCCAGGAAAACTCTTAGCGATGCCGTCACCCATAGCAAGAAAACCTTTTGCGATCGCCCTTTTATTCCTATTGCCCAAAAACTGGATATGTCGCATCTAAGTTGGCAGGTGCAATTAAACCTAAAACCCTAAAAACCTGTGCCGCCCGCAGCGCGGGCGGCACAGGTTTTTAGGGTCTGGTTTTTCATCATGCCGAGCTACTTAGACGGTGCCAGGACTTACGCATTTTGTTGATGGTGTGGCCGCGCCGCGACCACACCATCAACGAATTCATTCAGGATGCCCAAGTTTTGCGTCAGTCCTGTATGCATCGATTTGTGAATAGGGTGTAATATTCGGCATCCATGGCGGTATTTTGCGCCAGGATGTATGAAATTTTCATAGTATTCCGGAATAGGTTTTACGATCGCTGCTTATTATTGCCATGTGGTGGATGGGTGAACATACCGAATGAATAGAAACATTGGTTGGCTGGCAACCGCTGGGATATGGGCGATCGCCCCAGGCTTTTGCTTGGCTCAAGAGCTTCCCGCTGAGGAGACCGGGCTCAGGCCCCTGACCACAGTAGATTCTGAAGCCACGGTTTCTACTGAGGCCGCAGCACTCTCACCGGTTCTAGACACGATAGCGCCAGAACGATCGCCCGGGTCGGCGATCGCCCAAGTTTCGCCACCCTTGCCAACCCGCCCTTCCACCGACGTCAATCCCTCTGAGGACGATAGTCCGTTCCTGCAGCCGGCTCCCACCCCTACCCCCATCAGCCCACCCGAAGAGCAACCGCTGATTGAGGAGCCGCCAGCCGAACCGACTCCGCCCCCAGCACCGGATGACGCGCAGCGGTTTACCGTCTCAGACATTGTTGTTACCGGAAACACAGCATTTGATGAGGGCGATCTGGAACCGATTTATCAAGAGTTTTTGGGGCGATCGCTCACCTTTGAGGAACTTCAGGAGATTGCCGATCGCATTACCCAACTTTATTTAAACGAAGGTTTTCTGACCTCCCGCGCCATTCTGGAATCGCCGACCGGCGATGGGGTCGTGCGCGTGCGCGTGATTGAGGGGGAACTAGAGACAATTGAAGTCGAGGGAAACCAGCGGGTTCCCGATTCCTACATCCGCAGTCGGGTGGCATTGGGAGCCGACACGCCTGTGAACCAGTTTGACCTGGAAGATCAGTTGCGTCTGTTGCGGCTCGATCCATTATTTGACAACGTAGAAGCCAGCCTCCGCGCCGGGGATGGTTTGGGACAAAGCATTTTGGTCGTGCGGGTCACAGAAGCCGAACCATTCTTTGGAGCCGTCAGTATAGACAACTATTCCCCGGCCAGCGTGGGGTCAGAGCGGATGAACCTAGAGCTGGGCTACCGCAACCTGACTGGGCTGGGCGATACCGTTTCCATGACGCTGCGGCGGACAACGACGGGGGGTGCCCGGCTCTATGACTTCAACTACCGTGTGCCCGTCAATCCCCGAGAAGGGACGCTGTCGGTGCGGATCGCGCCCAGTGATTTTGACATCACCGACCCCGCCTTTGATCAGCTCAACATCAACGGCAACACCGAGTTGTATGAAGTCAGTTTTCGGCAACCCTTTATCCGGACGCCTCGAACCGAGGCGGCGCTTTCCATTGGGTTGAGTTATCGGGATGGGGAAACGCTGTTTGGCAACATCATTCTGAACGAGAGCACCATCACGGCTCTGCGATTTGGGCAGGATGTGGTGTTGCGCGATTCTACGGGAGCCTGGTCGGTGCGATCGCAGTTCAGTATCGGTACCACACTCCTCGATGCCACTACCGATGGCAACCCCGACGGTCAGTTCTTTAGTTGGCTGGGGCAACTCCAGCGCGTTCAAATCCTCAATCCCGATAATTTGCTGATCTTGCAAGCGGATGTGCAACTCACCCCCGATGCGTTGCTGGCTCCAGAGCAGTTCTCCATCGGTGGCGGACAATCGCTGCGAGGCTTCCGGCAGAATGCGCGTCTGGGGGACAATGGCGTTCGTCTGTCGGCGGAAAATCGGATCACCCTCGGTCGCAACGAAGCGGGGGCACCGATCTTTCAGCTTGCACCCTTCGCTGATATGGGCTGGGTGTGGAATGATGGCGACAATCCCCGCGATACACCTGACCAGCCCTTTCTTGCTGGCGTTGGCTTGGGGCTAATCTGGCAACCCAGTTCTCAGTTTGATTTGCGGCTCGATTATGCCTTGCCCCTCATCGACCTAGACGATCGCGGCAACAACGCACAAGATCAAGGTTTGTACTTCAGCGTTGTCTATCGACTGTAGAGCCCTGTCTCAGGACTCTGAATTAAATATAGTGGTGTGCAACCGCATTAAGCACAGCAACGGTTGTGTGGGGCGCGGCGCGCCCCACACAACCGTACTTAACTAACGCGCATAGCGCTATAAAACCCAATACTTATTTTTTGAAAGCGCGGCTAGAGCCGCGCTTTCAAAAAATAAGTATTGGGTTTTATTTAATTCGCGATCCTTAGTTCGTGGGGAATTGGCGCTGGAGTAAAGCCTTGGCTTCTTCTACCGTGGCGATTTGCCCATCCAACGTGGCATTGCGTAGGGTTTCTAGAATGGTTTTGAAATCTTTGCCCGGTCGATAGCCCAGTTGTTTCAGGTCGTTGCCATCTAGCGGGGGGCGTTGTTGGGACCAGTGCAATAGATACTGCCAGAGCTGACGGCGGAGGGCACGATCGCTTCGACACCCAACCAACACCAATGTTTCGGCATCGTATGGGCTGAGGCCGTCCACAATTTGGCTGGGGCGATCGCAGGTGGGTAGGGTTTGGGCGATCGCCGCTTCGGTTGTATGCAGATGGCTGAGGCGGTCGATGCTCTCGGCTGGAAGTTGTAACCCTTCTGCGACCTTGCCCCGCTCCGCTGGTTCTAAGGAGGCAATCAGCAATTCCAGCAATACCTGCCAGTGTTCCAGGCTGTTAGCTTTGTCGAAGTGCTTGAGCGTTCGATGCGCTCGCCGCATCTGACGCCACAAACCCGGCGTCATTTCCAGGTTGGGGTGCAGACAAACCAGCGCTTTGAGCCGCGCTAGCACCCGCAGGGCGCGATACCAGTACGACGCTTCTAGTACCAGCTTCAGTTCTCGCCGCAGCCGCGTTTGCAGGGCGGGTGTATGCTCCATTTCAGACTGGATATGAGCATAGATGCCACTGGCGATCGCATGGTGGATATAGCTTTCTGTTTGAGGTTCCAACTGAAACCCTAGCCGCACCGCAAACCGCACGGCTCGATAGATGCGGGTTGGGTCTTCGATAAAGCTGTTGGCGTGAAGCACCCGAATCAAGCTTTCTCGCAGATCGAGAATGCCGCCAAAGTAATCCAACAGTTCCCCTTGATGGGGGGTGGTCAGCCGGACGGCCAGGGCATTGATGGTAAAGTCGCGCCGATACAAATCCTGGCGGATAGAACTGGCTTCGACTTCGGGATTGGCAGCAGGATAGGGATAAAATTCGGTGCGAGCCGTGGCAATATCGACCCAGAGCGAACCCAAGGCTTCATCCTCATGCCAGAGCAAAGCAGCGGTCTGGAAACGTCCGTGAACCTGCAGCTTCGCGTTGGGAAAAAAGTTTTGGATGGCCTTTGCCAGCTCAACGCCCGCCGCTTGATCGGCGGCCTGGTGGAAGCCATCGACCACCAGATCGATGTCGTCAAATAGCAGTTCTTCTGTGGGCGTGGCACCCTGGTAGCGATCTATCAACAACAGATCGCGCACGGAACCGCCCACGAGGTAGATCTGCCAGCCCCGTTGTTCGGCTAACTGGGCCGCAGTCATTAACATTTCCCAGAGAGCGGGATCCAAGCGATCGCGCAGCAAATCCCACATCACCGAGGGTATGGGGCCTTCCCGCCGCCGTTCATGGATGGGGGAGTCGCCGCCGATCTCCTGCTCCGACTTTTGCTGGTGCAGTTGGCGCAGCAAATCTGTGCGGGTCACAATCCCTACCAGGCTCCCATCTTCCAGCACGGGTAGGCGACCGATATCGTAGGTCACCATCAGCGTTTCAATGTCGGGCAGGGTTGTGTCTGGGGTAATGGTCTTGAGGGTGGTGGTCATGTACCCTTTGACCGGGGCATGGTCGAACCCGTGATGTAGGGCAATGTCGATATCCCGGCGAGAAATGATGCCTTGTAAGGTGCCGGCTTCATCCACCACCGATAGTCCCGAATGCCCATAGCGCAAGAGAATGCGTTGGGCTTCCCCAATGGTCGTTTCCGGACGGATAGTGCGGACGGGGGAGGACATTAACTCGCGGGCAATGGGCGATCGCGGAATTTGTTGGCGAATCGATTTGATGAGATTACCCAGGATTTCCCCCGGATTCACCGTTCTAACAGTCAACGATGCCGCTCTGGGATGCCCACCCCCCCCGAGCGGCTGAAACAAGTCATGCAAATTCAGGTCGGGGGTGAGGCCACTGCCCCGCGATCGCCCAATAATCGACATTCGCTCCTCGCCGCTATCCAGTCGCCCATAGCGGGATCCCAGCAAAAACACATCGCTTTCCGTCAGGTTGGCGACGTAGCTGGCAAGGCTCGATAACCCCGGCACATACTCCGTCAGGGACAACAACACATAGGACAGCGTGAAGCCCCGATAGGACTCTGTCTGCAAATCTTCCAGGACAACGCTGAGCAATTCTTGCAAATGAGGGGATAATCCCGGTTCCACATAGTCGGCGATCGCCCGGATGTTGGCTCCCTGCTGCATCAGCCAGGTCAGCGCCGCTGCATCTCGCACCGTCGTATGGTCAAAGGTGAGGGATCCCGTGTCGACATGGATCCCCAGAGCCATGACCGTTGCCTCCTCTGCTGTGAGAGGGACGGGTTGAGGATGCTGTTGCAACTGTTCCACAATCAGCGTTGTCGTTGCACCCACGGCCTCGACATAGCGTTGGGTGGCTGGGATATCACCTGCTTCTTCCAAGTGATGGTCATACAGAATGATCTGGCGTTCCTCACCATCAATGGGGGGAAGGTCTAGCCATTCTGTTGCTTTGCCCAGGCGATCGCCCCACTGGGTGTCGACAACATAGAGATTGCGAATTTGTTCGACGGTGACCGATCGCCGCTCGATGAGCGCATATTCATCGCGATGCAGAGCCAAAAAATCCTTAACGGTCGGATGCATGCCGCCCGTCAGCACAATTCTTGCCCCCGGATGAAGCTGGCTCAGTCCAACGGCTGCGCCCAGAGTGTCGAAGTCTGCTGTAGTGTGACAAAGAATAAGATCCATTGACTGACTTGGGTGGAGTGTGAGGGTTGAAAGCGCACCGTTTGGCAAATGCAAACCAACCGAATAAATAGGCAGAAGCGGCTAAAATCAATGCCTTTTGGGAAAAAAACATCGATCCAGACCCGCCGATATCTGTTGTGTAGGCCCTGCTTTAACCTCCCCAAAGGCGCGAAGCTAGCGCAAAACTGGCTTGGGTGGAAGGACAGTTTTTTGATAGCTTACTAGATGGAATGGTAAAGCTTGCAGAGTCAGCACCGCCTCGACTCTATCCTATTCGGTTTACTTGCTCTGTTGGGAGAACTTATATGCTTACAATTGCCTTTCAATTTTCACTCGCAGCACTGGTGCTGTTATCGTTTGCAATGATCGTCGGGGTTCCGGTTGCCTATGCCAGCCCTCAAAATTGGGAAGCCTCCAAGCGCCTGATCTTCCTGGGATCGGGTGCGTGGCTAGTGCTGGTTATCCTCGTGGGCGCACTCAACTATCTGGTGGTCTAGTCGCCAGGGGTCGAGTTGGGCGGCTGAGCCCATCCCAAACCCCTTTAGGGTTTTCTATCTGTTTGTCGCTCCTCCTCATCGAGATACTGCATGGCTGTTTTTGAAGGAACTTTTGCCCAGGTTGATGGGCTGCGCTTTGCCATCGTTGTCGGGCGTTTCAATGACTTGATTACCGGTAAACTCTTGGCCGGATGCCAGGATTGCCTCAAGCGGCATGGGGTCGATCCCGACCCCAATGGCTCGATGGTCGATTACGTTTGGGTTCCTGGCAGCTTCGAAATTCCGTTAGTGGCACGGCAGTTGGCACTGACGGGGCGATATGATGCCATCATTTGCCTCGGAGCCGTCATCAAGGGGCAGACGCCCCACTTTGACTATGTGGCGGCAGAGGTGTCTAAGGGGGTGGCGGCGGCAGGTTTCCAGACCGGCGTGCCTGTTGTGTTTGGCGTGTTGACGACCGATACTATGCAGCAGGCGCTTGAGCGGGCAGGCATCAAGAGTAATTATGGTTGGGACTATGCGATGAGTGCTCTGGAAATGGCCAGTCTGATGCGGCAGGTGCGATCGCTCTCCCCCGACACTCAGTCACCCCAGGTGATCGCCGAAGCCTCCGCCACAGGAACTCTCCCCTCATTGCGGGGGGCGATCGCCTCCGACTCTACGGAGCTCCCCTGAATCGGCTCGGCTCCCTTAGAGCGGGACGTCTTGGAAATTTGTATCGAACAAAATCTTGACAGTCGATCGCTTATCTGAGACATTGGTAAATGCGCATTTCGCTTAAGTGTGAGCCAAATGCAAATCTGCGGGTATAGCTCAGTGGTAGAGCGTCACCTTGCCAAGGTGAATGTCGCGCGTTCGAATCGCGTTACCCGCTTTTTTGATTAATCTCAAACTGCGTACAATACTTGTGTCTTCAGATAGATTACGGGCAGTTTGTGCGTGCGGTAAGCCAATAGGTAAGGAAACAAGGGAAAAGCAAGGCCAAATTGAAAGTGCCTGTAAGCGGCTCTCAAACGAATAATGGCTCAAAGGAAAGAAATAGTCGTTGAAGGAAAAGCTCTATCCGCACATTCGTTTCCCTTTGTAAGCGCTAGATGAAGCCCTCTGCTGAAGTCTTGAGCCACTGAGAGAGGGTGTTAGAATCGGACTGATTTTGCTGGTTCGCTCTGGGCGGGAATCGTCTGTCACAAAGGGTTTTCGTCTAGATGATGGAATCAATTGGTGGACTTTATCCTGCTCCCCTCCCGAATCCTTGAGAGATCCACTACCATGAGATTTAGCTTGTCGAAGTTCTAAGGGTTACTCCGCTCGGGCTGCTTGAAAAGGATTGTTCAGGCGTCCGTCTACTGTTCCAGATTCACCGCATTTTGGTTGAAGTAGCGCTCCGTGCAAACGCAAAAGCCTCAAAAGATCGATCTGAACGAGGATTACCCCTGTCCATGTCGCCGTCGGGGGGAACTCAAGCCGATCACGCTCACCGAAGCGTTCGGCTGCGATCGCTGTCAGCAAATTTTTGTGGTGCAAGACAATGGGCATGCGATCGAGCAACTGTCGACCAACTATCCCTACAAACGCGTCTGGCGCTGGAATGGATATCAATGGAATGTCGTCAATCCATCCATTGGCAAGGGGTATGTTCCGCTGACGTTGCTGATTGTCTTTGGTTTGGTCTTTTTGCTCCTGGTGACGACCTTACAATCGCCTCTGATTTCCAATGTGACGTTTAGAGTGATCGCGGCTCTGGCATTGTCGCTAATGTTGGTGTTTATGTTGTGGCTTGCCTGTCGGCGTTAGTTGGGAGATATTTTGGAGCCTACGCCCGATTTATTAGAAATTGTGCAACGTGCCCACGAGGCAGCCGCAGAGCTGGCAAT
Source organism: Vacuolonema iberomarrocanum LEGE 07170 (assembly GCA_015207365.1). Classification (GTDB taxonomy): domain Bacteria; phylum Cyanobacteriota; class Cyanobacteriia; order Elainellales; family Elainellaceae; genus Vacuolonema; species Vacuolonema iberomarrocanum. The sequence continues at coordinate 67,222 of JADEXA010000016.1, forward strand.
GTTGAAGGGTGCGCAACGAAGCACGGCCTTGCAAGCAATGGCAAAGGCTCTACAGCAGCAGCAAGATCGGATTTTGGAAGCCAATACCCTCGATTTGGAGACCAGCCGGGAGATGGCCGTCCCCGATTTGATGTTGGACTGGCTGCGGCTCACCCCAGAACGATTGCAGATGGTCACCCAGATTCTGCAGCAGCTCGCGAATTCCCCTGACCCTCTACAGCGGCTCCTGAATGTCCATGAACCTGTGACCTCCGGGCAGACCTATGGACGGCTGACGCCGCTGGGGGTTATTGCGCTGGTGTTTGAGTCGTTCCCCGACCTGGGGGCGATCGCGGCTGGCATGTGTATCCGTACGGGGAACAGTCTGGTGCTGCGAGGCGGAACCGAAGCCAGCCAGACCAATCAGGTGATCGCTGAAATCCTGCAAGGGGCGCTAGAAGATGCCAAGTTGCCTAAAGGGGCACTAGAGTTGGTTCCACCAGACAGCGGCGATTCCATCAAGGAACTCATAACACAGGATGATTGTATTGACTTGGTCTTGCCCTATGGGCGTACGAGCCTGGTACAGCAGATCATTCAACAGGCTAATGTTCCTGTGCTCAAAACGGCCATCGGCAATTGCTACCTCTACTGGTCTCCGTCGGGCTCTGTCGATATGACCCGCTGGATGATTTTGGAAAGCCACCGCAGCGAGCCAGATCCGGTGAATGCGATTGAGAAGGTGCTGATTCATAACCGACAAGATGTCACGACCTTGCAAATGCTCTGGCGCAACCTGCAGGACAAGGGCTTTCATCTGCGGGGTGATGAGAAGCTGGTGGCAGACTTTCCAGAATTGACCCTCGTCGAGCCAGAAGACTGGAGCACACCCTATCTGAGCCGTACGGTCGCTTTTCGGGTCGTCGATAGCTCAGAGCAGGCGATCGCCTGGATGAACCGTTATAGCAGTGGCCATGCCGATGCCCTGGTGACAGAAAGCTATACCGAAAGCCAACAGTTTGCCACACACCTCAACAGCGCGACGCTGTTTATCAATGCGTCTCCCCGATTTTGTCGCCATCCAAAACAGGGTACACCCATTGCGCTGGGCATGTCTAACCAGAAGGGACACCACCGGGGCTTCATTACCCTCAGCAGCCTAATGACGACGAAGCATATCGTTCAGGGGCATGAGGCGCTGTAACTGGAGTCGTCGGGATTAGCCTCAACTATCGTTTGTGCCCGCTGCAAAGCAGCGGGCACAAACGATAGTTGAGGCTTTCAACCAGATTTGATGCTATGGGGCGATCGCCAGTTCCGGCTGCTCCATCTTGGTGGCATCAGCATCCTCAACAGGTAGCCCAAAGACTTCGGCAGAGTTGTTGGGGCTTTCGATCAGCTTCACCTTGTGCAGTTTTGCTCCGATCTGTTGGATAGGTGCTTCCAGCAAGTCACGGATATGGACAGCGATGTTCTCTGCTGTAGGCACGACTTTCTCAAAGTAAGGAATGTCGTAGTTCAAGAAGGTGTGGTCAAACGGCTCTACCACATGCGAATCAACGGCTTTCTGAAAGTCCACCAGATCGGCAATCATCCCGGTTCGAGGATCAATGTTGCCTTTGATGGTGACCTCCAGATGATAGTTGTGTCCATGCCCATGCACGCGGGCGCACTTGCCGTAAATCTCAAAATTCTCTTCCATCGATAGGTGGGGTACCGCCAATCGATGGGCTGCGCTGAAGTGGGTGCTGATCGTGAGATAGGCTTCCATGTTGTTTCCTTCGTAGTCTGCCCAGAGTTCGGGGTGTTCAAAGAGTTGAATTTTCGTTAGGGGAAGGTGGGGGGCGAGGCGATTCCAGATCACCCGTGCCATGTGTTCGGTGGTGGGTAGCGTTTGCTGGAACTCCTCCCACACGTCATTCAGGTAGGAAAAATTGAGTTGGCTGGTGATTTCGCGCTTGATGACCTGCTTCACATCCGACAGGTTTAGCACCATGCCATAGTCATCCAACTCCCCTTCCATCGAGACGTACAGCACATAGTTGTGCCCATGGCCGGGAGCGTTGGTGCATAGCCCAAAGCGGGCAAAGTTCTCGGCGTCGCTGATTTCAGGCATCCAGTAGCGGTGACTGGCGGAGAATTCAGCACGACGGTTAATAATGCATTTCATGAAGAAAGAGAAATGTGTTACGTTTCTTAACGCCTTTTTCAGGATAGACCGTTTTGGCGCAATCGGGGCGATCGCCTATCATCTCCAGCCATCAAGCGTAGATTCAGGTGGGCGATCGCTGCTCCGATGAGGATCCAGGTTTTGCCGCATTACCTGAAGCCGGATTCAAGCTGCGGAAGTAGAGCGTGCCGACGCTGCCTAAGAACACCACATAGGCGATCGCCTGCACCAGATATAACCGCTGGGTATAGCCAAATAAGGCTTTCAGGACAATGCCGGGAAACTGCTTATCGGGAAGCACCGTGCTGGCATCCCACACTTGCGGCCCCAGGATGCAAGCCCCATGGGTTCCCGGACAGAGGCTAGCAAATTGCGGATCGAGTGGAGCCAGGGTGGCGATCGCTCCATCAAAGTGTCGCAACGCCGATACCACTAGCCCTGCCACAATGAGCAACAGGAAGACCCCCATGACCAAGAAGAAGCGGCGTAGGTTGATCTTTACTCCTAGCTGGAACAGCAACACGCCGATGATGACGGCTCCCACCAAACCGGCAACGGCACCTGTGATAGGAATCCAGCCTGCCTGGAATTGGGCTGCTAGGAATAGAACCGTTTCGAAGCCCTCTCGGAGAACGGCGATCGCGATCAAGCTGAACACACCAATCGCTGCGTTGTCCTGTTGGAGCGCTGAGGTGATGGCTCCTTCGACCTCGCCTTTCATGGATCGGGCTTGCCGCGACATCCACACCAGCATCCAACTGAGGAGGGCGATCGCCACCACCCCAAATACCCCTTCTAAGGTCAGTTTCGCCACGCGCCCATAGCCATCTGATGTATTCGAGAGCCAAACCAAACTGCCACTCAACAAAACTCCCACCAGCACACTGGCTGCAATGCCCGCCGCAATGCCGACATACACCCACCGAGTAAGTTGGGGGCGTTCCGCTTGCTTCAGGTAAGCGAGGACAATGCCGACGACCAGCGCCGCTTCGACTCCCTCGCGTAGGGTTACAACAAAGGTTGGCAATGCTGCCGCAAAATCCATTAGTCGTCTGGTTGAATATCGACATTCAGGACGTAGTGACCAAGAAATTCCTGTGCGGCCCACAACTCATATTCCACCCGCAAATGCTCGGGTAACGGATCGCCGCGCAGCTCAAGGCTGCGTGTGTAGTTGCGGAGGCGCATCTGGCTGCAGTGGGTGGGATCGTCTCCCTGGAGCCAGAACCGGGTTGGTCCAAACACACCCTTCTCCCAATAATGACGGTAACTCAATTTGCTGTGGGTTTGCATCGTCAGGATGATGCGATAGGGCGACAGCTCCAGCCATAAAAACCGCGAAGAGGGAGGGCTCGGTTGCGGCATTGTCGCCTCGTCGTTGGGCGGGTAAGTGGGAACGTTTTCGCGCAAGGGAGGCTCCCGCAGTAACAAGTGGTAGCGCTGCAATTCCTTTTCGTACAACGTTGCCGAGGTTTCCACTACAGACCAGAGTGGTAGATCCAGCGACATCAGCGACAGGCAAACCGTTTTGCGGTGGTGAGTCAGCATGAGTCAGATGTGGGGAGGAGTGAGGAGGATAGAGTGGCGTTAAACGTTAGGCATTGAAGCTGAGCTGCTGAAGTTAGACGTGAATTGTGATGTAGGACTCTGAAGCGATCAGGCCGTTCTCTCAAGGTACTGAAAAAGATGAGCCACTCAAGGCCATGGTTCCTCCTCCAGATGGGGATCGCCAGATTTTTACCGAAATCTTTATGTTTCGGCGGGGGCTGCGCGAAGAACCCAGCGATCGGATTTTCTGCTCGGTGGCGTTCTTGCTGGTGGTTTTTCTGCGGGACAACCGACGTGGGAAAATAAAACGAGCCTGAATAATTAGGTTATTTCTTTGCTGTTCTTACCTTGAGAGTGATTGATGGCTGCTGCATCCGTTTGCCTGACAGAATCTGACGCCCACCAAACCTTGACCCTTTTACCACCCAAGGACACGGCGTTGCGGGGGCGGGTACAGATTCCAGGGGATAAGTCCATTTCTCACCGGGCGCTGATGCTGGGAGCGTTGGCGGAAGGCGAAACAAAGATTCAGGGACTGTTGTTGGGAGAAGACCCGCGCAGCACGGCAGCCTGCTTTACCGCGATGGGGGCGACAATTTCACCGCTTAACTCGGATACGGTATACGTGCAGGGGGTGGGGTTGGGGAACCTGCTGGAACCCGTCGATGTTTTGAATGCAGGCAACTCTGGCACGACGATGCGGTTGATGCTAGGGATTTTGGCAAGCCATCGCGATCGCTTCTTCACCGTTACAGGCGATGCGTCGCTGCGATCGCGCCCCATGGCACGGGTCATTACGCCACTGGAAAAAATGGGGGCAGAAATCTGGAGCCGCCACGGCGAACTGGCACCCCTGGCGATTCGGGGAAAAGCGTTACGGCCTATCCACTACCGCTCCCCGGTGGCCTCGGCTCAGGTAAAGTCCTGCGTTTTGCTCGCAGGCTTGCTCACCGAAGGTATGACTACTGTGACCGAACCTGCCCTTTCCCGCGACCATAGTGAGCGCATGCTGCGGGCATTTGGTGCAGAAATCGTGGTTGACCCTGAAACGACCAGCGCATCGGTGAAAGGCCCGGCTCGACTGAGGGGGCAAACGGTGATCGTGCCTGGCGATATCAGCTCGGCTGCTTTTTGGTTGGTGGCCGGAGCCATTGTCCCTGGCTCGGATCTGGTTGTGGAGAATGTTGGCGTCAATCCAACCCGGACGGGGGTGCTGGATGCCCTCAAGCAAATGGAAGCCGACCTAACCTTGCTGAATGAACGGGAAGTGGCAGGAGAACCGGTGGCAGACATTCGCGTGCGTCATTCCACCCTCAAAGCTTGCACCATTGGCGGTGACCTGATTCCCCGGTTGATTGATGAGGTGCCGGTTCTGGCCGTCGCGGCTCTATTTGCCCAAGGCACGACCGTGATTCGAGATGCCGCAGAGTTGCGGGTGAAGGAAAGCGATCGCCTCGCTGTGATGGCGACCCAACTGACTCAAATGGGCGCTACGGTCACCGAACAGCCTGATGGTCTAGAAATTCAAGGCAGAGCCTCTCTGGTGGGCGCAGAGGTAGACAGCTATACGGATCACCGAATTGCCATGAGCCTGGCGATCGCGGCTCTCAATGCCCGTGGCACAACCCACATCCATCGGGCTGAAGCCGCAGCCATCTCATACCCCGATTTCATTCCAACCCTGCAGAACTTACTCGAAATGACATCCTGAAAAGACCTGTCTGCAGGGATCTGCACAATGATGAGTAATTTCCCGCAAGCCGTAGAATTTCCCCGGAAATCAAATGCACGTTGAGGATTTCTGTAGGCGACTGGGAATACTGTGAGCAAAGCCTGAGCCGAAGATTATTCAGGTCCTCTCCCTCCCTCTTATGTGGCAGCGCCTCAAACATATCGTCGATGATCTCAGAGCTTATCCTGACCTCAGCCCTGATCTCAAACTACGACGTCAAGTCCTTCAGTTTTTGCGTCAGCGCCCACCGCTGAGCCCTGCTGATTGGCACACTACCTATGGCGAACCCCTTGATCTTTCGTTTGGCGTGATCAAATTTGCCCACGAGTATTTGGGAAAATATGCTGGAATTGAGTTTGGGCGCACGCTTCCAGAGGATCGCCTGGAAGACGATCTGTGTTGGACGCACATTTGCTGGTTTGACTGGTCCCTCTCTCTGTGCGACGACTTTCAAAAAGAATTTGGCATCGACCTCAGCAGCGAACTCCCCAATCTTCCGACAACAACGGTTGGGGCGCTTTTACATTTTCTGGAGAAACACTGGCAAGTGCCTGAAGGCTTGCCCAATGCAGAGTGTTGACGTATTGCTGTCAACGCGTCTGAAGGAAATTCTAAGCATTTGATCAAGACGGTTGATCAGAACCTTTGACCCAAATGCGCTTGACATCCCGAGTAACGGGGTAAACGTTCTAACGCTTGGCTTCTCGAAAAGGCGGTCATTTCGGCGTGAACAGACAAGCGAATCCGAGAGTCTGGATTGGGTATGTGGATACCTACCGGGTTCTGAAAGGTGCCCAAGAGCCTCATGATTGGTTCGGTAAACACACATAGAAAGCGATCCCCGAACGGCAAGCGATCGCCTGTCTAATTGCTTGTAAGGCTTGGTGGAAGGGGGTTTGAGGATCCTTGCAAAGACTTAACGAAAATGATGTGCAAATAGCTAGGCGATAGCGTATCTTGGAAATTAATGAAGCTATTGAGAGCTTATTGCAATAAGCCGATGTTGATGAGATTGGCTCGGATACCCTGTTTTCTTTTGCGTAAATATGGAGGTCAGGTATCGGAGTGACTGAAATCTCTGCACATTGATTGCTCTTGCTCATTAATGTTCTCATAACGCTTTCTTAATAGCACTTGAGAATTTTTGAAGACAACTCTATCCGTAAGTGTTTCCTTCTTCGACATTATGGCTAATTCTTCTACGTCTCCCCACGATGTGCTGGTATCAGCACCTTTGAGCGATCGCCGGCAAGTTTGTCAGCGGTTGCAAGATCTGGACGTATCCTGTTCCTGCGAATCGGATGGGCAATTGTGGGCCGCGATCGAGACTCCCCTTGCCGCCGTTCAGGTGTGGAGTGTGTTTCTGCATAACGGTAACTATTCCCGCAGGGAGAAAATCGACTGGCTCAACCGTTGTTGGGAGCATTGAGCTAGGTTCGTTGTTGCGAAGCTGTTGAATGTAGATTCGTGTATGGCTGACAGTTCTTGTGGGCGATCGCCCTTAGAATTGGTTGCATCTAAATCCAAATTTAATGCGGATAATTTGCTTTACAGCTTTCCACAACCTATAGAAACGGCTATCCAACTCTGGTTTTTCCTCACAGCTTAAGCTCAACACCGTTTGAATCCCGTTTACGTTCATTTCCCTTCGTTGCCTTGTTCATTCTTGGGGTCGCAAGACAGACATCATCATGGGTAAACCAAAACGCACGCACCAGACGTTTCAACTCACAGGCAATTTCCTGGGTTTCGTCGTCAAAGACGGATTCAAGGTTAAGGGAATGCGGGTTGCAACACCGAAGGGCGAACATTACATCAAACTCACTCGCGAAGCTCGGGCGTCTTGCTTTCCACTGCCTGCTGTGGGTATGCCGCTGCAGGTTACCGGTGAGCAAAAGGTTGATGACGAGGATGGCTCGATTACTTACAAAGCCCGGCAGATTGTGATTGCGCCTCCCCTCTCTACGGTGATGGCTCCTACCCCAATCCCGCAGCCACAGCGCAAGAAACAAGCAACCAAAGCCTGCATTTTGGTGTGTCGCAAGTCCGACTGCTGCAAGCGGGGCGGACGAGAATTGATTGCGGGTCTGCGCAAGGAACTGGGCGATCGCCAAATTGCCGAGCAAGTCGTTATCCGCGAAACCGGATGCATGAAAAAGTGCAAGGCGGGGCCAAATCTGGTCATGCCCGACAAGACGCGCCACAGCCGAGTTCGTGCAAAGGATATTGCAGCCCTCCTCGACAAACATGGGCTCAGTCGTGACCGCATGGCAGGCTAACGTTTCGGCATGGCTGATTGAGGGAATAATTTTTTTCTGAGCAGGGGGCGATACGCCCCCTGCTCAGAAAAAAATTATCCTTGGATTCTGCACCCCAACATTTTTTATGTCTTCGCCTCTGGCTTGATCGGGCGTATGAGGACAATGGGCGTTTGCTCATCGGCATTGCCCGCCGGATTAGAGACCAGGGCCGCTTCAAGCAGTTTCTGCGAGACATCATCAGTCGCGGCTAGCACTTTGACGGCTCGCAGGTCGTTCACATCCACGATCGCCGCAGCCAAACCAGTCTTACGCCGAATGTCGTCAACAACCGCCTGAACGTTTTCAGGCCCCAGAACAATGAATTGGTCGTAGGGCGGCAACGTTCCAGTGACGTCATCAATCAACCGGGCCTGTTCTCCCGCCAGTTCGTAGAACAGTCCGGGCTTGTCAAGGAATTTCTTCGCAAAGGCTCCGCCCAGGAAGGCTCCCAAAACCCGCCAGGAGCCGACAATATCCACCAGGGTTTGCATCCCACACGCGGTCGCCAGGCTGGAGGTGGGCATGAAGAAATAGCAAATGCGTCGCGCGAGCCATCCAGGTTTGACCGTGCTGGGATGGTGAAAGCGATCCTGCATAAGCGCGAGGGGACTTTCGGCGATCGCCACAACATCCCCCGGTTGAGCATGGGGCAGGACATAGCGCTGCACGATGTCGAGGGGACTATCTAGATGGGTGAGCAAATGTGTGCGAATAGGCAGCACGGAAACGGTTTCAGCCGATCGCCAATTGGCCGAATCTTCCACGGCTGGGAATTTCAGCGGAACCACAACATGGCGGGTTTTGGGTACCCGTCCTTCTGGGCCATAGGTCATGTAGTTAACCCGGATCCACGCCGATTGCAGCGTACTTAGGTCGCTCCCTTTGATATCCAGAGTGAGGGTAAAGCGGGTCGTTTTGCCAATTTTGACAATATAGCCAAACCAGTAGCCATCGGCGCGAGCCGGAGCGTCGGGGTGGTTGGGGGTGACTGTAATTTGGTAATCAATGCCTGCCAAGCTTTCCTTGGAAAGCAACGTCGCTTCGGCGGTTAGCTCAGGAACAAAAATTTCTAGATTGGGCGTCGGGTTTTTGATCTCAAATTCGCCCACGAGTTGGTAGTGATGCGGTTCGTAGACCTCTAGATTCCATTTACCCGTGGTCATTTCCAGGGCATTGCCAGCCCGTTGACGGAATTGCCACTCGATCGCTGCCCAACCGGCGAAAGCGATCGCCCCTAAACCTGTTACAACTGTTCCAAATCCCACCGCACCGCCGCCCCATATCGATGTAAGGTAACGAAATCAAACTCGAATTTCTCGTTTTGTGCGCTTCATGCTCGATGTTGACGAGAAGATGTTGACGAGAAATTTTAGACTTGAGTTCAAGCCACTATAGAAGCAGGGGATGGAGACAACTGCAACCCCCACTCCTATCTCATCCTGAAATGATGCAAGTCCTACCGGGTTTAAATTTACAAACCTTATATCCTGCGGTAGGATTCTGTCACGGGTAATTTTTAACATTTGTTAAGGACACGTCGATTTGGCTAAGCGAGCAGACAGATAGAGCTGGAGCGGTGGGATCGCTCGTCGGCGTCAGTGATTGCGGAGGTCGATCCTGACGTCAACCCCTCAGAGGTCAACACCTTGAAAAGGTTTAGGGTTTAATTTCAAAGGCTTGACTCAAGTTTCGACGGCTCCATTCCTGGCAGTAGGCTGGAGCGGTCAAGGACGCAGCATTGAGCAGTTACAGGTTTTCTTCACGGATTCAGTGGATGGAGTCTTTTATGGGGAAGTGGCAGTCGGTTGAACGGTTTTTTTTGTATGGGCATCTGGTATCGATGGTATTTGGCTTAGCGGGTTTACTGCTGGTCATGCCCCATCCCGAGTTTTTGCAGTTTGTCCCCTTTGGTTCCAAACTCTACAGTTGGAGCATGGCCGGGGGTGGCGTGATCTACATCCTGCTAGGGACGATCGCCGTTTCTCTCTATGCCATACGCATGCTGGGGATGCGGGGATGGTTGGGCTTCTTGATTCCGGCTGTGGGGATTTCGCTGGTGAGTGAGCTGTCGGGCACCAGCACGGGGTTTCCCTTCGGCCACTACAGCTACCTCAGCGGTTTGGGTTATAAGATCGGTGGCCTGGTTCCCTTCACAATTCCGCTCTCCTGGTATTACTTGGGGCTTTCGGCTTACCTGCTGGCACGGGCGGGCTTGGGTGCAGACACCGAAGCGCAGGGATGGCGCTTCTTGCGAATGCTGGGGGCGATCGCGCTAGGGTCTGTTCTGCTGACATCCTGGGACTTTGTGCTAGACCCAGCCATGAGCCAAACGGCATTGCCCTTCTGGTATTGGCATCAGCCGGGTGCTTTCTTTGGAATGCCCTACCAAAACTTTGCCGGTTGGTTTGGCACGGGCGTTGTGTTTATGGCTGTTGCCAATTTTATTTGGGGCAAGACGATTCCGGCGACGCGCCAGACCGATTTGAATTTTCCCCTTGTGATTTATCTGAGCAACATTGTCTTTGCTACAGTGATGAGCTTGGCATCGGGCTTCTGGGTGCCTGTCTTGTTGGGGATGCTCACGGGGACTATTCCCGCCATCTTGTTTTGGAAGGCCGGGCAAGCGCCTGTGCTCCGCTTGACGGTGCCTGCAGTGGAGATGACCGCCGAGGCGCAGAAGGCCGCGCTGTCGACCTCCGTTCGTGTGGGCACAAAGTAGGCGCGCCAAAGGATGATAGGTGGACGATTTGGTTTCGTTTGATGCGGTGACGGTGGTTAGTAGTGCGATCGCCCTGCTCCTCACTGCCCTACAGCTTCCGGCGCTGGCACTACTCCTCGCGAGGTTGCTCAAGGGAGCCAGACGGTTGCCTGCCTTGACACCCCAGCCGCCAACGGTAGATTTGGTCGGGCAGGTGAGTGTTGTGGTTCCCACGTTGAATGAAGCCGCTCGCATTCAACCCTGCTTGGATGGGCTAACGCGCCAAACCTATGAAGTGCGCGAGGTGATTGTCGTAGACAGTCGCTCGACTGATGGCACGGGCGATCGCGTCAAGGCTCAGCAGCAAACCGATCCCCGCTTTCGTCTCATGACGGATGATCCGCTGCCAGCAGACTGGGTGGGTCGCCCTTGGGCATTGCATAATGGGTTTCTGGCCAGCTCTGTCCGCAGCCGTTGGATTTTAGGGGTAGATGCCGATACCCGGCCGCAGCCTGCCCTCGTCGCTAGTCTGGTGCAGATGGCAGACACCAAGGGCTATGATCTAGTATCCCTGGCACCCCAATTCATTCTCAAGGGAGCGGCGGAATGGTGGCTCCAGCCGGCGCTGTTAGTTACGCTACTGTATCGCTTTGGAGCCGCAGGCGCTGATGCCGACAACCCAGAGCGAGTCATGGCGAACGGGCAGTGCTTTTTGGTGCGGCGATCGCTTCTGGAGCAACTCGATGGCTACCACTGCGCCCGCCAATCTTTCTGTGATGATGTCACCCTGGCACGGGAGGCCGCACGGCAGGGCGCAAAGGTGGGCTTTTGGGATGGGGCAAAGCTTTTGCAAGTGCGTATGTATGATGGCGTGGCGGATCTGTGGGAAGGGTGGGGGCGATCGCTCGATCTCAAGGATGCGGCGACCAGTGCCCAGAAATGGGGAGATTTAGCATTTTTGCTAGCAGTTCAAGGCATACCGCTGTTGGCACTCGTAACCTTTGGTTGTTTACTCGTTGCCGGAATTCAAACACCCGTGCTGTGGCTTGCCTTTGGCGTGAATAGCCTGTTAGTGGCCATGCGCTTTGCTTTTCTTGCCGCTATCCTGTCGGCTTACGATCGCCAAAGCCGACAAGGCTTCTGGGCCTACTGGCTGTCTCCCGTTGCCGATCCAGTAGCCGTGTTCCGCATTTTCCTTTCCTCAATTCGTACCCCCAAACAGTGGCGAGGGCGTGTTTATGGACAGTCTATGGATCCCAGTCCTGCCGATACTCGTTGAATCCCTCAACCTGAAAGATATCCCGGTGATATTCCTGGGAATAGCCGGTAGTGGAGTGGCAGGGCTATGTACGGGGCTCGGTGCGGTGCCAATATTCTTCTTCACTCAAATTAGCCAGAACGTGCAGGGAATATTATTGGGCTTTGGGGCCGGTGTCATGCTAGCGGCAACCGCCTTTTCGCTGATTATTCCTGGCCTAGAAGCGGCCATGACGGAGCACAACCGCGTTATTGCCGCCTTAATTTTGATGGGCGGAATTCTCCTAGGGGGCGCATTCCTTTGGGCGGCCAACCGCTATTTTCCTCACGAACATTTCTTTAAAGGCCAAGAGGGGGGCGATGCAGCCAATCTGAAGCGCATCTGGTTGTTTATTTTGGCGATCGCCATCCACAACTTTCCCGAAGGGCTAGCGGTGGGTGTTGGATTTGGTGGCGATAACCTGGCCAACGGCGCAGCGCTGACGGTCGGGATTGGGCTGCAAAACATTCCAGAAGGCTTAGTCGTGGCGATCTCCCTGCTGACCGAGAATTACACTAAGCTCACATCACTGGGAATTAGCGTGCTGACGGGGATGGTAGAGCCCGTTGGCGGCGTCCTGGGGGCGGCGGCGGTCTCTGTTTTTCAACCCGTTTTACCCGTGGCAATGGGGTTTGCCGCTGGAGCCATGCTGTTTGTCATCAGCGATGAAATCATTCCAGAGTCTCACCGCCTAGGCTTCGAAAAAGATGCCACGATTGGCGTCATGGTCGGGTTTGTGTTGATGTTCTTTCTCGATGTCACCCTGGGATGAATGCTCATCTCCAAATAAAATCTCAGGTTGACGCCAACCCAAACTCCCGTAGAACCTGACGCATTTTGCCGATGAGCACCGCCGGGACTTCGAGTTGTGGCGTGAGCCCGGCATTTTCAATAACGTTAAAGTTTCGAATAGCCTGGGGGTTGAGGGCTGCCAACCGTTTGCCCAACTCGACAGATGTGAACTGGGATTGCTGTCCCCAAAAGATAGCGGTGGGTACAGCCAGTTGGGGAATATCCTCGGCCAAATCAAAACAAAGGTCTCCTCGCACAAACGACAGGGCACTGTACTCTGCATTCGGCTGCTGGGCTGAGGCAAGGTAGGCTTCGATGATTTCGTTGTTGATGCGATCGCGCCGGGCAAACTGGCGATTTTCCAGAAACGAGCGGATTCCAAAAGAGGTGGCGATCGCCGTCGCATACAGAACCCGGTCGACCATGGGAGTGCTAACCAGTTGAGCAAAGGGGCTGCGGCTATAGTCTTCTCCAAAATCTGATAGCCCCGAGGGTGCAACGAGAAGCAGAGCACGGATAGACTCGGGTTTCTGCACAGCCAGCCGGATCATCATCGCCGCGGTAAGGGACGAGGCAACGACGATAGGTGCAGGCTGGAGAGTGGCAAGGATTTCTTCTAGATTGCTGAGATAGTCGTCGAGGCGGTAGGCTCGGTCGAGATGATGCGATCGCCCCCATCCCAGCAAGTCATAGGCAACGACCGAATAGTCGGCAGTAAAGGCAGGATAGACCTGTGACCATTCATAAGCCGATGAGCCGCCACCAAAGCCATGAAAAAAGGCAAGAGGGGGATGAGATAGTTTGTGGGTGGAAGGAATAGCTTGGGAATCTACTGTAGCTTCATCCTTTCGATACGCAACCAACGTCCCCAAAGTAGTTGAAATTCGGTGCAGAGAGAAACTATCCGGATAAAGCATACGCAAATTGATTAAAGGTATGGTTTAAGTTGAAACTCCTCCTTTAAAGATTAGATGAAGTTTTCCTAGCTATTTCAATCAACAGTCGTTAACGTATAGCTAGAAGCCCCACAAATCAGGCTTTCAGGAGGTCGACGAACATGTTTGCCCGTGTCTGCACACGCAATTCACATTCGTAATAATTACGGTAAGGACACTACCAAAAAATACGGAACTTTTAGAAAAACTTTAGTTTTGTTTAGTTTTGATGCTGAAACCACATAAATTGTTTCGTATTTGTAGGTATTATGCATTTGAAGGTGTTCCATACAGCAGTTGTCTATTCTCTGGTTACGCACGGAATGTTTGGCCTTAATCCCTAACGCGAGAGCCAGCTATGCAAAGCTACACACCTAATCCTCACTCTTCTCCATCTCCATCTGACAATACGTTTCAGTCAGTTTATTCCGAACCTGAATTATCCCGCCAGGATCTAAAGGTAGATCCCTCCGTTTCCTCTACGCGGCGGCGAGTGCAAATTGATTTGGAGCAGTTGCAGCCATTCGAGCAGGTCGAGCGACAGTTTCAGAGCTGTGGCGTAACGTTCAAGAATACGCTCGCCCTGATTCCCTCTAATCCTGCGTTTCAAACGAAGGCTGGGAAAACAGTGCTCATGGGAACGCCCAAAAATGGGTGGATGGAAGCGACCTTTGAGCGCCCTGTCCGCTTTGTGGCAGGACTCGTTACGGCGTCTCGCAGTACGGTCATGGCCATTTATGATGTCAACAATCGTCCCTTAGCTCGGACGAATACCTTGGGGTCTAATTTGGCGAACGCATCCTCCAACCTGTTGCCCGATGCTGAATTATGCCTTGAAGGGGAAGATATCCATCGCGTTACCTTTCATGCGTTCGATGGGCAACTAACGTTGAGCAACTTTTGCTTCGGACTTTAGGCACTTACCCAGACTTTAAGAGGCTGTCTGAGACGTTGATTATTTGTGCGCTGCGCACAAATGATTAATTCTTGATTGATCGTCTCAAACAGCTTCTAAAGGTTTGAATTTGATTTTTTAGCTGTTTCGAGAAATCTTCTCGAAATAAGATTTTTGATTGAGGGTGCGTTATCTGTCGGCAACAGCATTCTATGATTGGCTGTTCTTTTTTAGAGCTTGCCTCAGAGTGTTAGATTGTTTTTTCTGTTGCTTAGGGAGGTCTCTTAAGCCTGGCGATCGCCTTGCCCAGAAGGGGTTTCACCTGGTATGAAAGTTCGATTGATGGCTAAGCTGTGCAATGTTCAGCACGGCTAAAACACCGAATTCTAAATCTTTAAAGTGCTATGAAAGAGTTGTATCTCTAGGGTAAAGGGCTGTTTCTACGCTTCTTTTTACTGCACAAGTTCAGTCTTTCTACTGAATGAACCTAGACTTTCGAATGCTAAAAATTAGATGTTCAAACAATCGAAGAAACTTACATGAGTTTGCTCTTTTTTCTTTGATGAGGTTTGGAATAAGCGCCGCTTTGAGTTAGATTGCAACCTAAATTAGTAGTCTGAATGAAGATTAAACTGCTAAAGAAATCGAATGAAGCCTTTTGACAATCACTTGGTATAGCCTAGGGTTTCAAACGATTCTCGAAGAATCTGACTTAAGCGTGTAGATAGGCGTCCCACAAGTTTTCTCAGAATTAAGGCTCTAGTATGAGAGCTGAAACTATTGTCAGATAAAGGGTGCATGCGAGAAGAGCGATGACCCTCTTTGAATGTGCAGATTAGAAACCGTCCTACCTATAGCCGAGGCCTATCTGTGGACAGCGATAGAGTAATCGTGCAAATTTTATTGTCCTGTTGGGCTATAGACATTAGTTTCTGGTTTGGAGATCATTGTTTGTAACGCTCCACCAATTCATGTAGAGCGATTATTAAACCACCCAAAAAACTGTCACACCTTTTTCTGGGTTTGTTTCTACTCTGAGGTGCATTGCTGCATTTACCCATTAGGTTTGACGACTTTTTTCTATTCGCTAATTTTTCTATTCGTTGATTTTTCCATAGGAACTTTTCCCCTATGCGTGCGTCATCAAAATCTGTCAACTCTCAACGCAAGGCTTTGCCCATGAGCGATTCACTATCGGCATCTTGGTCAGCCGTTCCGGCAAAGGCTCCCGCCAAGAGCGTTTCCATTAATCAATTATCCAATTATGACTTGCTCTTGCGGTGCCAAACGGGTTTCCGCCCTGACCGGACGGCGTTTGCTGAGTTAATCCGGCGGTATCAATCTCATGTGGACAAGGTACTGTATCATCTCGCTCCAGATTGGACGGATCGGGCAGATCTGGCCCAGGAAGTCTGGATTCGTGTATATCGACATCTCAAGCGGTTGCAGGAACCGAACAAGTTTCGGGGATGGCTGAGCCGCATTATCACAAACCTGTTCTATGACGAGCTGCGGAAACGCAAGCGCGTTAGCCCGCCTCTTTCACTGGATGCACCACGTATGGTTGCAGATGGGGAGATGGAGTGGGAAATTCCGGCGGATAAGCCGGGTCCCGATGAGGATCTGGTGACGCGGGAATTTTACGACCAGTTGCGTGAAGCGATCGCCGACCTGCCTGAGGTCTTCCGCACCACTATTGTTTTGCGGGAAATTGAAGGGATGGCATACGAGGAAATTGCTGATATCACGGGAGCTTCTCTGGGTACGGTTAAGTCTCGTATTGCCCGAGCCCGGCAGCGGCTTCAGCAACAGTTGCAAAACTACCTGAATGAATAGAATCCTGGTTACGTTGAACGAGCCAATCTCCATTGTGGGTAGGTTGATTCTGCAAAAGGGCGATCGCTCTGCCAAGCCAAGAACAAGCTGCTCACTCTAAGGATTTGCGGTAAGTTTGACAGAAGGCAGGAAATTCATGGTAATAATGCTTTGACTGTCCTGTGCAATGTCTCGATGAACGGCTCGAAGGTTTGGTGAAGCTGACATGTAGTAGCGCTGATATGAGCGAATCGCGTCGGCACGATGGGAACAATAAATTTGCTTATTTTTGCCTGGTCTGGGGTGAATAGTTTGAAGGGCAAGTTGATTGGGATTATAGTGATCGCAGGTACGACACGACGCTCAATCGATGAGAGTTTGACTGGGTGACGAATGGTAGACTTTCTACCTTGACTTCTCAATTTTTAGTTCTCAATATTTGAGATTTACTCTCTATTGCAATGTGAGGCGCATGATGAGTGCTGATTTGAATAATCGATGGCGACAACCGGAGGAGAAACCAACTGCATCGTATCCGTTTCAGAACGATGCGGCTCTGTGTGCTTCTTATGTCGGTAATGTAGAGATGAGCGAGATTGGGTGCAAGGGCGATCGCTTCGAGCTACTGAGCGCTTATCTAGATGGTGAGGTGACGGCTGCAGAACGGCATCAGGTCGAAGCCTGGCTAGCGACGGATCCTCAAATGCAACAACTTCACGTACGGTTGTTGACTCTACGGCAAGAGCTGCAGATGTTTGGAACAATGCAGCCCCCGACGAGTGCATCGGTAGATGAAACGGTTGCAAATGTAATGCAGCGGCTCGATCGACGTCCTCTGCGGAGCGTTCGGAGTGTGCGCTGGGGTGGTGCGGCAATCGCCGCAACGCTGATTGGTGCTGTTACGCTGATGATTTCGCCGATTGGGCGATCGCCCCTGGGTCAATATGCTGGGGCTCCAACTTCCGGCACAACCCCGGCAGGGTTACAAATTGCTCTGGATTCTCCAGTAATTGACATTCCCAATGTCGACTCCTTCTCCAATGTGACGCAGTAGGAAAAGGATAGACTCCAACGAGTCTGGGAGGGATTGAATCGCCTGATATGTCAGGCATTCAATCCCTTTTGTTTGTGCGGTTTTTTCCCTAACGCTTGGTGTAGGTGATATGGCACTACGTGCTGAGGTAGAAACTAACCAACGTGAGTTCGGGATAATGCCTTGGCGACTAAAGTCGCGGCTATCAGAACAAAGTCCGCCGTTGCGGACTTTGAAAATTCGTAGTTTGAGAACCCGCGAAGGCGGGTTTCGCTCCGCTAGTCGCGGTTTCAACCGCCAGATTTTCTTATCCCGAACTCACGTTAACCACATTTTTGAAAGCCCCGCAGCGCGGGGCTTTCAAAAATGTGGTCTGTCCTAATCTCAATATGTGAGGCCATATCAATAGGGCTTATGCAGTTTGTTGATGGTGTGGTCGCGTCGCGGCCACACCATCAACAAACTGATCAGATGGATGGGGGTTGGGGCGATCGCCATATCCCATCCTTAATCTGGATGCCGCCCATTGCTTCAACCCGCTCCGAAGACATTTGATAGAACCACACCAAACCTAGCGACTGCCGATTTTCATCCATGACTTCGATTTTGATGCGATTGTAGTCGTTAGCCTCGGCGGGGCGCTGCGGCTCATAGTCTTCTAGGGCATCCAGTTCAGCTAAGAGGGCTAGGCTGCCAAATTCCAGCACATAGCCATGAACCTCCCCCGTGCCAGGAGTTACGGCAGGATATCCAGCGGGTAAGGCGTATAGATTCCCATGGGCGATCGCCGGAATTGCCCGGTTGATCTTGCCCTCGCAAAGGAGGCGATAGTTGATTTCTCCGGGTTTTAACGTGCCGTAAACAAAGACTCGAATCATTTCAGGAACTCATGCCAGCATGGGAACCAAGGCTGCTTTCGGGTGGATGTTCAATGTCTGACGGCAATAGCTTGTCGTAGCTACGGGTCGATTAGCTGACGGGCATGCAAACATTCGAGGACTCTCTGAGCGGCTGGAGCGCATCGTTCGCTATCCCCATAGCGCAACCACGCGATCTCCTCAATCTCAGCGCTTGGGGTAATCTCGCCAACATAGCTCGCCTGAAAGCATTTCATGCGAACTTGAGTTTGGCTCGAATAGCCATGCGCCCACTCTTCTACAACGGTGACTTCAGCTAAGGTGTTGGCAACTAGTCCTACCCTGAGTTCTTCCTGAATTTCCCGACTCAAGGCTTCCCAATCTGATTCTCCCGGCTCTCGTTTTCCTCCTGGCATATAAAGTACATCTTTGCCGCGTGTCCTGGTGCATAAAACTCGGCGATTTTGCAGACAGATCCAAGCCAGGGCGTCCACAGTTGTGTTGGTGAGAGACATATGAGTGTTACTGGATTTGTATGACCACCGATTGATCTTTGGGAGGAGTGGCCAATGGCTAATGCTCAGATGGTTTCTGAGGGAATTGGCGGGGGTAACTCGGGTTCTATGGGCCTTGGCATTTTACTCTGAACGCCACGAACGGCGCGTTGCAGGGCGTCCTTGCGATCGATGAGCCAGTGATTGCTAGGCAACAATGCTGCTAACCCCATGCTTTCCAGACGATTCTGAATCTTTTTATTGGCACCAACGACATAGACCTGGCAACCCATATCCAGTGCATCTTGAATCATATTCTCGATCGCAAGGGACACCGTGACGCCCATATGCGAAACATCGCTGAGATCAAAGATGACGGCGTGGCTATCTTGGAGGGCGGCATGTTCGCGGGCGATCGCCTTTGAGACCCCAAAAATCATCGGCCCGCTCAGATAGAACAGCAGCACTTTGCCCATGCCTTGGTCCAACCATTCCTGCTCTTCGGGAGATAGGGGAATGTCGTCGTCGGAATCGCTCACAACTTTGACCCCCTGGGCTTGCAGCTCGCTCAGGCGATCGATGGTCAGAATATTGGCAATAAACACACCAACGCCAACAGCGGCAATCAAATCCACAAACACCGTTAGGAACAGCACCCCATACATAATGACCGTGCCCCGAACCGAAACCTTGTGTGCCCGTTGGAGGAAGCTCCAATCTAGAATATCGATTCCAACTTTGAAGGCAATACCCGCCAGCACGGCCATGGGAATGGTTTGGGTCAGTTGAGCCGCGCCTAAAACCACAACGAGAAGAATACCGGCACGGGTCAGCCCAGACAGGGCCGTGCGGGCTCCAGTCTGAATGTTGACAACAGTGCCCATGGTGGCGCCTGCGCCGGGCAAGCCACCGCAAATCCCAGACACCAAATTTCCAATACCTTGCCCAATGAGTTCCTTGTTGGAATCATGCTCTGTGCGAGTGAGACTGTCGGAAATCACGGCGGTGAGTAGGGTGTCGATGCAGCCCAGCATGCCCAAGACAGCCGCATCGACCACCATGCCTGTTATTTGACCGGGGGTAAAGGTGGGGAAGATCAGGCTCGGGAGCCCCATTGGAATTTCGCCGATGCGGCGGATATCGATGTCTCCAAAGACCGTTAGCGACAGAGCTGTACCCACCAGCAATGCCAGCAGTTGTGGGGGCGCGTAGCGTTTGAGCTGGTTTGGGGTGAAAAAGAGGACAGCAATGGTGACCAATGCTAGAAGAAGTTCGATGGGTTGTAAGTTAGCCAGTAAGTCAGGGAGCGCACCCAAAGTTCCCATCACTCCACCCGGGGGGCTGACCTGCCCCAACAGTGGAGCAATTTGCAGAATGATGAGAATGACTCCGATGCCGGACATGAAGCCAGAAATCACGCTATAGGGCATAAGCGTGACATATTTCCCAAGCCGCAACGCGCCAAACAAAATTTGGAAAATACCCGCCATCATGACGACGGTGAAGGCGATCGCCAACCCATTCTCGGGATTGTCGGCGATAGCGGAGCTGATAACGGCGGTCATCACCACCGTCATAGGGCCGGTGGGTTCAGAAATTAAGGTGGGTGTGCCACCAAACAGAGCCGCGAAAAAGCCAACACAAACGGCTCCATAGAGTCCGGCGGTCGCTCCAGCGCCCGAGGCTACGCCAAACGCCAATGCCAGGGGGAGCGAGATAATAGCCGTTGTTACCCCGCCAAATAAGTCGGCACGGAGGTTGCGGAAATGGATCTGATTAGTCAGTTGCATAAAAAGAGAGTGTATGGTGCACCAGAGTTTGCTGTTCAGGCGGACAGGCGATCTCAAGTCGTACACGTATCAGGTTCGCTGCGGATACCGAGCATCGCAGATACCCCGTAGCGAATCTGTAGGGCTAATAAGTAAAGGTATAGCCCAGTACAGCTCTCTTGTGAATGGCGATCGCTGCATTTGTTGTGGATTGTTTGCGGTAGGCGATCGCGCTTAGCCCCCTGACCGGGCAACGATGTGAGACAGTAGGAATGCCTATCCGGTATGCCTTTGAAAAGCCCGATTCGCTAGAATGAAATGCGAGTATTACAGCAACAATTCATACAGGAGGTAAGGGGGGTGGTTGCAGAACGCCAAACGCAAGCTAAGAACGTTTTGGGGGAGCCGCTTCAGGTTTGTTGCACGGAGCCAATGACAGGGTTCTTCCGTACGGGCAAATGTGAAACAGGCCCTCAAGATACTGGCGTTCATGTCGTCTGTGCCGAAGTGACGGAGGAGTTTCTCGCTTTCACGCGCCAGCAAGGCAATGATCTGAGCACCCCCATGCCCATGTTCAATTTTCCAGGCTTGAAGCCGGGCGATCGCTGGTGCCTATGTGCGGCGCGGTGGAAGGAATCCCTGGATGCTGGCACGGCTCCGCCCATTGTGCTGGCTTCTACCCATGAAGCTGCCCTAAAGTCCATTCCCTTGGAAGTCCTTCAGGAACATGCCATCGATGGATAGGGGGCGCGTCTTCTGATGCATTGCCGCAGTGGCAGAACTTAGGTGCCCAGAACTTTCTTGGCGCGATCGAGATACCGCCTGCGATCAGCCAGTCCGTTCTTGCCACCATTGACAAGCCGCGTGACGCGCAGCAAGTCATCCCGATCGGCGGCACTGTTGATTTTGCGCGTATCCCAGTACCAACCACCGACCAATACAGCGTATTGCGGCGAGGCGACCAAGTCGGGATTGGAAACAAAGTCCATGCCCATGGCGTCAGAGAATTGTTTGTAGTTGTAGCGCCCCGTCAACTGAATGACCCCGCGCCCCATATAGCGCATTCCATCTCCACTACTCACGTTACCCAAATTTTGGGATAGACGAGATTGGGGTTCGTAGCGACGCTGTGCATCCGTTGGGCCCCAAATTTCCCGCAGCCAACGAAATCCACCACTCTCGTGCAGGATTTGGCCAAAGAAGTGGGAAATGCGCAATGGAGTATTGATTTGGAACCGATGGAAGGTTTCGTTAATTCCCGGCATCATTGCCTGGATTCTGTCTTTGTGCTGTTCGGATCCCACAATTTTGAGCATCTGCTCTAGGTTGACGTAGATTTTGGCCGGGGCTTCATAGGTGGCTGGTGCGATGAGCATGTTGGGCTCGGGCGGTGCCTCTTCTCGCAAGATAAATAGGCGAGTGTAGGGGTCGCTAACGGCTGCACGGGGGGGCAGATCGGACAACTTGCGGATCCAATCGTCGACTTCGCCATCCAGCTCGTGCAGCTCTGGCAGTTGCATCATCAAGTCTTCCAGTCGATCGGTTGCGCCATCGCGATATTGCTCGAAGGTGAACGCATCGCTGTAGATACCGTGGTACGGAGGAGCCCCCTCTTTAGCGGGGGGTAAGTTCGAAAGTTGGCGGATGGCTCGATCGACAAAATGGTCGGCAGCGTGGGGCTCGGCAGGTAGTTGCAGGAGAAGTTGTTCTAAACGGTCCAGGCCAAGCTGACGATAGGCATTCAGTTTTTCTTTGTCCATTGGTAGTGACCCCTTGATGTTTCGTCGTAAATGGGCGATCGGGTGGGGTGTGGCTTGCTGCTTGTGGGTTGAGCCATCTATGAAAGATGCGCCCACGCCACCCCGATGGATTTTCGTGGTTCGAACCAAGCGATCGCCCTGGTGAGCTCTCCGATCAAAAGAATGTTGACGCACTCATTTGTTCGAAGGCGGGTACCAGGGTAGGGCGCGATCGCCACTGTCCACTTTTCTTAGAATTATCAATGATTAGGGAAAAATTAACGTTTAAGACAGATTGCGAATTGTTTGGATTTTGTTGTTGAATTGCTCTGATGCTGTATCAGGCCAGACCAACGCGTGAAGAACCCACCACAGATTTTTGGCTTTTGTGTTCTGGCAGCAGGTAGCCGCTTGATGTCATGTTTGGGGATGCAGAATCCAAGGATGATTTTTTCTGCGAAGGGGCACACTATATCCCTTCGCAGAAAAACTATCTCCTCAATCAGCAACGAGGGATGTCTTTGTTAGTCATGGACTGTCGGATGCTGCATTAGAAGGGGTGCTCCCCTATGGACGTCCCCCTCCCTACGGACGATCGCGCCTTCTGGATAAGCAGGAAATAACCAGGCGCTTGCAGTTCAAGTGTGGAAATCTTTGTTGGCGATCGCCCAATCCTCTTGGGTCAGGGTCACGGGCTTGTTGAACAGCACCATCGTCGTCGTTTGGTTTTCTTCGAAACCAATGCGCTTATAGAACTGCTGCTGGTTTGTCGTCATCAGATAAACCCGCTCAACCCGGTTCACATGAGGATGCATCAGCACTGTTTCCACGAGCTTGCGGCCTAGCCCTGCGCCTTGGTAGTCGGGGTGGACGACCACATCCCAGATGGTGGCTCGGAAGATGCCGTCGGAGGCTGCCCGGGCAAATCCAATGAGGTGATCGCCATCCCACACGGTGACGACGGGGTTACTGTTACGAATGGCGATCGCCAAATCCTCCGCCCGCCGATCCTTTGCCCAAAACGCAGCCACCCGAAACAGATCTTGAACCTGAGGAATATCTATCGTCCGTCCGCTATTGGCGGCGGCCAAACCCTCATGTAGACAAAACTGAACATGCCGAAAATCCATGTCTGACTCCCTTAAAAAACTAGGCCACCACCTGGCGACGTCTGAAACATCCCTCGCCCTCTTTTCCGGAAGCGATTCGCTCGCCAACCTCGATGGTGCTAGACGGGTTTCATCCCCATCTATGCCCTTGTGGGTAGAGCGGCTGAAACGCGGCATGGCGATCGCGTAAACCCGTTCTGGGTAACGAAATTCTTGCTATCTTTTAGAGCGCTTGTGAGGGATTATGCAACAAAGAACGTAAAATGTCGTCCTCATTTCTTGTGCTGAATCTACCGGAACAGTTGCGACTAACCTTCACCCATCAGAATCATCTCAGTGACAAACCATGATCTAAAATTCAGGAATTCCTGAAACGGTATGAGATGTGACAGAAAAAAGAGAAACAGCTTCTAACTTTTTGCTGTTAATTGTTTCAGTACAAAAAGATAACGGTTTCTTCCTAAACTGAACAGTGGAGAAGGCAAGAAAATCGTCAGGAATTGATGACGTACTTCGCAGGCCATGATCCATCCTGGGGTCGTGCGATCATCCAATTATTCATCATCATTTTTGTGAGGGAGAAACGGTTTGAAACTCGGTTGGAGACAATCGCACGGTTGGACGAAGCAAGGGAACTCTGATGCCCTGCCCAAAGAGCCCAAAACCTCTGGTCAGATATCTCGGCGACAGGGGCGATCGCGCTTCCTGCTACGGTTCTTTGCCCTCTTCCTGCCTATCCTTCTAGTGAGCGGCCTCTTGGGCATAGGCTTGGAACAAACTTGGGCACAACCTCCCCAAGAGCTCCTGGCTGCTGCTAATGCGGGGGACTGGGATGTATCCAGAGATGATCTCCTTGACCGCCCTGCCAGCCGCTCGCCTGACATGACGCTGGCCTCTTTGGATGCTGTGCCTGAGCGACTCCAACTCGGACAAAGTGTCTATATTCGAGAATGCGCCACCTGCCACATAGCCCCTTCCCCTGCTGTGCTGCCGACTCAAACCTGGGCATCGTTGCTCGTCACCCCCCAGCATTACGGTGCCCAAATTGAGGTCATGCGCAGCCCGACAATCGATCTAGTCTGGGATTATGTACAGTTTGCCTCGCGATCGATTATGGAAAACGAGACGGCTCCTGAGCGTATCCGCGACTCTCGGTTTTTCCGGGCACTCCATCCCCGAGTCGAGGTGGAGCGGGTTGACCTGGCCAGTTGTGCGGGTTGCCATCCCAACGCCTGGGACTATGACTATCGCACCCTCAGCCCCGAATGGCTGGATGCACCCTAGCTGGGCGTGGATGGGTTATAGAGTTTGTTCGCTAGCTGCTTGGAGGCGGTGTTTCTTGCTGCTTGCCTAGCGACTTGGCGATCGCGCGTCCAGAGCTTTCGGCTCCGCAACCGAAATCCCAAGGCCGGACATCCCCCCATTTGGGAAAAATCTGGATACAAGAGCCAGATGATAGGATTAGATCTGTGTGGAATTTGACAGGGTTTTGCTCCGCTGAACTCATAAGAGTGCAGCATGATGGGGTAAACATGGGGAGCGATCGCCCTCTTGAGGAAACGTGCGATCGTCAGACATGATGAGCATATGTGAGCCGAAGCCATGGCTGGCGGGTGCGATTGTCCGAAATACCCGGTTTACCTATTCCTGTCTTGTTCCACAGCCGCTGTCCCGACTCCACACACGCTAAGATTATCAACCGTTCGCAACTATGCTGAAAACTCTGCTGGGCGATCCCAACGCGCGCAAACTCAAAAGATACAACCCTGATGTTGCGCTCATTAATTCTTTAGAGCCTGAAATAGAAGCTCTGTCGGATGAAGATTTGCGCGGTAAAACAGCTGAATTCAAGGCGCGGTTGGAAAAAGACGAAACGTTAGACGATTTATTGCCCGAAGCGTTTGCAGTGGTTCGAGAGGCGGCTCGACGCGTATTGGGGATGCGCCATTTCGATGTGCAGCTTGTCGGGGGGATGGTTCTCCATGATGGGCAAATTGCCGAAATGCGAACGGGGGAAGGAAAAACCCTGGTAGCAACTCTGCCAGCCTACCTCAATGCCCTTACCGGCAAAGGGGTGCATGTCGTTACCGTGAACGATTACCTGGCCCGTCGGGACGCGGAATGGATGGGACAGGTTCATCGGTTTTTGGGTCTAACGGTTGGTCTGCTTCAGCAAGGGATGTCTCCGGTAGAGCGGCGGCGCAACTACAGTGCCGATATTACCTATTGCACTAACAGTGAACTGGGGTTTGACTACCTCCGTGACAACATGGCTCCGACCATGGATGAAGTGGTGCAGCGTCCCTTCAACTACTGTGTGATTGACGAGGTCGACTCCGTACTAATTGACGAAGCCCGTACACCCCTCATCATTTCGGGGCAGGTCGATCGCCCTAGCGAAAAATATATTCGTGCGGCCCAAGTTGCAGCTCAGCTCAATAAGGAAGAACATTACGAGGTTGATGAAAAGCAACGCAACGTTTTGCTAACCGACGAGGGCTTCATTTCTGCCGAACAGATTTTGGGTGTGCAAGACCTGTTTGATCCAGCGGATCCCTGGGCGCACTATGTCTTCGGCGCGATTAAGGCCAAAGAGCTCTTCATCAAAGATGTGAGCTACATCGTGCGGAATGGGGAAGTGGTCATCGTGGATGAGTTTACAGGGCGGATAATGCCCGGTCGCCGTTGGAGCGATGGCTTGCACCAGGCGACCGAAGCGAAGGAAGGCGTAGACATCCAGCCAGAAACCCAGACGATGGCGACCATCACCTACCAGAATTTCTTCCGGATCTATCCAAAACTGGCTGGCATGACAGGAACGGCGAAAACCGAAGAACCCGAATTCGAAAAAATTTACGACCTGGAAGTCACCGTCATTCCCACCAATCGGAAGAATGTACGGGAAGACTATGCGGATGTGGTCTACAAGACCGAGGAAGCCAAATGGAAGGCCGTTGCGAAGGAATGTGCAGAGATGCACGAACTGGGTCGCCCCGTGTTGGTGGGTACAACGAGTGTTGAAAAGTCTGAAGTGCTTTCGGTCTTGCTGCAGGAACTGAATGTGCCCCACAACCTGCTGAATGCGAAGCCAGAAAACGTGGAGCGAGAGTCTGAGATTGTTGCCCAGGCTGGGCGTCGGGGCGCGGTGACCATTGCCACAAACATGGCAGGGCGAGGAACCGACATCATTCTTGGAGGAAACGCTGAGTATATGGCGCGCCTCAAGGTGCGGGAATACTTCATGCCACCCCTGGTGCAGCCGGAAGATGAGAATGGCTTTTCCGTGGCAAAGCCTATGTCTGGGAACGCCCAAAAGAGCGCCCAAGGATTTGCCCCTGACCAGAAGAAGGTAAAAACCTGGAAAGCGTCACCCCAAATTTATCCAGTAGAGCTGACGGCAGATGCAGAAAACCTGCTGAAGGTGGCTGTGACCCATGCGGTGGAGCAGTATGGTGAGCAATCCTTACCGGAACTGAAAGCCGAAGATATCGTAGCGACCGCAGCGGAAAAAGCGCCGACAGATGATCAGGTCATTTTGAAGCTACGGGAAGCCTACAACCGAATCAAGGATGAGTATGAACAGTTCACATCGGCTGAACATAACGATGTAGTCGGCTTGGGTGGTTTGCATGTGATTGGCACCGAGCGTCACGATTCTCGCCGGATCGACAACCAGTTGCGCGGACGGGCAGGGCGTCAGGGTGACCCCGGTTCAACTCATTTCTTCTTGAGCTTGCAAGATAACCTGCTGCGGATTTTTGGGGGCGATCGCGTCGCCGGTCTCATGAATGCCTTCCGGGTGGAGGAAGACATGCCCATCGAGTCGGGCATCCTCACCCGTTCCCTGGAGGGGGCGCAGAAGAAGGTCGAAACCCATTACTACGACATGCGGAAGCAGGTCTTTGAATATGACGAGGTGATGAACAACCAGCGTCGTGCCATCTATGCCGAGCGTCGTCGCGTACTGGAAGGACAAGACCTAAAAGAACAGGTTGTGAAGTATGCAGAAATGACAATGGATGACATTGTCAATTCCTACATCAACCCCGATCTACCCCCCGAAGAGTGGGCGCTCGACAAGGTTGTCGCTAAGGTGAAGGAGTTCGTTCAGTTGCTGTCTGACCTCGAACCCGTTCAATTGGACGACCTGTCTCCGGGCGAAATCAAAACCTTCCTGCATGAGCAGGTACGCATTGCCTATGATCGCAAGGAAGCCGAAATCGACACCATCAAGCCAGGATTGATGCGGGATGCGGAGCGCTTCTTCATCCTGCAACAAATCGATACCCTGTGGCGGGAGCACCTGCAACAGATGGACGCTCTACGAGAGTCGGTCGGTTGGCGCGGCTACGGACAGCGCGATCCGCTTGTGGAATATAAGAGTGAAGGCTACGAGCTGTTCCTGAACATGATGACGGACATTCGTCGGAATGTTGTGTACTCTCTGTTCCAATTCCAGCCGCAGGCACAGCCAACGGCTCAGCAAGTCAGCAAGTCGGTGTAGTTGCGATCGCTAGTCGAGTAGGGTGACGGGGAGAGGGGCAGGGCTAGGGTATCCTGGCTCTCGTCAAAGCTGTCTACAAAACTGGACTTACAAAACTGGACTTGCCGACAGCTTGTTAGTCACGTTGCCACTGAGAGCGAGAAGGAAGCATGGCACAAACAGACTTGGAATTGCCTACCTTTGTCCTGGCTTCGGCGTCGCCTGCCCGCCTGCGGCTCCTCCGGAATATCGGTATCGAGCCAACGGTATGCCCGAGCGACTTTGACGAGTCGCAGATTCAACTGACAAATCCTCAAGCACTGGTGGAGGCGCTGGCGAAAGGCAAGGCTGAGGTCGTAGCCCAGCGCTTTCCTGATGCTCTAGTGCTGGGTTGTGATTCTATCTTGGCGCTGGATGGAGAAATTTACGGCAAACCTGAGACTGCGGAGGTAGCGATCGCCCGCTGGAAAACCATGCGCGGCAAGGTGGGAACGCTCTACACCGGGCATGTTCTGCTTGATACTCGTCAGGACAAGGCTGTGGCGGGTTGCGGCATAACAGAGGTTCACTTCGCTGCGGTGAGCGATCGCCAAATTGCAGCCTACGTTGCGACAGGTGAGCCCCTCAACTGCGCCGGATGCTTTGCTCTGGAAGGACGAGGAGGCTTGTTTGTTGAGAAGCTAGTGGGCTGTCACAGCAACGTGATTGGATTGAGTTTGCCGTTACTGCGATCGCTGATTGAACAATTAGGCTACGACATTATTGATTTTTGGGCTTGATATCAAGCTACAGAATCTGAGTCAATTTTTTGAGACCCTTGTGCCACAAGGGTCTCAAAAAATGTCTGGGGTGGAGTCTTCGCAAGTATGCTGGCGTAAACTACGTAACCGTAAGAAACGACACCCCAACTACTACTGATGTCAAATAGACTGAATATAAGGGCTTTAAATTCCTATAGATTGCATACAGGTATTTCAACAAATTTACGGACGTCGTTAGGCTGCTCCCTTGGGAGAATTCACATTAAGTCTTTATTAAATTGAAGTCTTTGTACGACCCCATTTTGTCTCCGAGCTTTTACTTAACAGTCTGTTAAACTTTTGTACAAGGGTACTCCGTGGTGCGTTCAATTTTGGAGCTGTCGCGGCTTTAGGAAGCTATCACAGGGGCGCAGTTCGTCGATTTTCCTTAGCGGCCTGCCAAGATACTCCTTAACGATTGAACGTTATCCTTGGTGCGATCGCTAATATTACAGAACCCCCTCTTTTCTGGTTCATTTCACCTTACATTTTTATTAGCTATCCTCTGCCGTCATACGTCGTGTGATCCTACAGCCACGCAGATATGGAATCTTCCACCTCTACTATCACCCCACGTCGCGCCTCTAAAAAGCAAGACCCAAGTCGTCTCAATGCGGCTTGTGGTTCCTCAGAACGCCTACATGATCGGTATCAGGTCATCCGAGCGTTAGGCCGGGGAGGCTTTGGGGTTACCTTTTTGGCACAGGATATGCAGCTGCCTGGCGAACCCCATTGTGTCATCAAGCAACTATGTCCCAAAGTCGATAATCCGGCTGCGTTTGAGCGCGCTTGTGAGCGGTTTGAACGCGAGGCCAAAACGCTTAGCCAACTGGGGAGTCATGCCCATATTCCTCGCCTGCTGGACTACTTCCAGATTGAGGATGAATTTTACCTGGTGCAAGAGTACATTCGTGGCACCACGCTGGCACGACAGGTAAAGCGGCATGGAACGCATTCCGAAAAGGGCGTGAAGCAGTTCTTGCTTGAAATTTTGCCCATCCTTGATTTTGTTCATCGACAGCAAGTTATCCATCGCGATATCAAGCCGCCCAACCTCATTCGTTGCGAAGATGATAACCGTTTGGTGCTCATCGACTTTGGGGCCGTGAAGGAAGAAATTGTTGGGCTTGAGAATACCCAACGAGGGGCAACGACCCAATTTGTTGGAACCTTGGGCTTTTCTCCCCCCGAACAGTTGGCGATGCGCCCAACCTACTCGAGCGATATCTATGCTGTTGGCGTAACGTGCCTTTATCTGCTAACGGGCAAGCCTCCAATGGATTTTGCTTACGACCCCTATTCCGGAGAGATTTGCTGGCAGGAAGAGGTAGATGTGAGTGAGTATTTTGCTCGCCTCCTCGACCGGATGCTGAAGGCTTCGGTCGGCGAGCGCTACCAATCTGTCGAACAAGTGCTGCGTGCCCTAGAACTGGAACCTTACATCGACAACCTCTCAGATTGCATGAATACGAAGCGGCGACTTTCGGATTCGATGGACGATGAAGACCAATCTTCGGCCTACTCTCCCTTTAACCGAACGGCTGAACAAATTCGTCAATGGCGCTGCCGCTTACGGCAACATCAGAGCCAAAAGGAGAACCTGTTACCCCGCTCAGGATATTCAGCAGATTATTGCCAGTAGCCTCTGAAATCAGCTCACGCTTGGAATTTGAGCGTTTTAGCAAATCCGGTTGAAGAATCCAAATATCGCTTGTGCCCGTTGCAAAGCAGCAGACGCAAACAATAGTTGGTTTTTTCCTTAAGCGCGTAGCGCTGCATTGAGTAATACCAATTCTACAAAAACCAAAACCAGATAATTTTTTGGAAGCCCCGCAGCGCGGGACTTTCAAAAAATTATCTGTAGTGGATTCTTAGCGAATTGGTATAAACCTAGTAAACCGAAAAGGAATCTACGACATCACGAAACTGGTCTTCTACCTTTTGCCAACGCCGATCGGTCGTGGAGAGGTTGAAGGTGAAGAGTCGGTTGCGCCGCACAATGACACTGGCTAGATTGTGACGCATTTGATTGGGGAGCTGAACTTCATATTCCAGGAGGTAGTAGGTTTTACCCTCCACATCCTTGCGATTGGCACTGAGCAATTCTGCTGTGCGTCCAGAGTCGGGAGGGGCGATCGCATTCTGCGACAAACGATAGCCGACGTCGCTGGGCGTACCCAAATCGTCTAATGTCTTGCCATCAGGGACATCGCTGATGATGACGCTAACGTTCTCGGTTTCTTCGACCAAGTCATGAAGCACGATATCAGGGCCACCGGGAACCTTTACGGGAACCCAGCCATTGGGATAAAGAAACTCATAGCCGTCATAGCTGTCGGCATAAACCTGGAGCGATGTGCCCAGGGCGCATCCTTGCAGTAGGACAGTGAGGGTAACCAACAGCAGAGCAACGATGTGCTTCAACATTCTAGAAGTCCGATAACGCCAGTTTTATTCTCCCATCTTCCCGTTCAGGTCGTCCTCAAAGGTAATGATTTTTGGATGTGCGGGCTCAGCCCGCACATCCAAAAATCATTACCTATAGCGCTATGCGCGTTAGTTAAGTACGGTTGTGTGGGGCGCGCCGCGCCCCACACAACCGTTGCTGTGCTTAATGCGGTTGCACACCGCTATACCATCACTTTCGTTCATAATCGGGCGTTGTGGATTATGGGAATGAAAGCTGTATGAATCGAAACGAAGTTTCGATTCATACAGCTTTCCAGCAACGTTCGTAATCGGGCCATTTGTATAGGGTCGGTGAGTTGGCTAGGGCTCACCACACCAGTCGGGGCAGAGTTCACCCAGCCAACCTAGGGGATGGAAGCCACAAATCAAAAGGCTGCGCTGATCGCCATAACCGTAGGCGATGCCATGGTAATGGATACAGCCTTCGCAAACCTCAGGTCGAGATGTTTCGGGTTTGCTGAAGCCGAGCTGCGATCGCAAGATATGGCGCTTACTTTGTTGCCGATGCCAGCGGGCGTGGTCGGAACGACGAAAGCAGGCATTGGCCGACTGAAAATGGGTATGAGAAGCGTTCATAGGTCTGAATGGAGCCAATTGGAAAGAAACGGAACGGATGGGCTTCGCGGGCATCCGACAACCGATGCAATTGCCTCAATCGTAGTTAGGCAAACAACACCCAAATGGATGGGTCGTCTAAAGGTTCATATCTGTTTGCAAATCGACTTCGCAGAGAGTCATAGCGATATAGAGTGAGGGTTGCCATGAGCTTGCCAACGTCAGTCATTGCCGTTGCCATCAGGGTCAATGCTACCCACCCTCATGTAGAGATTATGCAACCAAAAAGCCCAGCGGAATCAAATCCACTGGGTTTATCATAATCAAAAATTATTCTCCCCTCCAACTCGCTAATCGAGGATCGTTAAGAGGAGTAACGTTCTTCGCTCCAGGGCTCACCTCGACGGTGATAGCCATTGCGCTCCCAAAATCCTAGTTCCTCGTGATCCAGAAATTCTAATCCCTGAATCCATTTCGCACTTTTCCAGGCATAGAGATGGGGAACGACCAGCCGCATCGGCCCGCCGTGATCCGCTGGAAGGGGTTCTCCAGAAAGGGTATGGGCGAAGAAGTTTGGCTCTTGCTGGAAATCGTCAAGGGTGAGGTTGGTTGTATAGCCGCCATAACAATGCAGCATCACATGGGATGCATCGGACTGCAGCGTCACCTGTGCCATAACGTCTGACACTTTGACCCCAACCCATTGCACATCCAACTTAGACCAGCGAGTGACGCAATGAAAGTCTTCGGTGAAATCGGTCTGCGGCAAATTCATGAAATCTTGCCACGAGAAAGTCGCAGGTGTGGCCTTGCCCCACACCCTTAACTCCCAGTCCGTTGTCGCTACTTTAGGTGTTTCACCGTAAGTCATGACCGGGAATCCCTTTGCTAGGTGCTGCTTGGGAGGGATACGGTCGGACAGATCGGAGGAAGGTTTTTCAAAGAATTTGCCCATGATTTAGCCCATGATCTGAGTCGAGTGAGCGTAACGGAACAATTGCCCTTAACTGACGCAGGTCGCGGCAACCCACCCTGACCTGCGCTGTCTGCAATGGCTGCAACTGGAAACCAGGCTATCAGTATTGGCTTTACTCTTCGTCTTCGTCTTCCTCTTCACTGGTCGGATAGACAAAGCTGGACGAACGACCCGACAACACTGACTTGCCGAGAGAGAGGGCTCTTTGTGCCTGCTTCCCTGCTTTGCGTCGCCAGTGGGCTCGCCGCTGATCGCGCTTAGCTTTGGAGGTTTTCTTCTTTGGAACCGCCATGATGACTTTGCCGCTTCATTTAATTTGTTCACAACCTTTCAATTCTAATCGGTTTTCTGGCGATCGCTCAAAGCAATTTCTAGAATTCCGCTAAGATCTTCCTTCGGTGATTTCTGGGAGATGGCGAACGGTGAATTGTGCTGAATGCTATTTTCTTGTATGTCGATCCGGTGAATTCCGCATCCAATCTAGGAAAGTTGCGTTATGTTTGTCAGTTAGGAGATTAAGTGTTGGATTGATATAGTAAAGGCTTTGATCATCTGCTTGAACTATTTCTCACGCTACGGATTCTCTCATCACAGATGATTCATTGTTGTCTTGACTTTAATTCTTGCTAAGTATTTTTCGGATTTTTTCGAAAAAAGGAACTTTGGAGCGGAAGAGGGAAACCTAAGGTTGTTAATGAGTCTTTTCCTGTGGAGTGCCTTTGAGTGTTGAGAGAGTAAATGTGGTTTTGGGCATTCTCCGGAGCAGGTGATAGGGGCGCACATCGTTATGACGAATGCAGCGACGACGGCAACAACAGTGACGACAGCAACAAAGAATTACTGGGCGATCGCTATTGGGGTTAACCAGTACGAGCATTTTCAGCCATTGCTGTATGCAGAGCGGGATGCTCAGGCAATGCAGAACTTTTGGGTGACCGAAGCTGGCATTCCTGTCGAAAACTGCTTTATTCTGAGCGATAATTCCCCAGACTTACATTTGCAATCGACGTTCCCAAGTCGCGACAACATCATCGGCCAGGTAACCGATTTGTGTCAGCAGCATCTCAAGGCTGGCGATGTCTTATGGCTGTTTTTTAGCGGGTATGGAGCACAGGAGCAGGGGCAAGATTTTCTCTTACCCATTGATGCGGATCCGGCGCAGCTTGCTGATACGGGGATTGCTGTCGAGCAGCTATTCAATATTTTGCAAACGGCTCCTACCGACTCGATTTTTGTATTGCTGGACATGAACCGCAGTCAGGGTACGTTGGGGGGAGAAGGGGCTGGGCAGCAAACCCTGCAACTGGCCCAGGAAATGCAGCTGCCGGTGGTGGTGTCTTGTCCGCCCAACCAGTTTTCCCATGAGACGCTGTTGCTGCGTCAGGGCTTGTTTACGACGGCGGTGCTGGAGGGCGTGCGGAGCCATGGTTGTGTCACGCCGGAGCAGTTGGCGCAGTTTTTGCGCGATCGCCTCCCTAATCTCAGCGAACAGCATTGGCGACCCCGCCAAGACCCGGTGGCGGTGATTCCCGATACCCAGCGGTTCCAGCTTTTTCTGCCTGGTAAACCTCTCTATCCCAACTATCCGGTTGAGCTGCCTGACCATCCAGATGGCCAGATGAATGGGCAGGGGCTACCCGATGGCGAAGAACCTGGAGCGATTCAATCGCCCGTGCCTCAACCTCAACCCCTGGTGCCTACATCGGAAGGCGATTCCTCGAACGAACTGTCAGAAGGTGAGGACGATCTCAGTTGGCAGCGATTCACTCGCTGGGGCGGGGCATTATTGCTAGCCTTACTGGCGTTGGTCGTCATTCGCAATGTGGAAACAGTGTTGAGTCGTCCCACCGAACCCGATTCGGCTCCTGGTGACAGCATTGCCCCTGCCCCTATCGGTGGCCCCACCACGGTGCCAACTCCGATGCCAATCCCAACAGAAGCGCAGCCTGGCGAACCGTTGCCGCCCGATGCGGTGCCGCCTGCGCCGACATCTCCGGAAGAATTGCCTGCGGTAGGGTTTGGGGCTGATGGCACAGCCCAAGCCGCGATGGGTCAAAATGAGTCGATGCTCGATCGCAACCGCCGTATTCTCGACCAGGCACGGGCTGCCCTAACACAGTTTCGCGGTGCCTCTCCGAGTAATCAGACCACAGAATTTTCGGATGCGATCGCCCAGGCGCGCCAGATTCAGCCGGGGGAGCCGCTGTATGAAGAGGCTCAGCAGGACATCGATCGCTGGAGTCAGATGATTTTGGATATGGCGATTGGGCGGGCAGCACGGCGCAATATGGGAGACAGTGTGATAGCGGCGCAAAACTATCATGCGGCGATCGCAGCGGCTGGCTTGATTCCGGACGATCGTCCCGAAATTTATGATAGGGCTCAGCGTTCGATTGTTGCCTGGAGCCAGGACACGATGCGGTTAGCAAATCTCCACGCCTCTGAGGGAGTACTAGCCCTTGCCATTGATGTAGCGCAATGGATTCCCCCCAACACCCCTACCTATGCCGAGGCGCAACAGGCGATCGCCCTTTGGCAGAGCCAACTGGCACAGCAACAACCCCCGATTTCTTCTGTAGAACCCCTGCCGTAAGCAGCCTGGCTAAGAGGTCATTCCCTCGCCCACATCGCCCACGTCGACGGAGGTTTTCTGGTCTTCAAATTCCAGATCGCCGCTGGCTTGTAGGTTGCGTGGGTCGAGGGCATCGCGCAGTCCATCCCCTAGCAAGTTGAAGGACAGCACCGTTAGCACAATCAGTAGAGCGGGCGACCACACCAACCAGGGCTGCAGCAACAAAATGGAAGCATTCGTGGCCAGGGACAACATATTGCCCCAAGAGGGATCGGGTTGTTGAATGCCCAGTCCAATCAAGCTGAGTATGGCTTCTGCCAGGATGAAGCCGGGCACGGCGAGGGTGGCCGAAATGATGATGTAGGTGGCGGTTTGGGGCAGAACATGACGCAGGATGATATAGAGCGGTCGCCCCCCCATTGCGCGTGCGGCCTGCACAAAGGCGCGTTCCCGGATGGACAGCACTTCCCCTCGAATGACCCGCGCAATACCCGCCCAGCCAACAAAAGAAGTAATCAGCACAATCAGCAAGAACCGCTGGGAACTGCTGAAACCAAACGGTAAAACGGCAGCTAGCGCCACCAGCAGGTAAATGGCAGGAATCGTCATTAGTACTTCAACGATCCGCATCAGCACGGCATCGACGATGCCACCAAAGTAACCCGAAATGCCACCCACCAGCAGCCCTAGGGGAAAGGAGATGAGGATTCCTACCAGGCCAATGCTGAGGCTGATGCGCCCACCATAGACCAGTCGACTGAACTGATCGCGCCCCTGCTCATCAGTACCCAGCAAATTAAACCGGCCCTCGCCAATGGTGCCAAAGAGATGGCGATCGCCTGGAATGCCGGGAAAAACTGGCATTTCTCGAAATTGCGGATTGGTCAGAGAGAGCCGAGTGGGCAACGGCAGTCGCAGCTGGAGCCAGCGATATTCATACCCCCGCGCAAACAGCCGAATAGGCGATGGTTGGCTAAAGTCGCGCTCGATTTCTCGTTCCCCTGTTTCCAGGTCGACAGGACCTTGGATTGTCGGATACACATGAGGCCCTATCCATCCCCCTTCCTGGGTTTGCCAAGAAACCTGTGTGGGTGGCAATAGCGAACCCGCTGGCTGTGTTTCATAGGGATCGTAGGGGGCAACAAATTCGGCTGCGATGATGGTTAGATAAAACACCATCAACACGATCGCGCCCATGCGAGCCAGTGGATTTTTCTTTAACTTTTGCCACCATCTCATGGAGATACCCCCAATTTTTTGTGTTGACCTGGCTTTGATTATGGCGTTGACAATAGCCGTTCATCCAGGATGATCGCATGCTTCGATTTGGCGCATATAACTGAGCAGCCAGTTTGCCATCGTTGCCCGCCGCGTTTTTCGGGGAACCAGTTCTCCTACTTTATAGCCTGCAAAGCCAAGTTGTTCCTTGAGGAGCTGCTTGTGCGCTTTGGGAATGGAACGGGTCAACTTGACCGTTGCCGGACGGCTGTCGATGAAGTCGGGTGGCGTCGGGTAGGCTTCGCGCCACTCTGCGTCGGCGTTGTGGCTGTTCCATTCACCAGTGGCGGCATCGTAGCGATAGCCCAGGGTATCCCAAACGAGTTGATTGACCGTGGCATCGTCGAGTTCGTCGTTGAGGATGGCCCAAACGGTGTCAACGGATAAGGGAGGACATGTGGAGGCAGGTTGATCAGACATAGGTACAAGTGAAATTCAATCCCTGTGTACTCATAAGCTTAATAGGACTTATATCAAATCCGGTTGAAGAACCCAACTATCTTTGTGCCCGCTGCTTTGCAGCGGCACAAAGATAGTTGGGTTTTACGGCTGTTTAACCGGATTTGATATTACGCAGAGCTTGCGTAATCCTGGGTGAATGCGTTGATGTTGTGGCCGCAACATGGCCACAACATCAACAAACTGCGAAAGCCCTGCTTAAAAGAAAAGTTGGCTGGCAGAGGCTGGATGCGATCGCGAAATGGAGAGCCCATTCAGTAGCAGACGTTCGATTTTTATCTAGGCGATTAGATCATTTCCCGTCTCAGGAATGAGCAGCGGCAGGGTGAATACCGATGCGGCTGATCGGATGGAAGGTAATGGTGGCTGGCAGCGCCTGCAAATGGGGGCGCGATCGCCCATCTGAAATTTTCTGCGCGCGCCGGGTTATTCCTCCGGGTTATTTTTCCAACGTTGTCAAAAATTAGTCTCGGCATCTGTCACAACTGTCCGGAAGTGAGGCTGAGCCTTAGAAAAACTTTGGTAATAAACGGATATGATTGCTCTTCGCGCGCTTTTCCAACTGTTTCGTGGCAAATCGCTGCGGGTTGTCCTGGTTTGGGAGCGATCGCCCAATTACCCATTTACTTCGGTCGTGAGGTTCCTGCATTATGGTCGCCACTTCATCGACTTTCTATCTGGAAGGTCAAGATAACGCTCGTATTGCTGTTAGTCGTGAACACCTCCACAAATTGTTTACCCAAATTGAGGCGGAGTTACGCAACAGCGAGATTTATCAGAAGGCGCTACATGCGCTGGGCTCAGCGCCAGAGGATGTGCGTCCGCCCAACCAATCGGTGATTAAAGCAGTGGGGCGGGAAGCCATCCGCTTAGCGCTCAAAAATTTGATTCAACAGTATCGTGTTGCTCCCAATCCTCCGGCCCCTCCCCCTCCGCCTGTTGTGCCGCCTGCGCCAACTGCAACGGCTGATTGTCCTGCTGACACCTCAGCATCTGACGCTGCAACAGAACCTGCTGCTTGTGAAAACGCACCTGCGCTAAAGTCTGTCGCCGTGGAGGCGAGTGCTCCAGTCCTGACCCCTTCTGTCTACGAGGCGAAGGCGGGAACGGTCAGTCGCATCAAAGGCGAAAGCTCAACGTCAGCCATCGTTCCAACCAAACCCCCAGTAGCGAAGCGTCCGGCCAAGCCAAAATCTCCGGCTGAAGAGAAACGCGCGGCTATACTTGCCAATCTAGGGGAACATTTACAGCAAGCCCGATTGGCCCAGTCCCTATCGCTACAGTATCTGCATCTCAAAACCTGGATTCCGCTGCACCAACTGCGAGCGCTGGAGACGGGGCAGGTCGAAGCATTACCCGAAGACATTTATATCGAAGGCTTTGTTCGCCGGATTGCGCCCCTCCTCAAGGTGGCCCATGAGGATCTGCTGGAACCATTGCGATCGCTCCGACCGACCGCTGCGGTTCCTAATATCAGCAAAAAGCTGGCGGCTATGTCGGCAAAGACCCCGCAAAAAGAAGTATCGCTCAAACCAGCGCACCTCTACCTGGGCTATGCGGCGCTAATGACGGGAGCTGCCAGCGGTCTGGTTTGGATGACGCAGCAACCCTATGATGAACGCTGGATGCCCACGGTTCCCGACTTGGGTATTCGCGACTTTATCAACCCCACCCGCGAGGTTCACATTCCGCCGCCTTACGAAATCAACCGAGGGTCGATCGCCAATCCCGAAACCATGCCCCCCGAAGGCGCGGCTTGGGAACGGATGGAGTAAGCCGCGTCTGAATGACGCTCTATTTCGCTTCCATCCAGTTTGGTCCCGCGCCCATCTCGACCTTGAGGGGAACGCTAAGACTGAGAGCAGATTCCATCGCGTTCTGGATTTCTGGCTTCAGCGTGTCCCATTCATCGGGGGGAACCTCGAACACAAGTTCATCGTGCACCTGGAGCAGGAGATTGGCCTGGCGCTTTTGTAGGATTTCGTGGAGGCGAATCATCGCCACTTTAATGATGTCGGCGCTGGAGCCCTGGATCGGAGCATTGGCAGCGGCGCGGAGAAGTTGGGCATCGTACTGATTGCGGGGGCGAACTTTTTTCAGGTCAATGGTCTTTGGATCCTTGCCTCGCTGCTGTTTCAGGCTTTCCGTATCAAAGTTGAAGTAGCGGCGACGACCGAGGATGGTTTCGACATAGCCTTGAGCGATCGCCTCTCGCTGCATTTGCTGGAGGTATTCGAACACGTTGGAGTAGCGATCGTAGAAGCGATCGATAAAGGTTTGAGCTTCCGATCGACTGAATCCAGATTCCCGTGCAAACCGCTGTGCCCCCATGCCGTAGATCACGCCGAAGTTGATGGTCTTGGCCATCCGCCGCTCGTCAGGAGTGATGTCGTCCTTTTCAAACAGCAGTCGGGCAGTCAAGGCATGGACATCCTCATTATTCTGATAGGTCTCAATCAAAATCGGTTCCTGGCTGAGGTGAGCCAGAATCCGCAGTTCGATTTGGGAATAGTCGGCGGCCACCAGTAGCCAATCCTCGCGCGGTAAGAAGGCTTTGCGGATCTGACGGCTAAAGGCGGTGCGGATGGGGATGTTTTGCAAGTTGGGGTCGGAGGAGGAGAGCCGCCCCGTTGCGGTCACCGCCTGGTTGAAGTCGGTGTGGATCCGGTGGGTGTCCTCACGCACCAGAGCTGGCAGCGCGTCTACGTAGGTGGATTTTAGCTTCGACAGAGTGCGGTGTTCAATGATGCAGGGAATGACGGGGTGATCATCCTGTAATTTCTCTAGAGTTGAAGCATCGGTGGAGAAGCCTGTGGTTCGCTTCTTAGACTTTTTGGTATCTAGTCCCAGTTTCTCGAAGAGCAACGTACTCAACTGCTTGGGAGAACCCAGATTGAAGGTTTCCCCAGAAACCTCGTATGCTTTCGCTTCGATGTTCTGCAAATCCGTTTCCAGTTGCTTGGAAAAGTCGGCCAGGTACTCCTGGTCGATGCGAACGCCAATGTATTCCATGTCAGCTAGTACGGCTTCCAGGGGTATCTCCACCTCTTGCAGTAGCGTTTGCATTTGAGGGACGGGGGCGAGTTCGGCGCGGAGTTTGGGCACCAATTGGTAGGTGCCGTATACATCCATTCCGCAATATTGGGCGGCCTCGGCGATCGCCACATCCGCAATGGTTTGATTTTTGGGCACCAGGTCTTCGTAGCTCTGGGCTAGCAACCCCAGGTAGCGCAGGCTGAGGTCACTGAGGTTGTGCCGTTCTTCGGGGTTGAGGACATAGCTGGCCAGCATGGTGTCGAAGACCACGCCGCGCAGTTCAATGCCCTGACATTTCAGCACCAGACGATCGTACTTGGCATTTTGGAGCGCTTTGGGATAAGTAGCGTCTTCCAGAATCGGACGCAGTACCTCCAGCACCAGATCGCACTCCAAGTTGGTGCCCTCTTTATGGCCGATGGGGATATAGGCCAGATCTGATGTGCTCGTGCCCCAGCAGCAGCCAATACCGACGAGTTGCGCATCCCGTGGCTCTAGGCTGGTGGTTTCCGTGTCCCAACTGACGGGGGTGCTGGGGTCGGTGTGGTGGGTCAGTCGCTCTAGCAGGGCTTCCAGCTTGTCGGGGGTGTCGATGATCTGCGGTTGCAGGGTAAGGGTCTGAGTGTTGTCGCTATCTTCGGCGCTGAAAAACCAGAGAGATTCGTCTTCTGGTTCCGGCGTCGGCGTTGTGTCTATGGCTTCATCGGGTTGACTGGGAATGCCGCTGAAGCGATCGCGCAATTTCCGCAATTGGCTCAAAAACGAGCGGAATTCCAACTTCTCGAACAGAGGTTTGATTTCCTCTTCGTCAAACCCTTTCAGCTTGCAGTGGGTCAAGTCCACATCCATCGGCACGCTTAGATGGATCTGCGCTAGGTATTGCGATCGCAGGGCATCCTCTTTGCCCTTTTCCAACTTGGTGCGCACCGCTTTTTTATCAACCGCTTCCAAATTGGCGTAGAGATTTTCCAGGGTCTCGAACTGGGTGAGCAGTGCCACCGCTGTTTTATCGCCCACGCCCTTCACCCCAGGGATGTTGTCGGAGGAATCCCCACACAGGGCTTTGTAGTCCACCACCTGGCGGGGCAGGATGCCCATTTTGTCTTGCACTTCTTTGACCCCAAATTCGCGGGGTTGGGGGTTGCCTTTCGCGAACACACTGCTGAGGTAGAGGATGGTCGTTTGCCCGTTCTCATCCACCAGTTGAAATAGGTCGCGATCGCCCGTCAAAATTTTCACCCGATAGCCATCTGCCACGGCCTGCCGCGCCAGGGTGCCAATCACGTCGTCCGCTTCATAGCCTGGAACACTACAGGTACAGAGGTTGAGCGATTGCAGCACCTCCTGCAAGTTTTCTAGGTCGGGGAGGAAATCTTCGGGGGCTTCGGGACGTCCCTCTTTGTAGCTGTCGTCGGCTTCGTGGCGGAAGGTCTTCTCTGCGGGGTCGAAGGCGATCGCCATGTACTGCGGGCTCTCTATCTTCATCATGTCCAGCAGTGCTTTCAAAAAGCCGTAGGACACGCTGGTCGGAATTCCTGTGGAGGTGCGCAGGCCACCGTCTCTGCCTTTGGCATGGGCAAAGTAGGAGCGAAAGGCGAGGGAATGTCCGTCGATGAGGATGAGTAAGGGTGCGGAGGAGGTCATGGGAGTGAGAAACGAGAACGCAGATGGACGTGGATGTTCGGAAAAAGGAACGCAGATGCCCAAAAGAAATGAGGACGCAGATGAACGCGGATATTGGAAATTGGGAACGCAAATGTCCGAACGTTACTGAAACATAGATAGACGCAGATATGGGGGATAAGGGTAGAGGCGACGGTTTTTGGATGGCGTATGTTGTGTAGCTTATCTGAATTTTGAGGTGTTGGTTGGGGGGATGCGATCGCCATCCATTGCTTAGTGGCCGTGCCTGATTCTAGAACATTAGTACAAAAGTCTGGTCTAAGCGAACACTGCTCACGGCGTCGTTGATTGCTCTGGGAAATCGGACGTCTTGTAAAACTTATTGTGAAGTTGGTTACGGTTCGCGATCGCCAAATTCTGCAAAATACGGGGGCAATGCGTTGACGCCGATTGCGAAACGCTTATTGCTGGGCGCAGTTGAGTTGTTATCTCCTTAAATCTATGGTTTGGACTTACCCGTTGAATGACACCGCGTCGTTTGTAAATCGATTGGTTCGTTGGGTTGTGATGGGGTGTCTGGCGCTGCTCCTCATCATGGGGCCGGCTGGGTCGGCTTGGGCGGATGGGGTGAAGCATCCGCTGGATGACCTGACGGCGGCGGAATATGAGGAAACGTTGGAGATCCTGCAATCGGCTGGGTTGGTGGATGCCGATAGCCGTTATCCCTTTGTGCGCTTGCAGCCTCCGGCGAAGGAAACCGTGCTGGCATGGGAGCCGGGGCAATCCTTTGAGCGCTCGGCCTTTGCCATGGTGAAACAGGGGCCAGCGATGCATGAAGCGGTGGTGAACCTGGGCCAGGGAGAGGTCACGAGCTGGGAGGCGATCGCCGATGTACAGTCGGGCATTTTGCTGAGCGAATGGATTCGTGCTGGGGAGATTGCGCGAGCGGATGCGGCTTGGCAGGAGGCGGTGGGTAAGCGGGGCATTGAACCTGCGGATTATGAGCAGATGATTTGTGCGCCCTTGAGCGCGGGCTATTTTGCCCTGCCTGAAGAAGAGGGTCGGCGGCTCTTTAAGGTCAACTGCTTTGACGGGCGAGATACGGAAAACTTTTGGGGGCGTCCGGTAGAAGGCATTACGGCGGTGGTCGATGTCGAGGCGGGGGAAGTGATCAAGCTGGTGGATTCTGGGGTGAGGCCGATGCCCGACAGTCCCGCAGGCTACACGGAAGCGGAGGTAACCCAGCGCCCGGCACCCAAGCCCCTGGAGTGGGTGGAGAGACGCGGCCATGGCTACCACTTTGATGGACAAATGCTGAACTGGCATAACTGGCAGTTCCATCTGCGGCTGGATTCGCGGGTTGGTCCGATCTTTTCGCTGGTGAAGTTCAACGACCAGGGCAACTGGCGCTCGGTGATGTATGAGGGCGAGCTGTCGGAGCTGTTTGTGCCCTATCAGAGCACGGATCCCAACTGGTATTTCCGCACCTACATGGATGCGGGGGAATATGGGGCAGGCAAGCTGGCGGTGCCGCTGGAGCGCGATCGCGACTGTCCCTCGACCGCCACCTATCTGGATGCGGTGTTTGCCGATGATGAAGGCCAGCCCTATGTTCAGGCGGATGTAGCCTGCGTGTTTGAGCGCTATGTCGGCGATCCGGTGTGGCGGCATTATGATGCGCTGCTTGACCGATCGGCCAGTCGGCGCGATCGCGAACTGGTGGTTCGGTTCGTTACGGCGATCGGCAACTACGATTATTTGTTTGACTGGTCGTTTGGCGAAAATGGCACGCTCAAGGTGCGGTTTGGAGCTAGCGGTATGGAAGAGGTGCAGGCGATTCCGGCGATGCGGGCGGATGATGACGACACCACCGGAATGGAGTTTGGTCGGATGGTCGCGCCGCAAACCCTGGCGGTGAACCACGACCACTTTTTCAGCTTCCGCCTCGATATGGATGTGGATGGCCCCGAGAACAGCTTTGTGTATGAGCGGCTAGAAACTATGGAGGCTAAGCAGGGGCCTCGGACGAGTTATTGGGCGATCGCCCCCCACACGGCTCAGACGGAAGCCGATGCCAAGATGACGCTGGATATTCGCAAGCCTGCGGTTTGGCGGGTCGTCAATCCCCATGCGGAGAATTTTGTGGGCTACCCCACCAGCTATGAGGTCAAGTCCCACGGCAATGCTGTGTCGCTGATGCGCCCCGACGACTTTCCGCAACGCCGAGCCGGATTCACCGACTATCACCTCTGGGTGACGCCCTACGAACCGGACGAACTCTATGCCGCTGGGAACTATCCCAACCAGAGCCATGGCGGCGATGGATTGCCAGCCTGGACCAGCCAGAACCGCCCCATCGAAGACACCGACATCGTGGTCTGGTACACCCTGGGATTACACCATGTGGTGCGGGCAGAGGACTGGCCTGTGTTGCCCACAGAGTGGCATGAGTTCGAGATCCGTCCCTTCGACTTCTTCGATGGCAACCCCGCGCTCGACATTTCCGCTCGCGGGTAGACGGAAACCGAGGCGGTTGAAACCGCAGCTAGATGAACGAAACCCGCCTACGCGGGTTTTTCAATCATTCGGTTTTGCTATTCCTACAGATGTTCGAATCCGCGTAGGCGGATTTGGTTCGGATAGCCGCGACTTTAGTCGCCGGGATTCAGGATGCATCGCTAAGGCTCTCCCCTCTCCCCTATCGCTCACACGATCGCCTACCTTATAGAGAGGTACATTTATACGATAGGCACTCCGTCGGAACCATCGGACGGTTCCCTTTGCTCCCATGTCCTACGAGCCGCTGCACCACAAATATCGTCCCCAGACCTTTGCCGAATTGGTGGGGCAGGAGGCGATCGCCACAACCCTCAGCAATGCTCTGCGGCAACAGCGGATTGCCCCTGCTTATTTGTTCACTGGGGCACGGGGAACAGGTAAAACATCCAGCGCGCGGATTTTTGCCAAATCGCTCAACTGCCTCACCTACGAAGAGCCGACCATTACCCCCTGCGGGCAGTGTGAAGCCTGTCGCATGATTGCCCAGGGCACGGCGCTAGACGTGATTGAGATTGACGCAGCTAGCAACACCGGAGTCGATAACATCCGCGAGTTAATCGAGCGGGCACAGTTTGCCCCGGTACAATGCCGCTACAAGGTGTATGTGATCGACGAAGTTCACATGCTCTCCAATGCAGCGTTCAATGCGCTGCTCAAGACCCTGGAAGAGCCGCCGCCCCATGTGGTGTTTGTGCTGGCGACGACCGACCCCCAGCGGGTGCTGCCCACAATTATTTCGCGCTGCCAGCGGTTCGACTTTCGCCGCATTCCCCTGGAGGCGATGGTGCAGCACCTCCAGCACATCGCCGCAAAAGAGGGCATTCCCATTGCCGTTGAAGCGGTGCAACTGATCGCACAGATTTCCCAGGGAGGATTGCGGGATGCCGAAAGTTTGCT
Source organism: Vacuolonema iberomarrocanum LEGE 07170 (assembly GCA_015207365.1). Lineage (GTDB taxonomy): Bacteria > Cyanobacteriota > Cyanobacteriia > Elainellales > Elainellaceae > Vacuolonema > Vacuolonema iberomarrocanum. The sequence goes on from JADEXA010000016.1 coordinate 112,091, forward strand.
GGATCAGCTGAGCCTGCTGGAAGGGGAGGTGGATAGCGAGCGGGTGTGGGATTTGGTGGGAGCCGTGCCAGAGCGAGATTTGCTGGGGTTGATGCAGGCGATCGCCCAGAATGACCCCGAAACCCTCCTCGATCGCGTCCGCAATCTGATGGACCGGGGACGGGAACCCACCATCGTGCTGCAAAACCTGGCGGGGTTCTACCGTGATTTGCTGATTGCCAAAGCCGCTCCCGAGCGCAACGACCTGGTCGCTATCACTGCCCAAACCTGGCAGGAGATGCGAGATTTTGTGACTCCCCTCGATATCGCCCTGTTGCAACAGGGACAACAACATCTGCGGAGCAGCGAAGCTCAAATTCGCAACAGCGCCCAACCCCGGCTGTGGTTAGAAGTTACCTTGATGGGGTTGCTGCCTTCGGCGATTCCGGCGGCGGCGATCGCCCCAACGGCAGCTCCGGTTATCCCGCCGCCACGTCCCGTCGCGTCTCCCGCCGCTCCGCCACCCACTGCTCCCTCGGCTCCTGCCGTGGCATCTTCACCCTCCTCAACAGCCAGCGCTCCAGCGCCACCGCCTGCTGCCGCGCCACCCAAACCTGCCCCAACGCCAGCCCCAGCCTCTGCCCCAGCCCCTACT
>JADEXA010000017.1 GCA_015207365.1 Vacuolonema iberomarrocanum LEGE 07170
GTTCACCGTTGAGGGGAATGGGGTGGGGTTTGGCTTCGAAGCTGGGAATGGCGGAGATCAAGGCTTTGGTATAAGGGTGAGCGGGATTGTTGAAGATGTTATCGACGGAACCAGACTCTACAATTTTGCCCAAGTACATGACCAGAACGCGATCGCACAACAACCGCACCACATTCAAATCATGGGACACAAACAGGTAGCTCATCCCCAGCCGTTCCTTCAGGTCAGCCAACAGATGCAGGATAAGCGCTTGCACCGACACATCCAGGGCAGAGGTCGGTTCGTCGAGAACTAGAAGTTGAGGATGGAGCGCGATCGCTCGGGCAATGCCCACCCGTGCCTTCTGTCCACCCGAGAGCTGATGCGGGTAGCGGGGCAATAGCTCTAGCGGCAAGCTGACGAGTTCTGCCAATTCCATCGCGCGTTCTCGCAGGGTTTGGCGGCTCTTTACATGTCCCAGGCGACGCAGCGGTTCGGTGATGGTGTCGAAGGCCGTGAAGCGGGGGTTGAGGCTATCAGTGGGGTCTTGAAACACCAGTTGGATCTGGGAACGTTCCGGGCGATCGGCAAAATAGCGCGCGGGAATCTGGCTAATCTTGGTATCTTCAAACGCCACCATCCCCTCTGTCGGGTCGAGCAATCGCGTGATGAGCCGAATCAGGGTGGACTTGCCGCAACCGGATTCCCCCACCAGCCCGACACTCTCACCACGCCCAATGGCAAAGCTGACATGATCCACGGCATGCAGCATTTGGGGATGTAGGGGCGAACCGCCAACCGGGAAGTGTTTGGCCAATCCCATGACGGTGAGCAAGGGAGCCGTAGAGGTAGGGGTTTGGGTGAGGGGCATGGTGGTTAGAGAGCGATATCAATTTGGAAGTTTAGACTCTTGAATTGATTGAGCCAACAGCGCTAAGGCTATTCGTTTTGTCATATTAGAATAAGAATTATATGCGAGTGAAGGAGAACTAGGCAATATCAATCCTATAAACTAGGAATACAGAAGTAATTGCCACTATCAAAGCCCTTCACTCCCTCTTAGCCATTGTATATACATAAGCTTTATCTTACCTCAAATCTAAGTTTAGATTTCTCCTAACTCCTATTTAGGACTTATGCAAGGGAGCCAAAATAAAATGCAACTCTGTAAGTCCTGGATTCGTTAGAAATCAAATAATCAGCCGTTTTCATTAACCAGCGGAAGCAGCATTTGAGGAAGTTTTTCCAGAATTAACTGGTCTGTGATAGGGCCACGAGTATTGCTAGCCCAAAGAAAATAGTCTACAAACAATATGCGCCCATCTTTAAAGGCTGGCATTTGACTGAGAAGCGGATTGTTACCCCATTGCTGTTTAATTTTTTCCTGTGGATACGGTTCATTTTCTGACCAATTTTCTGACCAAGCCATCACAAAGATTAGATCAGTTTCAATCTGGGGAAACGCCTCTACAGAAATGGGTAAATTGCCATTAGGTAAAAGAGAAGAGGCTTCGGACGTGACAATTTCAAACCCTATCTCTCGCAGCAAGTTGGAGGCTGTGCTGTCTTCCATAAAGTAAATGGTACCGGCCAGATCGTCAGGAGCAATCGCTAGCACTCGTGGGTAAGCTGCTACTACTGGAGCCAACTTTTCGCGAGCGATCGCAATCTGCTCAGAATAACGAGTTAATAGTGCTTCGGCTTGGTCTTCTCGGCCTAGTGCTTCGGCAATTCCTTGGATGTTATAACGCCAGTGCTGGCGACCATTTTCCCCAACATCGCTAAATAGCAGTGTTGGGGAAATTTGAGATAAAAATTCGTACTGGTCTTCAAGATGCCAGTTTTCACCTAAAATCACATCGGGTTGCGACTGCACTAAGCGTTCTAGGGAAGGGCTTCGGCGACTGCCCAAATTAATCGGTTGAGTGGTTACATAACGTCCTAAATAAGGAATTTGCTCCTCTGGCTGATCGAATCTTTGCCCATTAAGCACGCCACCCTGAGCATAGGCGAATGGTTGAACGCCAAGAGATAGGATACTGTCAAGAATGTGGGGACTGAGTGCCACAACTCGCTGGGGTTGACCACATACCTCAGTTGTTCCCATTTCGTGTTCCACGATGCGGCAATCATTTGTCGTGGGCGTTGGTTCTTCTACATGCGGTAATTCGACCAAGGACGTTTGACAGGCAATGCTCAGCAGAGCCATGAGCAGTAACAGTAATAGAAATCGAATCGGTTGGCGAAGAGTCATTTTTATCGGAACCAAGCTAAAGGGAAACAGCCAATGTTTTGGTGCATTAAAACATTTGTGCACCCCGTCGCCTATAAGACGTCAAGGCTCTAAGCCCATCGCATTATCCTAAGCACCTGGGCCAATGCAATATCGGATGATCAGCCTCTTTAAAATCGGACTGAAATCCTTCCTACAACTGTAAATGGCGCACCAGGGAAAATTAAGCCAGTATTCTGAGTCGATTCAAAATAGTCTGTATCAAACAGGTTCTGAAAATTAAGCTGAACTTGCCAATTATCACGATTATAGAAAATACTGGCATCGCCTCGCACATAGGAAGGTAAGACGACATCATTGGGAATTTCTGCTTCGCGATCGCCAACATAAAATACGCCTACGCCAAATCCCAACCCTTGTAAATCACCTACTTGAATTTCGTAAGTTGTCCACAAACTTGCACCCGATCTGGGAGCATTAATCAGATTGTCATCTTCAGGATTAAATTCGTCACCTTCAGATATAAAAGCATCATTAAAGAATAAAGAAGCGATAACATTCCAGCCGTCTATTATCTCTCCCGCCACATCTAATTCAATACCACGGCTTCTGACTTCCCCAATAGGAATAGAAAAATCGGAATTATCAGGATCAGTTCGGGCAATATTGGTTTTGGTAATATCATAAGCCGCTAAGTTAACGGAAATATCGCCAAATTCTCCTCTGATGCCGACTTCATACTGCGTACCTCGTTCTGGCTCGATCACTTCACCGTCACTAGTGGTAGCACTATTAGGAATAAAGGATCGGCTATAACTAGCATAGAGAGAAATAGGTTCGATGGGTTGATAAACTAAACCCACGCGGGGAGAAAAAGCTTCGCTATTAAATTCACTAGACTCAACAAAAGGGTCACCAATCGATATAAGGTCAACTCTACTTTCAGTCTCGACAAAATCATATCGACCACCTACCAACAGTTTAAGATTCGGCAACAACGTAACTTGGTCTTGTAGATAAAAACTCAAGTTACTCACTGTAGTCTCGAATTCTCCAATGACATTACGATTATCGGAACTGGGGATCGGCGTGCCATATTGCGGATCCAATACATTAATTGTCAATATATTTTCGAAGTCTAAAAAATCTGCCCTTGATTCTGATGCATCAGTTCGTGCTAACTCGAATCCCGCTAATAGCTGATGTCCTATCGAACCAGTGTTGAACTCACTAATCAGATCCGTTTGCCAGGAAAGGTTATCGACAGCAATATCTCTCGCAACATATTGTCTACTATTATCACCAGTTTCTGGATCGAATCCATTGAATATCAAACGAAAAGCAGTTTCGTCAACGTCGGAGAGTTCTGCCCCAAAGCCACTGCGCAGTCTAATGTCGTCGTTAAAGCGGTGGTCTAAGGTTAAGTAGAAGCTGTTGGTCGTATTGTCAAAAGAATCATCTGGTTCGCTTAAGGTCCGATCCCTGGGTAGGTCAAATGCGATCGGATCGATAGGCAAACCCTCGTCGTACGTTTGACTAGAATCTAAATACACATATTCAAAGGTCAGGCTGGTGGCATCGCTAAACTCATAGCGAAGCGTAGGTGCAACGACGAGTCTTTCTGACTCAACAAAATCTCTGAAGCTATCGCTGTTTTGATAAGAGACATTCAAGCGATAGGTTAGTCTCTCATCAACCGTCAGTGGCCCTGAAAGGTCTACAGATGGCTCAAGATAGCCAAAACTTCCCGCAGTAAACGCCAAATCATAAAACGGGTCTCGCGAGGGTTACTCGGTGACAAAGTTAACCACCCCTCCTGGCTCTACTTGACCGAATATCACCGAGGCAGGCCCTTTCAGCACTTCAATCCGTTCTACTGTGTTAGGTGCAATTGTTAGCGTGCCGCCAAGTGTAGATCCCGTTCGAAACCCATTTCTCAAGATTCTAGATTGATCGAACCCACGAATTGTGAAGCGATCGCTAGCATTCGTCCGATCCCTTTGACGTGTTACCCCCGAAACATTGCGTAAAGCATCGCCAATTCGAACAATACCCTGGTCTTCAATCACTTGCCGAGGTACGACCTGAATCGACTGAGGAATATCCCGCAGGGGTGTATTGGTTCGGGTAGCCGTCGATGCATCTGGGACAAAGTAACCGTCATCCTCCTCTCCCGTCACCACCACCTGAATTGCATCTTCATCGGCACCCGCCGCTGTTGCCACCCCAGGCTCCACACTCAGCACCAAATTTCCAGCTTCGATGCTGACCTCAGCCTGCGGCGGGGCATCCGTTCCCGTAATCGAAACTTGCACGCGCCCATTTAGCATGTTCGTCACACGAATTAGCGCAATCCCCGTTGCTGAGTCAAACTGCTCAAACAGCTCACTTTCTGGTAAGTCCAGCACCGCATTAGGAATCTCGACAATCAGCGCATTCCCCACTGTCTGAGTGCTTGGAGCAGACAGTTCGCCTCCAGCTGTATCCAACACAATTTGCAAGTCCGCTTCAGTCTCGTCTACGCGCACGCCCGTAATCGTCACCTGAGACTGAGCAATTTGAACTGCCCATTCTTCTACCGTGGTAGCAGGCTGTTCAAACTCGGACAGCAGAGTTGGTGTAGAGGGAAGAGATGTGGAAGGTTCTGCCTGGGATTCTGCATCTGCTGCTTCATTCTGCGTGGCCCCGATCTGCGCTTCTGTAGCCCCTCGCTGGAGCGCTTCACTCGCCCGACTGGGTGTACTTCCTATCAATAGAAACCCAGCTAAGCATAGAACTAGCCCACTAGAGCATTGCTTCCAATTAAACCGATGCCGCGTTGCGAACAAACCCATTGCGTTTCTCTCCACACACCTTTCCAACACTGATAGCAACTCATTATTGCTAAGAAGTATTCTCAAGAAGATACTGGAGAGTCAGCCTCTGTGGGCATGGGCGATCGCTCTCATCGGGATCTTTTTGCGCCCTAGCCGGATTTTTTGCTCAAAAGATACGCTTTGGGATTCATCCCGAATTGCTTACGGAATGCAGACGCAAACCGACTTTGATTAGCATATCCAACCGTCCGAGCCACCTCTTTAACGTTCATCCGTTGCTCTGCTAGTAGCTGACGAGCCATTTCCATCCGATGCTGATGCAGGTAGCCAAACACCGTTGTACCAAATACCTGCCGAAATCCAACTTTGAGCTTGTAATCATTGAGGCTTACCTGACGCGCTAATTCCATCAACGACGGTGGATGCTCGGGGTTATCCCTCAGAATGGTCTTCGCGAGATGAATGCGCTCAACATCATCCGGCTTCAGCACAGAGGATGGGCCTATATGCTTGCTTATCTCTTTCAACTGTTCTAATTTCAGCGCAATCAGTTCTAAACACTTACTTTCTAGATAAATCTGTTTTGTTTTTCCTTGAAACGGACATTGAAAAATTTGTTCCAGTGGCGATCGCATCGCGGGTGTAATTCTACTCATTTCGCCCAGCCAGCTTCCGTCGCAATCTTCCAAACACTGAGGAATTTCTGCTAGCAGATCTTCTAGCGTGTCCGTAATGATCTGACTTAATCCATTTGAAGGCTCTATATGAATATCAACCTTAAGGATTGGATCATCTGCATACGTAACTGCCACCCACTTTTCTGGATAGTCACGGCAACCCCATTCAATAAAGCTTTCTCCCGTACATTTACCACATCGATTACCCGATAGATGAAATCCAATTTCGCCAACCAGGGAATTGATATCTTGTGCCTTCTCAATCACATGGACATCTCCATGAAACTGATATTGAAACAGGGTTAGCTCAATGCCATGCCAATGCATCGATTGCATATAACCCTGACCTAGCCGTTCAGGAACATTCAATCGGCGCTCTGAAAAGCCGGAATGGGTTGCTATTGCAGGAGCCAAGTTATGCTCCTGCCACAATTCATCGTAATCTGCCCGTGAGAGGGTGATAGTCATAATAGAGAGCGTGACTTCAAGCCAGTTTTTACTAATGAAAGTAATTCTCAAATGTGTGATGAGAATAGTCAAGCTGGATGAGAATAGCCAAGCCGGTAGAAGCGCTACTATCAGGATGCGTTAGGCTATAACGCTAAGCCAAAGGGAGATAGTGTCGAGCTTTGGAATCGCGCTTTAAGAAGCTTAGGTTGAGCACAAGATGCTAGGGCCTGGAATGACTTCAATCCGCTCAACAAAGTTAGGATGAAGGATTGAGAGTAGTTCGTCAATGGTGACGGGGACGCCATCAACGAAGACCCTTACAGGCCGCCCTCGCAGGCTGGGATGGCGATCGCCAAACGTCGTAAATCCCGGTACTTCAGTTGTAAGGATATCTTGGAGGTCTTGACTGAAGCGCGATCGCTCTTCGATTTGCTCTCGATCAATGATGAGACCTTGGTTGCGGGGCGCGTCAGCTCCGCCCGGAAGGCAGGAGGTCGCTAGTTGCAAAGGATTAGACTGGGCAGCAACAGACGGAATAAATAGTAGAGCCACACTGCCCCAGAAACCGAGGAAGGATAACAACTTTAGGCTATAGTGCATCTTTTGGTTCGTAGGTGCTGAGGTCTGTAAGTATTTATCTATAGCTTAGCTAATACAAGGTGATGGAATTTGGGCAATTTTAGCTGACTGTAGTGCTTCTAGAAACTGTTTCCGAAAGATACCTCCCTTTAGGCATCAAGGCAACGTTGGAAAAACTGCAGCAAAGCATCACTTCGCGGAGAAATCAACTGTAGTCCAGAATCGTTCGACTGAGCTCACGACGAAGCCCAAAATCTAAAATTGCTTACTCCAACGGATGCCAGCAGGCGACCTGATGCCCAGGGGCAACGGTGGTGTTGGGTAAAGGCGGCTGGTCGCATTCGGGAGTGTGGCGATCGCACCGTCCACTAAACCGACAAGGCGGCAGTGTGGCGGAGCGCAGGTCGGGGAGGTTACCAGGAATGGGGAGGAGATCGGCGAAGGTTTTGTGGGGTTCGGGGGTAGATGCAATCAGGCGGGCGGTGTAAGGATGGCGAGGGGCAGTGAAGAGGGTGTGGGTAGAAGCGGATTCGACGACGTGGCCTGCATGCATGACGATGATGCGATCGCAATACTCCGAGGCCAGCGCCAGATCATGGGTAATCAGCACCGCCGCCATGTTTTGCTGAACGGCCAGATCTTTGATCAGATTCATCACTGTGGCTTGGGTTGTCACATCCAGCCCCGTCGTCGGTTCATCGGCAATCAACAGCTTGGGCGAGCAGGCCAGCGCCAGGGCAATCATCACCCGCTGGCACATGCCGCCAGACAGCTCGTAGGGGTAGGCTGCATAGCGGGTGGCAGGGTCGGGAATGCGGACTTGAGCCAGACTGGCGATCGCCCGTTCCTGCAACGCTTGTCCCTTCAACCCCGAGTGGCAGCGCAGCACATCCTCAATCTGTTTACCCACCCGCCGAATCGGGTTCAGCGCCGTGCGGGGATTCTGGAAGATCATGGAAAGCTCTTTACCCCGGAGCAATCGCAATTCCTTTTCCGGTGTCGTCAATAAATCGACTTGCTTCCCGGCTTCCGTGGTGAACAGCGCTTGTCCAGTCGTTACCTTACCTGCGCGATCGAGCAACCCCATCACGGTAAAAGCCGTCACAGATTTTCCAGAACCACTTTCCCCCACAATTCCCAGGGTTTCGCCTTGGCGAATGCGAAAGCTGACACGCTCTAACGCTCGCACGATTCCCGACCGTGTTCGGAACTCGACAGCTAGGTCTTCCACAGATAGGATTTCGGTGCGCGTTGGAGCCGAGACAGTGGGGGCGTTCATGGCGATTTTTGGGTGATGAATGTCTGGTCTAAGGAAAGCCGTTGGGTAGGTCTTGCATTTGCAAAAGGGGGGGGAGATCCCCCTAAATCCCCCTTAAAAAGGGGGACTTTGAAATCCGCTTTCCCCCTGTTGAGGAGGACGTTAAAATCCGCTTCCCCCTTTTTTAAGGGGGGTTAGGGGGGATCTGCATCCTCACGCCGAAATAAGTAACACAACGAAATTCCTGACTGATGCCTACGTTCGCATTCGCGGATCGATCAAGTCGCGCAGCCCATCGCCCAGGAGATTGAAGCAAAACACCGCCAGCATCAGCACCGTACCCGGAAACAGCGCCAGCCACCATTCCCCCGAAACAATGTAGGTGGCGCCTTCGGCAACCATGATGCCCCACTCTGCCGTGGGCGGACGAACGCCCAAACCAATGAAGGACAAGCCTGCGGCATTTAAAATCGCCCAGCCCATGTTGAGGGAAATATGCACCATCGTGACGGGGAGGACGTTGGGGAAAATGTGATTGCCCATAATCCGCAGGTGGCCGTTGCCGACCAAGTGCGCCGCTTCCACATAGCCTGCCTGTCGCTGCACCAGTACCTCCGATCGCACGACCCGGGTATAGAGCGGCAGGTTGATAATCGCAGTGGCGTAGATGATGTTCTCAATCGTGTTGCCTAGGGCAGCGACCAACCCCATCGCCAGCACAAAGAGGGGAAACGCCATTAGGGTATCGATCAGGCGGCTGATAATGCGATCGCACCATCCCCCAAAGTAAGCCGCGCAGGTGCCTAAGATGCTACCCAAGACAAAGGACAGCGCTACGGCGACAACAGCAATGCCCAAATCTAGGCGCGTCGCCACAATCACACGGCTGAGGACATCGCGCCCTAGCTCGTCGGTGCCAAACCAATGGGCGAAAGATGGAGGCTGCAAGGCAAGGGCAGAGTTGCTGGCAAGCGGATTGTAGGGGGCGATCGCCTCTCCAAAGATCGCAAACAGCACCATCGCAAAGAAAAAGATAAACGCCCCAAAGGTGACAAGATTCTCGCCCATGACATAGCGAGCGTGGCGCAAGGTTTCGTTCATGTTTCCACTCCTGCTCGGGGGTCAATCACCACGTACAGCATGTCAATCAACAGATTCAGCACCACATAGAGCAACGCCATTGCCAACACAAACCCTTGCACGGGTGCATAGTCCGATGCCACCACCGCACCAACCGCATAGGAACCAATCCCCGGCCACGCAAAGACTTTCTCCACCAGAATATTGGCGCCAAGGAGAAAGGAGAACACGACTCCAAAGGTCGTCACTACGGGCAACAGGGCATTACGAAAGGCATAGCCAAATAACACCTGCAGCGGTGGCAATCCGCTGGCGCGGGCAGTACGAATAAAGTCACTGGACAGGACGCCCAGCATTGCCGCCCGTGTCACCCGCGCTAGGGGGGCCAGTGCGAATAAACCGAGAGTAATCGCGGGTAATACCAGTTGTGTTAGGGACGCCCAAAATAGCTCTAAATCCCCCTCCAGCAAACTGTCGATGAGATAAAACCCTGTCACCTGATTGGGGGCGCTGTAGAGGATATCCAGGCGTCCGGTCGGGGGCGGTGCAATGCCCAAGCGAAAGTACAACACGTACAGCAGAAACAGCCCGGTGAAGAAGGTGGGGAGCGACACACCAGCGGTTGCCAAGATGCGAACTCCGTGGTCGATCCAGGAACCCGCGCGGAGAGCCGCTAGGATGCCGAGGGGGAGGGCAAGGGCGATCGCAAAGGCCAATCCCGCCAAGGTCAACTCCAGGGATGCAGGCAATCGGGTCGTCAGGTCATACACAACCGTCTGCCCCGTCGTCAGGGAATTTCCCAAATCGCCCCGTGCTAGCTCGCCCAAATAGATGAAGAACTGCTCGGGTAAGCTCCGATCTAGCCCCAGGGTTTGGCGAATCTCGGCGATCGCCTCTGGTGTTGCCGCTGGTCCCGCAAAAAACGCTGCCGGATCCCCCGGCAATGCCCGCGTTAACAGAAACGTGACTATCACCACCCCGATCACCGTTGGCAGTGACGACAGTAATCGCTGGGCAATAATGGTTCCTTTCGACGTCTTAGCCATAGGAGCAATGTTCTAAAAACGGATGTGCAATGCGAAAAGTAAGAGAGAAAATAGTCAAAGAGCGTGCGATCGTCATAACTCGTTGTCCAATACAAAATTGACATGAGAAAATCAAGATACTTATCGAGACAAAATAAGACCTATGCCTCGAAAAATTCGTGAGCTAAAGGCTTAGCTTACACGCGAGGGATTTGTGTATCTATCGAAACGTGGCAAGGGAAGTCATGAACGCTGGAGACACCCATTACTTAGAAAAACCCTGACTATCTCTGGCAAGGATGGAGATGACGCACCACGCTATCTAGAAAAACAGCTTAGCGACCTATTGGCTGAACTAGCGGAATTACGAGAAGAGGAAAACTCATGAGTCGATACAGTATGCTCATCCAATGGTCAGACGAAGATCAGCTTTTCCTAGTGACAATTCCAGAATTTGCAGAGCGCGTCGTCATGCCTTGCACCCATGGCAAGAGTCGTGAAGATGCTATTCGCAAAGGTGAAGAGGTGATTGAAATGTACCTGGATGCTTGGCAAGCCGAAGGAGAATCAATACCCGATCCAACCACTTTACAAATCGCTTAGAAAAATAGGTCTTCGACTTCTTAGAGAAGTCGAAGACCTAGGGGGCTTACGCCTTCTGGAGTTGGCGGAAGTCGAGTTGGCGGTGGAACCAGTACTGATATCCGGAAACATTGGGCTGCATGGCAACCGATAGCACAGGTTGTACTGTGGGAACCCGTGGCATCTCTTCAAAGGCAATCTCAAGGAAGCCTTTTACGCTTTCCTCATAGGTTGGATCACCCGGCTCTGTCGCTAACGCTGCTTCGATCAGCGTATCCATCTCAGCATTCTTGTAGGACGCGCCATTAAAGGTCGCATCCTGCCCGTGGTAGGAGTAGAAGAAGAAGTAATCGGGATAGTTGAGCCAGCCGCCGAAGTTATTGATAATCATCGGACGGCTCTTTTCAACCAAAATGCCCCGGAAGTTGGAGTTGGGGACTTTCTCCAACGTAACATTGATGCCGATTTCTGCTAGCGATTCCTGGACCAGGACAGCCATCGGTTCGGCCCATTCCTGCATCCCTAGGTCAAAGGCAAGCGTCGTGTCAAAGCCATCGGGATAGCTAGATTCGGCCATTAGCTGCTTGGCCTGCTCGATGTCGGTGTCATAGGGATAGGGCTGGGGCCAAGCGATATCCTGCGGCTCCATCGACTCGCCGCCAAACATAGGAATGGTTTGCCCGAAGAAAGCGGTGTCGTAAATAGACTGGTAGGGCATTGCATAGGCCACCGCCTGACGCACCTTCACATCGCTAAAGGGATTGGGCTGGCCGCCCAACTCTGGATTGGCATGGAGGTCGATGCAGTAGAGGCAATTTTCGATTGGCGTGGCCACCATCGTGAAGTCGTCCATCTCCCGCAATTCCATTGCATCCTTATCGGCTAGGTCGAAGTTGACATCAACATCGCCTCGCTCCAGCAACGCACGGCGGTTTCCAGCCTCTGGCACATTGAGGATGATCACCTCTTGGATGGCAGGCAAAGCCCCCGACTTCCATTCCTCATTGCGTACCAGGGTGATCCGTTCGTTGGGTCGGTATTCTCCAAGCGTGTACGCACCACCACCAGCCGGGTTGTTGTTGGTCCACTCGACACCCCAGGGGTCATCGGAGGTGACATGTTGCTTCACCAACTCCGAGTTCATGACCACAGGGATGGGCACCGCCAAATCCATCATGGTCAGCTTATCAGGACGAATGAAGTCCACGCGGAAGGTATAGTCATCCACTACCACAAACTGTTCGGGATTTTCCAGTGCCCCCGCTTTCATCTGAAAGGTGGGGAAACCACCGATAGAAACGGCGCGATCAAACGACCACTTCACATCGTTGGCGGTAACGGGCGTGCCATCGTGGAAAGTCGCATCCTGGCGCAGATTAAAGGTTACGGACATACCATCTTCAGCGAACTCCCAGGACTCGGCTAGTTCTGGCTCCAGCACCGTGTAGTCATAGGAAATTGAGCCATCGTCCAAGGTCTTTTTGCCAAAGGTCATGAGGCGATCGTAAATCGCCCAGGACACGCCATAGGCCGGACGGTTGGTGCCTACCCGATGCAAGTCCAAACTGTTGGGAAACCCACCCCCTTGCACAACGGTGAGGGTTGCTTCGGTGTCAGCAGCAGCCGTCTCTCCCTCAGCAGCAGGAGAAGCACTGGGGGCACTGGCTTCAGGCCCCGCACAGCCTTTTAAGGCGTTGGCGATCGCCAAACTCCCAGCAAGACCAGCACTGGCTCGGAATAAATCGCGTCGTTTCATGGTGATTCTTTTGGATGACCTCTTGAAAAGTTGTGAATAAATAGCAAGCAGATATAGAGCGTTGATACTGATAATTTGAGATGCCTAACTGTTCTATGAAAAAAATCGTCGTGACCGTCAACGATGTGTAATCGATAGTGTGTAATCGAGAAATTTTGCAGGATGCATTACGGCTGGCGTTCGATGCCTCTTTCAATCGATGATCTGAAAGACTTGACGCGCTATGCTGCGCTAACATCCCCTACGGAATAAGAGTCTTGGGATTTTGGGCGATCGCCGATTCTCTCCTTCAAATTTAGAGAAATCATCGTTACAGCCTTGCAATTTTGAAACGTTTCGCTAAAATCGAAACAGTAAATTTCGTAACAGTTTTACCCCTCTTAGATTGCAACGCTAGAACAGCAACTCGAATGGAAACGTAGAAGAAAAGTTAGTTGTAGTTCTAGGGCAAGGTCAGGAAACATTTGGGGAAGTTTTCGGGAAGAAATCGGGAAGATCGACATCGCACGGGTTGGCAGTGTTATGGCTCAACGGTCCTGACCCTGTGCGTCGGGATTGGCCTGTCTATTGGTGCCGCACTGTGGGTCGGGCGCTGGGAGCAGGTGTCACGGCAGCAGCAGTTTCAACAACAGATCAGCAACCTCAACACGGCCTTACAGCGCAGCCTAAACCGCTACGCTGAATTGCTTCTGAGCCTGGGTGATCTATACCGCATGGCAAACAATGAGGTGAGCCAGGATGAATTCTCTCGGTTTGTGCAGCGGGCTGTCGTCAGCTATCCAGGGATTCAGGCACTGGAATGGGCACCTCGGATCCCGGCAGCGGAGCGATCGCCCTACGAAGCCAATCCCTCCTTTGGGTCTCTCAATATCACTGAGCGCAATCCCCTCGGAGCTATGGTTGTCGCAGCGGGCGATCGCCCCGAATATGTCCCCGTTACCTATATCGAACCCCTACGTGGCAACGAAGTAGCGCTGGGCTATGATCTGGCCTCCGACCCCACTCGCCGCATTGCCCTCGAACGGGCTCGGGACACCGGAAAGCTAGCCGCCACCGCCCGCATTCGTCTGGTCCAGGAAGTGGCCGAAGCACAATACAGCTTTCTGGCCTTCTTGCCCATCTATGATGCCGCCTCCGATCAATCGGCCATGCCTCTCGCAGAGCGGCGACAACTGCTCGATGGCTATGTCCTCGGCGTGTTTCGAGTCGCCGATGTGGTCGAAGAAGCCCTGCAAGATCTGAACTATGACATCGACTTTTTCATCACCGATCGCACCGCTATCCCCCAAGAGCAGTTCCTGGGAGCCTATGAATCCGAAAGCCAGCAGGTCATCAGTATCGAAAACAATGACTGGCAAGAACGACTTGGCCAAGGCGCACTCTGCCCCACAAGAGCCGACTGCACACTAGCCGTGAACTTTGGGCAACGAGAGTGGGCAATTTTGTTCCTCCCTGCACCGAACTATGTCGCCGACTGGCAACCCTGGGGAGCGATCGCCACCCTTTGCATCGGCTTTTTGCTAACCGTGGGAGTTACAGGCTTTGTGTGGCGATCGCAAACCACCCTCGACCGCACCCGCGAACTGAGCGACCTGAAGATTCGCTTCTTCTCCATGGCCTCCCACGAACTCCGCACTCCCCTCAGTACAATCCTGCTCACGGCCCAATCCCTGGATACCAATCAGGCTGTGCTGTCTTCTGCACAGAAACAAAACGCGATCGAGCGCATCCACAGCTCCGCCCACCGCATGACGCAACTGCTCAATGACATCCTTACCCTTACTCGCGCCGAAGCCGAGCGGCTGGAGTTTTCCCCTGAGATTGTGGATGTTGCGGCCTTTTGCAACGGCATCATGGACGACATACGGCTCCAAGCCAAGATCGGACAAACTCTGACGACAGAGATTGCCGTTACCGATCCGAAAGCCTATCTGGACAAGAAGTTGGGGCGATCGCTCCTCCACAACCTTCTCACCAATGCTCTTAAGTACTCTCCACCCCCTAGCACCATCCACCTGCAGGTGTGGAACGATCCCAAAACCCTATACTTTCAGATTAAAGACTCTGGTATCGGCATCCCTGCTCACAGCCAACCCTATATCTTCGAAGCGTTTTATCGCGGCAGCAACGTTGGAGACATTCCCGGTACTGGCTTGGGGCTGGCTGTGGTCAAAACCTGTGTCGATCGTCACCAGGGTTCTATCACCCTTCGCAGCGCCCCCGGACAGGGAACAACGATCACCATCGGGTTACCTCATGCTGAATAGCGAAGATGCAACTTGGCTTCAGTCAAAAATCCATACGGCTTCAGAAAACCAGACCCTGCAATAGGGAGCAATCCTAAATTTTGTGTGCTGGCATACAACGCAGATAACCGCTCCCCGCAAAAATTTTCTTAAGGTTTTTGCAGAAATCGAGAGGTGCAGGAGCTGTCGTCCTTCTGCCATAGGTTGATTCATTTTGCTGAGTGACGCAGTCGGTTACAGCAAAGGCTTTGTCAACCCATCTCCTCTCCATCTTTGAGGATTGGCAGCATAGCTGGATGCAATGGGGAGGTGTCATGCGAATTTTGCTAGTGGAAGACGACCTGTATTTAGCTGCATCCCTTTCCGAGGCCCTAACAGCACAGCACTATGCGGTGGATGTAGTGCGAGACGGCGAAATGGCCTGGCATTATCTCACCTCCCTACCCTACGACCTGACGTTGCTAGATGTCACCTTACCCTTATTGGATGGCCTGAGCCTGTGCCAGCGGATGCGATCGCGCGGCAACCATGCCCCTGTCCTGATGCTGACAGCACGGGACACCAGCTCCGACAAAGTGAAAGGACTGGATGCGGGAGCTGATGCCTACATGGTCAAACCCTTTAACCTCTCAGAGTTGCTGGCCCAAATCCGTGCCTTGTTGCGGCGCGGGCAAGTCACGACCTCTTCAGTACTGGGCTGGGGCGAGTTGCGGCTCAATCCTACAACCTACGATGTGCAGTATGGCGATCGCCCCATTCGCCTCACCCCAAAAGAATTCGCCATCCTAGAACTGTTGCTACATAATGGTCGCCGTGTTCTCAGTCGACCTGCCATTATCGAAGCCGTCTGGGCCTTAGAAGAACCGCCTGGGGAAGAAACGGTGAAGGCTCATGTCAAAGCCCTGCGTCAAAAGTTACGGAAAGGGGGTGCTTCTTCCCGCCTGATCGAAACAGTTCATGGACGGGGTTATCGCCTGAGCTGATGGGCTAGTAGTTCTGTTTGCCTTAGAATCGCGAATAAAACACCATAGTTTTGGGGAGAAGCGCGGCGCAGCCGCGCTTCTCCCCAAAACTATGGTGTTTTATTTAATCCATGATCCTTACCAAAAATTACCTGTCACAACGGCGTCGGTTGTTGCACGCACAGAGTCAAGTCTTCGAGGCCAAACGCCATGATGGGATGAGTGAAATTCAACGACGCAAAGGGGCTCGTATCTGGAACTTCGATGGCAGCCTCCATTAGCCAGTGCGTTTTGACACTCCCTTGGACGGAGAACCACATGACCTGAGACTGAAGCCAACTAAATGCGCCAGCAAAAGCAGGAATAGGGGTCGGAATGCCAGGAAGTCGCCAGCGATAGCTGAAGTGGCAAAGTTGTCCACCCGCCTGAAAGACTGTCACTTGGGGATGATCACCTTGTCCCCAGCGAAAGGAAGCCAACTGTTTTGGTAAGCCCCATATATTCCGCCCTCCAGCAACCGACTGGGGATGATCGACATAGATATGCGTCACCCAAGTACTGATGCGATCGCCATAACGTACCAATCCACAAAATACGATCAGTTCGTTGTAGCTCAGCACTGAGCCCTCTCCATAGGACGATAGATAGATCCCCCCCAGGGTTTTACCTGGAAAGATCGGCAGAATTTCCAGCATGGCAGGAAGAAAGTGCTGCATTGCTGCGATATCTACCACATGAAAACTAATCAAGGCAGTGCCTTGCAATGACCAAGGGGCGATCGGATAGTCGAATGTTTCGGTAGGAAGGGAAGTCGTCATAGCGATCTGACAAGGGCAAGAGATGGACATGAGGCCGAGACACTCGGCAGCACCATAACATTGACACTTCTCACACACCAGCAAGAACCGGATCAAAGCCACCACATCTCCTCACAAAGCTCCAGTGATAAGCAATAGATCCAAAACTGTAACCAGAAGCCGGATCAAGGCGAAGGAGATGAATACATTCAATAGCGCAAGGTATTTCCACGCATGACTGAAGCGCTCTATAAAAAGTCTAGCCTTTGTCAGATATTAGATTTTGGTCATTCATAATTTACCACCGAGATAAAATTTCACCTTCTTGCTCGGCAGAAGATTCATCTCTGAATGCAGATAGCCTAATCCTATTTGCAAGAAGATGAGTTAATCGCCTTAGTTTTTCGGAGAAAATACCAACATGTATGTGACACATTAAACCTTCTAAAGAGATGCTTTATGCCTATACGCAGTGGTACCTCACATCATTATCTCTTTATAGCTATTCACGTAGAATATCTGTAGGGTTTGAGGGTCAATATACTCATTTTTCGACTCTATATGAACGTTATAACTGATCATAGTCAAGGTTAAATTTCTAACCAGCCTCCATCCATAAAATTAGCTAAAGAAGCAAGAGAAATATCACATATTAACCTTTTCTATGATGGTGGCAATAACATCTCACAAGTCAGGTCAGGTCAGCACCTCAGCAACTTTCAGTAGTAGCAGATGGCATGAAATTCCACAGTCAAGCTTTGTTTTATATGCAAGAAGGAAATTTAACTTACAGAATCCAGAAGCGTCTTAAATCAATGCATAGAGGGTTGTAGAGAGAATATTGAAAGCTCTTTATATTCCGTCGAAATTTAGATTGGCCGCATTATACAAGCAGATAAGAAGCATAGATAAACAGATAATAATTAACTAATTCTCGATTTTGGAGCATGGGAGGCACAGATATTTCTTTGATGGTGGCTGTCTCATGTATTTTTAGTCGAGTATTTTTCAGAAATACGTCATTTGAAAAACTCATATCAGCCAGTTATCTTCTATGCCTGCGGACGACTAGTGTTAAACTCAACTACGCCAGGCGCTAAACACCAGAAACAAAATCAGTAGGGGCATGTTATAGCTACTAAAATTCAGGGCAAAGCGTTAAGAGCTACAGCCTCATCCCCACAAATTCTGATGACATTTTGATTAGTTAGCGAGGAGATTTTGATGATTAAACGTACAACTGCGATCGCACTTACAGCGACCCTAGTAAGTTTGGGCATCGGCCTACCGCTATCCGCTCAAGAAGCTGACGAGTTGCCCAACGTTATTACCCAGGAAGAAATTCCAAGTGATGATACAGGATTCCCTGACACTGGAGAAGAGGATGACACTCTTGATCCAATCGGTGGGCCAACTGACGATCCGCTAGGCGATCCGACTGATGATCCAATGGATGATCCGCTAGGCGATCCGACTGACGACCCGATGGATGATCCGCTAGGCGATCCGACTGACGATCCAATGGATGATCCGCTAGGCGATCCAACTGATGATCCGATGGATGATCCACTAGGCGATCCAACTGATGACCCGATGGACGATCCACTAGGCGATCCGACTGACGATCCGATGGATGATCCACTAGGCGATCCAACTGATGACCCGATGGACGATCCACTAGGCGATCCGACTGACGATCCGATGGACGATCCACTAGGCGATCCAACCGAAGATCCAATGGACGATCCACTAGGCGATCCAACTGATGATCCAACCGCTCCCACAGAAGAGCCTTTCGGCCTTGATGATCCAGCATTGGAGTACGAAATTGAAGCGAATGAGCTGGATGGAATCGAGGATCCAGAAGCAGGCAAACCCGACACCGTTGATGGAACCAGGAACGATTCCACACGTCAATGAGTCGAGCGAGGCTGACGACAGAGCCGTCATTTACCCGCCCGCAGACAGTGTTGATGATCTCGAACCTGCAGACATCGTCCAGTAGGTCAGTTTAATATCCATCAGGTGGACATCGTCCATCAACATGAACGCAATAACTCCTAACTCGTACCCAGCTAAGCCTTCAACAAGTAAGGCAGCTGGGTACTTTTGGGACATCGAGAATCAAGCCGACTCAAGGAACTGAAGCCAGCGCACCAGTTCGACATCGTTGAGCAGAGCCTGCAATGGCTTTCCTGTACAAACCAACAAGTGATGCCGCAAGGTCGGTGCCGTCCAATTCAAACGAGCCAGATGGTAGGCGATCGCCTGCACAACCCCTTGAAACTGCTCTTGATGGGTAATCGGCCTATCCAAGCAATTGGTCTGATTCTTCTGAATAGGTATCTTCTCTAACGGTTCTACCGTTTTTACCCGCGACAGCTCACCAGAAGGTTTTGTAACCAGCGGCAGATCAGTTTGAATATCCTCAGCTTTTTTAGGAGCCCTATCAGCATCTGATAGCGACTCAGAGGCGTCAAACTGGGCAAACCAGGCTTGTGCCTCTGCCATCAGGATCGCATCTCCTGAAACTAAATAGCGCTGCATGCGATCGCGGTAAGCTTCCTGCCACTGCGATCGCTGTTTTTGTATCAGTGTTGTTTGCTCAACAACTGGAACTGAACCACTAACATGCAAACAATCATCGTAAAAATTACACCCCGGCTCCAAAAGTTGGTGTTCGAGATCGCTGGAAGACTCTAGGAATCTAAGATTACGACCATCAGCCTCTAATAAGCTTTTAAGAGCTGGGTCGTAATCGTTTTCAGATTGCGACCCAGCCTTCATTGCAGTAGGAAAGTCGAAATTTTGGTGCTCAAAATTTTCTTCTTTAATTTCTGAAGAAATGGAATCATCGGTTGCAAGCTGCTGCTGTAGATATGTGGGATGCCAGAGATCGCGATGCCGATAGAGCGTTCCACCGCCTATGCCTTCTTGAACAAGCAAATGGAACCGAGCCGTTGTTGAAGTAGGAAAACGATTACCCTCAAACAGTTTTGCAACCGCCCTTGCGATGCGAGAACGTGCATCACTTTCCTGCTTCTGATTCCAGGAAATTTCTGTAGGTGATTGATCAGATAATCTTGCAAAAGCAATCTGATTTTTACTATGTCCATAGGGAAAATAGTGACTATTCTCAGCACAGCGAGCCCACTCCTCTGCTCGATCTTCTATTTCATGCTGGTGACAGCACCATTCTCGATAACCTGGCAATTGGCAAGCGACTCGGACAATATCATTAACTAACTGAGCACCTTCCAAAGGAGCACTCAGTCCATTTAGTAAATGTCCGAATATATAGGAGCGCATGGCAATGCGCCCGAGCAGTCGGTTGGTTTGTCCATGACCCGTCCAACCTTGCTCTATCTCCGTATTCAGATCATCTAAAAATTTACTAGCAGGCTGGGAAAGTCCTTGTTGAAAGCGCCGAGCTTGAGCCACTGTCTTTTGTAACATCTCAACTTGCAGCTCATTTCGATTTGCAACCTGCTTCCAGCTCCGAGCCAACTCAAGCTGAGATGTAAATCGAGGACTCCAGTCTGCCGTTAGTAAGTAAGAGCCAGGTTCCTGCAAAGGTAGTCGGTGAGCCGCATACAGATTTGGAGTTTCATTTTGAGCATAGAGCTTGGGATTAGGAAACAATTCCAAAGAACCAGGGCTAACCCTAAACCCTGCCCGTTGCAGAAGCGTTTGAACGGCGAAAGCAAGATCCCAGGTTTTGTAGGGACGATCTAATGGAAAGTAAAGGTGGAGTCCACCGCTATAAGAACTCGTGCAGGGTAAAAAACTAACTAGCCCAATGGGTTCAAGAGCTTCGACCAAGCGGGCAATCGCAAGTCGGTCGTGTTTTGGATGATAGGGACTCGACACATCCACATCAATCATCAAGTACTGAGTCTGTGAACCAAAGCGAACGCCATAAAGATACTGGCCTTGGATCATCTGGCGATCGCTCAACGGATAGCGGCTTTCTGTCTGCCAAGCAGGGCGCTGACCTGGAGCAGGGCGCTGACCTGGAGCAGGCCGCTCTGCCCAAATAAAATCATATCGATGAGGAAATAACCCTAGATATGGATTGTTTTGTTCAGCAACAAAGGCGTAGGAAGCTGTATTCGGAGTTGTCACCATAGATATCCCTCCAAGCACAGCCAAAGGGGATACCCAACAGATCCAACAACCTGAGCTAGAAAAAATACAAAAAAACTCTGTGACCGCTTGATTGACAAGCGATCGCAATTGATAGAATTGAAACGCATATGACTCAGCTCAACCTAAATTGAGTTGATGATTAATCTAATCTCCTCGGCAGACTGTGGCAAGGACGCTAGAGGAGATTTACTTTCTTGCACAAGCGGTTAGAATCTTTACTCTCCTTAACAAATGAGTACTGAATAAGTACATGGGTACAAAAGCTAATGAACGTTAACACCGAATTTTTAGAATCTCAATAGCTGAAACAGCCGGATACGCAGGAGTTACAGGTCATGCATACGGCGGAGTTATAGGCCAAAACTATACGCCGGAGTTACAGAGCCTGTGAAATTCATACGGCGGAGTTACAGCCTAAAATCATACGCCGGAGTTACAGGCTCGATAGTCAAATAGCTTGGATTTTCGATAGCTGGATGTAGCTAGTTAGGCTTTTTATACGGCGGAGTTATAGGCCAGAACTATACGCCGGAGTTACAGGCTAAGCGTTCACTATACGGGAAAGTTACAGGCTCAAATCGTACGCCGGAGTTACAGGCAATTTCTTCAAAAACGTACGCCGGAGTTATAGAGCTTCAACCAGATCTGGGCTATTCAGCCACCTTAGATCTCCAAAAACACTAGGGATAGGACGTTAGTTGCGGCAAAAAGGCGATCGATCTCCCAGCTATGCTGCTAAGATTTGGGCAATTTGCACCAGGCTTTCTGGCGCGATCCTCTTAGCGTTTTGGGGTTAAGCGAACGGTGACTCAGACAATCAGCGATACCTTTCCCGTCGATGGACAACTGCTCATGGTATTACCTAGAGCAGGCGCATCTGTGAGAAATCCCGATCTCCAGTTTCCTATTCTGCGCTCCGATGATGATGGCTATTACCTAGAAATGCGGGTCGAGGCAGATCCCAAGGATCCTGCCGAAGTAGCTGTAACACGCCGTGTACCGCTAGAGGATCTTTCAAACGAAGAGTGGGAAGACCTAAAGACACAGTATGCGCTGCTCGATCTCAAAACCTGCACTCACCAAGGTATTAGCAAAGGACTGGAAAAAATACAGGATCGCAAGATCCAGCGGCTTTTCGTGGCCCTCCTCACCTTCCTAAATCCGCGCCAGGTTTCGATTGTGCTGTACCTCTATAAACTGGCGGCTCAACAAGGTAATGGCCCTCTAGTTCAGTTTCGCTCTAATGATCTGTTAGAAAGCTTGGGCTACACCCGGACAAAGGATGGTGGGTTTCCAGCAAAGCTGCGATCGCAACTCAACCGTGACTTGGTAGCACTGCACCGTACTGAACTCATCTTTGCCCAGTCTTTGCGCAAAGGCGACAGCATGGGAGCTAAGGTCACGATCAAAAGTGTCTTACGGATTCGTGGCTACGAAGTTGACAATGTGCCACGGGACTTTGATCTAGCAAAAGCAGCCGACTATACCTATGAATTGGCAGATGCCTACTCCGTGGCGCTAGAGTTTTTCGATGGCCCCAGCCGCACTGGTGACTATGTGCTCTTTGCCAATACCCTCGATATCACCCAAAAGCTAGGCAGCAATGCCAAAAGCGACTACAAAACAAAACTCCTGGTCTATATCGCCAGCCGCCTGAAATGGGATAAACCGGAAGATGGCCAGTACCTCAGCATTTCTAAGCAATACCTCTTCAAAAATATGGATTTGTTGGGAAGTAACTCGTCTCGCAACAATCAAATCTTTTGGCGAACGGTAGATGAGCTCAAGCAAGAAGACTACATCCTCGGAGCCCAAGAACTTCCTGGCAAACGCCGCTCTGCCTTAATCCAATTCCAACTCAACCCAGACAAACTCAAAAACTCTTAATAACGCTTGCCACCTCTTCTATAGGGCAGTTGGTACCCACCTACTGTATTTTCGTCTGCTATCAGTATTTTCATTCATGTGCAGAATTAACTTTTCAGAGAATTCAGGATTCTGCATATGAATGAAAACTGTTTCTGCATTGCTTGACACTGCCACTCGATGTCCCTTATTCGTTCTCTTGGTCTTCCAGCTCTGAAAGCGCAACCTCAATTTCTGTTTCGAGTTGCTCAATGGTTGGCAAACTCTTCTGCAAACGCTCTGGCATTTGATGTGTTGCAACGGCCATTGGTGTATTGATATTTCGCAAAGCGTACTCCGCGATCGTTTTGTCCTTAGACCTACACAAAACAATGCCAATTGTTGGATTGTCGTCTGGATGCCGTAGCAAATCATCTACAGCGGCGATGTAAAAGTTCATCTTGCCCGTATACTCAGGGCGAAACTCTGTGACCTTCAAGTCGATTACTACGAAACACCGCAACTTCAAGTGATAAAACAACAAGTCAATAAAGTATTCATTTCCTGAGACTTCTAGCCGATGCTGATTGCCAACAAAGGCAAAGCCGACTCCCAGCTCCAATAAAAATTCTCGAATATGCTCTACTAGGGCATTTTCGAGTTCCCGCTCCTGCACCGATTGGCTAACAGTCAGGAAGTCGAGGTGGTATGGGTCTTTAATGAGTTGTTGTGCTATGTCTGACTGAGTTGAGGGCAGCGTACGCTCGAAATTGGTAATAGCTCCGCCCTGCCGCTGGAATAACCCGCTTTCAATTTGCAGCACCAAAACATTGCGGCTCCAGCCATGCTCAAGGGACTGTTGAGCGTACCAGAGCCGTTGTTCTGGGTCTTTCAGTTTGTCGAGTAAGACCTGATTGTGTCGCCAGGGGATTTGTGCAGCGCTACGCTGCACAATTTGTTCGTCAGGATAAGCTTGAGCAAATGCTCGCATGTACTTCAGGTTGCGAGGGGAGAAGCCTTTCATATCCGGGAACTCGCGCTGCAAGTCTTGGGATAGCCGATCGATCACCTTTGCACCCCATCCCTCTGCTTGCTGACGCGTCAGGATATCTTGTCCAATCTGCCAATAGAGCAGAATGAGTTCCTGGTTGACCGCGATCGCCGCTCTCACCTGCGCCGTACGAATCCGCGCCTTCAAGTCTTGCAAGAAGGCTGAATACTGCTTATCACCTGGGGAGAGAGAAGAGTGTTTGGGCATTACTATGGCATACAATACAGAACCAAAGAGACAATCTTTAGCTTAGTACAGATGTTGTAAGGGAGCCTGCAAGTAGCGATTGCATCCAGCAACGTTCAGGCATCAAAAAACGATTATTCTTTAAAGAACCCTGTTTTCGACAGCTTCATCTTGGGTGACTCATATCTCGATGACACAGTACTTGACGGCATAGTAAAGCAGAAACGTAAAGAGAGAGGTTAACCATGCGAACGCTGCAACTACCTTCTGGACAGTCTATTCCAGCTTTAGGAATGGGAACCTGGCGCATGGGCGAGCGAAGACGCGATCGCCAGAGTGAAATCGCTGCCCTGCGTCATGGTTTAGATCTGGGCTTCTCTCTCATAGATACTGCGGAAATGTATGGGGAAGGGGGAGCCGAAGAAGTTATTGCCGAAGCGATTACCAACCGACGTTCAGAAGTGTTTTTGGTCAGTAAGGTTTATCCACACAATGCTTCCAAGCAAGGAGCGATCGCCGCGTGTGAGCGGAGCCTAAAACGATTGCAGACCGACTACCTCGATCTCTATCTGTTGCACTGGCGTGGCTCTGTGCCTCTTGCTGAAACCTTGGATGCGTTGCAGACACTCCAGCAGCAAGGAAAGATCCGCAGCTATGGCGTTAGCAACTTTGATGTAGCAGATATGGAAGAGGCCATGCCGCTGCCAGGAGGCGAGGCGATCGCCTCGAACCAGGTGCTTTATAACCTGCAACGGCGTGGGATTGAGGTGAATTTGCTACCTTGGTGTCGACAACGTGGCATCCCTGTAATGGCCTATTCACCTATCGAACAGGGGCGTCTCTTGAACGATGCCACCTTGAAGTTGATCGCAAAAGAGCGAAATGTGACTACGGCCCAAGTGGCGATCGCCTGGTTACTCCACCAGCCCGATATAATTGTGATTCCTAAGTCCAGCAATATTTCTCATGTCGAGCAAAACTACGCTACGCTCAAGCTCAAATTGACGGAATCTGAATTGGACAGGCTAGATAAGGCTTTCCCCACCCCTACTCGCGCTACACCTCTAGCTATGCTTTAAGCTCAAGGTTCCCTAGATAATGAGAATAAGTTCGCTGTGACGCCAAAAGTTTCCACAACATTCTCATGTGACATGCATTCATGTACAGAAAATCCATTCCCTTTATTATGAAAGATTTGCACATGAATGCTTTAAATCAAGACACCTTGATTGCCAGTGTTGTTAAACTTTTTAATTTCTTTAAAAATTGCTTACTGTTGCTGTGGGGTGTCTTTCGCGAAGCGTAACGCACATTTGGTCGATGCTTTCACTTTGAGCGATCCCAAGAATGCTGACCTGTAGGAGAGGATGATCTAGTAAAGCTATGACGCAAAAACTCTTACGAGATCATTTATCGAAGTAGCGTATCACTTCGTTGCGATATAGTCTTCGATTTCTTGTAGTAATTGGCTAACTTTGGCAAGTTTCTTTTGAACGCGTGCGTCTCCCCCGGTCTTCATAAACCTCGACTGCTGAATGCGCTTCCACTTGGCGGTGACGACAGCTGTCAGCGGTTGATTATCTTCCTCTTCGGTCTTCTGGGGAATGATACTTTTCCCGTTCGTAGAGGTTGGGGCTTCCTGAAATTGCTTGAGTTCAGTGATAAAACGGCGGAGTTCTCGCTTGCTTAGAGTTGCGCCCTGTTCGAGTAGATGATGGTGCAGGCTCTCTGGGCTGCGGGCAATTAGGAGTGCATTTGTGGGATTGACTTTTCCCCCTTCTACGGCATCGCGCAGGTAGGATGGCAGGTCTAACAGAGGTAATCTTGCAACCAAACTGCCTAACTGTAAACCCAGAGAGTTAAGGATACCTTGAACCGTTTGGGGCTGACTGGCCTCGAAATCTGTGGTTTTGCTGTTTCCTACAGCGGCGTTGTTGAGGGAATAGAGCAGTCGACGAACGCTGGCTTCGTCCATTTCCAAACGTAGACGTAGCAGGTTCATAATCGAGATCGTCTGCTCCAACGGACTAACCTGTTCCCGCAGGCAATGGCTTGTCAGCGATCGCTCCAATGCCTTTTCATCGCTGATGCCCTCAAGAATGAAGCCTGGAATTGTGGATTTGCCGAGTTCCCTATGGCAGCGCCACCGCCTTTCCCCATCAATAATGCCAAACAATCCATCTGATAGCTGACGAACAAAGATGGGCTCATGCAGTCCGTTCTCTGCAATTGATTGTTTCAATGCATCTAACCGATCGGTATCAAAATAGCTGCGGGGTTGATGGATGATCCGACCTTCATCATGGGTGGCAATCTTTAGTGGAAAGATGCGATCCACCGGAAGGTCAAGAGTACCCTGACCACTACTGTCGTTTGCTATAGAATCTAATTCCTGCTTTAGGCGCTCGATTTCATCATCCTTTTGCGCGCTAATTGCTCCCTGCGCCATTGCAGTGATGGGTCGGCGGTTGCCTTTCGCCATGTCAAACCTCCACGATCATTTGTGCTATTTCTTCAAAGGCTTTGTTGATTTCTTCTCCGGTTCGCCAAATACCTAAAGGTAAACCATTTGCAGATGCATTGGTGAGATGGGCGCTCTCTCGGATGGTGGGAAATTTGTGAATACCCATTGACTTCAGTGCCTCCGGCAGCGATCGCTCTGGATCATTTCCCATGTTGTCTCGATGCATAGCCAGATCTTTGCGAAATCCATTGGGGCATACCCCCAGAATCTCTGGGGCGGGTTTTAGCCGCAAAACCTTGCGGGCATCGTAGATCCAATTCAGCAGCTTAAAGCCAGCATCAATATCCTTGTCAACTGGGCGAATGACAACCAGGACATGGGTGCTGGCACTGAGGGCGACTTCATGAAACCGTTCAATCGTTCCAGGACAATCCAGCAGTAAAACATCATGGGACAAGGGATGATCTTCTAAAGCATCGGCAAGGAGATACGCCCCACGAGGCTCTTTTTCTAAACGTTTTGCCGTTTGAGTGAGCACCAATCCCCCCAGAACAGCATCAATCCCCTCCATGCGATCGGGCCACACCGGGTACAAGGGATAATCCCCCGAAAAGCTAGTGTTTAGTACATGATCCAGGGTTTGCGCGGGCTCCGGTGGATCATCAAGTCCAGCAAACAACGTTAAAGACCCATTAGGGTCGCAACCCAATAAGCAAACAGATTGCCCTATGCGAGCGAGTTGATAGGCGAGATTAACGGCAAAGGTTGTTTTCCCCGTCCCTCCTGCATTCGACATGATTGCGATGCGCTTTTGCATTTCTAATTTCTAAAAGTCCAGGCTTTTACTATGATTTTGCCGCAAGATCGATCGGATGAACCAACTAAAAGTCCAGACTTTTAGAAAAAAGGCTGAAATGAGGTGAAATTTTTGTTGCGAGTATTATGTCTAAGCTAAAATTCTCGCGTCTAATCCCCGATTAAAAATCCATGTCAAGCGCAATGGAAAACTCCCCGACTAGGCTGTTTGAGGATTCTTCTAAAGCAATCGTGAGCTGCTCTCCGCCTGCTTGAAAAAGGCCATCTCTAGGATTTGGTGTCCATGCTCCCCCCTGGCTGTAGGTTGAACCTGCCAGAACAGTTTCAGTGACGGCATCATCGAAATAAAGCTGTGACGTAAATTCATAAGGAAGATTCGATGTCTGAGCGCTTCGAATCTTGAAGTGGATGTGTACAGCCCTACCTGGATAGGAACCGGGGAAAATAGTTGTAAACTGAGCCATGCCTTGGGTGTTTGTGACTTGATATCCGCGCAGAAATTGCTGGCCGACTGTATTTCCCCGGAAACTGTCTGCGTCTGAATAAAGCCCTTCAGCATCGCAGTGCCATAGGTCGACGATCGCCTCGCTTAAAGGAATGCAGCGGCGATCGCGCAACTGAAGAACTCGAAACGTTAACTGTAATGGAACGCCAGCTTTTATCAAACCACTGGTGGGATCTGAGCGGATGTCGGAACGGTTGAGGCGCTCCTCTACAAAGAAGGGGCCTTCAGATTGCTGAGGTCTCACCACACAAGCAGGGAGAGTCATAACTTCTGCGGAAGGTGGCATGGAAGCTCGTGTCGATTGAGGAGTCACTTCACGCCAGCATCCAGCTAGGGAAACAGCCGCGCCTCCTCCAAGGAATCCAAGTAGCTCTCGACGGGTAAACATGGTCTGAATAACTTTCCTGAATAACTTTCCTGCTAGTTTGACGCATCTACTCAATCAACCACACAAACAACAACGCCATTGCGCTGATAGAACTCTCCTGTTTGGCGTAGTTCGAATTGTGCATTTAGCAAAGCGGTCATCCAGACCTGTACAAGAGGCATGTTTGACCGATCGCCCAATTCCACCAATGGTAAGGATTGCCCTCGGAGGTATGGCTGAAGCTGCTGTCCCCATTCAGAAATAGCCTCTTCGTGCGAAAGCTCTACGATCGCTTGAGCAGCTTCCTGTTCGACGACAGCGATTAATGTGGCCTTGTCTACTTCACCAACGATAGAATCGCTTGGTGCGATCGCTCGTTTACGCGATTTTCGTGGAGGCTTAGCTTTCATAAAGTTGCTCGCATTGAACTGCATTGAACGTGTAAATGGATCAATGAGTTCCCTTGTTAGACGCTGAGCTGACAGTTCTGCAGGTTCAGGTGTCTCGTTATTAAGTAACATTTGAGCACGCCGCGCCAGAATGTCGGCCATTTTAAGAATGACATCACCAGCAATCTCGAATTGCTGCCGCTGGGGAAGCGGAGCCAACGCTTCCATGAGCAACTCCCACAGCGTATTCAATTCTGCTGATTTTGGATTGGCGATCGCTTCTGCCAAAGCTGTGTTGAGTACGTTCATTAGGATTCAGAAGAATGCATTGGACAGGGACGTAATGGACAGGCTGAAGGGGGTAACTCAATGATTTCCCATTCGAAGCCTGTGATGTTGAACTGGTGGCGTAATGTGTTTAGCAGCTCAGCAATTACGGCTTGAATCGGTTCGACTCGGGCACCCGCTTGATGTTGTGGAATTGCTTTTAGCCCAAAGGTGTGAATTGCTTGTGTTAGTCCAATTTTAGTGCTTCCCTGCCAAATCTCCGCTGCCACTGCGTGAACGGGAGCTTCTTTGCTGCTGCGATATAACACTAGAAACGCAGCATAACTACTGGGAATGGCAATAGGTTCTGTTTCTACAATCGGTTGCTGCCGCTGGAGGCTAGCCTGACGGCGGAGGCGATCGCGATGACGGTAATGGGACCGACGGCGATGGCAGCGCGATTCGACCCAGCACTCTTGCTGTCGGGCTTCTTCTACAGAGAGTTGAACACAGGCTATACAACGAGGATCAACAGGGCGTGCCATACGCAATTAACGGTAATTATGGGCTAGATGTTATTTAGCGTAAGTTTAGCGTAAGTATTAGGAAGATGCAGGATATTCTTGGGGGCAAAGGTTCGGCACAAAGCAGAGAACGAGAAAAACAGCAGATTGATCTGGAGTCATATAGCAGTAGAAGCGCCGATCTCTAGGCCATTCGCTTGCCTTTAAATAGACTTACACTAAACTTACGCTAAGGATAAAGAATCCTAAATTGCCCAGCTCTACCCCAGAGAATTCATCGCTGCTGATTCGTATAATGTGCTTAGAAGAAAATGGCGTGGCAGCTCATTGTCAGTCAACCAGATCAGAAATCTACTCTAAGGATTGGAATGCACCCATGGGGTAGCCAGACAAAAATACCAGCGTTGCTATAGCGCTATGCGCGTTAGTTAAGTACGGTTGTGTGGGGCGCGCCGCGCCCCACACAACCGTTGCTGTGCTTAATGCGGTTGCACACCGCTATAAGAAGCAATACCAAAATGCCTAAAAATAGGTCAAAACGCTGGAGGGTGATTGTTTTCCCAGCGTTTCGACCTCAAAAAACAGGAACGATTCACTTTGTAACGTCAGCTTAATCGTTTGAACGGGACAAGCTCCATGTGGTAATTTTCCGAGGTGCTGCTTTTAGAGCTTCGCGGAGAGCTTCATCTGATTCAAACTGAAGCTGCGTAAGATGGCAGGTGTCAATGGAGAGGGCAAATGTATCCGCTGTAAATGGCCAAGGATCAATGGTTACATTGCCAGAGTCGAGTTGACGGAGCCAATAGCTTTCTCCTTCAGGCCCGTTGGTGATTTCTAACGCACGCCCTGCATCAGGAATTTTCCGTTGGCAAAGAATGAGCGAAAGGCGATCGCACCACTGCATAAAGTTGTAGGCGGCCTTCGCATTTTCTTGGTTTAACTCCATTTCTTCGCGCCATTGCTTCTGCTTCTTTTCCTGGTTCTCCAGAAACTCTGCGACCTTATGATTATCGTCTTTTTGAGACTGCATCAAAAAGCATAGATGCATAGAAGTGAGTAGAGCGACCCAGCGGCCTCGATGGAGAGCTCCATCGATATGGTCGTACAGGTCTTCAACGACAGTTAGGGGATCCAGGGTAAAGTCCTGAGGAGCACCGGCTTCGGTTATTTGAGCATCCTCCCATCCCCTCTCGAGATCATCGTGGTGCGAAATGGTAGCGATTATCTCATAGGGGCGGTAGAAGCACTCACTCGTGTCCCAATTGCCAGCGATTTGAGCGGCGAGTAAAGCGTGGGCGCGGTGGTAAATAATTTCCCAACCGGAGGACTGTAGATTAACGATCATGAACGGCCTCGAGTACATCTTGATTGATGGATTGATTCACATACTTTACTGCTAGAGGTGTGAACCAGTAGACCACTTGATGGACGAGTAAGCGATCGGATGGGCTCCATCGGCGGGGGGTGTGAAACACGCAGGGTTGAAAAATACCCCAAAGCTTCCCGTTGTGACAAAGATGAGCGTGAATGAGCGCTCGATGGCCAAAGTTTCTGGCTTCGAAGTGAGAATTGACAACACTGGGATCAGCCGTTTCTACGTTCTCAATAAACTGGGTTGGCTCTGTTTTCAATGCAGCCGCGAATAGAGGATCTTGATGGGCTAATTTTGGAGGTTCTACATTCCACATCGCATTGTATATTTCTGGAACGTCATTTCGACTGCGCCAGCAGAAAGGGACACGCCCGATACGATAGTGAGGAGAGCGGAGGTAGAGGAAGATGCGATCGCATTGTAAAGCCTCTCCCAATACTGGTAGTAGGTGATCGAATGCTCTCTCAGGATCAAAATTCTGGGCAGTATATGCGATGTAACGTTCAAGATATTTGATGTTGCTCTCGATGCTAATGTTCTGCATGGTTACTCGAAGCTATGACGTGCAGTGTGGCTTAAGCCATAAGAAGACTGTTGAGCCTTTGGTGTTCTGGACACCTTGTTTTTCAATATGGACAGGCGCTTAGAATAGCTAAACGGTTGCAACATCGCATCAATCGGGTGACAGTTTTTGCTTCTTTCTAAAGATAGAGTTTTCCTTCGCAGCTTCTTGTGAAATATGGCGAATTAAGAACATATATCTGAAAACTCCACTTTATAAAGCATTTGAGATCGCTACACCATTTTATGTAAGTAGCTCGGCATGATAAGAAAGCAGATCCTAAAAACCTGCAACGCCTGCGCTGCAGGTTTTTAGGTTTAATAGCACCTGGCAACTTATTGACTTTTCAGGGTTTATTTAAGACTTTCTAAACGATGTTGGATTTTCCTATGCATGGCGTAACCAATCAACATTTCAAATAGCCGTCTCACAAAACATTGCCTCAAAGCTCTGACATGAGATAGATGCAAGATTTTGCGTAAGTCTGTTAGAAGTTGCCTATCAGGAGTTCACCAATTTCATCGTTACGCTAATCTTGTTCGCGAAAAGCTGCATGATGTCGAGTCTTCTGCTTGAAGGTTTGGATGGCGAGTCCGTTGAGGAATGTCCATTTACATCAGAAATCGGCAGGGCGTTTGGTTGAAAGGCTCCGTGAGAAACGGAGGGATACCGATTAGAAACGTTAAGAGGGCTTCCATGAATAGTAGTAAGTTATCTCGTCAAGTATCTCGTAAAGAGCCAGCGAAGTGGATTGAGTATCTAGCTCGCTTTGGTTATGGGGCAAAGGGTTTGGTATATGTTGTGGTTGGATTCTTAGCGTTTCAAGCTGCATTCAATTGGGGTGGGCAAACCACAGGGAGTAGAGGAGCCTTTTGGGCAATTGCTTCTCAACCGTTTGGCAAGGCTATGCTTTTTGTCGTAGCGGTTGGTTTGCTAGGGTATGTTGTCTGGCGGTTTGTTCAAGCATTGAAAGATCCCGAGCATGATGATGATGGTGCAGGTGCATGGGCTAGACGAGCATCTTACTTCGTCAGCGGTCTAATCTATGGCAGTTTAGCGATTTTCGCGATGCGGATTGTCTTCGGTCAACCATCTAGCAGTGGGAATGGTGGCTCCGGAAACTCAACTGCAGCAACGTTGATGTCTCAACCCTTTGGGCGATGGCTAGTTGGATTTGTCGGTGTTGCTGTGATTGCCTATGGGTTCTACTGCTTCTATCGAGCTTTTTCAACCAAGTTCCGCCGTAAGTTGAAGCTGCATGAGATGAGCGAGAAAGAAGAGAAGTTTTCTACACGAATTGCGCAGTTTGGCCTGACATCGAAGGGTGTTGTCTCTGTTGTCATTGGCTACTTCTTTATTCAAGCGGCGAAAACCTACGATCCCAGTAAGGCGCGAACGACAGAAGGTGCTTTGCAAGCGATCCAGCAGCAACCCTTTGGCGCATGGTTGATGGGGTTAGTTGCGTTAGGACTGATTGCCTATGGCATTCACCTAGGAGTGCAAGCTCGATACCGTCGGATTTCCCCCTCTTGAGGAGCCGAGGAAGCGAACAGAGAAAGCAAAGAAAGGTTGTTGGAGGCCCTGTGGAAGGCATTAATGCGACCATGCAACCCCAGAAATATTGAATCCATAGCTTTCAGCCAACCACTCAGGCTTTGCTTCATAGGGTAGGGTGATTGGGGGGATGGTTTTTCCTGAGAAGCAATTTGTGTATAGGGGTAGGTTTGGATGTTATGCTTCACCTACCTCCCTTAGGCTTGTGCTGCAGGGCGACGTTGCATCCACCAAGCGAAAACGCCACTGACAAGAAACATGAGTAATGAGTAGATGGCGGCAGGAATTGCCATGCTTGGTGTGTTTAGTAGCGTAGTGGCGATCGCAATGGCCAAGGTGCCGTTTTGAATGCCGACTTCAATGGTAATAGCTGTCGCTTTTGGTTGGCTGAGTTGTGAAAGGATGGCGATCGCATATCCTAAGGCCATAGTCATCACCATGAGGGTGAACGTTACCCAGCCCACCTGCAAGAAAAAGCTAGCGACATTTGCCCGCTCCCGTATCAGCAAGCCTGCAATGATCAACCCAAGGAAAAATAGGGATAGCCATTTCACCCCTTTTTCGATCGTGGCCGCAAATGTTGGAATTTTGGCGTGCAATATCATACCCAAAGCCACAGGGATTAGGGTAATGACAGCAATCCGAATCACTGTCTCTATAAAAGGAAGCTGTAATGTTGTCCCCGCTCCTAAGAATTGCTGCATTGCTAGATTGACCACCAGCGGAATGGTGAAAACCGTGATCAAACTGCTGATAGCTGTCAGAGTGATAGACAGTGCTACATTTCCTTTCGCCAAATAGGTAACTAAGTTAGAGGTCGGGCCGCCCGGACAAGCCGCTATGATGATCAGGCCGACGGCTAGTTCTGGGGTAAGGGGAAAAATTGTTGCTAGCAGAAACCCCACTAGCGGCAGCATAATTAGTTGAGCCAGCAGCCCTAATGTAACGGCTTTAGGCTCTGTGAAAATCCGCTTGAAGTCATCTAATTCTAGCCCTAGCCCCATACCTAGCATGATAATAAATAGGGCTAGAGGCAGGAAGATGGCAGTTAGAAAGCTTGATTCCATGGGGGTGGTAAAGAGACGGCAAAAGTCCCCAGCTAGTTTACAGCATTGCTAACTCACATTGCCGTTCATCTAGAGGGGATATGGTTTGCCGCCCCCATGGAGCCTACGAAGAAAGAAATGAGGGAGTGCGTTAGCCGGAGTGCGACGGATTCCCCCAGAAATTCTTGAGACACATCGCAAATGAGGAGATCAGACTCACGCGTGTCGTTTGATCATAAACTCTTGGATATAGACTCTGTGGACTAAGTTAGCAGGTGCAATTAAACCTAAAACCCTAAAAACCTGTGCCGCCCGCAGCGCGGGCGGCACAGGTTTTTAGGGTCTGGTTTTTCATCATGCCGAGCTACTTATAACAAAGATTAACGCCGGAGAATGATCCAGACAGCGTGAATAATGCCGGGTATATATCCCAGAAGGGTTAATAAAACATTGAGCCAGAACTGACCGCTTAGCCCCACCTGTAGAAAAACACCCAAAGGTGGGAGTAGAATAGCAACAATCAATCTAAATATATCCATCAAAGTCTCCACAAAATAACAATCAGCATTCTTTACCTTATTAAGCCTTCTAGAACCATAAAAAACATCTGTCGAAAGAGCATAAAAATTCAACCAAAAGTTAGAAATCGATCGAATAAATTGATCATTAATGAGGCCACTAATAATGTGTCAAAGGGGAGATGAATGAACTTATAGAATCATGAAAACTACATTGTTGTAAGTAGCTGTTTACAGCCTTTATCCGATCGCGCCTAGTTGTTTGATCGGACAAAGTTGAAGAGTTCATGGTGAAACCTATGGCAAATCAAGAAACGAACCAAAACAGTGGGGAAAGCTCTGCTTATCCTAATGCAAAGAACACTCCGATCGAGCCGGCTGCACGGCGGACTGGGCAAGATGCTCGTTCGTCTGATATGAAGGAAGGCGCTGAACCAGAGGCGGCTGGCAACAAGAATACTGATACTCCTGGTGATCCTAACCAGGGAACTGAAGCGCGATAAATTCGAAGCCCAGAACTATTGGTACATAGTTCTGGGCTTTGGTTTAGTCTATTTTTTGATTTCTTATTGCTTGATTGCTCAGAATTTATTGACGAATATTACTCGATGAAAACACTATTTGTAGCGCTCATCAAAGCAAGATAAGTGACCTTATTTTTTTTAGAAAATTTATGACTTTTTCTAATGGATCGTTTTTAAGAAAGCGATGTGTTATCACGAAAAATCATAAACATTGACGCTATTGAGTTGAACTGCTTTAGCGTGTAGTTTTAGATTCTAAGTAAATGTTTTTAATTCTTAGGATGTATTAGCGATCGCGCACACATCCTAAGAATTCATCCGTCTCAGGCATTAGACATGCGGAGCAGCTACGATCGCCATCGAGCCGTCCAGTTATTAGGTCGAATGATTGAGGACAGTCAATAGTGCCTTTTCATCAGGAGTTAACGCCAGAGATTCGGGGTGCTTGGTTGGCTGTTTCGCTGCTTTCCAGATTTCCAGTAGCCAGCCCTCTTCGTAGGCTTGAGGGATGCTGGGGTGGATGTAATAGTTGCGACAGGTTGCAACTCTATTACCAAGATGTTTGGCAGCACCTTGAATGGCTTCTCGGATATTTTCCTGAGCTTGGTTACTCGATTGGGCTTCACCCAGCTCTTCTAAAACTTGCGCAGTATAGGCTGTTCCTGCCCATGTGCGGAAATCTTTAGATGTAAAAGCTTCGCCTGTAATAGCTTGCAGGTAGTCGTTGACATCGGTTGAACTGATACCACGAACTTCTCCCGCGTCATCAACATATTGGAACAGCTCCTGCCCCGGAAGCTCCTGACAGCGTTTGATGGCGTGGGCTAATCGGCGATCGCTCAATTCTATGTCATGTTCCACCCCACTTTTGCCAGTGAACTGAAAGCGAACCTTGGTGCGCCTCAGTTCGATATGATGGCTGCGTAAAGTTGTGAGCCCAAAAGACTGATTTTGTTGGGCATACTCATCATTACCGACCCGAATTAACGTTGCTTCTAACAGGCGTACCACAACAGCCAACAACTTCTCCTGGCACAGCGAATGCATTCGCATATGTTGATCGGTGGCTTCGCGAATTTTTGGTCGCACAAAGCCGAATGGAATCAGTCGATCAAATTTGTTCTGGTTGCGGATGTTTCGCCACTCGGGATGATAACGGTATTGTTTCCGTCCCTTGGCATCACGACCTGTAGCGAGCAAATGTCCATTAGGAAAGGGACAAATCCATACATCATTCCAAGACGGAGGAATGGGAAGTGCTTTTAAGCGCTTTAATTCTGTGGGTTCCTGGATGCGATCGCCCTCCAGATCAAAATAACTGAATCCTCTCCCCCATCGCTGTCGTCGAATTCCTGGCTGCTCATCAGAGACATAGCGTAGACCAGCTGCACGGGCAGACTTGTCTGGTTCCTCTGGCGCTGCGGATGGCACGCTGTGCGGAGAGGGAAGAAGGGCACTGGATGGGGAAGGGGTTTGTACCATGGTGTCTCAATGAATGATTGCTCAAGTAAAGCAGTCAGAGTTCTAGAATAAAGCTAAGATTCGATGTGCTATTGTTTCCATTCCACTGTGCTTGTTAGAGAGCTCTTACATGTCGGTATGTCCATGGAAGGACTTTACAGCCAGTAAATGATTTTCTTTTCAGCTTCCGTGTGGACAGTTCAATCTTCACGAAGCTGGCTGGGCAGAGACTCAGTTTCTTCTTCTTAAACCAGATTTGTTTCTCTAGTTGAGAGACTACTCCTCGCTACCCATGATGAGTGTCTAGGCAACTCTTACATCTACGAGTTCTTCAGCGATCGCAAATCGCTTTTTCTCATTCTTCAATGGTGCGGACATTCCTGAAGTCTCCTCTCAAAAAACTCCAAAGTACAGTCTAGAAGCATTCTTGGCGGCAAGTATCTGTCTGTAGGATTGAATAGACCTAAGAGTTTCTTGGCGGAAACTCTATCCAGAGAAACGTAAACAATTGTGAGTATTGGAATAGATCTAGCTAAGGATAGATGCTGGCCGATAGAAGACTGATGCTAGATGGGAAGTGAAGATTTCTATTGATGAATCTTAAACGTGAACTCAGTCACAAGTTAGGAAGAAGTAATGGCGTTATCTGCCTCTCTTAAAACCCATCGTTCGTTTTGGATCGCATCGACGCTTCAGTCATGTTATCCAGCATTAGTGAAGGATTTGCATGTGGATGTGGCAATCATTGGTGGTGGGCTGGCCGGTATCACCGCTGCCATGCTGCTGAAGAAGGCCGGCAAGCGTGTTGCTGTGCTAGAAGCTGGACGGGTGGCAGAAGGCGTGTCAGGGCATACAACGGCCAAGGTGACATCACTACATCACCTGATTTATGCGTCTCTGTTAAAAGATATTGGAGAAGATAAAGCCCGTCTTTATGGTGAGTCGAATCAGGTGGCGATCGAAAAGATGGCAGCGCTAGTGAGAGATGAGCAAATCGACTGTGACTTCACGCGAGAAGATGCTTACACCTTTGCCGAAGCGTCGAAGCATGTGGACGAGATAGTCGCTGAGGCAGAAGCCGCGAAACAGTTAAGCTTACCGGCTTCCTTTGTCACAGAAACGCCGCTACCGTTCCCTGTACAGGGAGCTGTCAAGTTTAGCAATCAGGCGCAATTCCATCCCCGTAAGTATATCCTCTGCTTGGCCGATAAGGTTCATGGAGACGGAAGTGACATCTTTGAAAATACTCGAGTGAAAACGGTAGAGGGAGAAAGCCCTTGCCAGGTGCAGACCGAAAATGGGTATACCGTCACGGCTCAGGATGTCATTGTGACCACCCACCTCCCGATTCTGGATCAGGGATTGTTCTTTGCAAAGACCTATCCCAAGCGCTCTTACCTGATTGGAGCCCGCATCGATTCGGCTAAAGTTCCAGATGGAATGTTCATTGGAATGGGGGAAAACTATCACTCCATTCGAGCAGCATCCATGGATGAGGGCGGTTCCTTGTTGCTGATTGGTGGAGAAGGTCACAAAGTTGGCGAAGCGTCGGATACTGAAGAGCGCTACCAGCGTTTGGCTACCTATGCTCGCGAGCGGTTTGGTATCGAGACGGTCGACTTCTACTGGTCGAGTCAAGATACGGTGTCTTTCGATAAGTTACCCTACATAGGTAGGCTGACGCCGATGCATCAGCACACCTATGTGGCAACAGGCTTCAGCCTTTGGGGAATGAGTAAGTCCACGTTGTCGGCGATGATTTTGTCGGACTTAATTTTGGGGCAATCCAATTCCTGGGCAAACCTCTACGATGCCACTCGTCCGACTCCCTTTGTGACTCAGGATTCGATTAAGAATAACTTGGATGTGGGGGTACATTGGGTTGGCGATCGCTTCAAAGGTCTATTCGACGGCCCAGAGAAGGTGCGTCAGGGCGAAGGGCGACTGGTGACGATAAGTGGGAAGAAAATCGCTGCTTACCGGGATGAGTCCGGCGAATTGCATCAGGTTTCGGCGGTCTGCCCTCATTTGGGTTGCATCGTTGACTGGAATGCTGCTGAAAAAAGCTGGGATTGCCCCTGCCATGGCTCGCGCTTTTCGACGGAGGGCGACATCCTGCATGAACCTGCGGTGCATGGTCTTGCGCTAGTGCCCGATGAAGTTGCTTCGCAAAAATAAGTGAGTCTGATCTAGCGGTCGAGCATTGCTGTTGAGGGGATAATTTTTCTAAGAAGGTATAGCGCTATGCGCATTAAGCACAGCAACGGTTGTGTGGGGCGCGCCGCGCCCCACACAACCGTTGCTGTGCTTAATGCGGTTGCACACCGCTATATGTACCGCGCACCTTCTCAGAAAAATTGTCCTTGGATTCTGCAATTTCTATCTGGCCGTCGATAAGCTTGGTTGATGAAAGGAGTGGGGTTGGTGAGGCGATCGCGTTCAGGAACACTAATTACCCCTGAACGCGAAACCTGTGCGATTACACTGTCGCAATGGGCGAGAGCTGGGTGAATGCAGCATCCAGATCACCATTGACCAAGATCGAATCACCACTGCTCAGGCTGACTTCTAGTAGGGTTGTTTGGCGAGTGAGAGAGAGTTGGCCACCTGCTCCCAGGAAAACACTGAAGTCGAACTGGTCATCTGCCGTGAAGTCCTTGATCGTGTCGCTATCTGCTGTGCGATCGTTCAGGATGTCTTCACCAAAGACGAATACATCACGGCCTGCGTTGCCTGTTAGTGTGTCATTGCCGATACCACCGACCAAGTAGTCGTCACCATCACCACCTCGCAGCCAGTCATTGCCTGACTGCCCGTAGAGCTCATCATCACCCCCTTGGCCGTTGATGATGTCATCTGAGTCATCGAAGCCGCGCACCCGGTTGTCCAAGTCATTGAAGAAGGTTACGGTGTTGCGGTTGAAGAGGTAATCCTGAGAGGAGTCGGCATTCACTACATCAAAGCTATCTTGAATAGTTGAATCGCCATCGAACAGGATGTTGCCTTGGCCGCTGGGTAAGTTATCAAGATTTGTCAGCTCAAAGTCTCGCAGTATTGCAGCTGTGCCGTCAATGCCATCGAAGCTAAGATAAAGGTCATCACCATTCTGTGTGAGCAGTAGGTTTTGAGCCGTTAGACCTTTGCCCACAAACTGAATTGTGTCGATTTCTGCGGTGGTATTTGTGCTGGGTGATGTCCCCTCTCCAACGCCACCAAAGTCATTGATAGTAAAGGTATTGTTCAGAGATACAGTGAACTGGTTTTGCCCGCCGCTACCTTCTAAAGCAAGTAGGTGCTCGGCGTAGACCTGTATCTGTGCAACCTGATAGCCTTCAGCCGTAAAGTCCCCATTGCTAAACCGTGGGTCGCTGAGGATGGGGCCATCTGGGATGAATCCTTCCGCTAAGGTGATAACGCCGTTTTCATCCTCCCCTGTATTAGGAGCCATTTGCCCAAAGAAGGCAGTGTTTCCTGGAATTTCGTCGTTTACTTCGGTGCCTGCATCTAGTACGTTGGAGCCAAAAACAATGAAGTCTGCGCCGATAAAGTTACCTGCTTCATCAAAGATAGGGTGCGCCTGTTCATTTCCGTTCGCGATAAAGAAGTCGTTGCTAGGAATGATCATCGAGGCATAGTTGAAGAAACGGCTGCCTGGATCATTCGGATCGAGCTGAACTGTGAAGGTTGCTTCTTCTCCGGAGTCAATCGGGCCGGGAGCCCCTTCGGTGCCCAGAATTGTTCCTTGCACGGTGCCGAATCCGGCTAAATCAAACTCTTGGGAAATAAGGTCTGTTGCTCCGTCCTCGGCTAAGGATTCCAACCCAGGTGAGGAGGGGCGTCCGCGGTCGTAGGTGTCGAATCCTCCATCATGGAACCCAAACCATACAGGCGTGAGCAATGTGCCGTTTTCAGGGGACAAGTTTTCGACGGAAACCGTGACTTCGATTAAAGAACTTTCGGCGAGCGTTTCTGCTGCAACCGTTTGGTCTGTAACGGAATTGATGGTGTTGTTATCCACGGTGAGTACTCCTTAGAGGAAGAGTGAACGATGTTTGAGTGTTGAGCCCAGTCATCAGGGAAAAACGCACAAAGAATTGGACGCACGGTTAGTGCGCCTCAATGTGCATTCGACAGAAGGTCAATCTTGATGTGGCAAGCGTTTAAGGGCTTGTGCCGCCGGATCGACTCGGGGATCCAGATACTCAAGCTAAACGCTTTCCCATGAGTAAACCAGAGGGAGGCAAGGGCTTATTGCTGCGCCTCCTCTTCCTTCCAAACCCTCTACGTACTGTCCTGTCCATTTGGATGTAATTTAGATGAAAAAACCTTAATTCCTTGCCGGTTTGTTTGTGCCTTCTGTAGTTGTTTTAGGTTCTCTGATAGTTGTCCTGTAATGGCTTGAGCGATCGCCCTCATTTCAGACAACTCAACCTGGAACGCTTCTGAAGTCATTTCTCTACTGTCAGTGCCTGTAAAAAATAGAGTGGTGACAGGCTACTGCTGTAGATGAGATTGGATGATGCAGCATGCTCCATAAACCCCAAAAACCCTATCCCAAGAAATGTGTGCTCCTTCCTTCTGGTAGAGGAATAGATCCATTCCCCTTTCTTAGAATTATTTGTAAACTTATGTTGCAGGGGACGTTATGGATTTTGGAATTAGTGGCAAGGTTGCTGTCATTACTGGGGGAGACTCGGGAATTGGACAGGCAACTGCGAAGTTGTTGGCGGCTGAAGGCGTAAAGATCGCGCTGCTCGATCGCACCAAGGAAAGCTTAGAAAATGCTGTAGAAGAAGTTTCAAAGATAGGAGATGTACTACCTGTAGAGGCTGATCTCACGAATCTGGAAGAAGTAGAGGCGGCCAAGCAGAAAGTTGTTGATCACTTTGGCGCGGCTCATATCCTCGTTAACTGTGCGGGAATCACAGGCGCACAAAAGGACTTTTTGGAACTCACAGACAAAGACTGGTACGAGACCATTGATGTCGACTTCATGGCGGCAGTGCGTGTTTGTCGAGCTTTCATTCCTCTAATGCAACAGGCTGGCTGGGGCCGCATCGTGTTGATTGGCTCAGAGGACGCGGTGCAGCCCTATGTGGATGAGATGCCTTATTGTGCTGCAAAAGCAGCATTACTCAACTTCACTAAGAACCTGTCCAACGCTGTTGCCCAGAATGGCATCCTGGTGAATGCGGTCTCTCCGGCCTACATCGAGACGCCGATGACGGACAAGATGATGGAGAAGCGCTCGAAAGAGGAAGGGATGGACTTCGATACAGCCGTGAAGACGTTTCTGCAGGAGAAGCGGCCGCACCTGGTACTGCAACGCCGGGGTAAGGCGTCTGAAGTTGCGGCTGTTATTGCATTCCTGTGTTCACAGCATGCCAGTTTCGTGGTTGGTTCAAACTTCCGGGTCGACGGTGGCTCGGTTGCCACTGTGCACCAGTAGGCTGCGCTCGCTCCAGCCTTTACTGGGAATGTATTAGGACTTACGCAAGACTTGCATAATCCTGAGCTAATTCGTTGATTTTATGGCCGCGACGCGGCCATAAAATCAACAAAAGGCGTGAGTCCTATGTAGGTGGGATGCTGTTGGGTAGAGCTACATTGCGCCTTCCCAAGGAGACTCGGCGCGTTACTGCTCGCTAACGCATCCTACGAAAATCGATGATGCACTGCTGTAGTTAGGTGTGTGTTTGATAGCTCACGGGTGATGCGATCGTCGATACTTCACTTGAGTCAAAATCACTTATTGTAAAGGATCATAAGGGTTTCTATGGATATGAAGATGAATCCTGTGCCAACGCCTGCAATGGAATGGGGTGAGGGTAAGCCCACCCTGGTATTTCTCCATTACTTTGGAGGGGCAGCAACTAGCTGGCAGTGGGTTGCTCAACAGTTATCTGACTTTCGCTGTGTTGCGCTCGACCTCCCTGGCTTTGGAGAAGCGCCTGTCCTGGAGATACCTTCTTTGTCTCACTATGCTCGGGTGGTATCGGAGGAGCTAGAGCAGTTGGCGATCGCCGACTACATTTTGATTGGGCATTCGATGGGGGGCAAGATTGCGCTGCAAGTGGCCGTGGAGAGTGATCGTCCACCCAAGCAGGTCATCCTGGTTGCGCCGTCACCACCGACTCAGGAACCCATGCCTGTAGAGGAAAAGCAGCGGCTACTGAATAACCACCCCAGCCGAGAAAATGCAGAAACGACGTTGAACAGTACGACTCGGAGAGAGTTGAGAGATGAGCAGCGGGCGATCGCTCTAGAAACCCACATGGTCGTGGCAGATACGGCGTGGCGCTGGTGGCTATTGGAAGGTATGAATCATTCCATTGCTGACCAAGTTGCCAATCTTCAAATTCCTGTTACGGTTGTTGCATCCCAAGATGATCCAGTGATTTCCTTCGATACCATTCACAATGAAGTGCTGGAGTATGTTCCCAATAGTCACCTGATTGCTACAGAAGGGGTCGGGCACTTAATCCCTCTTGAAGCAGCAGATTGGCTGGTAGAGCAAATCCGAACCGTGACATCGGAGGCAGTTGTTGATCGATCGCTATCCTTGGTTTAGATATTTCTTAGGGTGCTCTCAAAAAAACATATACCTACCGCAGGGTGCTGTTAGCGATGCGTTCTCAAGGCATTCTATGCACCCTTTAGTTTGAGTATTTTGGGTTAAGTACAAGACAAAAATCAAAATCTCGCTAAGAATCTTAATTTTTAGTGGCATGGGCAGTGCCCGCGCCACTAAAAATTAAGGTTCTCTGGTTTTGGCCTGGACTCAGAGTTTGAGACATGAGCCTGTATGGTGCCATGCGCTTAGGTGAAAGCTAATTTTCCTAAAAGCCATGTGCTGTGGAACTTTCATAAAAACTGTCGTGACCTAAATGCGTAAAGCTGTATCACTTCTACAAGAACTAAAACTAGATAAGTTCTTGGAACCCGTTGGCTTTTGCTGGCGCATCTATCTTAGTTTCGACAGACTGAATTTTGGCATAACACCAAGGGAGCTTTGTCCATCTCTCATCAGTCTTAGACCAGTATCTTTCATAGGACTGACCTTTGAAAAGCTCACCTTGTGGTTATCGAGATCAGCCTAAATGTTAGGGCATTTCC
This sequence comes from Vacuolonema iberomarrocanum LEGE 07170, assembly GCA_015207365.1. Taxonomy (GTDB): domain Bacteria; phylum Cyanobacteriota; class Cyanobacteriia; order Elainellales; family Elainellaceae; genus Vacuolonema; species Vacuolonema iberomarrocanum. Next base: position 43,157 of record JADEXA010000017.1, read on the forward strand.
AAAAAAATTATATCTTGAGCTAGATGTAGCCCGATGTAAAAAGCAGTCTCATAGAGTTGTGCGGCACAGTCTCTAGGCTACCTACCTATATGTTTTTGCGGGATGGGCAAGCGCTATCAAGAGGGTAGTTATTTTTCCCCATACAGATAAAGGAATGCTCGGCGGGATTGAGGATTTCATAAGGCTGATTTTAATCAGGCTAATCTGTTTAGCGAAAACTTGAGGTTGGCACAGGCGTTGCGATCGCTGCAAACCATCAAGGGTTTGGTTTAGCTAGCAGAGCATGAGATGAGGTAGCAGTCGATTATGAATAATAATGTTCGAGGTTAAATCAACATGACTGAATTGTTGTATGGACTGCGAGCAAGCAATGTTAGTACATTGCTTGCTCAGCTTTCGGATCCAGGAATTGACACGCCAGAGGAGACGGCGATGCTGTTTTCTGGCCCTCAGTTTTTTATTGCCCTAATTTCAGGATTGGTATTAACGTTTGGGTTTCACCTGCTGCTGACGAATCTCTCTTTGGCAGCAGGAATTTCTTATTTAGGTCATTCATCTTCGTCGTCATCCGACTCATCTTCTAGTAGTGGCAACGGCGTGAAGAAAATTGGTGTCGCCTTTGGTATTTGGACATTGGTGACGGTCAGCTTAGCGCTGTTTTTTGCGTGCTGGCTAGCCGTTAAGCTGAGTCTTTACGACAGTGCATTGCTGGGTGCAATCACAGGTTTGGTCATCTGGGGTACCTATTTCTGCTTGCTGTTCTGGGTGAGTTCTACGACTGTCGGTTCTTTGATTGGTTCTGTTGTGAAGACAGCGACTTCGAGCTTTCAGTCGTTGGTCGGTGCAGCGACGTCAGCCGTTGGTGCACGAGCGGCAGGAAACCAGATGGTGGAAACGGCTGAAGCAACAGCGGCGGCTGTGCGGAAAGAGCTGCTCAGTGCATGGAATGGAGATAACGTTGGCGATACCCTGCGCGACTATCTGATGTCTCTACGATCGCCCTCCATTGATGTTGAGGGTCTGGAAGGTGAATTTGAGCGCCTGATTCATGAATCGAATATTGTATCCACTGCAGATCGTGAGACCCTAAGTCAGCTCAATCGCGACACCTTCGAAAAGTTGGTTAGCAGCCGGACTGATCTCTCTCGCCAAGAAACCAAGCGAATCGCCGACCGTCTTTATAAGAGCTGGCGAAAGGCTATGGGAAGTGGATCCAGCAACAATGCTGTGGCGGAGTTGGTTGATTACTTGAAGACGGCTCACCCTGAAGAGCTTTTGTCTGAAAGCTTGAACGATCGTCTGGATGAATTTCTTGCAGAGTTCCGTCAGCAGCGGCGCAGTCAACAATCTGGTCCTTTGTCACAAGGTATTAATTCCCTGATGGGAATCGTTGTTGGACGAACCGATTTGTCAGATTTGGATGTCGAAAAGGTAACTCAGCGCTTGAAAGAAGTGCAAAGTCAGCTGGGTTCTCAAGTCGAAACCGTCGCCAGCCAAGTGAGGGGTGGCGATCGCTACAGTACAACCCGCGCTGATGTAGAAGCTTATCTGATGAATGCCTACCCCTGGCAAATGCGCCCTGAGCGTCTAGGTCAGGAGTTTCGAGATGTCATCTACGATCCATTCGCCGATCCTGGATTAATGCGACAGGAACTAATGCACTTGAATCGTTCCTACTTTGTTGAAGTTTTGGCATCAAGGGGTTTGTTGACGCAGCAAGAGATCTCACGCGTCGTTGATCTCCTTGAGGAGGTTCGTCGCAGAGCCTTGGGCGAAGTGACAGAGCGCTATCGCATTGAGACAGCTAAGGACTTGCAAGTTCGACTTTATACATTTCTCCGCCAAACGCCGAAAGAAGAACTCCTGTCGAGCATGGGGACAGATGCATTCCGTGCTTTGGTAGAAGATCCCTATGCCGACTCCGATGACTTGCGCGAACGCTTCTCTCCATTTGGTTACGAAGCCTTTATGCAAACACTGCGTAGTCGGGATGATCTGAACGAAACAGAAGCTCAGCAGATTGCCAGTCGTCTAGAAGGCGTCATGAACAACGTTCGGGCAGATGCTGATGGTCTTCAGTCTGCGGCAAAAGCACGCATCGACAATCAATGGCAAGCGCTCCAGCACCATCTAAGTAGCACAGGGCGACCAGAACTGGATCCTGAAACCCTCAAGGCTGATATTCGGATGCTGTTGCACGAACCAGATGCGGGTGTGCATCGTCTACGTCAACGGCTGGCCCAGTTTGATCGGGGAACCCTGGTTCAACTGCTGAGTCAACGTCATGACCTTTCTGAGGCAGAAGTTCAACGTACGATTGATCAGGTGGAGTCTATCTGGCATCAGACCGTTAATGCTCCATCTTCCCTCACGGCTCAAGCCAAGGCTAAGTATGATGAAGCGACGAGTGCGATCGAGCGCTATCTGCTCGAAACGGGTAAGCCTGAGCTGAACCCCAAAGGGATTCAGCGGGATCTGGAACTCTTGCTCAGCAATCCCAAGATGGGTATAACGGCTATGCGCCATCGGTTGTCGGAGGTCGATCGCGACACGCTGGTACAGCTATTGAGCCAGCGCGATGACCTGACGGAGGCTGAAGCCAACCAGATTATTGACGACATTCTGACGCAGATCCGTGAGCTGTTGCATTTGCCTCAGCGCCTAGCACGGCGCGCTCAAGCCCAGGTCATGTCATTCGAGTCTGCGTTGGAGGATTACCTCCGCAACACAGATAAGGAGGCATTGAATCCTGATGGAATCAAGCGCGACTTGCAACTGTTGCTGAATGATCCTCGCTTGGGTGCTGAGCGTCTGCAGACACGACTGTCGATGGTCGATCGCGATGCAGTGGTTGCTTTGCTAGCCCAGCGGCAAGACATGACGCGCGAAGAAGCGGAAGATGTTGTCGATCGTATCTTGGGTGTACGGGATCAGATTGTGAATCAAATCCGCAATGTGCAGGAGCAGGTTAAGCTTGCCATTCGTAGCATCTTGACACGGATTCGGAACTACTTGAATTCGCTCGATCGCCCCGAGCTGAATTACTATGGTATCAAGCAAGATCTACAAAAGCTGATGGACGATCCTCAGACAGGATTTGAGGCGTTGCGGATGCGGTTGAGCCAAGTGGATCGCGGTACATTGGTGGCTCTGATGAGTTCTCACGATGCCATCTCAGAAACGGATGCCAATCGCCTTGTTGGCCATGTTGAAGAGGCAAGGGATACAGCGTTGCGCAAAGCAGAACAACTAGAGCGTGCTGTAGAGAATCGCTTAGCTGAGTTGAAGCATCAAATGCATCAGCAGGTTGAGGACACTCGTAAGACCGCTGAAGCTGCTGCCTGGTGGATCTTCGGTACAGCAACAATTTCTGCCGTATGTGCAGCGGTGGCTGGAGGCCTAGCCGTTATCAACTAGAACTGGATAAACAACTACTAAAAAGGGAGACTGCAAGACAACGCAGTCTCCCTTTTCTTTGCATAAGCCTTCAATGAAAAATATGGAACATTGATTACTCCACAGGTTAGCCCAGCCAGATCGTTGGGTACACAATCTGTCATTGTGTACGATGAAAGTGAATAACGATTTGATATTAGGCTTTCAGAAAAACTGACAATAAGAGATGGGTAGAGTTCGTTAGTATGCGTCCTGATAAAACTGATGAGATATCTAGGATAGATGGTTTGTTCGTCCTAGCGATCGCCTGCCTCTACAATCATTTACCTGCACGAGAGGTTCGAGAGACTCTTGTGACTGTCGATCGACAATCACAAGGACAAGACACCTAACTGGATTGTCCTTGCAGCTCTATCCGTTTAGCGATCGAGCTGCGCCTTGTTAGAAAAGTTTTCTCTAAAGACAAATACCCCTGCCCATTCGCCACAACTGAATGGGCAGGGGTATTTGTCTTTAGAGAAAAGATTAGGCGCTGAGAGGTGATTTTCTAATTCATTAGGTAGATGCTGACATTCTCAATCGCTTCAGTGGCGTAGTAATCCTCAGGACGCTCGTTCAATGCTTGCTGGAAGAACTCTAGGGCTGTTTCATAGTTCCCCCGCTGAGTTGCATCATAGCCGAGGCGCATTAGCTGGTCATAACGACTCTCGGCTACTTCTTCGCTACCTAAACCGGCTTCTCCATCGCGCGCTCCATCGACCGCATTCCAGTAGGCGATTGTTGCCCAGCGATCATCTGGACGTTCGTACAGAGCACTTCGAAAATAGCCAGCTGCTGTCGTGAACAACTCTTCCTGCAGCGCGGCGTAGCCAAGGCGCATATAGCGATCGTAGGGGGCTTCTCCCAAATACTCTTGAGACCCGACCGCTACTTCATCGGCAGACGATGTAGATAAGGCTACAGGATCAACAGCATTCATCGCCAGCTCGTCGGAGTTGAGATAAGTCTGCACGTTTCGAATAGCCTGGGTTGCATAGTAATTTCCTAGCCGTAACGACAGCGCCTGCTGAAAATACTCTAAAGCGGCTTGGTATTCCCTAGCTTCTGTCGCGTCATAGCCTCGATTCATATATACATCGAAGGGGACTGGTGTTTCGCGGTTGTTGCTTAGCGCATCCCTTGCATTCCAGTAAGCCGTGATAGCTGCCCTGTCCTGTGGGTTGAGATATAACGCATAACGGAAATACTGAGTCGCTTCATAGTATCTCCCCTCTTGTTCGGCGTTGTAACCGAGACTCATATAGTCATTGTAGGTTAGCACTACGGCTTCTTCTAAGGTCGAGTTAGGGGAGGCGGTGTTTTGTGCTTGGACATCAAACGGCAATCCAACACTGCCTAAGATAACTACACCAGAAAGTAAATGTATGAATCGCATAGGTTTTGCTTTTACTGTTTTACTTGCGTTGCTAGGATGCTAAACCCTGTTTAAATGCATAATTAATGCCATACCAAGACCCAGCATTGCCGGATCTTGGCATGGTTTGTCTAGATGCCGACTTACAAGGCAGATGGGTAAATCTCATCTGCAATAAAGACAGGTCGATTTTCGTATTCAGCTTCGATCTGCTGTTGCACGTCCAAATCCCAGGTTAAGTCATAATCCTGCTCAAACTCAGCTAAGACAAATGGCCGAAGTACTCCAGTGATGACGACTGTTTCATCCTCTTGAGCCGCGACGGGTACTTGGGGGCTAATAACCAACAGTTCTTCACCACCAAAAAGCGTCTCATCGTCGATGGTGATGACATTTGCGCTCTGAATGCTGCCAACTTCACCTTCTACAGCAATGCGCTTGTTGTAGTACTGCTCTGGATCTGAGCTGATGTCTGCCGGATCAGGAGAGAGGGCAACCGATTGAGCGACAATAACGGGGCGCTCTTCATACTCGCCAAAGATGTCGGGGTCAAAACCCAAACCGTAATCACTTTCAAAATCGGCCATGAGGAATTCGCGAACTTCGCCCGTGACTTGAACTTGGGTGTCTTCCCCATCGACCAGCTCAAGCCCTTGCTCAGAAGCGTTGATAACCAGAACTTGCTCACCACCAAACAACTCGCTGTTTTCCAGCGTGAACGAGTACTCTCCCACAACTTCGGCAATCTCTTCGCGTACGCTGACAGTTTCACCCAAGTAGGCTTCCAGGTTATCCGTTAACTCTTCAACGGTAACGTTATCTTCTTCGACTCCGGCTGCGTTTTCTTCAATGGTCGCTTCTGGATCTGCCGCTTCAGGTTCAGCGGGAATGGTGCAAGCGGGTAGCGCGATCGCGACAGCTGCTAAGGCCGCTAATCCTACATTGTTAAGGAGCTTAGCGAACAAATTATCTGTTTTGCTGGCTTTGCTAGTAGGCATGTAAGTTCCTCCTAAAAATACTTGAGCATTTTCAACCTCAGCCACATCTAGGTCAGGTAAACGCAGTTTTGTCTGCCACTTACTCATTAGATGTCGCCTCTATCTAATCATTGGGAACAGTAGCTAAGGCGTCACCACGATACTTCGTGAACTGCGATGTAGAGGCGATAAACAGGATAGGCTTCAGGATACCTATCAATGCCCCACCACCATGAATCAGTCCTAAGCTGACAGAACTTCGAAATCAAGGATAGATAGATGCTGTCCTTCATCCTTGAACTTCTCTTTGCATGTATTCCTAGCTAACTTTCTCGCCCTAGCTAACGAGCATCTTGTGCGTCTATTGCTCGCCTGATATACGTGCGATCGCTTAGCTCTATTCCTAACTTTCTTAAGCTATGCTAAGGCTTTCTTCAGTGGGCATACCTCTATCATTAATCTGAATCAAAGCTTAAAAAAACTCATCTAAAAGATAGAGATCAATGCTTCCCCATCCTCGTGACTAACTTTTGATCAAGAAGAAATAATCTTGCAGATACTAACTCTATTCAAGGCCAAATTGCTTATTTAAGGCTTGCGCGTTTTGTTTATCTTGTGATCGCAATACAAGCATAAAATTAAGAGAGTTACTTGCATAGAACTAAGAGAATTACTCAGGATTACACAAAGTCCGCGTAATCCTTTTGCTGTTTATAACTTACGTTTAAGAGAATACAGAATAGCTTGATTGACTGGTACAACTCAAGGTTAGATTGAGTCTCGTTAACATTGGCAAAGCCCGTCTGAAAGACGCCGTAGCTCTACCGAAGACAACAAACCACGTACTCAGGTGTTTTAGCGGGTGTGTTGTGTTTTGCTTCAGTCAATCTCACCTATGGAAAGCAGGAGTTCTCCAAGAGCTTTTTCCAGGCAACCAGCTTATCAATCCTAATTCTGATATTGATTTGCGCCTTGCTCAACGCCAACCTTAATCATAATTTTTGTCAGTCAGACTGCCCGATCGCAGGGACGAAGTTAAGACTGCAAGGAGCAATTGGGAAACCGCCCTATCTTGTTGGCTTCTACAATTTCATTGCGGCACTGTAGCATGCTTTTCCCAGTTCGTTCTGCAAGTAATCGTAGGTCAATGGTTGGATGGCTGTCTTGAGGAGCATCAAGATAGAGGCTGTAAGCAACTTCGAGGATTTTCGAGTTGTTAAGGACAAGGGGCTTGATTTGAGTTTCTAAAAGATCAAACATGATTCTTATCTATTAGGATTCTTGGGCAATGGACTATCGAATCAACTTAATCCTGGGAATCTATGATTTGAAACATTGGGTCGCTCTGCGTCTGAAAAACTATTTGCTGAATGACAAATGACATCTTTGCTGAAAGAGGCCGTATTGGCAATTGCAATATGAATCTCAGATGCGTGATCATATCATGATGACAACATCCTCGGGTATAGCAATGCTGTAATCATCTTCCATTTGAGAGGTGTTGCCCATTTCCCTCTTTTGAATCAGGACAAATCAATATCGAACTGTAAAAATTGACCGCATGAATACTTCATCTCGCTTACGAAATCTAAATCGGATTCGCCGTATTAGTCGTTTCATGGATACGGCGTTCAAGCTTCCACTCATTGGTATTAGGATTGGGTGGGATCCCATCCTGGGGTTGATTCCAGGTGCGGGAGATCTGATTGCTACAGCGATCTCTGCTTACGTCATCTTCTTGGCGGCGAGGTTTCGATTACCCAATGGTGTTTTGGGTCAAATGATCTTTAACGTCCTGCTTGAAATGGTCATTGGTGCTATTCCGCTCTTGGGAGATATTTTTGATGCCTTCTACAAGTCAAACGTCCGTAACCTTGCGCTATTGGAGACTCACTTGCAGAACCAGCTCCCTGATTTGCAAATGCAGGATCGCCTGCACCTCGATAGCGTGAAGTCGGGGAATATCGTCACGTGATGAGAAGCATGACGGATATAGAGTAGGTTGAACTTGTATAAGAGATTGAGGTAGGGCGATCGCTCCAAGATCTCAAGTTAAATGCTTTCGCCGTGATACTGAGACCACTTACGTCGCAATAACAAGCGTTTCTCGCCGGAGAGGGCTCATCCCAATTTCCTTCTATCGTTAAGAATATTTCTTTCCTTAGACCTATACCCCTAGTGCAAGAAACCTAGAGCATGGGAGATACTATTGCGTCAAATCGTTGGATCCAATGATATGGTTCAATTCGTATAGGTATGCAGTAGGCTCGATAACAAAGGGGGCAGAATTAATTATGAAAAAAGTACTCAGCATTATTCTTGGAGGTGGAGCAGGAACACGTCTCTATCCGCTTACAAAAATGCGCGCAAAGCCTGCTGTACCTCTGGGAGGTAAGCATCGGTTAATTGATATTCCTATCAGTAACTGCATTAACTCGGATATTCTGAAAATTTATGTGCTGACACAGTTTAATTCAGCTTCGTTGAACAAGCATGTTTCACAAAGCTATGGATTTGCAGGATTTCAGCAAGGGTTTGTGGAAATTCTGGCGGCTCAGCAGACCCCTGAGAATCAGGAATGGTTTCAGGGTACAGCGGATGCTGTTCGGCAGTATATTTGGCTTTTTGAAGAGATCGATGATGTAGATGAATATCTAATATTGTCCGGCGACCATTTGTACCGCATGGATTATCGTGCATTCGTGCAGCATCATCGTGCAACAAATGCTGACATTACACTGTCTGTCTTGCCAATTGATGAAGCGCGCGCGTCTAGCTTTGGCCTCATGAAAGTTGATGAATCTGGTCGCATCACTGATTTTAGTGAGAAGCCCAAAGGAGATGACCTGAAGCATATGCAAGTTGATACCTCATCTCTGGGTTTATCGACAGATGAAGCAAAGTTGAAACCTTTTATTGCTTCCATGGGTATTTACTTGTTCAAGCGAGACGTACTGATTGATCTTCTCAAGCAAGAACCGAAATATACAGACTTTGGCAAAGAAATCATTCCCAATGCTGCCAAAGATCATAATGTGCAAGCCTATCTGTTTAATGATTACTGGGAAGATATTGGAACGATCGAGGCATTTTTCAATGCCAACTTAGCGTTGGTTCGACAGCCTGATCCGCCCTTTAGTTTCTATAACGAATCTGCACCCATCTATACCCGTGCTCGCTATCTGCCACCGACTAAACACCTAAATTGTCAAATTTCAAACTCCATGATTAGCGAGGGTTGCATTCTCAAAGAGTGCGAAATTTCTAATTCTGTTATCGGAATTCGTACTCGGATTGAGTCGGGATGTGTGATTCGAGATAGTTTGCTGATGGGAGCAGACTACTACCAACCTAACTTTGAGCGGCAGGGAAGCCGCGATCGCACAACCATTCCTCTTGGTATTGGCGCAGGCAGTGAAATTCACCACGCGATCATCGACAAAAATGCTCGCATTGGCTGTAACGTCAAAATTCTCAACAAAGATCATGTGGAAGAAGCAGAGCGCGAGGATGAAGGGTTCTACATTCGAAGTGGTATTGTCACTGTCATAAGAAATGCCGTTTTGCTAGATGACACAGTCATTTAGTCAGCGCAAAAGGGTGAGTGCTTCGTTTATGTAGTCAGCCTGAGTCGCAGGCTACCTACCTCATCGGCAAGCCTGGAATCCGTTCTGTAGATAGGTGAACAGACTCAACCCTATTGGATATTCCTAAGGGTTGGTCATACGAAAAGGAAACTTGGGTTATTTCTAGGGAATGATGTCGGCAGGCATGACTGTTATTTAGAGTTGAAAACAAATGAAGTTTTTCGATAGGTTAAATATGAATACTTCCACGTCTGATCGCTCTAATTCAACTCATGAAAACCGTCAGCAAGATGGGCAAGAGCCAGTACGTCAACCGCTTTCGCCGGAACAGATTTCCTCGCAGCAAAGAGCAGAAAATCAACAAGTTCTTGATCAGTCCAACCCAACGGTGAATCCAGGCGATCAGGTGAATGAGGAGAAGACCCTCCAGGAAAAAGCCCAGCAAGTTGCGGTGAACACTGGCGATATCACGGGCGATCGCGTCGTCGTTCCCACCTACTTTGTTGTAGATGACCCCGAGGAGGGGCAAAAAGCTCTACATCATGTGAAAGATGCTGAAGAGATCTCGGATGTCATTCGCCAAGCCCGCACAGATGAATCGGGCGATCGCAAGTGGTAGCAATAACCTGCTGCACAAGTCTTAGTGGACTCAACACACAGAAGGGCGCAACAACATGTTGTTTGCGCCCTTCTTTTACGATTGACGTGACATATAGCGGTGTGCAACCGCATTAAGCACAGCAACGGTTGTGTGGGCGCGCCGCGCCCCACACAACCGTACTTAACTAACGCGCATAGCGCTATAGTTGTCATGTACTATGATTGTTTCTATGGACGAATTGCAACGACTTCAATTTCGACCAGCCAGCCAGGATTCACTAGCCCTGCAATCTCCATAGTCGAGCGAGCTGGGAGGTTAGGTTGTTCCTCTGTTCCAAAGAACTGAGTGTAGCCTTCCATAAAGCCACTGAAATCCATGCTGCCCCCTGTTGCTGGATCGCCGACCAGAAAAGCTTGCATCTTCACCACATCACTCATGGACATATCCAGGCTTTCCAGAATTCCCTGAATTCGTTCTAACACTCCAACGGTTTGAGTCTGGGTATCGCCAAAGGCGTCGATGGAGCTTGGCTCCGCTGTTTCGTCAATAACAGGAGGAACTTGGCCGCTAAGGTAGACGATTGTGGCGTCTGTCGGCAGTTCAACCGCCTGTGCAATGGGGAAATCCGAGTTAGGAATGGGATACCGAATGATGTCCTGGGCGACGGAACGATTCGCCGTTGTTAGAATCAATCCCAGGGCGCAGAGCAGCGCAATCGCCAGCCCTCGCCAGGACTGAACCAACGACTGGAGAACTTGCACAGACCGAACAAATTGATATTTCATGATCTTCTCAATGGGTATGACTTATGTGTAATGAAAGTGTGAATGTGAAAAATGGCCAGATAGCTGGATTCTGAGGAGATGCAGGGTATACACACCCTGCATCCCAGACCTTAGCTACGCCCCGATTATGTTGCCTGGATGCGTGTGGCGATCGCCTGCACCACATGATGAGCCGACAGCACAGAGCCTTCTTGCCATCCTGTCAGGTAGCTCAAATGCTCACCTGCCAGGTAGATGGGGCCATCCGGCTCTAGCAGTAGAGGGTAGGCCGTTTCTCGTGCTTCATCCGACCATTCAGCCCAGCCTCCCAATTGATAGGGCAATTTGCCCCAGCCAACGCTCATCCCCGTTGACCGATTGACCTCTGCCCCATAGTTGGGATGGATGCGATTCCCTTCGGCGATCGCTTGCTCCAGTCGTTGCTCTAGCGACTGAGCGGCAAAGGCATCACTGACGTCGTTGTCCCAAATGTAAGCACCTACGATGACGCCTTTCTGGTTATGAAACCCGCCTGCGGGATACCAGAGCTGGGTAATGGCTTGATCGGTCCAGGAAATGCCGCCGTAGATTTGATAGTCTTCTTCCCAAAAGCGACGATCGCACTGAAATGCAACCTTCACCGCATTGTTGTAGTCACAGGCGGCGATCGCATTTTGGAAGGGGGGGGAAAAGTCTGTTTCCAGTCCGGCCAATACCTTGAGAGGGAGAGTACAAATGGCAAACGCGGCGTCCAAGGCTTGCTCAGAGCCACTGGCATCGGTGTAGACAACCCGCACCCCTTCTGGGGTTTTACGAAGCTGCTGCACTACTGCGTTGTACTCGATCAAGTTGCCCACTTGGCGCTCAAATGCTTTGGCGATCTGATCCATGCCACCGACGGGTTGCAGCATCGTTGCTGCCTGGTTAAAGCCCTCGCCAAAGTGCATTTTGTAGCGCCAGAAATCAGACTTCAGCAACTCTGTCAGCTCCAGCGGCTCATTTTCTTCGCCACTCTGGAGCATTGCTCCTGGGGCTGTGGTATAGCCTGCCCGACTCGACCCCGTGTAGGTGTCGTCGCTTGATAGGTTGCCAAAGCGTCGCACAAACTCCAGCACCATTTCTTTGTCGTCTGGCGTCAGCTCCTGATCCAGTGCATTCTGGTTTAAAGCTTTTGCCAAAAGCTCTGCAATGTAGCCCCGGCTATCATTGACAACCCGCCGATTCAGCACGGGTTCTCCACCAAATGCGCCGTCATTCTGGAAATAGGCTGCACGGTTCTCATTCACAATGACCTCTAGCGGTACGCCAAAGGCCTTGCAGTAGTTCAAAATACCCTGGTGGTGATAGGGAATCCGGGCGGGGCCGGGGTTGAAGTAGAGGGAGCTATCATCGTCGAAGTCGCATACCTGGCGGCTATCCATTTCTTCGATCGCATCACCCTGACGCACTGTCCAGCAGCGTCCTCCAGCATAATCCTGAGCTTCGAGGATCGTGCATTCATAGCCAGCTTTATTGAGTTCGTAGGCGGCTGTCATCCCGGCAAGTCCTGCCCCGAGAATGGCGACGGTTGTACCTCGACCGGATTCTGCAGGTAACTCTGGTGGTTCGGTTGCCTTGGCTGGAGCGGCCATCAGCCCCATGGCTTCCATCACATTATGGACGGCGACCGCGCCACCTGCGCCACCGACCATCTGTAAAAAGCGGCGACGGGTAGGTGTTAGTCTACCCCATGGATTGGCGTTTCTCATGCAATTCGTTCTCCTTACCCTGAAACATGAAGAGATGCCCAATGCGTGGAGTGGATCCTTCCACGCAACCATCGATCCAAAGTCATTTGAGAGGAGAGCAAACGTCTGCATCATCAGGAGTAACAAAGTTGTTACAACTTTGGCGCAGATAAGGCTTTGGAGACTAGATGGTTAGGGTATTCAGAAGTCAGGTTAGCGAGTGTTTTCAGGAAAAACTGTTGGCCAAATGGCAGATATAATTACTAATGTATGCAGTCTACGAATAACTTAATTTTCTTTTGAAAAAGCCTCTAAAACCTATCATGAAACAATCACAAATATTTCAATATGCCGTTAGTTATAGCGCTATGCGTGTTAGTTAAGTACGGTTGTGTGGGGCGCGTCGCGCCCCACACAACCGTTGCTGTGCTTAATGCGGTTGCACACCGCTATAAATAACTTTTGGCAGACTGATGTAAATAGATGAACTGTTTATGGAAAGCAGAATTAGACAGTTCACTTTGAGCGTTCAGCTATATGCAAGCTTGCATCATTCAAACTCATTAAAATGTGGACAGATAATTTATAAGCTTCGAGTGTTTTGACTACGAAATACATCTAAATAATGTTCAAATTAGGCTGAGACGATCAGGCTCTTTGATAATCAGGCTTCGGACGAGTAGAAGTCTGCCACTGCTCAGGAAAGCTTTGTCTGCGCCGATTCGGTTAAGTTCAAAGGACTTACATACAAAACAAGGGCGTCCGTTTTGTAGAGCGGACGCCCTTGCACAAGAAGTCCTCGGAGACTTCCGCCGTTCTCTAGAGTTGATGGAAGGGGGCTATTAACTCCCTTATCCTGCGCCACAGCGACGGAATCAATGCAGATGAAAAGTTCTTTGTTCGTAGGAACGTTTGAGGACGATCGCCCTATCCCACTAGCTCTTTCTCTGCCTGCCGTGCCTTGATGCTGTCTAACTTTGCGGTCGGAATCGACTCGATCAGTTGGCGTGTGTATTCCTCTTGGGGGTGGTTGTAGACCGCATCGGCGGGTCCCATTTCTTCGATGTGGCCGCTGTTCATTACCATGATGCGATCGCTCACAAACTTGACCACACTGAGGTCGTGGGAGATGAAGATGTAGGTCAAGCCGAATTCTTTTTGGAGGTCTTTAAGGAGGTTCAAGACCTGCGCTTGTACCGACACATCCAGCGCAGAAACCGACTCATCGCAGATGATGAAGCTGGGTTCACAGGCGAGGGCACGGGCAATACAAATCCGTTGTCGCTGTCCGCCAGAGAACTCGTGGGGCATACGACCGAGGGCGCTAGAGTCCAACCCTACCCGGTTGAGTAAGTCGACCGCGCGATCGCGTCGTGCTTCTTCCGAGTCATACAGGTTGTGGATGATCATTGGCTCCATCAACGCGGCTCCAATTGTTTGCCGCCCATTGAGTGATCCGTAGGGATTCTGGAAGATAATCTGCATCCGGCGGCGGAGCTGCCGCATCGATGTCTCATCTAGCTCTATGACCGACTGCCCATCGAAGATAATCTCACCCGCAGTGGGCTCAATCAGCCGCAGCAGACACCGACTCAGGGTTGATTTGCCACAGCCCGACTCGCCGACCAACCCTAGGGTTTCGCCGGGATAGACCTCAAAGGACACATCATCGACGGCATTCAGCACCGAGGCTTTGCTGAAAAACCCACGGCGCACTGGGAAGGCTTTTGTCAGGTTCCGCACGGTCAGCAGGGGAGCTTGCTGTTGTAAGGCATCGTAGTGTGCTTGGGTTTCGGTCGGGCTGACCTGCTCTAACAACGCTTGTTCTTCTTCAGAACTATGAACTTTGGAGTGAATTTCTAGCTCACCACTCTCGTTGGTGGTAACGGTCATGAAGTCAGACACGGTGGGCAAGCGCTTGAGCCGCTGATCGGGACGCGGGCGGCAGTTTAGTAAGCCTTGGGTGTAGGGGTGTTGGGGGCGGGCGAAGAGCTCATAGACCGGAGCTGTTTCGACGGCATGGCCACGATACATCACCACCACCCGATCGGCGATTTCGGCTACCACGCCCATGTCGTGGGTGATGAAGATGACGGACATATCCCGGCGTTGCTGAATTTCGCGCAACAGCTCCAGAATCGTTGCCTGGATTGTTACGTCCAAAGCGGTGGTCGGTTCGTCGGCAATCAGCACAGATGGGTTGCCTGCCAGTGCCATGGCAATCATGACCCGCTGCTGCTGCCCCCCAGATAGCTGGTGAGGAAAGCGGTTAACGATACCTTCTGGATCGGGAAGTTGGACTTCACGGAAGAGGGCGATCGCTCTTTCCTTGGCCTCTTCCCGGCTTACCTGCTGATGCAGCCGAATGGCTTCTGTCACCTGATTGCCACAGGTATAGACCGGATTGAGTGAACTCAACGGCTCCTGGAAAATCATGGAGATGATGCCGCCCCGATAGCTGCGCCGTTCTTCGTTGTCCAGAGCCAATAGGTTAAGCGGTTTGGCATCCGGTTGATTTGGGTCACGAAACAGGATCTCTCCAGTCTGGATAGCTTTGGTCGGTAACAAACCGATGACTCCCAAAGAGGTAACCGATTTTCCAGAGCCAGATTCACCAACGATCGCCAGCGTTTCTCCGGGGTTTAACACAAAAGAAATTTGGCTGACAGCCTCTACCGTTTCGACTTTGCTACGAAACTCGACAGAAAACTGGCGCACATCTAAAACAGGCAACGGGGCGGATGAATTCACAATTCTTAAGAACCTTTGTTAGTTAAAGAGTGATGAACAGGAGTAGCCACTATCTGGTAGCAATCCTTCACAAAAAGGTGAGAAAGGAATATATCAGATCGCAGTCCCTAGGACAGAACCCTGAGCCAGGTTTTTGTCAGGGGATCGCACGATCTTACAGCAGCGGTTCTCTGCATCAGCTAGACCAGAATGATTTGGTAATGTAGCAGCAATTGCCTATCTGAACTGTTCTTTAGAAGCAAAATTTAATCCTTGTCTGACAATTAAAAATCCTCCTTTTGAGAGGATTTTCCAGTGTTTCTTAAAACATTCTGTGAAAAATCGAGCTGATAGACACAACTTCAGCTAAGCTCCTTTAATCGGTTAATTCTACTTTTGTAGCCATTCACCCTACTTCGTTTGTGGGATTGCAGTATGGTAATTTGCGACTAATATCATTACCCTGTCTGCTGAATTTTTATGATGGAGATTTAGGTCGCCCTATCATTCAATGGTAGGTTTTCTCCACATAATTTATTGCGGTACACGCACATTTTGAAAAGGAGTTTTGAATGCGGATCTGGCGCAAACTTTTTAGATTCGTGAGTTTGGCGATCGTTACCTGTGGTTTGGCGATCGCCCTGGTTAATTGTGGTAGCCCCACCGATACGACCACTTCAGAGGTCGATCCGGCAGCAGCGCCGGAGGGTGGTGCAGAAACGACGGCATTGGTCTATGGTTCTGGCGGGCAGCCTGTCAATCTAGAGCCGGGGAATATCACCGATGGCAACTCGATTATTGTTCAACAACAAATTTACGACCGTCTGATTGACTTTGAGCCAGGGACAACCGATTTGGTTCCATCCCTGGCAGAAGAATGGACGTCTTCTGAGGATGGCTTGACCTGGACATTCACGTTGCGTGAAGGCGTGATGTTCCACGATGGCACGGAATTCAACGCAGAAGCCGTGGCATTTAATATCAATCGCTGGTGGGATCCGGAATTTGAGTTTGGCTACCGCGATGCGGGTCGGCTCTATGAAATTTGGGGCTATCTCTTTGGTGGTGAAAGAGGATCGGAAGACTCTATCCTTGCCGATGTTGTTGTGACGGGAGACTATAGCCTTGATCTGGTGCTGAACCAACCGTTTGCGGCGTTGCCTGCCGCACTGGCATCCGGTTACTTTGGCATTGCGAGCCCGACGGCGATTCAAGCGGGGACTGACTATGGCACACCCTCGGGTGCGGCCATTGGTACGGGGCCATTTGTGTTTGAGGAATGGCGTTCGGGCGATCGCATCGTCTTGAGTGCGAACCCTGAATATTGGAATGAAGGGTTCCCCGTTGAGGAGCAGTTGGTCATTACGTTTGTGGAAGATCCAGCGGCACGTCTGGCGCAATTGCGGGCAGGAACTCTCGACTTCACCGTGGATCTGACTCCAGACCAGCTAGCGGAAATCGAAGGGGATACCAACCTGGAAGCGGTCTATCGCCCATCGTTCAACGTTGGTTATCTGGCACTCAACCCTAGCTATGAGCCCCTCGCGACCCCAGAAGTTCGGCAGGCGATCGCCATGGCCATCAACAAGCCTGCCATCGTTGAAGCCTTTTGGGGTGAACTGGGCCTGACCGATGGTCACTTCACGCCGCCTTCGATGGAAGAGTACCAATCGGCTGCCGTCGATGACTATGAGTACAACCCCGATACAGCTCGGCAAATGCTGGCGGATGCGGGCTACCCCGATGGCTTTGAACTAGAACTGTGGTATATGCCTGTCAGTCGTCCTTACTTCCCCAACCCTAAGCCGATTGCGGAAGCGTTTGCGGCAGAACTGAGCACCATCGGCATCAATGTTACTCTCCAGACCAAAGACTGGGGCGCGTATCTAGAAGATCGCAACACGCCTCCTGGTTTCCAGTCATTCATGTTGGGATGGACGGGTGACTATGGTGACCCCGACAACTTCCTCTATGCCCACTTTGGCCCCGGTGCAACCGATGACATTGGCAAATGGGAAGATGAGCAGGTCTTTAGTCTGCTGAATGATGCTCGTGCTGAAAGTGATCCAGACGCTCGTGCTGAGATGTATGCTCAGGTAGATGAGATCTTGTTCAACGAAGCGCTGCGGATTCCCATTGTTCACTCGCAACCACTGCTGGCCAAGCGCAGCAATATTAGCGACTGGACGCCTAGCCCACTCGGTTCCGAGTCCTTTGAGGCGATTGAGAAATCCTAACGATCGCATGGTTAAGTAAGTCCCCCTTCTTAAGAGAGAAGGGGGATTCAAATACAGCTTTCATGTATCCTCCCTGATAATGTTTCAGCTCTAACGTTGTAAACAAGGCGAGCCGTTCCCCATCACGGAATTCGGCTTTGAGCGATCGCTGTATCCAACAAATCAATCTCGATGCATTCTTCGGGTGGGCATTGCCCACCCATTCTCGAATAGATGTAGGTAAAGCTTTCTGCACGACCAATCGACCGTATGTGTCAAAGTCAAGTGCTCTCGAAGTAGCTTTGTCAAGCGCTGCCTGCTCTATATCGCATTACTTTTTCCTTCTTACTTCTTACATTCCAAACCACTATGGGTCGCTATATTTTTCGTCGTCTGCTAAACCTCATCCCCGTGTTGTTTGGCATCACGTTGCTGGTGTTTCTGTTCCTGCATCTGATTCCTGGCGATCCAGCCATCGTCATGCTGGGCGATCGCGCCACCCCCGATCAAGTTGAAGCTTTGCGAGAACGCATGGGCTTAAACGAGCCGTTGCCACTGCAATACCTGGCATTTCTAGGTAACTTAGTGCGGTTTGACCTAGGGAGCAGCATTTTCACGGGTGTTCCCATCATTCGGGAAATTTTGATTCGTTGGCCTGCAACCTTTGAACTATCCGTTGCAGCTATGCTCATTGCTTTGGTGCTCGGCATTCCTGCCGGAGTTTTGGCGGCGGTTCGCAAAAATAGCTGGCTCGACAACCTGACGATGAGTGGGTCACTCATCGGCGTTTCCATGCCTGTTTACTGGCTCGGTTTGCTGCTAGTTTACCTGTTTGCCGTCAACCTGCAATGGTTGCCGCCCAGTGGACGAATTAGTGTCGATGCGGGTCTTTCCTTCGAACCCATTACAGGCTTCTACTTGTTCGATACCTTGATCCAAGGTGACTTTGCTGCTTTTCAGGATGTGTTGGCACACCTGGCTCTGCCCGCACTTACCCTCAGCACCATTCCTCTAGCAATTTTGGCGCGCATTACTCGCAGTGCGATGCTGGAAGTATTGTCCCAAGATTACATCCGCACGGCGCGTGCCAAGGGCTTGCTAGAACTGCGGGTGATCTTCAAACATGCCCTGAAAAATGCCATGCTTCCAGTGATTACTATCGTCGGGCTAGAGTTTGGTACCTTGCTCGGCGGCGCAATTCTAACCGAAACAATTTTTTCGTGGCCTGGCATTGGCAAATGGATTTACGAAGGCATTCTTAGCCGAGACTACCCTGTGGTGCAGGGCGGTGTCATTTTCGTGGCGACCGCTTTTGTGCTGATCAACTTGCTGGTTGATTTGTCCTATGCTCTCCTCGATCCGCGAATTCAGTACAAGTAAGGGCGTTCATAACGGGCTAATGTGCTGATAGCCACCCAGTTGAGCGATAAGCCATCATGAGCGGTGGGCGATGCCCACCTTACTGTTTTACTAACCGAACGATTCAAAAACTCCACTTCATTCTTTTTGGTTCTTCATTCCCAATGACCACTACCACACCCGCCTCTACTCAGCCTTGGCAGCGCTTTCTAAAGCAGCGATCGGTACAGCGCTTTCTGCAATCGACCTCTGGTCTCATCGGATTAGGCTTGACCTTACTGATCGTGCTGATGGCTGCGCTAGCGCCCGTGCTACGCCCCTATGATCCCGCGACCGATCGCAACTATGCTGCCCGCTTACAGTCCCCTGGTGCTGAGTACTTGTTTGGTACAGACGGCCTGGGACGCGATATTCTGAGCCAGGTCTGGTACGGGTTGCAAACCTCATTGCTCATTGGTTTAGTTGCGGTGGCAATTGGGATGGTGCTGGGGGTCGCCCTAGGTTTGCTGGCAGGCTACTTTCGAGGGCGGCTGGAAACAGTGGTGGGCTGGCTCACGGATGTCATGCTGGCGTTTCCGTCAATTCTGTTGGCGATCGCCATTGTTACAGTTACAGGCCCCAGTGTCGTCAGTGTGATGTTTGCGGTCGGCTTGGTGCAACTGCCCAAATTTATCCGCCTTACCCGCAGTATGGTTCTTTCCCTGCGGGAACAGGAGTTTGTGCAAACGGTTCGTGCCTTTGGGGCAACCCCACCGCGCATCATTCTGCGCCACATCTTTCCTGCTAGCCTCGCGCCAATCGTGGTGCAAGCAACGCTGGCAATTGGGACGGCCACTTTAGAAGCAGCAGGACTGGGCTTCCTCGGCCTGGGCGCACAACCACCCACGCCTGAGCTGGGAACGATGCTTTCTGACGCCTTCAAAGGTGGCTACTCTCTGTCTTCTCCCTGGACGATTCTCTTTCCTGGGCTCTTCATTACTCTCACGGTGTTGGCCTTTAATTTGCTAGGCGATGGTCTGCGAGATGCGCTCGATCCGAAAGGCGGACGGTAAAGTGATTGTTCAAATGCAATAGTCCTTTGCCAGTCAATCAGGTTCCAACCATATATCTCATTGAAGGGTCAGCCAGAAATGACAGAGTTCTTTGGCCAATAAAGCCAACCAGTCTAAAAGTCCGGAATTTTAAGGATAAAAAATTTGATCTGACGAGTGTAAACGACTGGATGTAAAGCAGGATCTGATGGTTTGTAAACATCTGCCATAAGCCGATATTGACTGGATAAAACCTGTCTCCAGAAGCCTGTTTCGCTGGGTTAGCGTAAACGTAAACGATCCTACGGCAGGACAATATTTCCAAGCGGTTTGCCTGTCAGTTTGCCTGTCAGTCAGATAGCTGGTTAAGGGTTCCGATTACCCCATAGCGATCGCCCTGAAGGGCCATCGCATCGATCATGCAACTGCCACAGCTTTGCGCGTTCAGTATGGCTTGGATCTGGCTCCAGGAAATTCCGACCCAAGGGAAATGCCCTACCGGAGCCTCCATGGACTGGGTCAGCTCTGGTTCTGTGAACCACTCTGGAGAGACAACGTTATCGTGATCGATTGTCGGATGCATCCAACCGACCTGCTGTCCAAATGCTCGGACGGCTTCTTCCCGGTCGTTGGGATATTGGGCCATCACTTCCTGTCAAATTTGTCCCTGTACACTAAAACCGAATCGACCATCGCTGGCTTCCAGCCACAGCTGATCCAGAATTTGCAGTTGATCGGCTGGAATGTTTTCTACTAGGGGAATAACAAAAATAGGGGTTGCAGAATCCAAGGATGATTTTTTCTGAGAGGGGGCGCACCGCGCCCCCTCTCAGAAAAAATCATCTCCTCAATCAGCAATGCGCAAAAATATGGCCATTGGGATGGATCCACTGATTCAGCAACTGACGGGTCTCGCGATCGGCGTTTTGCCAGTCCTGATTATCCAGCTCGTTTCGTAGAGCGGCGAGGACATCATCACTGGCTTCGTTGGGAGGAGCTTGAGCAACTTGAACGGGGGAAGGAGCCAGGGCGGGTGCTTCAGGCAACACAGCGAGGAGAGTGGCTAAAATTGCCGATAATCAAACAACTCCAGCGATTGATGGAAGATAAGCAAAACCGTTCATACACCAGACGCAACGAAAGAATCAATAGAGAGAAGACGAGGTAGATATGAGAGAGAGGTCAGGCACCGTGAAACGATCGCTTGTTGCTAAAGCCCAGGTTCATGCTGCCCCTGAGATGACGCAAACGTGAATATCCCAATACTCCCAAGCCATAGCGATCGCCCACTGCCTCAAGAGTCGGCAGAAGTGATGCCATGCCAGTGTGATTGACCCTGACGGGAAACCTGCTTGCTTTGGGAGCTAAGGCATGAGACGAGTCTATCCGCACCCACAGAAGAATAGATATACGTTACAAAAACCGTTACGCTTTACTTAATACGACTGTCGCCAATGTGGCGATCGTGCCATGCGATGAAGGGACTGGCCGTCATGCCATGAATGATGATGGAAATGAGGACGGTTAAATAGGTGATCCAGCGAAGTTGAGCTGCAATGTCAGTGGGAATGCCGTCAGAGACAGCATAGGACAGATAGTAGATGGAGCCAATGCCCCGGATGCCAAACCAACCGAAGAGTAGTCGAGTGAGGGGATGAAGGCGATCGCCCAGCGTGCTTAGCCAGGCTCCTATCGGACGAATCAGCAGTAGCAAGAGTCCTGCTACGGTGACGGCCTGGAAGCCAAACGCTTGAATCTGCTCTAGACGTAACAGAGAACCCAGCAGTAAGATAGCGCCGACTTCAAGGAGCTTTTCGATTTGTGTGATGAATTCCAATTGAGACTGGCGCTGTTCTGGATAAGTGCCGTGCCGTTGCACAACTAATCCGGCAACGAACACAGCCAGAAAACCATAACCATTTACCAGTTCTGTTAGGGAATAGGTGAGTAAAATAACGCCGATCGCCACTAAGTCGGCCATCAGATTATCGACGCCATGAGCGGTCCGAATCTGTTTGTTGATCCACACGAGACTTCTGGCGACGAGGATGCCCATACCAATCGCTGCCGCAATTGCCCAAATCAGGTCGATCGCGACCCATTGGCGAAACCAGTTATTTAAGTTGGGGTCATTGATCCAAAACAAACCCAAGTAAACGAAGGGAAAGGCCAGAGCATCGTTCAAGCCGCCTTCTGAGGTGAGGCCAAACCGGAGTTCGTTTGGGTCTTCGGCATGCTCAAGTTGCACTTCAGAGGCCAACACGGGATCCGTCGGTGCCAGGATGGCACCCAATAGCACGGCAGCTCCCCACGGCAGCCCCACCAGCCAGTGCCCTACGGCTGCTACGGCCAAAATGCAGAAGGGCATGAGTAGGGCAATCAGTCGAATTGTTGAGTCCCATAGCGATCGCCGAAACGGGCGGCTAATTTTTAGCCCACAACTGTAGAGCGAAACGATCACAACAAACTCGGTGAAGCGTTCGAGGAACTGGGTCTCGGGTCGAATTTGCAGCAGGCCAATGCCATAGGGGCCTAAAGTGATGCCAATGATTAGGTAAAGAATGGCATAGGAAAGGGGCAGGCGTGCAATCCATTTGGAACCCCAGCCCACAGTGAGCAACAAAAATCCAATCAGGAATAAGCCTAAGATATAGGGACTCAACAAAGACCGGGCTCCCCTGCAATGCAACAGCTTTGAGTGTAAGCGGTTCAGCCCAATGAAGAATCATCATTAAGGCAGACACCAGCCGGTGAGCAGGGGCGTTCGATCGCTAAAAACAGGGATTGAATTCTACTTTTGTTCTTGCATCCATGCGACACAGTGCTGCATCTCGGCGGCCATGATTGCTTTGTCCGCGTGATGGCGTCGCCCGTGACCCGGCAACACCCACTCAAATGAGTAGTCGAGTAGCCGCTGCATCGACTCGACCTGCTGTGACCAGGAATACCAGCAGTGGCGGCGAAATGCATACAGATGTTGCAGGTGAACCGACCAAGCAAGATGATCGCCAGTGAATAGATACGTGTTGTCATACAGCAGTACGGTATGCCCTTTCGTATGACCTGGTACTGGAATGATCAATAGATCGTCTGCGATCGCATAGGGCTCAGCCCCGTTCAGCTGAATCTCAACGGATTGCGTGCCGCGACTCACATCATCAGCATGGAGAATTCGCTCGCAGCCAAAGTGGTCATGAAACTTTTGATGATCGGCAACATCGTCGCGATGGGTCAGGTACATATAGCGGATACCGCCCATGGCTTCGAGTTGTTTGACGAGGGGCGGTGTGAAGCGAGGCGAGTCGACGAGGATATTGCCTTGCGATCGCGCAACAAAATAACTTGCAGCCCCATAGGATTTTTCAGAGTGATAGCCACAATGATAAACATTCTCTGAGATGAGGGTCGGTAGGCTTGCCTGCGCCCGCTTCATATCTGTTGGTTTCTCAACAGTCCCAATCGAAGCGGTTGGACAGGCTAACAACGCTTGTAACGCCGCCAACCGCTCTTTCTCATTCACAGGCTGATGATGTACGGCAGATTGGCTATCGGCTCGACTGAAAATTTCGGGTGCCATCCATCGGCAGGTGTCGCAGTCAATACAACTACTGTCGACATAGAAGTCACCCTCAGTGTTCTGAGCCCGTCGGTCTTGAAGATGAGCCATAACAGGATTGTATGTAGAGTGGTTCTTCTAGTCTAACGATTTTGGTGATAATGTGTAGCCGGAATGACTTCGCTTTTGAGGTGATCGCTCGTCTGGAGTAAGTTTTCGGATGAAATAACGACAAAATCTCAAATGGGTTCACGATTTTGCTCCGCTACGATAACGATCTCATACTTTGACTGATTCTCCTCAGAATGCACTGGCTGTCGGTCTGACAATGACTTCATTTACATCAACATCATCGGGTTGAGAGACGGCGTACAAGACCGCTCTCGCGATCGCATCTGGAGTAAGTGAAATTTTACGAAATTCCTGCAAGGCGTCTTTTGCAGACTCTTCGGTGATGTCAGAGCCCAGTTCCGTTTTCACTACACCGGGAGAGATAGTGGTGACGCGAATATTCTGCGACTCCTGGCGTAGTCCTTCTGAGATTGCCCAAACGGCATACTTAGTGGCGCAATAGACTGCACCCGCCGGGACTACGACATGCGCGCCGATCGATGCTGTATTGATAAATTGTCCGCCGCCTTGTGCCGCCATGATTGGCAAACCAGCTGCAATTCCATTTAACACGCCATGAATATTGACATTGATCATATTGTCCCACTCCTCAACTTTCAGAGCATTCATTGGAGAGAGTGGCATGACGCCTGCGTTATTAAAGACGACATCGATGCGACCAAGCTGATCTTTAGCAAAGTGAATGAACGCTTTCATATCCTCACGGTCGGTGACATCCAGAGCTTTGTATTCTGCTATTCCACCTTGAGCACGAATCGCTGCGGCAAGCTTTTCTAGCCTTTGGGTGCGTCGTGCTCCTAGAACGACTTTTGCACCGTTCTGGGCCAGTAACTTGGCACTTGCTTCGCCAATACCACTACTAGCTCCAGTGATAGCAATAACTTTGTTTTGTGCATTCGACATAATGAACTCTCCTTATGGTTGGAATTGGATGGAGATTGACTTGCCTTATCCTTTCACTGCATTTTTGGATGAGTTCATCATAGGCTGGACAAAAATAACTCTAAATACACGAACCTCGCAGATTATTGCCTAATGCTCTCAACCAAGGCCGTGACATATAAAAGCATTCTTTATAATGAGCGCAGGAGTGTGGTTATCGATAGGAATACAGCATGGTAACTGAAAGACTAGGACCCAGTAGTGCAATGAGTCAGTGTCAGGAACTGGCAGCATTAGTCGCCCAGCAGACCAATGGTCGAGGAAACGGTGCTCACAAAACCGCTATTCCTCAGTTGACATTCATGCGGGAGTTGGAGATCTCAACAGAGCTGTGCGATGTCGTTGAACCGACTCTTGCCATCATTGTGCAGGGTAAAAAAGAAGTATTACTGGGCGAGGAGGCTTATCGATATGGCATAGCTCAATATCTCGTGATCTCGGTGGATTTGCCCCTCAGAGCTTTTATTGTTGAAGCGACACCAGCCAAGCCTTACTTGAGTTTTACGCTGAACCTAGACCCTGCCCAACTCTGCGATATTATTGACCAAATCCAACCCAATGCAGGTAAGAGTGAAGGCTCAGTTCGAGGTTTGTTCGTGAGTGATGCTGATGCCTCGCTCATTGATTGTGCTATCCGGTTGACGAAGCTTCTAGATACCCCACAAGACATTCCGTTCCTGGCACCAATGATGATTCGCGAAATGTATTACCGTCTTCTGTTGGGTGAACAAAGTGAAGCGGTTCGTCAAATAGCGACCTCTGGGAGCAACATGCAGCGCATTGCTGCGGTGATTAGACGGATCAAGGCTGATTTTACAAAATCATTGCGGGTAGAGGTGTTAGCGGAGCAAGCCAATATGTCTTCGGCCTCTTTCCACCGCCATTTCAAGAAAGTCACATCTATGAGTCCGCTGCAATATCAAAAACAATTGCGGTTACTGGAAGCACGTCGGCTGATGCTAGTTGAAAATGCCGATGCAACCAATGCGGCTTATCAAGTTGGTTATGAAAGTCCTTCACAGTTCAGCCGTGAATATGCCCGCATGTTTGGTGCGCCACCAATTAGAGATATTGAAAGGTTACGAATAACTTGATATTAATGATCCAGTTGATGTTTAGATGAAATGGGCTAAATGCGAGCGATCGCTGCCCATCTAGCCGATGCAACAGTCTGAGTGCGTGTCATACCATTTGCCAGGTCATCTCATTCCCTGCCCATAAGGGCACGAGCCCAGCTTCCGTAAAGGGCACTTCGTCGGGAATTCGCCAGGTTGTTTTCGTTAAGGTAATCTGTTCGGTATTGCGCGGGAGCTGATAGAAATCTGGTCCATAGAAACTAGCAAACGCTTCAAGTTTATCCAGGGCATCAGCGCTCTCGAATGCTTCTGCGTACAACTCCATGGCATGTAAGGCCGAAAAGCAACCGGCACAGCCACAAGAACTTTCTTTGCTATTGCGGGTATGGGGAGCGCTATCGGTGCCTAGGAAAAACTTAGGACTGCCAGAGGTTGCTGCTTGCAAAAGGGCCTGGCGGTGGGTCTCCCGTTTCAAAATGGGGAGGCAATAAAAATGAGGGCGAATACCTCCCTTAAATATCATGTTGCGATTAAACAATAGATGTTGGGGGGTGATCGTTGCCGCGATATTGTTGGTCGCTAGAACAAACTCTACAGCATCTGAGGTGGTAATGTGCTCAAGCACCACGCGCAGCTTAGGGAATCGCTGCTTTAGGGGAATCAACTTTTGCTCGATAAATACTTTCTCGCGATCGAACACATCCACATCTTTATGGGTTACTTCTCCGTGCAGCAATAAAGGCATGTCTACCTGCTGCATCGCTTCAAAGACGCGATCGCATCTACGAATATCGGTGACGCCAGATTCTGAATTCGTTGTTGCACCGGCTGGGTAATATTTGACGGCTTTGACAAACTCAGAGGCTTTGGCCGCAACAATGTCGTCTGGGCTCGTGTTATCGGTGAGGTAGAGGGTCATCAGCGGCTCAAACTGCTTGCCCGCCGGAATAGCTGCAATGATGCGATCGCGATAGGCTGCCGCATCCGCTAAAGAGCGTACGGGGGGCTTCAAATTTGGCATAACAATGGCACGAGCAAACTGACGCACCGTATGGGGCAAAACTGCTTTCAGTGCTGCACCATCGCGTAGATGCAGATGCCAGTCGTCGGGTCGGGTTAAGGTCAGCTTTTGCATCTTTCAATCATAGGGCAGGTCGTAATGCATGGAAGGCGTAAAGAATTCAGGGTTTGTCAGAAGCTTACGTCGTACCATCACTTTGACCTAATTTTAAGCCTCAAGCAATCATCAGATGAGACAATTGCTTGAGGCAATGGTTCGAACGCTAAAGACCGTTCGCTGAGCTTAGGAGAGATCGAAGCGATCGAGGTTCATCACCTTATCCCATGCTGCCACAAAGTCGTGGACAAACTTTTGCTGCGAGTCCTGACATCCGTAGACTTCAGCGATCGCTCGTAGCTGAGAGTTAGAACCAAAGACAAGGTCGACACGGGTACCAGTCCACTTGAGTTCGCCTGTTTTGCGATCGCGTCCTTCAAATAGGTCTTCAGCTTCCGAGACAGGCGTCCATGTTGTGCCAAGGTCGAGCAAATTCACGAAGAAGTCATTGGTCAATGTCTCTGTCCGATTGGTAAAGACACCCTGTTGGACCTGTCCAACGTTGGTATTCAAGACGCGCATACCACCGATGAGAACCGTCATCTCAGGTGCAGTCAATGTCAGCAACTGTGCCCGATCGACCAACAACTTTTCTGCAGGTATGGTGTGCGCACTTTTGAGGTAGTTGCGGAACCCATCCGCGATCGGTTCGAGGGCAGCGAAGGATTCCACATCTGTTTTTGCCTGCGACGCATCTGTGCGTCCGGGCTGGAAGGGAACCTTGACATCAGACCAACCGGCATTCTTCGCCGCTTGCTCAACGCCTACACATCCGCCCAGAACAATCACGTCAGCCAGGGAAACCCGCTTCCCTCCAGACTGAGATTCATTGAAGGTTTTTTGGATGGTCTCCAGCGTTTGCAGTACAGATGCTAATTGATCTGGTTGGTTGACCTCCCAATCTTTCTGCGGGGCGAGACGAATGCGTGCCCCGTTTGCCCCACCGCGCATGTCAGAGCCACGGAAGGTTGAAGCCGATGCCCAAGCTGTAGAAACCAGTTGAGAGACCGATAGATTCGAAGCCAGAATCTGTTGCTTAAGGGTCGCAATGTCCTGCTCATTAACTAATTCATGATCAACGGCAGGAACGGGATCTTGCCATAGGAGCTCTTCCGATGGAACTTCAGGGCCGAGGTAGCGGGCGCGGGGACCCATGTCGCGGTGCGTTAGCTTGAACCATGCACGGGCAAATGCATCTGCTAGCTGGTCTGGGTGCTCAAGGAAGCGTCGCGAAATTGGCTCGTAGGTGGGGTCCATTTTCATGGCCATATCCGCCGTGGTCATGATCGGAGCATGCCGCTTTGAGGGATCATGAGCATCGGGCACGGCATCTGCCGCAGCACCCCCTTTGGGAACCCACTGATTCGCGCCAGCGGGACTTTTGGTCAGTTCCCACTCATAGCCAAACAGGTTTTCGAAGTAGTTGTTATCCCATTTGATCGGGTTTGTCGTCCATGCGCCTTCGATACCACTGGTCGTTGCATGAACACCTAGGCCACTGCCGAAGCTGTTCTTCCAGCCCAGACCTTGCGCCTCAATGGGGGCTCCTTCAGGCTCGACTCCTACCAGTGCAGCATCACCCGCACCGTGACATTTGCCGAAGGTGTGACCACCCGCAACGAGGGCCACAGTCTCATCGTCATTCATTGCCATCCGTCCGAAGGTTTCGCGAATATCTCGACCCGACGCAACCGGATCAGGATGGCCGTTCGGGCCTTCCGGATTCACGTAGATCAGACCCATTTGAACCGCGCCAAGGGGATCTTCAAGCTCGCGATCGCCGGTGTAGCGCTTGTCTCCAAGCCACTCGGCCTCAGAGCCCCAGTAAATGTCTTCTTCGGGCTCCCAAATGTCTTCGCGCCCCCCGGCAAAGCCAAATGTTTTGAACCCCATCGACTCTAGGGCGCAGTTACCGGCGAGGATCATCAGATCAGCCCAAGAGATTTTCTGACCATATTTCTGCTTGATTGGCCAAAGTAATCGGCGAGCCTTGTCAAGGTTGCCATTGTCAGGCCAGCTGTTGACTGGCGCAAACCGCTGGTTGCCGGTGCCGCCGCCGCCGCGTCCGTCGCTGATGCGATACGTACCAGCGCTGTGCCAAGCCATCCGGATGAAGAGTGGCCCATAGTGGCCGTAGTCGGCTGGCCACCAATCTTGAGACGTCGTCATCAAGTCAAAAATGTCTCGCTTCACCGCATCTAAATCGAGACTCTTGAACGCCTCAGCGTAGTTGAACGTATCGCCTATGGGATTAGATTTTGAGGAGTGCTGGTGGAGGATTTTTAAGTTTAATTGATTCGGCCACCAATCTTGGTTAGAGGTTCCAGTGCCAGCGGTAAACTTTCGGGTTGCGCCCGTGAATGGACATCCACCCTGGCTGCTCGTAGTTTGGCTGCTCATGAGATCGCTCATACTACCTCCTAAGTTATGTGTAGTTATGGGGTGTGCAGTGCGAAACTTTTGATTTCTTCTTGATGCACCAAAATAGGTGCGAAAAAGTTTGATTAAATTGTTAGCTATTGGCATGACTCAAAACACTGTTTGAAACAATTATTAACGTTATCATGCAAGCTTGTAAAGCCTAAAAAGCCTTTATTTTATAGATTTTTTCCTATAAAAAATAGGGTAGTAAAGACCTTCTTTTGAATGTAAAAATAACTTTATTTGAAAGGTGATCTAGTGAACTTTGCAAAAATAGCTAAAGTTCAAGGAGGTACTGAATTGCTACTTTAAATGCTTAACTTGATTGTTTACCTAATCAATTTTGAAAAAAATGCTGATCCCATATAGCTGAATTATGAATCTCTAGATTCACTGAGGTGTAATTCGATTTGTGAAAGTGCTTGCCAATAAAGCTTTTAGATACTTTGTTACATTATAAATACTTAGAGAAGTCTGATATCTTAAGCCTGCTTTCAATAGGAATTATTCTGTATATGAAAGCTATTAAAGAGCAATTTACTGATGCTTACTCAGATTGAGATTCGTCAATTTTTTGTGGATTTATTTGAAATTTTACTACCCATCCTAGCCGATTAAAAAGTTGAATCAATTTATCTACCGTAAATCGACTAAAGTGACCATTAAATAGGTGAGATACCTCCGGTTGCTGGATAGCCAGCAGTGTTGCAAGTTCTCGTTGCTTTAGCTTCTTGTTGATTAAAATTTCGCGCAACTCATGACCTAACGCTATGCGAAGATCTAGTTCAGCTTGACTATGATCTGCTTGCGTCTGATGCGATAGGTTGCCTGCGATCGAACCATTATTCATATCCTTAAATCACGTGCTTTCGTCTAGTTCTTGAACAATCTAATCTTGAACAATCCAGGGCTTAACGGAATAGAAGCACTGGAGTCAAAGCGAATTATGTCAGACGTTAGATCGATCAGATGATTGCCAGAGCTGGTCTTATTCAAGAATAATTCCAACTTAAGAGTAAGGCAATAAGTATATATGCTCCTGCTTGTCTATGGTTATTGCAGTTGTGCATCCTCAAGTGTTACT
This sequence comes from Vacuolonema iberomarrocanum LEGE 07170, assembly GCA_015207365.1. Lineage (GTDB taxonomy): Bacteria > Cyanobacteriota > Cyanobacteriia > Elainellales > Elainellaceae > Vacuolonema > Vacuolonema iberomarrocanum. The sequence goes on from JADEXA010000017.1 coordinate 73,287, forward strand.
TGATGCTGGTGTTGAAGGCGCAGACACTGAAGCGCGATCGCCCTTCACCCCTCAAGCAATCTATGCGATCGCCCTTCACCCTAAACCAATTCCTTTGCTGATGAGCGATCGCTCAGCTCAAAAATGCGATCGCATTCTGCCTATCCAACCAAATCGGGATAGCATACAGAAAGATTTCGCCTGTCCAACCAAAATAGGGTGGTATACAGAAAAAATCTGATTATCCGCCATATTAGGTAGAATCCTTCAGCCTAATAGTCGCTATGTGGCAAGAACGATCCAACAAATGAAGCTTGACTTTCATCCTGTCACCGCAGATCGCTGGGGTGATTTCGCCCAACTCTTTGAATCCAAAGGCGGTCCACACAACTGCTGGTGCATGGTTTGGAGAAACAACGAAAATAGAAAGACGATCCCTGGCAAAGTGGGCAAAAAGTCGTCGATGAAGAACCGCGTCGATCAGGGCATTCCAGTCGGTTTGCTCGCATATTCGGATAATGAACCGATCGCTTGGTGTTCGATCGCCCCACGAGATACATACAAATCGCTGGGCGGCGATGAAACAAAGGATTGCGTATGGTCACTTGCCTGCTTCTTCATCAAGCGTACATTCAGAAACATGGGCATCACATCACAGCTCTTGACCGCCGCCATTGATTACGCCAAAGAAAACGGTGCTCAATATGTTGAGGCCTATCCCGTCGCTCCCGACTCACCGAGCTATCGATTCATGGGATTTGTCTCAACGTTCGAAAAGGCGGGTTTTCAGTTCGTCAAATCGGCGGGATCGCGAAGAAATGTAATGCTACTCCCCCTCACATGAAATGCTACATAACATAGCCTATTCACTGGAGCGACTAACGTTGGTCGGCTTGCATCTGCTCAATACCATCAAATGGTCGCTCGGTGATCTCAAGCATTATATTGCTCAGGCTTGTTGGTTGGGATGCTAGCCTGAAAGCTTTGTCCAGTGGGTGACAGGGCCAGGTGAGCAGCCATAATTTAAGATGATGTAGATATATATCAAGAACACAACGCCAATCATCTAAACTATAGCGCTATGCGCGTTAGTTAAGTACGGTTGTGTGGGGCGCGCCGCGCCCCACACAACCGTTGCTGTGCTTAATGCGGTTGCACACCGCTATATGAACTACAGAAACTACATCACTATCGAACCAAATAAACGCGGTGGTAAGCCTTGTGTACGTGGCTTGCGAATTGCGGTTTATGAAGTGCTTGAGTACCTAGCTTCTGAGATGACTGAGGCAGAAGTTCTCGACGATTTTCCCGATTTAACACGAGATGATTTAAAGGCTTGTATTGCTTATGTAGCTGATCGTGGGCGTCGATTTATGACCGCTCCATTATCCACATGAAATTACTGTTTGATGAAAACTTATCGCTGCTTGCCTTGTCATAATGCACCGATGGCTTTGGAACTCTTTCCTCGTTTAAAGAAGAAGACATAATGGGAATCGCTGCATAACAACACCTATGCACACCGATCGCCGAAATTTGATTGGTTATGACGCACAGGTTATCTACGGTGAGTGATGGGTAATGTGAGACCGAACGGTTTTACCGATCGCTCCAATTCCCCAGTCTACTCCCCACCCGATCGCATCGACAGACTAATCCGCTTCCGTTTCTCATCGACTTCCAGCACTCGTACCGTGACCACCTGACCGACTTTGATGATTTCCTTGGGGTCGCGAACGAAGCGATCGGCGAGTTGGGAGATATGAACGAGGCCGTCTTGGTGGACGCCGAGATCGACGAAAGCTCCGAAGTTGGCGACATTGGTGACCACGCCTTCTAGAGTCATGCCGGGTTTGAGGTCGGTGAGGGTTTGAATGTCGTCGCGGAAGGTGGCAGTGACGAATTGCGATCGCGGGTCCCGTCCTGGCTTTTCGAGTTCCTGAAGAATGTCGCGCAGGGTAGGTTCGCCCACCTCATCAGTGACATAGCGCTTCAAGCTCACCTGTTGCAAGGGGAGGGATTGGAGTTGTTTGGCATCCGCTGTCAGCTTTTTGGGGTTCACGCCGAGATCGGTCAAGATTGCTTCGACGACCTTGTAGCTTTCGGGGTGGACGGCGGTATTATCCAGGGGATTTTTGCCATTGCGGATACGCAGGAAGCCTGCGGCTTGCTCAAAGGCTTTGGGGCCGAGTTTGGGGACTTTGAGCAGGGTTTTGCGATCGCCAAAGGCTCCATTCTGGTTGCGGTAGGCCACGATGTTATTGGCGATGGTAGGCGTAATGCCCGACACATAGGTGAGCAATGCAGAAGAGGCTGTATTCAGATCCACCCCCACATAGTTGACGCAGCTTTCCACCGTTTCTTCGAGCTTTTGCTTCAGCCGCTTTTGATCCACATCATGCTGGTATTGCCCTACGCCGATGGATTTGGGGTCGATTTTCACTAGCTCGGCCAAGGGGTCTTGCAGGCGACGACCGATGCTGATGGCACCCCGCACCGTTACATCAAGATCGGGGAATTCGGCGATCGCCACCGGACTGGCCGAATATACCGACGCCCCCGCCTCATTCACCATCACTTTCACGGGCTTCTGGGCCAGGGATTGCAATACTTCTGAGACGAAGGCATCGGTTTCGCGGCTGGCGGTGCCGTTGCCAATGGCAATCAACGCCACTTGATGCTTTTGGATGAGCCGTTTCAGGGTTTGTGCAGCCTTTTCTCGCTGAGCCTGTGCCTGGTGCGGAAAAACCGCCTCGTAATGCAAAAACTGCCCCGTTTCGTCGACCACTGCGACTTTGCAGCCTGTGCGAAAGCCGGGGTCGATCGCCAACGTCGGCTTCATCCCTGCTGGAGGCGCTAGCAGCAAGTTGCGTAGATTCTCCTCGAAGGTTTGAATCGATTCCTCATCCGCCCACGCTCGCTTTTCCGCAATCACAGTGTTGATCAGCGAGGTTTTCATCAGGCGGTTAAAGGCATCCTGAATCACATCCTGGTAAAACACTCGCAGCGGTTTCTGGTGAGTGCGAATTACCTCGGCTTCTAGCTGTTGCAACACCATGTCTAGGTCAAACGCCAGCTCCAGGGACAAAACCTCTTCCCGCTGTCCCCGCAACAGCGCTAGCAGATTGTGGGGAGCCACTTGGCGCACCGAAATAGTGTAGTTGCGATAGAGTTCGAACTTGGTGCTGCCTTCGGGAATCTTCGAGTCGATGCGGGAGCGGAATGAGCCAGATTTCAGCAAATACTCTCGCACCCAGGCGCGGAGCTCTGCCCGATCGGCGATCGCCTCTGCCAGAATATCCGCCGCCCCTTTTAAGGCATCCTCTGCCGTTTCCACTCCGGTGTCTGGATTCACGAATGCCGCAGCGGCCTGCATCAGGTTCAGGTCAGCGGCTTTCGGCTGGTTGTGGGCGGCAATCTGTTCCGCCAATGGTTCCAATCCCTTTTCCTTAGCGATCGTGGCGCGGGTGCGGCGCTTGGGGCGATAGGGCAAATACAGGTCTTCCAAATCCGTCTTTTGCAGACAGCGCTCGATTTTCTGTTGCAAGTCCTCCGTTAGCTTGCCCTGGTCGGCAATGGACTTGAGGATGGTCTGCTTGCGCTCATCCAGCTCGGTGAGGTACTGGTGCCGTTCCTGGAGCGATCGCAACTGCACCTCATCCATCCCCCCCGTCCGCTCTTTGCGATAGCGGGCGATAAAGGGCACCGTCGCCCCCTCTTGCAAGAGTCCCAGCGCCGCTTCCAGGTTACGGGTGGGCAGCGAAAGTTCCTGAGCCAGGAGTCGAATTAAGTCAGCCATATTGCCAAAACCAGAGCAAGCTGCTGTAGTCTAGCATTTGCATCACGGGCTGAGACGCAACACTAACGCACTACCTCCACCTCATACGACCTGCAGCCTTACAAAAGTATATTGACGTTGTAAATACGATTTGTCTACACTATATAAGTATGGACGTGTATTTTGTACTCAACGGCATTACGTTTGTCTGGAATGATGAAAAAGCACGAATCAATCCTCAAAAGCATGATGGTGTAACGTTTCAGGAAGCTGCTGAAGCCTTCTTTGATCCACTTCTAGTGGTAGTAGATGCGAGTCGGAATGATGAAGCACGAGATGCCATTATTGGTTTCGATAGGCGTTGGAATCTTCTGTACGTTGTTTTCATTGAGCGCAAAGACGACATGATTCGCATCATTTCAGCCCGTAAAGCAACACGAAAGGAACGTGAATACTATGAAAGCTGAAGCATTAAAAAAACGGTTAGATAGAAATCGCCCAATGACAACAATTACCATTCGGATGCCCGAAGATGTCATTGAAGACTTGAAAAGAATTGCACCATTACTTGGGTTCTCAGGATATCAACCATTAGCTCGTGCCTATATTGGACAAGGTCTACGTGCTGATCTAGAGCGCTTGGAGGGAGATACGGTATCTGCATTGATCGCTAGCTTAAAGCGCCATGGTGTGAGTGATGACATTCTGCAAGCAGCACTTGGTGAAGTTACCCAGCGATGACCACTGTGGGTGTTTTAGCTGAGTTGCCTAACACTGCATTGATAGGGACGGAGCAAAGAATGCTAGCTTTAGGCGTCAAGGCACAATCTTCATATGACTAACCTCCTGCGCGAGATCCGAGACTCCTGGGGTTGGACGGGGCTTAATCCTGTCGAAATCATTGGGGAGAATGCATTCGGCAATCTGATAATCAAGGATGGCGATGGCAGGTATTGGCGGCTGTGTCCCGAAGATCTCTATTGTCTTGTGGTCGCTGATAATCGCGCCGATCTAGATGATCTTTCCCGCGATAAGGAATTCCTCAGTGATTGGTACATGAGCAGGCTTGTCGAGTCTGCTGAGAGAGAACTTGGTACGCTGAGTGTTGGCCGAAAGTATTGTCTAGTCATTCCGGGCGTGCTGGGTGGCACCTATGATGTCTCGAACATAAAGACTATCCCTCTCGTTGAGCTGATACGCTTCTCAGGAGATCTGGCCAGACAAATCGAGAACCTTCCCGATGGAATGGAAATAAAACTGAAGGTGGCTGACTGATCAGTCAGAGAGAAGCCAAATTAACTTTCCCTGCATCAAGGTGGAGTTGCTGCATGAACACAATGCAGTTAATACAGGACCAATACATCAAGATAGGTTCTATCACTACTCGTTACTGGAGTGTAGGCACTCAAGGTACTCCTGTGATTTTGCTTCATGGTGGTGGCGGTTCCATTGAGGTGTGGTTATATAATATTTCCGAATTAGTCCAGCACCATCGTGTGTTTGCCTTTGACATGGTCGGGGCTGGTTTATCGGATAAGCCAGTCGTATCGTATTCGCTGGGTTATCAACTTCAGTTTCTGCATAGATTTCTAGATACACTCGCTCTTCAGCACGCCAGTTTTATTGGTCATTCAATGGGTGGAGGTGTTCTACTAAAGCTTGCCCTTGAATCGCCAGAGCGCGTTCAGAAACTTGGATTAATATCAAGTTTTGGCTTAGGACAAGAAATCGACATTTATGATCGCTTGCTAGCTGCGTTTCCAGCGATCGCGAACCTGATTCCACCCAGTCGGAGGAGTGTCAGGTGGGTGTTAAACAATTGCGTTCATAATCCAAAATCAGTTCCAGAGAAATGGGTTGAACTCGGTTTTCAGCGGTTTAATCTACCCGGTCAGCGAGAAGCTTTAATTTCTCTGCTGACGACTAACTTAAACTTTTGGGGTGTTCGACGTGAAGTTTTTAGCCCAATCGTTCAGTAGCTTGAGTCCATCAAAGCTCCAACCTTAGTAGTCTGGGGAAAGCAAGACTCAATAATTCCAGTTGCCCATGCCTATGTGGCTTTCCAGAAAATCCCTAATTCTTCTTTGCATATTTTTGAGCGATGCGGGCATTGGGCACAGGTTGAGTATCCAAGAAAATTCAATCATCTCGTTACGGAGTTCTTAGCATAACTTGTAAAGCATGCTCTACCGTGCTCTCTTACCTTTCCCTTGCCGCTCTGCCGATTGCCCTCGGCCTAGAATCCGGATGCCCCGCCGTCGTGCAATCTCTTGTAGGTCGATCGCCCGGTCGGTCTCATCCACAATTTCACCAATCAAGACTTCTAGCACATCTTCCAGGGTGACGACGCCTGCGAGGACGCCGTATTCATCCACCACCACCGCCAGGTGTTCGCGTCCGGCCTGGAAGTCTTTGAGAAGCTTATTGGCTCGGAGGGATTGGGGAATGAAGTGGGCAGGACGGGAGAGGCTGGCGATCGTGCGATCGGGCTTGCCCTGAATCAGCGCTGTCAACAACTCATTCCGCATAACGATGCCCACCACTTCGTCCAGGGATTCGCCACTGACGATAATGCGCGAATGCTGAGAGAAGAATATATCTTCTTTGGCCTCGGCTAGGGTCATGTCTCCTGACAGGTGGGTGATCGCTACGCGGGGGGTCATCAAGTCCCGTGCCGTCACATCATTTAGGCGAAACACCTGCTGAATCATCTCAAACTCGTCTTTCTCAATTACCCCTTCCTGTTGCCCCAGTCGTGCCAGCAGTTGAATTTCGGTTTCGTTGGTAATGGGGCGGCGCTCGCCTCTGATAAAGGGAGCCGTGACCTGTTCCAACACCACCACGATGGGCGTAAACAGAACGGTTAGTGCCACCATGATCGGCGCGACGGCTAGGGAAACCTGCTCGGAATAGCGCTCGCCAAAGGTTTTCGGCAGGATCTCGGCGAAGATGATGATCAGAAATGTGAGCAGCCCGGAAAAGACCCCCAGAAGCGCATCTCCCAAGACGACAGACGCGGTTCGTCCGATGGCAATGCTGCCCAGGATATTGAATAGGTTGTTGAAAATAACCAGCGTGGCGATCGGACGGCTGATTTTCTCTCGAATTCTTAAGAGGGCTCGTGCGGATTTCCGTCCCGATTGTGCCAACTGACGGACGCGCGTTTGGGGAACGGATAACAATGCCGTCTCGGTGCCAGAACAGAGGGCAGAGCCACCAATAACAAGCACGGTGAGTAGAAGGAGATTGAGCATACCAGGAGGAGGAACGTTACGGAGAAAAACAGCCAAGATGCAGAGACATGCCGTTCAACTAGTCTTCCCCTTATATTCGGTTTTTAGGCAGGTTGTTTGAGGCCGTTTTTTTAGGTCGGTTCGAGAGAGCGTACAGTTTAGACCACTGGAGATCTCCGGTGAGGCGATCGCCATTTCATCCCCCTCCAGGCTACGAAAAAGAAAGAGAGGCGCTCGGCTCACACCTTGCAGAAGGGCTAGAATTACTGACCAACAGGGCCAACCAACAGGGCCAACCAACAGGGAATAAAATCTATCCATCACAAGTTCAGCGATCGCATCGGTAATCTTGTGTCTTTCCATTATGCAACGCAGTTGTTCGCAAATCTTGTGCCAATCTCAGATTCAAGGCATCGCAGTTAAGTATCCCTTATCATCGGATAACACTAATTCTATGAAAACCAAAACCAGATCATTTTTTGGAACCCTCGCAGCGCGAGGATTTCGAAAATGAGCTGTAACGGGTTCTTAGGGACTTGGTGTAAGACGGGAACTCAAGCATAGAAATGTTCGCAGATAAGTGACGACCTGATCAACAGTGCAGCCATACGAGTTTCTTTGCAATCACAGCGATTGTGTGGTCGCGACGCAGCCACACAATCAACAAATGCGTAAATCTTGGAGACGTTGTAGCGGGGCTATGGCAACCAAGTAACAGACTTAGTCTTACTGCGGGGAATCGTACTGGGCACATTGTTGAATTAGACGGGTCACCAAACCCGTCCAGCCCGTTTGGTGAGATGCGCCCAGCCCCACGCCATTATCGCCGTGGTAGTACTCATGGAAGAGAAGTAAATCGCGCCATTGCGGGTCGGTCTGAAAGCGATCGACATCCCCATAAAAGGGACGCCGCCCATTGTCATCGCGCATGAACAAGCGAGTGAGCCGTCGAGATAGCTCGATCGCCACTTCTCGCAAAGTCGCATCATTCCCGGATCCCGTTGGGCACTCCACCTTAAAGTCGTCGCCAAAGTAGTGGTGGAAGCGGTAGAGTGCCTCGATGATCAAGTAGTTAATGGGGAACCAGACCGGGCCGCGCCAGTTGGAGTTGCCACCAAACATCGGGGTGGTTGATTCGGCGGGTTCGTATTTGACTTGATAGTCTTTGCCATCGATTTGAATCTTGTAAGGATGGGCCTCGTGATATTTCGAGACGGAGCGAATGCCGTAGGGGCTGAGGAATTCGGACTCATCGAGCATGACCTGCAAGATGCAGCGCAGTCGGTCGGGGTCGGCGATCGCCAGCAAGCGTCGTGCCCCTTGGCCGGGAGCCTGCATACAGGCAATTTTCTGGGTCAAGTCGTGACGATTTTCGGTAAACCACTGCGTCCGCTTGCGGAAGCCTTTGAACCGATCGAGCGTTTCTTGTTCGATGGTATTGACAGCAAAGAGCGGAATGAGGCCAACAATCGATCGCACTTTCATTAACTCGTGATGACCATCGGGAAACTCCAGGGCATCATAATAAAAGTGGTCGGTTTCATCCCAAAGGGACACTGAAGCATCCCCTGTCCCGTCGATCGCATACGCAATGTAAAGAAAATGTTCAAAGAACTTGCTAGCAATGTCTTCGTAGGCGGGGTTAGACCGGGCAAGTTCCAGCGCAATTTCCATCATATTCAGGCAGTACATGGCCATCCAACTGGTGCCATCCGCCTGCTGCAAGTGCCCTCCACCTGGAATTTCGGCACTGCGATCGAAGACACCGATGTTGTCCAACCCCAAGAAGCCACCCTGAAAGACATTGCGCCCCTCCACATCCTTGCGGTTGACCCACCAGGTGAAATTGAGCAATAACTTTTGAAAGACGCGCTCCAGGAAATCGGTATCGGCGCGATCGTAGAACTCCTTTTCCAGCTTGTACACTTGCCATGCGCCCCATGCCTCAACGGGTGGGTTGACGCTGCTGAAGTCCCACTCATAGGCTGGAACTTGTCCATTGGGGTGCATATACCACTCCCGCGTCAGCCGCGAAAGCTGGAGTTTGGCAAAGTCTGGATCAATCATGGCTAGCGGAACCAGGTGGAACGCCAAGTCCCAGGCGGCATACCAGGGATACTCCCAGGTATCTGGCATCGATAGCACATCTTCATTGAAGATATGCTGCCACTCGGAGTTGCGCCCGGTCTTATGGCCTCCGGGTGGATCGGGCTGTGCCGGATCGCCTTCCAGCCATTCCTCGACGACATAGTAGTAATACTGCTTGCCCCAGAGCATTCCTGCAAACCCCTGCCGCAGCACCTGTCGCTGTTCTGGCGTCAGCTCACAAGGACAAATGCGATGGTAAAACGCATCGGCTTCGTTGTGCCGTACCTCGAATGTCGAGGTAAAGTCTGCCCCAAATGGATTCTCCAGTTCTGCGTTGTCACAAAGCCGTAGACGTAGGGTGCGGGTGGCTCCGGGCGCGAGAGAAACGGGGTAATAGGATGTAACTTTTGTGCCCAGGCGATCGCCATTCACAGCGTCCTGGTTGTTGTGAATCACATACTCATGGAAGGCATCTTTGACATAGGGCGAGTCGTTCGCTTCACCAAACACTTTCTGCTTGTTGGTGTCGTTCTCCGTAAAAAGGAGCGTTCCTGACTCTTCAGCCTCTGTCGCAACGGGATAGTAGAACCAGCGCTTTCCCAGGGTTGGATGGTTGGCTTCAATGACCTGGATGTGATCATCTTCCGAAAAGACTTTAAGCTGGGGTTTTTCGCGGTCGTAGCCCCACGCCCATGTGTTGCGAAACCACAGAGTCGGCAAGAGATGCAGTGTTCTCTGTTCCGTCCCGTGATTGGTGATATGGATTTGAATCAGAATATCTTCAGGGGAAGCTTTGGCATACTCGATTTCCACATCAAAGTAGCCATCTTGCTCAAAGATGCCCGTATCGATGAGTTCATACTCGGGTGCCATGCGATCGCGCTGCTGATTCGTCTCCACCAAATCTTCGTAGGGATAGCATGCCTGCGGATAGCGATAAAGGTACTTCATGTAGGAGTGGGTTGGCGTGTTGTCGAGGTAGAAGTAATACTCTTTGACATCCTCCCCATGATTCCCCTGCGGGCCTGTGAGGCCAAACAACCGCTCTTTTAGAATCGGATCGTTGCCATTCCAGAGGGCGATTGCAAAGCAAAGCCGCTGATGGTTATCGGAAATTCCTGCAATGCCATCTTCTCCCCAGCGATAAGCGCGGGCGGGAGCCTGCGAATGGGAGAAGTAATTCCAAGCTTCTCCATCTTCGCTATAGTCCTCGCGCACAGTTCCCCACTGACGCTCACTCACATAAGATCCCCAGCGCATCCAGTAGGCTGTACGCTCGCGATTCTCTTGCAATCGTTGCTCTTCGGCGGTTTGTTTTTCAGGCGTCATACGTAATGCTCAATCATTCCAACATCCCCCAAAGTCTTTACCCTTCAACTCGAAAGAATGCGCTGAAAGGGAGAGTAACTGGGCTAAATCTTAAGAAATACTTCCTTATGTATAGGTCAAATACCGTTGGGAAACGTCTACCTTTTGGTGGTAATCAAACGGTGAGGGTGAGGGTAACTGAACCGTGAGGGAATACTAAAGAAGCCTTGCTGAATGCGATCGCTAGCGTCAGTCTCAACATGTCGCAACGACTTTTCCCAAATCCTGTCCAAGGAAAGATGTGTTCCAGGAAACCCTTTGGTAATCTGATTTCAAGAGGTTTGAGAGATTAAGTTTTGGGCTCTTGCGTGGTGCTCGACCGTTCTTTCAGGTAAACCCTGATCGTTTCTTGAAAGCGTCAGGACTGGATGGGACAGAGAGCCACGAAAGCTCAAAACTTTTTTTTTGGATAGTCTTTTTAGATAGTCTTTTGAATAAGATCCAGTAGACAAGGCGAATACGGCTCACCCTGCGAAATCTGACTTTGAGCGATCGCTTTACCCTGCACATCAATTTAGATGCACCTGCAGGATAGGCATAACCGATCCTGGATTCTGCAATGCCCAAGAAAATAGATACGGCGTTACTCACTCTCTGGCACTGAGTTGACGCAGTTCGATTTGCTTACAAATCGCTTCAACGGCCAGATAGAGCGATCGCATCATCTCCGAGTCATCCTGATAATTTGCTGCGGCTAGGTTGGATACACGCTGGCTTCGGCTGACTTGCACTTCGTGACCCCACTCATCGGGTTCATCTCCTTTGTAGACTCCAATGGCGATGCCGCGCCCATCATGAACCAAGGAAAAGCAAGGGACATCCGAAGTGCCATCGCCCACATATACGACTTGCGATAGGGGGATGTATAGCTCACGTTCTGGGATATCGCGATAGGCAAACGCATACCCGTCTTTGTTGACCTGCTCTTGGCCGCTGGATACTTGCAGCAGGTAGCGAGTCTTCTCGGTGTGGCTCATGCTGCGTTTGAGAAAGACAATTTCATCCTGCTCGTTGTAGGCAAACTCGCAACCCCAGATGCGCTTGAAGGAGGGTGCAACGGCTGTATGGCCAATGATGTCGACAAAGCCTCCGGTGATGATATAAAACTCCAACTCTATATCATGATTCATCTCATGGAGTCGTTGCCGGAGGCGATCGCACAATCCTTCTACGCCGGGAAACGGCTGGATTTGCTGCCCAAACGCCGCCAAGGCTTCGCGTGTAATCTTGTTGTCAGGCGATCGCCGCTGCGATTCTTGCACTAGGCAATAGCATCGAGCTGCTGCCTTATCCCAGCCCTCTTCTAGTAGGGGGCGCACGCGCTGTTGCCGAAAGTCCTGCACATCGATATCCAGGTACGTTAGTAATCCATCTAAGGTGTCGGGTGCCAAGGTATCGTCAAAGTCGAAAACCATAGCCATCCGATTGCATAGAGGCTTCGTTGAGGGGGAGGTATCTTTGGGAGTTTGAGCTGTGAAAGACATAGAGTCATTAAGCAATAAAAGAAATCTATACCGATGGGAATCTGTAGCAGAGATGCTGATGAATGGCAGAAATAGCACTGCTGCACCAAGAGCTATCCCCAGTATGGCGAGATCGATCGCAATCAGTGTAGAGGTAGGTGCGCATACAGGCAGCTTGCGCACAACTCAACAGAGAAAAACATCCCCACAATCGTATTCACAGAGAGTGAAGGATGCGTCTACCTTTGGACACAAACCCTGTTCCCATATAATTCTTTGAGCATCTCCAAATCTAATATTTTTCTATTAGAACTTCTTATGGCTATTGTCATTGAGTCGCCTTCGAACGATGTCTATAACTAGGGGGATCCTCTCAGCTTTTCTTACATGTACTGGCGATCGCATTATGCATCAAACTCTTGCGAAGAGTACATTACGACGATGTCTAGCGGCGCGCTAAATTTATGTCTATCTAGTGTCATTTTCTAATGTCACTCCCTTGACCTATCAACAGGGTAAAAAATCGAACGTCTGACACTTTGATGCTTACGAATTCGGTAATTTTTTTCTCTCTTCAACGTAGGACTCCCTCTCTCAACAATCAGTCAGCTAAGGGATAGAGACGATATCTAGAGTGTTCATTAGCTAGAGAAAAAGACATTTGATTTCCCGAACTGATTAGGTAAGCCAATGATGATCGGATCCAGTTAAACCCAGTTAATTGAGAAAGCAGTATATGTTGACTGAACTGTTTAGTTTGGGCGGTTATGCTGAATGTAAAGCTTGAGATTGCAGGACTTAAGGTACTTAAAGAAGTCATGACAAAGCTCATAAAGCAGACTACAGTAAGGAATGCCGAACCCTAATGGCTAGCTGTGGCTGTATACATTTGATGGATACAAAATTCATCGAGTAACATTGAAGACAGCTGTTAGCGATATTCTCCGAAAAGAGGGGATGGAGATGTGAATCACTGAAGATCTGAGCCATCTTGCATACTATCGAATTTCCTTATTTAAGCCTGTCAAACGCAAGGTTTTCTGAGTATCAAAAGTTATTCCCCTGACGCTCTGCTACTGTTTTCTAGACGGTATGATAGGCTGATACATTGATGACGATGTGTCCCAGGACTGATGCAAAATTTATTCCTTCTTAGTGAGGAAGCTTGAGAAAGCACCTTCATAAACTAAGAGGGTTTAAAATTACCACTAGCTGGTTTTAGGAGTGCGCTATAATCGCAGACCTGAAAATGTAGACGACATTAACTTTAGGAGAAGCTCCCATGACACGTACATTTAGTTTCCTCTCTCGCTTTTCTGCAAAAAGTGCAGCTGCTTTCCTCCTGGCATCCGCAGCGCTGATTCTTCCTGCCTGTGCTCCTGCTGAAGAGGGTGTTGATGATGGCGTTATGGAAGAGGAAGGCATGATGGAAGAGGACGGCATGATGGAAGAAGGCATGGAAGATGGAGGCGAAGTTGAGACCGAATAATTCGTCTAGACTATGGCTGTCTGGATGTGAAAAGGCTCTGCATCCTGAATACAAAGCAGGATAGCTACGTTGAAGTTATCTGACCTCAGATCTACAACGACGTTAGCGGAGCAATCAACTGCTCATGTCCCGAGCTAGAAACATAGCTAGCCATAGTCGATAAACGTCTTCTCGTCTCTAAAGAGATCGTCACGACTGCCTTATCTTTGATCAGCAGTAGTGATTCATAGTGATTCATGGTTTGAGACCCTACACTTTTGTGCGGGGTCTCTTTTTATTCGTTGTCGTTTTGTCCGTTGTAATGGTTTTACAAACCCTTTCAGAAAGCCTGTGCTCTCCTCTCGATTCCTGGCATTGTTGATGGAGGGGATGATTTTTGCTGAGAAGGTGCGTACCGCGCACCTTCTCAGCAAAAATCATCCTTGGATTCTGCAACCCCCGATTTCTCATAAGTTGGCAGGTGCAATTAAACCTAAGACCCTAAAAACCTGTGCCGCCCGCGCTGCGGGCGGCACAGGTTTTTAGGGTCTGGTTTTTCATCATGCCGAGCTACTTAGTGCTTGGCTATTGCTAGAGATTTAAGTGTTCAAACCGTCTGGGTTACGAGCGATTCGGTTTTTGGGAGCGATCGCCCCGCCCTTGCGTTGATGAGAACTCTGTTTAGAAAAATTACGGTTTGAAATTCTTGCTAATAAATGTTGCGGCATATTGATCCCGTTGCTAATGTGTGCTCATGGTCAGATGGACACAGTCGATCCATCTGATCGTTTGCAAAGTCGTTTTTGGGAGATGGTTGGTTGAAGCAAATTGATTTGAAAGTGTTGATGTGAGTCTTACTCAAGACAGCTCCGCCTGTAATGACATGTCTCAGTAGCCGTAATGGCTCGTGTGTCTGGGTTTTTCTCGCTCGTTGCAGTAGGCGCATAATGTCCCAAGCTGGATAAGATGATCGCGTTTCTCTGACGGTTACACATCTGGTCTTATCCCATCTGATCGACTCAATGGCTCACTCCCAGCCTGCTACATAAAACAGGTGACAAGAGCCACCGGGCATTCACCTCGTGATTCGTTCAAATCATATATACCTGACCGTCTCACCTCGTACAAAGCGCGTGAACCTCAATCTCTTTTGGTTCTGGGTTTGGGCGTTTTGACCCCAAGAATAAACAACAGGTTCGATGGCAGAGAGTATGGCCTTATGCTGCTGTTGACCCAAATCAACCGGGCGTTGTTCTGGGGTGAGACCTCGACATTGGAGGCTTTTTTGCAATGCATATTCAAGGAAAAACCGCTCTGATTACCGGAGCGTCGCGGGGAATTGGGCGGGCGATCGCTCTGGAGTTTGCGGCGCAGAGAGCCGGACGCCTGTTGTTAGTCGCTCGCGACCGCGCACTTCTGGCCGAAGTGGTTGCCGAAATTCAAGCCCTAGGCGTGGATGCGATCGCTGTCCCCTTAGATTTAAGCCAGCCCGTAGATGTAAGTATTGCGATCGCCCAACTCTGGCGAGATCATGGCCCTATCCATTGCTTGGTCAACTGCGCTGGAGTGGCGCACCAGAGTACATTTCTGCAATCGCGCTTGCCCCAGGTTCAAGAGGAAATCGCGATTAACCTGATGGGGATGTATACCATTACGCGTTTGGTGGCTCGCCGGATGGTGACGCAGCGAGAGGGGACAATTATCAATGTGTCTAGCCTCATGGGTAAACTGGCTGCCCCGACGATGGCGACATATTCTGCGACCAAGTTTGCCATTCTTGGCTTTACTCAGGCTTTGCGAGGCGAACTCGCTGCTCACAACATCCGGGTATTGGCGCTGCTCCCGTCCCTGACCGATACGGATATGGTGCGGGATCTGCGCTGGTTCCGTTGGATTGCCCCGGTGTCCTCCCAGACAGTTGCGAGGGCGTTGGTGGGTGGGCTGAAGCAGGATAGGCCAGAAATTCTGGTGGGATGGCAAAGCCATCTTGCCATTCTGGGGCATCGCTTGGTCCCGAGTGCGGTTGAGCGGCTGTTACGGTGGGCAGCACCTTTGCCCAAACAGCCGCGCCGCGCTTATTCATCTCTGCGATAAGGGCTATGCGATAGAGGGGACGCAGAATCTGAGGATGATTGTTTCCGAGAAGGGGCTGATCACGAGTAACCCTCGGTTAACCGTGATCAGCCCCAGAAACCATAAAGCATGTAGCACCAATATCACACAGATAGCGAGTTGTTCATGGGGAATGAATGCAAGCCGAACGAAGTCATAGCCGTTAGTCTGCGGCTAAGGGAAGTTTGATGTCTGGATAGGAGATTTGGAGGCGATCGCAGGTCTGCTTTGTGCGGCGAATCAAGTCGGTCTTATACACAAACTCATCCCGTGCATCCATAGGATAAGACTTGAGCTTAAACTCGGTTCCCCAAGGCTTTGCATCAATGAGCACGGCGACTGGGAGCTTGAGTTGGGTGAAGCGACTGCTGTAGGCTGCCTGGTACAGGATTTCAGTTACCGTTTCAACATCGACTTGATGGCTGAAGTAGAGGTTCGTTATCACCTGGGCTTCGAGGCGTCCACTGTTGGCACTAGAGATAGCTTCTGTCCAGACAGCACTATGGGGAATGGTGATGGTACTGTCGTCGGGGGTCAGCAGCCGCATGCCGCGCAGCCCATAATCAACAAGTTCACCATAGTAATCGCCGATTTTAACGCGATCGCCCATCCGAACCGATCCTTCAAACAGTGTCACGACGCCAGCAATGATGGAACTCACATAATCTTTGAATGCAAATCCCAGCGCAACGGCAACCGTGCCTGTGAGCGCGATCAGATTGGTTGCCGACAAATCCACAAACAGTTGAATGAGGTAACTCGCGACCACAATCAAAATGATCCCTTTAAGAAAGGGAACGGCTTGTTTAATGAACAGGCGAAATCGACGAGGGACTTTCTCCGATAACCAGGTTGTGAACCGGATGACGAGCCATGTCAGACCATAGGCCAACAGGATACTGAGAACCCCCCGCATCAGCCTGGGAGCAGTAATGTCCTCAAATAACTCTTTTAAGGATTGAGCACTGTCATTTCTCTGAGACAACAACGAACTAGCCATCAGCCAAATCCTAGAGCCATCCATCATGACACCTCTTCTCCGACAAGAAAGTTGTTGTTACTGAGTTCATTGCGCAAACGGGGCAAGTGACCCGGATTGAGCGTAATCCGATCCCGATCATGACGCACAACCCCTTCCCGGCGGAGAATTTGTAAGCGCGATCGCACCTGGGTTTCTGCTTCCCCCAGACTGAGGGTGAGGTGCGCCTGCGTCAGGGAGCCGTGAATTAGCAAGGATTGGAGCAAATACCGATCGGTTTGATCGAGTTTGGGTAGGCTGGGCAGCACAGGCTTTCGCAAACAGAGAGACAAGTCCTCGGGGGCCAGAGACGCCGATTCATCGTCGGGCAGGTCTGCGGCCTGAATCCCTAGAGAATGTAGCCACAACTGGGCAGCAATCGTACTTCTGCCCTCAGAGAGATTGGCAAGGGCCGACCAGTAAGACTGGCGATCGCCCGCCTTGGCCGCCGAGATATCTCGCGAATCATTCAGAAAAATAGCCTCTTTCACCAGAGAGGCGAGCCAGTCGCGGAGTTCTTCATCTGTTAGCTTCGGCAAGGGAGACACCTGCTCCAGATAAGTACTCGTCCGACATACCCGCTCCAAAAATGCCCAGGCCCAACTGGAGCAGCCAATGATCCAAAAACACGATTGGCGGTGAACGACTTGTTTCTGCAAGTGCTCAATGCTTTCCCATCCCTGGATGCAGCGCAGAAAGCATTGCTCCAGTGCGGAAATAACAACGACATGCTGGCGCTGTTCTAGGGTGGCGGGTGTATCAGCTGCACCTTGTTCCGCAGGTACGACTCCGTCCAATGCCTCCGACAAGCTGGCAGAGATCTGCAACGGGTCATAGGGACGCTGATAGGTTTTCAAGGGATGGTGGATATGCAGCGTATCCGATTCCAGTTCTGCCAGCGACTGAAGCAGGATGTCGTTGAGTGGAACTACAGGCTCGGTTAGGATGACCAAGCTATTCGCGGCTTCCAGGGAAGTTTGCCAGCGGGCGATCGCGTCTGAGCAAGTTTGCCGGACGGCTTCAAGGCAAGGCTTGGGAAGCGGAAGCTGGTCAAGTCGCTGAACAATTTGGGTGCGGGTTTCTTCGGGCAACGGACGCACCACTGCCTCGGTATTCCTGGCCGTGGACTTTGCTTGAGAGAACCTATCCTGGATGCGATTAATTAATGATTGAATGAGAGGCGATTTCATCCGCGCGGGTCTCTGTTAATGCATAATCCTTGTGACCTAAACAACATTTACTCAAAAAGTGAAATGCCTTCTAACATACTGACTCATTCATCATACTTTAAGAACATCGGTTCAAAACCCTAGGCAGACCTCATTCCTCTCGTAGGATGTATTATACCAATTCGCTAAGAATTCACTACAGATAATCTTTTGAAAGCCCCGCAGTGCGGGGCTTTCAAAAGATTATCTGGTTTCGGTTTTCGTTGAATTGGTATTAGCGCTAGCGTAACGCATCAACTCCTTTGCTTATCGTTTGCGCCCGCTGCAGTGCAGCGGGCGCAAACGATAAGTAGCTCGGCATAATGAAAAACAAAATCCTAAAAACCTGCACCGCCCGCAGCGCGGGCGGTGCAGGTTTTTAGGATTTCAGGTTTAATTGCACCTACCGACTGAGTTGGGTTCTATGACTGTTTAACCGGATTTGATATTAGTGCTATCTGAGGCGTAATTTTGCAATAAGTGGACGGTGATCTGAAACTCCAGGCGATGGCGCTGTCACTTCATCCACACTGATATCTGGGCTGACGAAAATGTGATCAATCGGAATCTTCAGAAATTGCAGACCCCGTTCAGTCGTGGAAAGCGATCGCTCCGTCGCGTTATAGAACCAGGTTGGGTTCAACCCATGCCCTAGGTTGACACTTCGCAGCCCCGAATGCTGCGCAAAATCGCGAAAGTAATGGGACCAGGATGTGGTGTTGAAGTCGCCCATAATGATGGTCGTTGTCTCCTGGCTAGCCCCATAGTCCGCTAGGGCCTGCATGAGCAGATTGCGACGCATAAAGAGCGATGGAGAGACCGGCGGGCGCGGGTGTGTAACGGCAACCCAAACGGACTTGCCATCCACATCAACCGTAGCCGTCAGGCTGTAGTTGGATGCGCCAAAATCTTCAGTTGCAGCATTAATAATTGGGTGGCGGCTGAATAAACTGAGCCTGCCGTCTGTTGCCCGGTAGTAGTAAGGATATAAGTCCTGAACCTGCACTCGCAAGGCTTCTGATTCTTCGTCAGAGGGTTCAATCAGGCCCAAAAGATCAGCCGGATTGGCTCGTACGCTTTCTGTGACGGCTCCGGTATCCCAAAGCTGATAGTTGACGTTATAGGTCATGGCGGTCAGGGGAAGGCCACCCGATCGCATATCGCGCAGGCGAGGGATATACCCACTCAATGTTGAACTCGCGTAAAAGCCCAGGGCGATCGCTAAAACAATGAGCAGCTTCCGACGCGGTGGCTTGGGCTTGAGCAGGACGCCACCGAGAAATAGAAGCAAGGTAAACGCCGCGAGCCAGAGGTAGCAACCGCCAATCACCTCAAATGGCCACAGTCTATACCACGGAGCAACGGAAATGCTGAGTCCCAGCAGGGCGATCGCACTCAGCCAGAGAAAAACATTAACCAGCATAAGGCTCTAATGTGCTTTGCCATTACTCAACCTCTCTCGAGCATACAAAGACCTTCAGTATTGTGCCGAGAGATTTAAGGCAAGCGGCGATGTACTTTTCGGCAATCATGCCTGTTAGAACCCGCAAAACGAGTTGTCTGAATCCATCCAACGCCTTGGCAGAAAGGGTGCGTGAATCCCCTCCCTGATTTTTCTATTCTGACTATCAAGAACGAAACGACAAGACCAAAACAACAAGACCAAAACAAACCCCGTGCATTGAACACACGCTTACTGCTGTAACAAGGAGAATCGAATCATGACAGGTGTAATGTGGCATCCCGGCTTAAGTTTCTCGAAAACAAAACTGGCAGTTTTCTCCCTCCTGGGCCTATCAATGATAGCGGCACCCTTTGCCGTTTCTTCTCTACGGACAGGTGCTAATTCCTGCGAGGGTAAAGAAGTCGAAGAGCGGCTGTACTGCGAATTTAATGCAGCCGTTGTCAAAATTGAGGTCGAAAATGGTGCTGGCAGTGGCGTCATTATGTCGGAAGACGGACTAGTATTGACCAATGCCCATGTTGTCCAAGATTCGACTGAAGTTAGGGTCTCGTTCCCGGATAGTGAAACCGGCGGCGAAGTTTACGTGTCTGGCGAAGTGATTGCCTACGGCGAGGAAGGGCTGGATCTGGCAGCCGTGCAGTTGAGTGGTGATGGCTTTGCCTATGTTGCAGATTTGTCAGACTCTATCTCCGTTGGGCAGCGGGTCTATGCCATCGGTACCCCGTTTGAGGAATTTCGCAATACGTTGACGGCAGGCATCGTTAGCCGCATCGATACCGAAAAAGAATTGATTCAAACCGATGCTGCCATCAACCCCGGTAACTCTGGTGGGCCATTGTTTAATGCGACGGGAGAACTGGTGGGGGTCAACACGGCCATCTATGCTTCCCGCGACGGGGGCAACATTGGGATTGGCTTTGCCATTCCTGCTGATGAGGTACAAGGGTTCCTGCAAGATGTTGAAGACGGCACGGCTCCTGTTGAACCACAGGTGGCAGAAATTGTTCCAGGTATCTACCAAGATCCAGAGGTCTTGGTCATGGACGGCGCGTTTGTGGGAGGAGAGATTACCGAGGCGAGCAATGTCTTTGATGATCAAAGCTACTTCAATGCCTATTTGTTTGAAGGACGGGCTGGCCAAGTCGTCGAAATTGCTATGGAAAGTGCTGACTTCGATGCATACCTGATGCTGTTTGGCCCCGAGGGCGAAGCTGTGGCAGAGGATGATGACAGCTATGGCAATGGCAATGCATACATTACGGTCACGCTGCCAGCAAATGGCGTCTACACCATTTTCGCTAACACCTACGAGGCCGGTAACACTGGGCGCTATCAAATTGGCGGATTGGTAGAGAATAACAATCAATAGCATCATTTCTTCTCTATGAAAGTCGTCACTACCCGCTGGATTGCAATCTTCTTGTATATCCAGTGGGTATTTCTTATGAACAGTCGAGCGATCGCTACCATTTATCCTTATATGGCCTTACGCATTGAGAATAGGGCAGATTATTTTTTTGAAAGCCCCACAACGTGGGGCTTTCAAAAAAATAATTAGTTTTACCTCAGCGCGTAGAGCTATAGCTTTACGGATTTAGATTGGGGCAGATTATTTTTACCTAGGTGCGTAGCGCTATAGCGTTGGGATGCTGACATGCTGATTCTTTGCTAACTTTATCTACGTTTTGTCCAGTGCAATTGCTATTGCAGAGATTCCACTGGTATTATTCATTCTGGAGCTTGTGGCAACGGTTCAGAGTGGGGAAGTTATGAGCGAGTTGTATCCCAACGGCCTGTAATGCTGAGATTGTTGCAGACTTAGTCCTGGGCTCAAATTGACCTAAATAAAATCTGAAGAATCAGACAAGGCTTGATCCCTTCATTTCCTTAAGCTGTGGCCTTGCGAGTTCTCCTGATTTCAATATCGCCTCTTCCTCTAGTGGATAAGGCTTATAAAAACAAGGCTTATAAAAACAGTGATGAAGTCTGCTAAGGCAACCTTGATTTTTTTGGATGCGTTAGCGATCGCGTGATGCACCAAATGCATGCTTAGACAATCGATTCTGTACTCTGGGAAAAGCGATTGCCCCTATTGATGCGATGACAGAATTAGATGGTTTCATTTCCAGAGATAGATTTTTTGCTCAGGCTCTAGGTGTAGTATCAGGCTCCATACCTAAAGCTTTGATTTTGACATAGTCTGCACTCACGAATGTCCCTTAAGAAAGGTTATAGAGTTTCACCTCAAGCTGTTTGTACGGATCGATCATGGCTACGACGCAATACATCATTGGCATTGATATTGGCACTACCAGCACGAAAGCTGAAATTTTTACAGCCCAAGGGGAGGGAATCGTTCAACGAACGATCGCCTATCCACTATATTCACCTGAACCCGACATTCAAGAACAAAACCCTGATGAAATTTTTGATGCGGTCATCAATAGTGTCAGTAGCTTGATGGTGCAGAGCCAAATCTCGCCCTCAGAGTTGCTGGGGATTTGTTTCAGTGCCGCGATGCATAGCCTACTTGCTGTGGATCAGGATGGCAAACCCTTAACTCAGAGCATTACCTGGGCCGATCGACGAAGTGCGCACTGGGTGAAGGAGATTCGAGAGAAGCATAACGGGAAGGAGATTTATCATCGCACTGGTACTCCCATCCATGCCATGTCTCCGTTTGTCAAATTGGTGTGGCTGAAGCATGAACAACCCGAGTTGTTTGAACGCGCGGCGAAGTTCATTTCTATCAAAGAATATATTTTGTATCGCTGGCTAGGGAATTACGTGGTGGACTATTCTATTGCCAGCGCGACGGGGCTATTGAACATGCATACCCTCGACTGGGATGCCGACGCCCTGGCGATCGCAGGGATTGATCCCGATCGCCTGTCCCGCCTGGTTCCTACGACTTGTTGCCTCAGCCCTATTCATGCCAAGTACGCCGAACTCATGGGTGTACCCGAACAGGTACCTGTCATTGTTGGCTCTAGCGATGGGGTTCTCGCAAACCTGGGCGTGGGTGCTATTTCGCCTGGTGTTGTAGCAGTATCGGTCGGGACGAGTGGAGCCGTTCGAACCGTGCTGGATCAGCCAAAAACTGATCCGGATGAGCGGTTATTCTGCTATGCCCTGACCGAAAAGCATTGGGTCTTAGGGGGAGCTGTGAATAACGGTGGGCTCATTTTGCGCTGGGTGCGAGACAACCTGGGCGACGCAGAAGTGAATACTGCTCATCTACTGGAGGCCGATCCCTACAACATATTGACGGCGATCGCTGCAACGGTTCCCCCCGGTGCAGAAGGGCTTATCTTTCACCCCTACTTGGCGGGAGAACGGACGCCATTGTGGGGGAGCAGCGCGCGCGGCAGCTTGTTTGGGCTTGCCTTGCACCATCAAAAGGCGCATATCATTCGCGCGGTGCTGGAAGGCGTTGTTTTCAATCTCAAAACTGTTTTGGATGCGCTACAAGACCAGGCCGGATCCGTTGTGAGCATTCGTGCGACGGGAGGGTTTGCCCGCTCTGAGCTCTGGCGGCAGATGTTAGCCGACATCTTGAACCATGATGTCGTTGTACCCGAAAGCTTTGAAGGTTCTTGCTTTGGAGCTATGCTCTTGGGCTTGGTGGCTTTGGGGCGGATTCCTTCCTTCGAAGATGCGGCGACTTTTCTGGGCGACCACCATCACCACCAACCCATTTCCGCTAATGTCGAAAGCTATCAAAAAGTCATTCCTATCTACAATGATTTATTAGCTTTGTTTCAACCAACCTATGGCAAGATTGCGGCTTTGCAAGCATCTCTGCATCGGCTAGGAGAATCCTCATAAGGGAGCGATCGCCCACCAGCTATAACGGTCAGACCACCCGACTTGGGACATTTCCATGACGAATATGGTGTACAGCCTTACGCATTTATAGCGGTTGGCAACCGCATTAAGCACAGCAACGGTTGTGTGGGGCGCGCCGCGCCCCACACAACCGTACTTAACTAACGCGCATAGCGCTATAAATGCGGATAGTTTTTTTTGAAAGCCGCACAGCGCGTGGCTTTCAAAAAAATAATTGAGTTTTGACCTAAGCGCGTAGCGCCAGATGACGGCAGTGACAATGGGTGCCATCTAAAAACCAGCTACCCACAAGATGATCTCTCATCTCCGGAACCCGCTCAATCTCTTTGTAGTATATTGTAGTATTACGCCTTGGCATGATCCACAAAGGCATGGTTTACAAAAGCACAAAGGTGGTGAGCGATGCAGTTGCGCCGATTCGATAATCCCAAAGACTTTTGGCATTACGCTCAGGCTTACTTGTTGCGGTATGAAGCCGAACACAACCTGATGCTGAGTCTTGTGCGGACGTTGATACGGACCCCTGAACGATATCCAGAACCTCCATATCTAGTCATTTGCTTTGAGGGTGAAACGACCTCAGAGGGCGTGGATGATCTGGGTAGCGTTGTGGCGATCGCTCTCCGCACTCCGCCCCACAAAGTGGTGCTCTCCAAGGTGCAGAACTTCGATGCACTCAAGCTGATTGCCGAGGATGTGAAGGCGTATTGGCCAGATTGGCATCTGCTGCCGGGTGTGAGTGGGTTAGTCGAGGAAGTCGAAGCCTTCTTGCAAACATGGCAAACCCTCACCGAACAGCCCTATCAGCGCACAAGAGAAATGCGCATCCATGCCCTCACCCAGGTTCAGCCCATGGCTCCGGTTACCGGACATCTCCGGCGGGCGACAGAGGCCGATCGCCCGTTGCTACTTGAATGGCTTCCCGCGTTTGGGCGTGAGATTGATGAACCTGTCTCCGAAGACCCAGAGCGTTTGATTGAACTGGGGCTGAAGAAGGGGAGCATTTACTTGTGGGAGGATGGCGAGCCTGTTTCTTGGGCCAGTGGCAGCCAGTCCTTACCCACTGGTGCTCGAATTGGGCCGGTCTACACGCCGCCAGAACATCGGCGTAAGGGCTATGCAACGGCTTGTGTGGCTGCGCTCAGCCAAAAGCTTTTAGATGATGGGTACGATCGCTGCTACCTGTTCACTGACTTGGCGAATCCCACGTCAAATCACATCTACTGGGAGATTGGCTACCGCCCACTTTGTGATTGGAATGACTATACGTTCCTGCCTCCGGCATCTATTGATAATCAAGCCGATGACCAACCCGATCAGAGCTGACCAAACGCTAGAATTTGGTTAGTACTTAACCGAAAACCAGGAATGACGGTTGAGACAGTTCAAACAGCAAGTACTTGGCAATATTGAGATTCACCTGGCTTTCTATCAGCAGTTTCACCAATTCTCCGTCCACCAGTTCATAACGGGTATCGGTGCCATCGTTGTAGGCAAGATAGTCTTCCATCGTCATGAATGTGGAAGTGCTGGATGTCGTTTGCGTCATAGGTAAAAGCCTCTAGGATGGGCGCATTGAGCAAAGCACCGTAACGAAATTCTAGCAAACCTGTTGCCCGACCCTTGCTTTATCTTTATCTCTCTGTAGTGAGCCTTATGATGGGATTTACCTGGACTACTTTCTTCGTTTGGATCCTGATTGCCCTCTGTGTAATTGGAGTCCATTTCTTGTTGATTGGCATTCCTGGCGCGATCGCCTACGCGGGATGGCAGGCTGTCCTCAATAAGCTGTTCCAGCGCGAGGTGATTGCCGATACCTCTGGCTTAGGTTCCGGAACCTGGGTATTGATGCTCATCATTGGCCCGTATCTACCCTGGGGGTTGCCGCTGGGCTATGTCCTCACAAGCAGGCTTCCCCGCGCGCGGATACAACGCTTCCCGAAACCCTTTCGCTTCCGCCTGACTTGGATCTTACTGATAGGTTGGCTATGGACATTGCCTGTCGTCGTGCACTTCAGTGAATCTGTTCGCAAGATACCCCAGTAGTTTGCATTATTCCAAAAATGACAATTGATAGGCTCTCAATAAAGTTCTTGTTCTATCAAATCTGGTTAAGTAGCTGTAAAACCCAACTATCGTTTTTGCCCGCTGCACAGCAGCGGGCAAAAACGATAGTTGGGTTCTTCAACCGGATTTGATATTAGATGGAAGCAAAGCGTCACAATACTTCCATCTAAAACGTCTGAAGGTATAACGCAAACCACTAGCGGGCGGCGTTGACGGCGGCTTCCGCATTGACCAACCCGCGCCCAAAGAAGTATTCCTCGGCGGAGACAGGGTCGGGCAGTGGGAATACACCCGAAAGGCGATCTTCCATTAGGGTCATGCCCACATCCCGTTGTAGACGATAGCGGTTGCGATCGCCCTCCGAGAGCGTTAGCCCATCATAGCTAGCCGTATCTTGCAGGATGGTAGTGATGCGATCGCGATCCAACCCCGAATTCACCCCCCGCATGAGTGCGACTACCCCAGCAACGTTGGGTGCTGAGAAGGACGTTCCCTGTACCTGCACGTAGTAGCCCATCGGGTCAAGGGATACATCCCAGGAATAGCTTGGAATCTCCATGCCTTCCCAGAAGCCATCCACCCAGGTGCCCCCTGTGGTCAAGATGCCCCGGCGATTGAACAAGGTTGTTTCGCCACCCGGAGCAACAACATCTAATCGGCCACCATAGCTACTGTAGAAGGTACGGCGACCTTCAATGCTGGTCGCTCCGACAGAAATGACCCCCGGTGTTGCGGCGGGAAAACCGACGCCGTCCAAATTTTCATTACCTGCCGAAGCAACAATGACCAAATCCGGATTTTCATCCAAGACCGTGAAAACCTGATCCACCAAATCTTGATGGGGCCACATGCTACCCAGGCTCATGTTGATCACATCGACATTCCGCTCGGCGGCATATCCTACGGCTTCGACGAGGCGAGCCGGAGTGATTTCGCCTCCTAGTCCAAATACGCGAACAGGAAGGATTTCTGCATTGGGAGCCACGCCCACCACACCCTGAGCATCCGCTGGCTGGGAGGCAATGACGCCAGCCGACCAGGTGCCATGAAACTCGGCAGAGATTTCGCTGCGAATCAGGGTGCGCATCATTCTGGCAAGCTCTGCATCCGTCAGATTAGGATTTTCTGCCAAAATCCAATAGGTATACGACTCATACATTTCTAGAAGTTCGCTGTCTGAAAGCGAGAAGGTTTCTTGGAAGGCAGGACGTAGAATGACCAGTTCTTCCTGGCTAATGCGGGTATCCGGGTCACCCGATACACAAATCTCCTCGGCAGTGCACACCACTTGATAGTTGGTGAAGTCCCAGCCATGCACTTCCCCAGGCAGCAGGTTGGGCGTTGATTCTGGCACGGTGTAAATGCTTTGTGCCAGGTTGGGATGATCCCACTGAATCAGGCTATCGATCACGGCAACGACCACATCTTCGCCGCCATTGCTCCGCTCCCAGGCTTCTGTCGCTCGAACATCAGTTCGGGTTTGTAGAAGACCGCGCTGAGGGGTGCTGTTGAGGTGCCAAGCCAGCGGCAACAAGTCGCTATCAAATGGCGTATCGAGGGTGGGCAGTGCGGCGAGTTCGTTGAGCAGGCGTTCATTGGCATCGGGCACAATCCCTGCATTTGCGAGCCTTGTATCCTGCACCTGGTAGGCAACGGACTGCACGAAGTTCGGTGCGGCAGATTGGATGCCGATTTCCTGGGCTAAGCGGTTGGCGGTGTGGAGGACCCCAATGCCACTCTCCCGGAGCGATCGCACGAGATAACGATTCTCCGTAAATTGCAGCGGTCGAATCACTTCTAAATCGTGACGGTAAAGGAGGTATTGAATCTCGCTATTGGAAAGCTCGGATTCGAAGCCCACCACAATTTCGTTCGGTAGCACAACGGTCATCTCAGCGGCATCGTCGCTGACGCCGCTAAGGGAAAGCACAGGAAGGGTTTCCTCCACGTAATTTTGATCCTGCACCCGTTGGCGAATGTCGTTGGTGCTCCATCCTGCATCGGTCGGTGTCACCAGGGCAAAGCGATCGCCCAACGGTTCCACATTCACCTCAATTCCCTCGGCAGGTTCCTCTAGCCGTCCATCGCCACGGGTGCCACTACTCATACCCGTTTGCAGATCGTCTTGCAGTTGCAGGTATTGGGGCAAGGCTCCCCGGCTACGACTCCCCGAGGTGGGACGAAACTGCACGGCCACAATGTCGGGGCGCGATCGCAGCGGAATTTGTCGCCCATAGAAGGTGTAATACAAGTCATCGGTGGGCTGGGCATTTGCTGTTTGGGCATGGGCGATGCTGGAGAAAGTAATAGCGGTGGGGAGCAGGGCGATCGCCCCCGCCAAACATCCACTCACCATCACACTCGATGCCAGTCGAGTCGAAATCTGTTGAACCAAGCGTTTCATGAGCATTCATTCCTCTGGCGAAAAGCTGTGCAAGGTGTATGCTCAACCATATTTAGTTCTCACCAGAGGTATGCAGAGGAAGTAAGTTTGGATTTTAGATTTTGGATTTTGGATGGGTTGAGTTCCACCCAGATCTGCGACTTCTTGTATGCTCCACTAGGTCACCTTTGGGAAGCCGAGAAGAAGTCGCAGATCTACAGCCTCAGCGGACTTTGGCGAACTTGTTTTTAGAGGCGATCGCTGGATTATTCGCCTACAGCATTCTTACCATTCAGATCGCCGAAGCGATCGCGATATCGAGCTAACAAAGCTTCAGCCGCGCGTGCTCTCTCTTCAGCCGTCTCTGCTCGTTCTTCAGCAGCTTTGGCTCGTTGTTCCAACTCCGACATCGTGAAAAAACGCTGCCCATCAGGACGGTACAGTTCCAATTCGTCACCCAAAACAAAGCGCACCTGTAAGAGCGGACTGACCCAGCCATTCATTTCCTCAATGTCGGTCAACGCTTCATCCCGGCGCACCCATCCCGTCAACTCAATATCGTCGGGATCGTAGACATAGTATTCTTCGACGCCATACTGTTCGTAAAACTTAAACTTACGAATCATTTCCGCCAGCCGATTGCCAGGAGAGAGAATCTCAAACACGACCTGGGGTGCAATGTCATCTTCGTTCCACTGGCGATAGGAGCCGCGATCGCCCTTCGGTCGGCCAAACACCACCATCGCATCGGGGGCTTGCCGCAACTTATTGTTTCCTTGCACGGGATACCATAGCAAATCCCCTGCCACAAAGACATCTGGGCGATCGCCAAACAGCAGTTCTAGATTTTCTTTAATCGTCACAATCCAGCGAAACTGCTTGGTGTTGTCGGCCATGGGCTTGCCATCGCTATCTGGGTAGACCGTCGCTGTCTGTGAAGAAACGGTGGATGTCATGGGCGGATTCCTCCGAAACGCGGCTGTAGTTTGGAATCACCGATAGAGCCATTCTGATTATTGAGAAATAGTTGATGTCTGCATTTTACAGATACCAATACGGAAATTGTGGGCATTTTGTCTACTACAGATGTTTTGTGTGTGTTCCTGCATACCTCCAAAAGTGGCGTAGAACTATCAAGAGCTCACACTCACAGATGATTTCAATCCTTTAGATTCCTTGTCCCATGGACCCTTTCCACTCCTTGTTGTCGAACACCACTGACCCACAACCCTCGCAGAATCCTTCGTCATCCAACAGGCTGACTGCCACAATCCGACAGATAAAATCTAAAATTTCCTACCTCTTGACCCTGCTAACGCTGCCCATTTTGACCCCGGTGTTTCCAGCGATCCTGCCGGTTGATCAGATTCCTTCAGGGATCGCACAGATGATGGTGGTGGAAGAAGGATTTGAACCCTTTGAGGTAACGGGTAGCCTAGAAGCAGGCGATCGCACCCTCGATGATGACAGCTACTACGACGCCTACACCTTCTCAGGGGAAGCGGGAGTGTCTCTCATCATCGAGATGCAAAGTACAGACTTCGATACCTATCTCATTTTGATGGATCGCAACTCCAATCCGGTGGCCTTCAACGACGATAGTGAGGGCACGAATTCTCGCATTGTCGTGACCCTGCCAACAACGGGCATCTATGCTGTGATTGCCAACTCCTATAACGCTGGGGAAATCGGGAGCTATAGCCTGACGATACAGGAGGAAAATGCAACGATGGCTCTCCCCTCTGGCCGCAGAACGACGGTTGAACTAGAGGAGACGGAAGGTC
Organism: Vacuolonema iberomarrocanum LEGE 07170; assembly: GCA_015207365.1. Lineage (GTDB taxonomy): Bacteria > Cyanobacteriota > Cyanobacteriia > Elainellales > Elainellaceae > Vacuolonema > Vacuolonema iberomarrocanum. Next base: position 102,550 of record JADEXA010000017.1, read on the forward strand.
TAGCGCAGGCGGATGCGCTGATGCAGCAGATAGATCAGCTTGAGAGTCAGGGGCGTTATCGGGAGGCGATTCCGCTCGCACAGCAGGCGATCGCCATCCGTGAGGAGGAACTGGGTGCGGAGGCATTGCCGGTGGCCGATAGCCTCAACCAGTTGGGGCTGCTCCATCGGGCGCAGGGCAATTACAGTGCGGCAGAACCGCTTTATCAGCGGGCTTTGGCCATCCGCGAGGCAGGCTTAGGTTCGGATCATCCCGATGTGGCCGAGAGCCTGAATAATTTGGCGGTGCTCTATTACACCCAGGGCAACTATACAGCAGCGATTCCCTTGTTAGAGCGATCGCTCGCCATCGTTGAATCGGTCTTGGGTGCAGACCATGAAGCGGTGGGTGTGGCGCTGAACAACCTCGCACAACTATATGAAGCACAGGGCAACTATTTCCAAGCCGAACAAGCGTTTCAGCGATCGCTCCCCATCCTTGAACAAACCTTGGGAGCCGACCATCCTAACGTGGCATCCAGTCTAAATAATCTGGCGGCTTTGTATCGGCTCCAGGGCAATTACGCAGCGGCGGAACCGTTGTATCAGCAATCGCTCGCCATTCGCCAACGGGTGCTGGGGGAGAACCACCCCGATGTTGCCGACAGCTACAACAACCTGGCATCCATGTATATCGACCAAGGAAACTATGATCAAGCGGAATCGCTGTATCAGCGGGCGATCGCCATTGAAGAAGCGACGGTAGGGCCGACCCATCCGGATGTGGCTCAAACCCTTAACAATTTGGCAGAACTGTATCGCATCCAAGGCGACTACAGTGCAGCCGAGCCGTTGTATCGCCAGTCTCTCGAAATTCGGGAGGCGGCGCTTGGCGAAACCCATCCCGTTATCGCCTATACCTTGAATAACTTGGCGACCCTATACCACGCCCAAGGAGATGATGCGGCGGCTGTTCCTTTGTATGAGCGGGCGCGCCAGATCTTTGAAGGTGCGATCGGGCGGAATCATCCCTTTATGGCCACAACCCTCAACAATCTGGGGGCTATGTATGCTGAACAAGGGGAGATCGCGACAGCCGAGGCGCTGTATCAGGAAGCCATTGATATTTTGGAAGCAACGGTGGGCGAGACGCATCCCCGCTTAGCCGATAGCCTGATTAATCTGGGCAGCTCGGCCTGGGTGCGGGGCGATCGCACCCAGGCATTGGCATCCCTGGGACGCGCAGCAGAGATTCAGGAACGAAACCTGGGGCTGACGCTAGCCCTGGGTTCCGAAGCGCGCAAACGGGCCTATATCTCGACCCTAACCTTTCACACGAATATGACGGTATCGCTGCATTTGCAGGAAGCCGTTGACCAACCGGAGGCCGCTGAGTTGGCGCTGACCACGGTGCTCCGGCGCAAGGGGCGGGTGCTAGATGCCACGACCGATAGCTTTCGCACCCTGCGGCAACAGGTGACGCCAGAAAATCAAGCATTGCTCGATGAGTTGCGGGTAATTGAGACGCAACGGGCCACCTTGGAATTTTCCAGTACGGTCGGGCAGGCGGGCGATCGCCTATCTACCCTCGAAACCCGCGCGGAGGAACTGCGAAACCTGCTGGCTCAGCGCAGTGCCGAGTTCCGCACCGAAACCCAACCCATCACCATTGCTGGGGTGCAACAGCAGATTCCCACCGACGCGGCGCTGGTGGAGCTGGTGCGCTATGACGCTTACAATCCTCGGCAGGGAGGATTGAGAACACCTCGCTATGCGGCCTATGTGCTGTTCCGCGACGGAGCGCCCCGCTGGGTTGACCTGGGCGATGCCGAAACTCTGGATGCACAGGTATTTGCCTTCCGCGACGCCCTCAGCAATCCCGACTCGAATATTCAACCTATTGCCCGCGAGTTAGATGCGCAACTGATGCAGCCGATCCGCGAGTTGGTGGGCGACGCCACGCATCTGCTCATCTCGCCTGACGGAACCCTCAACCTGATTCCCTTTGCAGCATTGATGGATGAAGGTAATGCCTACCTGGCCGAGCGCTACACCTTTACCTATCTGACCTCCGGACGCGATCTCGTGCGGATGCAGCGTGATGGGGGTGCTGGGCAACGCTCAGTGCTGATTGCCAACCCTGACTATGATGCTGGGGAGATTTCCCATGACTCCCCTTATCAAGGGGGGAATCAAGCTCAAAGTCCCCCTTCTGAAGGGGGATTTAGGGGGATCTTCCAAGCTGCAACCGGAGAGATCCCCCCTAGCCCCCCTTACCAAGGGGGGAATCAAGCTCAAAGTCCCCCTTATGAAGGGGGGTTTAGGGGGATCTCCGGTCAACGCTCCAGTGACTTCGGTAACCTGGAGGCATTTGCGCCCCTCCCCGGTACCCAGGAAGAGCTGGAGGCGATCGCCCCCCTCCTATCCAACCCGTTACTTTTACAGGGAGCCACCGCTACCGAAGCGGCCTTAAAGCAGGTGGAAAATCCCAACATTTTACACATTGCCACCCACGGCTTTTTCTTGCAGGATCAGGACTGTCTGGCCGTGCCCAATGCTCGCAGCGGTGGACGGGAGGCTTATGTCACCATTGAATCTGCCACCACAACAGACTGCATCCCCACGCCCCGCAATGTGGAAGACCCATTGCTGCGATCGGGGTTGGTCTTCGCTGGGGTGAATCAACGCACCCCCTCCCAGGAGGTTGACGACGGGGTGCTGACGGCGCAAGAGGTTGCCCGGATGAACTTGGATGGAACGCAACTCGTTGTGCTGTCGGCCTGTGAAACGGGCTTGGGCAATGTGGTGAACGGGGAAGGGGTCTATGGCCTGCGCCGCGCCTTTGTGCTGGCTGGTGCCGAGAGTCAACTGATGAGCCTCTGGCAAGTGGATGACTTTGGCACCAGTACGCTGATGCAGGGCTACTACGAGCGGATAACGGCGGGAACCGGACGCAGCGAAGCCCTGCGCGAGGTGCAGCAAGAGTTGCTCAACACCGGAGCCTATGAACACCCCTATTATTGGGCGGGGTTTATCTTTTCGGGCGACTGGCGATCGCTGGAGTTGCTATGAGACAAAGAGCATGGCATTGACATTCCCTTGCATACCGGATGTACGCCCGCCACTATATAAGAGTGCTTGTCGCGATATCTGATTCAGGAGCGATTGTCCATGCGCTCTCCCAAATCGCACCGAACTTACATCAAGGCGACGAAAACCAGAACCCAATGGGGTTTTGTAGATTTCGTGCTGCGAATCTTTAGGAAGAGGGTAGCATTGCTGCTCTTGCTGCTGATCGGGATGGTGACGCCCCTCGTGCTTGTTCTAGATGATACGCGGCCTGCCATTGCCCAAGCCCCTACCCAAACCGCGCCTTCCTTGACGCCAGAGCAAACCGCGACGCTGGAAGAAGCTACGCAATTGAATCGACAGGTGCTAGCGCTGCATCAGCAGGGGCATTACCAAGAGGCGATGCTGCTAGCCGAACAAGCCCTAGAGATGCGTGAGGCGATTTTGAGCGAAAGGCATCCCGATGTGGCAATTAGTCTGAACAATTTGGCGCTATTGCATGAAGAATTGGGAAATTATGCCGCTGCCGAACCGCTCTATGAGCGATCGCTCCAGATTCGCGAAACGCTGTTTGGAGCGGATCACCCTGATGTGGCGTTGAGCCTCAATAATCTGGCGGAGTTGTATCGTTCTCAAGGGGATTATGACTCTGCCGAAGCGCTCTTGCAGCGATCGCTAGCGATTTTTGAAGGGGCGTTAGGTGAAAATGATCCCACCCTCGCCCAAAGCCTCAATAATTTAGCCGAGTTATACCGGATTCGGGGCGATTATGCGGCGGCGGCACCCCTCTATCAACGAGCGCTTGCGATCCGCGAAGCCGCCTTGGGCAACCGCCATCCCGATGTCGCCCAAAGCTTGAACAATCTGGCGTTGCTGTACCACAGCCAGGGGGATTATGCGGCGGCGGAACCGCTGTATGAGCGATCGCTCGCCATGTACGAAGCGACGCTAGGAGATACGCATCCGAATGTAGCCCTGAACCTTAACAACTTGGCGGGGTTGTATCAAGACCAAGGAAATTATGCGGCTGCCGAACCGCTGTTTCAGCAAGCCATCAGCATTTATGAGATGGTGCTGGGTCGCAATCATCCCACGGTGGCACTGAGCCTGAATAATCTCGCCGGACTCTACCAAGACCAAGGCAATTATGCGGCAGCGGAATCCCTCTATCAGCGATCGCTCACTATCTACGAAACGGCGCTGGGAGACAACCATCCCGATGTCGCCCAAAGCCTCAATAATCTGGGAGTGTTGTATCACAGCCAGGGAAACTATGCCGCTGCTGAGCCGCTGTATCAGCGATCGTTCGCCATCTATGAAACAGCGTTGGGAGAAGCCCACCCCAGCCTCGCCCTGAGCCTCAACAATTTGGCGGGACTGTATCACGAGCAAGGGAATTACACCGCTGCCGAACCCCTATATCAGCGATCGCTCACCATTTATGAAACAGTTTTAGGGGAGAATCATCCCAACGTGGCGCTCAGCCTCAACAATCTGGCGGTACTCAATCAAATCCAGGGGGATGTCGCTGCTGCTGAGTCATTCTTTCAGCGATCGCTCACCATCCTCGAAACAGCGTTGGGCGAGAACCATCCCGATGTGGCTCAAAGCCTGGGTAATTTGGCATTGTTCTATCAGGAGCAAGGGAATTATGCCGCAGCGGAACCACTGTATTGGCGATCGCTCACGATTTACGAAACGGCCTTGGGCGAGCATCACCCCAATGTGGCGCTGAGCCTTAACAATCTGGGGACGTTGTATCAGGATCAGGGGGACTATACGGCGGCGGAACCGCTGTATCGGCGATCGCTCGCCATTTACGAAACGACTTTGGGCGAACACCACCCCAATGTGGCGACGAATCTCAACAACCTGGCAGAGCTGTATCGAGTGCAGGGCGATTACGCTAGGGCGCTGCCGTTGTACGAGCGATCGGCGGAAAGCCAGGAAACGCAACTGACGTTGAACCTGGCGGTGACCTCTGAGGCACGGCGACGAGCCTATCTATCCACCCTTGCCGACGAAACCGATCTCCTGATTTCTTTACATCTCCAAGACACGCCGGATGCGGCGGCTCTGGCACTGACCACCCTTCTGCGGCGCAAAGGGCGCGTGTTGGATGCCACGGCTGAGAGCTATGGGGCATTTCGAGAACAGTTGACGCCAGAAAATCAGATATTGCTGGATGAACTGGAGGGGATTGAAACCCAGCGAGCGAATCTGGTGTTTGGCAGCCCTGTGGCGGGGCAAGCCGCTCTGTTGGCGGAGTTAGAAGCCCGTGCCGAGACCTTGCAGGATACCCTGGCCCGGCGCAGTGCCGAGTTCCGCGAAGAAATCCAGCCCGTGACCCTAGAGGCGGTGCAGCAGCAGATCCCGGCAGATGGGGCGCTGGTGGAGCTAGTGCGCTATCGACCCGTTGATGCCGCTGCCCCTCGGCAAGAGCGCCTGGGTGCACCCCGCTATGCCGCCTATATGTTATTTCGGAGTGGCACCCTGCGCTCGGTAGACTTGGGCGATGCCGAGGCGCTGGACTTGCAGCTCTTTGCCTTCCGCGATGCCCTCCGCACCCCCAGCTCCCCGATTCAACCCCTCGCCCGTGAGCTAGATGCCCAACTGATGCAGCCGATCCGCGCGCTCCTCGGCAATGCTACACATCTGCTAATTTCCCCCGATGGTGCCCTCAACCTGATTCCTTTTGCCGCGCTGGTGGATGAGACCAACACCTATCTGGCCGAGCGCTATACCTTCACCTACCTCACCTCCGGGCGCGACCTCTTGCGGATGCAACAGGAGAGCGAGCCAGGACAACGGCCAGTTTTAATTGCCAATCCCGATTATGATGCAACGGAGATCGCCCCGACTTCCGCTTCCCCAGAGGATAGCCAAACTCAACGTCGTCCTAATCAACCAGAATGGGTGCGAATCAACCGATCTTCTCGGGCTTCAGCCATCGTTCGGGCGACTCCTAGCGATGACGAAGGCACTACAACCATCATTCAGCTGAGCTCGCCCGACGAAGCCTCTCCATCCACCCCTCTACCCACTCCCCCTTCCACCCATCCCCGCTCCAGCGATTTCAGTAGCCTGGGAACGTTCGCTCCGCTTCCCGGAACCCAAGAGGAAGTGGATGCGATCGCCCCCCTCCTGCCCGATCCCTTGCTACTAGAAGGAAGCAGCGCTACCGAGGAAGCTCTGAAGCAAGTCGATCGCCCCAGCATTTTGCACATCGCCACCCACGGGTTCTTTTTGCAAGATCAAGATTGTCTGGCAGTGCCGAGTGCCCAGAGCCGCCCCCGCGATGCCTTTGTGCAACTCAACGCCAATGCGCCGACCGAGTGCATTCCCATTCCCCGCAATGTCGAAGATCCGTTGTTGCGATCGGGGCTGGTGTTTGCTGGAGCTAACCAGCGCGAGCAATTGCCAGTGGGCAGCGAAGATGGCGTGTTAACGGCGCAAGAAGTGGCACAGATGAACCTACGCGGCACGCAACTGGTGGTGCTATCTGCTTGCGAAACGGGCCTCGGCAATGTCGTAAATGGAGACGGAATTTATGGCCTGCGGCGAGCGTTCGTCTTAGCGGGAGCCGAGAGTCAACTGATGAGCCTTTGGAAAGTCGATGATTTTGGCACCAGTGCGCTGATGCAGGGCTACTATGAACGGTTGATGGATGGAGCCGGACGGAGCGAAGCCTTGCGCGAGGTGCAGCAGGAACTGCTCAATTCTGAAACCTACGCGCATCCCTACTACTGGGCAGGGTTCATCTTCTCAGGAAATTGGCGATCGCTAGAGTCCCTATAAAGCAACGGTTAGGATTCCCCAACCCGCTTGCATACCTGTTTTACTCCAGCGACTATATGGTAGCGACCACTGCTGTATGCCATGAGGACTGCCCATGCGCCCCCATTTCTCTCCCAAAGCTCTCCTATCATCGCTTTACCAAACAAACGGAACTCCACCTCGACGGTCTCGGAGGTGGAGTTCCACATCGCTAGCCCTATTAGTGCTGCCATTTCTGGCTCTAACAGTTCCTGTGTCTCTGGTGCTGGGAACCCCCCGACCCGCTCTGCCCCAAACCCTTACCCCAGAGCAAAATACTGCCCTACAAGAAGCTGAACAGTTGAATCAACAGGTGATGCAACTGTATCAACGGGGACGCTATAACGAAGCAATTCCTTTAGCACAACAAGCCTTAGAAATTCGTGAAGCAATTTTAGGTGAGAATCATCCCGATATTGCCACGAGCTTGAACAATCTGGCGGCGCTGTATCGTGTGCAAGGAAATTATGGGGAAGCTGAACCGCTGTATGAGCGATCGCTGGCCATCCATGAATTGGCATTAGGTGAGAATCACCCGGCTGTTGCCACAAGCCTGAATAATCTGGCGCTGTTGTACCAAGCGCGGGGGAATTATGGAGCAGCCGAACCACTCTTACAGCGATCGCTGGCTATCTATGAAACAGCGCTGAGTGAGAATCATCCTGATGTTGCCATGGCTCTGAATAATTTAGCGGCACTATATCATGTGCAGGGGAATTATGGAGCAGCCGAACCACTCTTACAGCGATCGCTGGCCATTTCCGAAATGGCACTGGGCGAGAATCATCCTAATGTTGCCATGGCTCTGAATAATCTGGCGCTGTTGTATCAAGCGCAGGGGAATTATGTAGTGGCCGAACCACTTTATGAGCGCGCAC